>NZ_QTNK01000001.1:0-988429 GCF_003603595.1 Streptococcus sp. AM28-20
TTGGTAGAGTACTTGGTTTGGGACCAAGGTGTCGCAGGTTCGAATCCTGTCTTCCCGATACTATTGAAAGGTCATATGACCTTTTTTGTTTTGTAAAAAAAAAGGCCATTAGGCCTTTTATTTTATAAGAGTTGGTATTCATCAATCAGCATGATTGTTTCTCTTCCCTTGTTATCAACAATTCGTACTTGTCTTGGATAATAGGGGTCGAAAGGAATCAGGAAATCAACTGCGATTTCTAAAGGAAAGTCTTTTTGACTGAAGCGCAGGGTTGTTTTTCCTTTCCGATTGATGAGTTCAAATTTTAAAACGGGGTTCAAGGGATAGACATGTTTGAGGTAGTTGTCAATGACAAACCAGAAACTATCGATGATATCATCCGGTAAGCTGGTTACGACCCCAAAACTTGCATAGCGGCCTCTTGTATTTGTAAACGCCATAGTGTCTCCCTTCCTGTTTTTATTAAGTACATAGTACTTGTTTTACTTGGATATTGCAAGTATTAAGTTCGAAAAAAAGAGCTTTCGCTCTTTTCAACTTTATTTATTTCGCAGTTCAACATAACGGTTGTACCAAATTTTAATGTATTCCTCAGAGAACGGACCTAACTGGTTGTTAATCCAGTCTACAAGGATTTTGACATTTTCTTTTAGGATAAAGTCAATGTCATCTGAATAGTTCATTTTGCGTTTGTGCTGTTCGTATTCTTCTACGTCCAGCAGTTTTTTATCACCATCCGGAAAGACTTTGACATCAAGATCATAATCAATATACTTTAGTGCCTCTTGGTCCATATAATAAGGACTGGCAAGATTACAATAATAGGATACTTCATTATCTCGGATCATAGCAATGATATTAAACCAGTACTTCTTATGAAAGTAGACGATTGCTGGCTCTCGTGTAATCCATCTTCTACCATCGCTCTCTGTAACGAGAGTATGATCATTGACGCCGATAAGTGCGTTTTCCGTAGTTTTTAGTACCATGGTGTCCCGCCAGGTTCGGTGGAGACTTCCATCATGTTTATAACTTTGAATTGTAATAAAGTCGCCTTCTTTAGGTAGTTTCATAACTTACCAACTTTCTACAATCTAAGCACATCCTCTATATTGTATCATATTTTCATGAAAATAAGGGATTTTCATGTGATTTTTTATTTAAAGGAATTCGCGAAGTGCTGTAGAAATGTCTGAGTAGTCGTATCCCTTGCGCGCAAGGGCTTGAGTGAGGCGTTGTTTAAGCTCGTAGCCCTCGTATTTTCGGGAGTATTTCTGGTGCTGTTTTTCTAGTTCCTTCATAATCAGGTCAAGAGTTTGTTCCTCGTTTGGTTCGATATCTAATTGGTGATAGGCTTGCTTGACAACTTCATAACTAAAGCCTTTATTGATAAGAGTTTGTGTGATTTTATCTTTTAAGGCTCTTGGTGGAAGTTTCTTAACGTATTGCTTAGCCAGTTTCTGAGCAGTTCGTTGAGCCACTTCGGAGAAATCAAATTCTGAGGTGATTTTGTCGATATAGTGGGAAGAGACACCTTTTTGAATGAGCTTTTGCTTGAGGAGATAGGGGCCCTTGTCTCCTGAGAGGTGATTGGATTGAAAGATAGCCCGAGTATAGGCCAAGTCATCGATCCATTTGTCTTCTTTTAGGGTGTTAATGACGGTTTCGATGGTAGATTCGTCGATTTCGTGCTTGATTAAGTAGTCTCTAACTTCGCGAGCTGTTCGTGCCTTAAAGGAAAGGTGATAGAGGGCCAAGTTTTTAGCATGGGAGATCTGGGCATAGCTTTGGATTTCCTTGAGTTCTTCCTGGCTTATTTCCTTGTCTCGCGAGAGCATGAAGCGGACGATGGTGTCTTCAGTAATGTAGAGGGATTCGGCTTGATCCAGCTCTAGAAGGTAGAGACGCTTTTTCTTTTCTAATTTGGTAATTTTCATAGGATTCCTGTTTCGTTCGTGTTTTATTATGGGAAATGATCAGTCTTTCTCTTTATATTATTCGTAGTCCTTTTGAGAAATGGTCCCTGATTCCTTGTTTTTCTTTTCAATTCTATCATATTCTAAACGAATGAGAAACTACATGGTATAATAGACATATGGATTTAAAAGTTAAACAAAGAATTCCTTTGAAAATCAAGCGAATGGGAATTAATGGTGAAGGGATTGGCTTTTACAAGAAGACCTTGGTCTTTGTGCCTGGGGCTTTAAAGGGTGAAGATGTCTTTTGCCAAATTACGGCGATTCGGAAGAATTTTGCAGAAGCCAAGCTCTTGTCCGTCAACAAGGCTTCCAAGTATCGGGTAACGCCAACCTGTGATATTTATGAGACCTGTGGGGGCTGCCAAATCATGCATCTGAAGTACAGCAAGCAGTTGGAGTTCAAAACAGACTTATTACAGCAGGCCTTGAAAAAATATGCTCCTAAAGGGTATGAAAACTATCTGATTCATCCGACGCTTGGGATGGAAAAACCTCAGTATTATCGGGCCAAGCTCCAATTTCAGACACGTAAATTTAAGGGGCATGTCAAGGCTGGTTTGTACGCTCAAAATTCCCATTATTTGGTGGAATTAAGGGACTGTCTGGTCCAGGATCCGGTCATTCAGGAAATCGCTAATCACGTAGCTGAGCTATTGACCTACTACCAGATTCCAATTTCAGATGATCGGAAGCAATTGGGAGTTCGAACCATTATGGTGCGTCGGGCTCGCAAGTCAGGTCAGGTCCAAATGATCGTGGTGACGAGTCGACAAATTAATTTAACAGCCTTGGTCGCAGACCTAGTAGAAAAATACCCTGAAATTGTAACGGTGGCAGTCAATCTGAACACTTCTAAATCAAGCGAGATTTATGGAGAGAAGACGCAGATTATTTGGGGACAGGAGACCATTCGTGAAGGGGTCTTGGATTATGAATTTTCCTTGTCTCCTCGGGCCTTTTACCAGTTAAATCCTGAGCAAACTGAAGTCCTCTATAGTGAGGCTGTCAAGGCCTTAGATGTATCACCAGAGGATCATTTGATTGATGCATACTGCGGGGTTGGAACTATTGGTTTTGCCTTTGCGGACAAGGTCAAGAGTGTACGGGGGATGGACATTATCCCTGAAGCGATTGAGGATGCTAAATACAATGCTAAGCAGATGGGATTTGATAACACCCACTACGAAGCTGGGACGGCTGAGGAAATCATCCCTCGCTGGTACAAAGAAGGCTATCGGGCGGATGCAGTTATTGTGGATCCACCACGGACAGGACTGGGGGTTCAATTGATTGATACCTTGTTGCGCTATGCCCCTCAAAAGATGGTCTATGTCTCTTGTAATGTTTCGACCTTGGCGCGAGACCTTGTAGACTTGACCAAGGTGTATGATGTTGTCTACATCCAGTCAGTAGATATGTTTCCCCATACAGCTCGGACAGAAGCTGTGGTGAAGTTAGTCAAGAAAGCTTAATAGAACAGGAATCAACAATGGATATTTGGGAAATCATGTATGAAAAGGCCAAGGCCCTCTATCGTCCCCATGAAGTATCTGATTTTGTCTATGCGCAACACGTGGTTGCGGCTATTGAGGCAGAGATGGGCAAATCTATACAGGCTTTTGTATGGAAGGGACCTGTGGAGTCTTCCATTTGTGTGCAGAACGAGCAGCTCTCTTTAATATGTACCAAGCATCTGGTCAAACCAAGGTGAAACGAATTTTAGCCTTCCGAGATCGACCACCTTATGGTGGCGGATCTGGAATGCCTTGTGGGGCTTGTCGAGAGTTCTTAATGGAACTTGATCCAGCCAATAGCTAGTTGGAGTTTATGGTCGATTATGAGAGTCGGAAGACTATTACTCTGGGAGAATTGATGCCCTTTTGGTGGGGAGAAGAACGGGCCAAACAGAGGGCTGAGGAGCTTCCCCAGGAGGAATCTTAGTTTCCCAGGAGCTAAGATGAGAGAAGAAATGTGAGAGTGAGAGATGGACAATAAAATTGATGTATCGATTCCAGTTGCTCAAGTCATTGATCAACATCCGGAAGTATTAGACTTGTTGGTGGAATTGGGCTTTAAACCCTTAGCCAATCCGATCATGCGCAATACAGTTGGGCGCAAGGTTTCTTTGAAACAAGGATCAAAATTAGAAGGTACGCCCATGGAGAAGATTGTGCGAACATTAGAGGCCAATGGCTATGAAGTAGTGGGGCTAGACTAATGAGCGATAATCGAATTCATGTCTTGAGAGACATCTTATTAGATCTTCATCATGGAGCCTCTCCTGAGTCGGTCCAAGAGCGCTTTGATGCGACCTTTAGCGGGGTGTCTGCGATTGAGATTTCCCTCATGGAGCATGAGCTGATGAACTCTGATGCAGGCATTACCTTTGAGGATGTCATGGAGCTTTGCGATGTCCATGCCAATCTCTTTAAGAACGCTGTACAAGGGGTTGAAGTAGCAGATACTGACCATCCAGGCCATCCGGTTCAGATCTTTAAACAGGAGAACCTGGCCCTTCGGGCGGCTATGATGCGGGTCCGTCGTTTGCTGGATAATTATGAGACGACAGAGGATCCTGAGATGATCCAGGA
Organism: Streptococcus sp. AM28-20; assembly: GCF_003603595.1. Classification (NCBI taxonomy): domain Bacteria; kingdom Bacillati; phylum Bacillota; class Bacilli; order Lactobacillales; family Streptococcaceae; genus Streptococcus; species Streptococcus sp. AM28-20. The sequence continues at coordinate 4,571 of NZ_QTNK01000001.1, forward strand.
GATTCACAAAGGCTTGTTGCGTCAGCTGGGCTTGGTGGGTCAATTTGATCGGCATTACCGCCGAAAGGAAGAGTTGATGTTTCCTATTATGGAACGCTATGGACATGATTCCCCTCCCAAAGTCATGTGGGGGGTAGATGACCAGATTCGAGACCTCTTTGCGAAAGCCTTGGAAGTGGCTAAGGAACTTCCTAATTGTGCCATTTCGGAGGTCAAAGAGCGCTTTGAAGCCTTTGCGCAAGAGTTTGAAGCCATGATCTTCAAGGAAGAGTCCATCCTCTTGATGATTTTGCTGGAGGCCTTTAGCCAAGATGATTGGCTCTCCATCGCGGAAGAAAGTGAGGCTTACGGTTATGCCATTATCATTCCGAGTGAGAAATGGGTGCCGAAACGTGTGGACTTTAAGGAAGAGGAAGCAAGAGAGACAGAAGGTTTAGGTGAAGCCCTTCCTTCTTCAAATGGAGGCGAACAGCGACAGATCATTGAGACTCCAGAGGGGCAGTTGACCATTACCTTCACGCCTAAGAAAAAAGAAGAGAGCTTCGATCGTCAGCAACCACAGGCTTTTGGCCATGGCTTCCTCTCTGTGGAGCAGGCTAACTTGATCTTAAACCATCTACCGATGGAGATCACCTTTGTTAATAAGGATGATATTTTCCAATATTACAATGATGCAGCGCCTTTTGAGGAGATGATTTTCAAACGGACACCGTCGCAGGTAGGACGCAATGTCGAACTGTGTCACCCGCCAAAATACTTGGAGAAGGTCAAAACAATCATGCAGGGGCTTCGAGAAGGGAAAAAAGACAAGTACGAAATGTGGTTCAAATCAGAATCACGTGGGAAATTTGTCCATGTTACCTATGCAGCAGTGCGCGATGAAGCAGGGGAATTTCAAGGTGTTTTGGAATATGTCCAGGATATCCAACCCTATCGGGAGATTGATAGTGAGTTTTATAGAGGATTGGAGTAAGAATGAGCTACGAAAAAGAATTTATGAAAGAATTTGAGGCTTGGATCAAGACCCAGGTCATGATCAATGAGATGGCCCTGACAGAAAGCAAGAAGGTCTATGAAGAGGATCAGGATGAGCGGGCCAAGGAAGCCATGATCCGCTATGAGAGTCGTTTGGATGCCTATCAATTCTTGCAAGGGAAGTTTGCCAACTACCACGCAGGGAAAGGTTTCCACGATCTTCCAGATGGCTTATTTGGAGAGAGAACCTATTAAAGGCTCTCTGTAAAGGCTTTTGACTAGCTGGATTTGGCTGAAAATAGTGCAATAACTTGATTTTTCGAGGGATTGTGTTACAATAAAAAAGTTGAACAGACATCAACGAATTATTGAAAGTAATATTGGTGATGAAACCTTGTTGCCTTAGGGATTGATCACTGGATACGTAGGAGGAAAAATGGCAAAGAAGAACGTTAACCGTGCGAAACAATACAAACATCAAAATAGACATCTTTTGAAAAAAGCTGTCGCAACTGTAGGAGCAGCTGTTAAAGAGGCACCTAAAAAGGTTGAGAAAGCAGCAAAAGCAGTAGCGAAAGAAGTGAAACAAGCAGCTTCTTCAGTGGAAGAATTCGCTGCAAGCTTGGAAGGTGTAGCCCTTGATCGTGCGCAAACATTCTATGATGAAGGTATTCGCTCTGTTGCGGACTTCGCAAACTGGACAGAGAAAGAGTTGTTGGCCCTTAAAGGAATCGGCCCAGCAACTATCAAAAAATTGCAAGAACTTGGTGTCAAGTTTAAATAATCGCTTTTGTGATTTCTTGCTATTTCCGGGAAAACTTGATAAAATGAACCTGTTAGAGGTGTTTTGAATTCCACATTTTACAGAAAGTGGCGGTGCTGAGAAGTCCACAAATGTGTCAAAACTAGTTGCTAATGGATGAAAATGAAATAAACAAAGATGCGGGCAAGGGCCCGAAATTGGGTGGTACCGCGGATAAACACATTCGTCCCTGTCAGATTGATGGCAGGGACGTTTTTTTTATAGAAAGCGAGGGAAAGGATGACAAGAGCAGAGTTACCAGAACAAATAGAAACCGAGCGACTGGTCTTGCGAGTCCGTAGAGTGGCGGATGCCGAGGATATCCATGCCTACGCTAGTTTGCCGGAGGTTGCCTACCCAGCGGGCTTTCCACCCGTCAAGACCCTGGAAGATGAGATTTATTACCTAGAACATATCCTTCCCGAGCGCAATCAAAAAGACAATCTCCCAGCGGGTTATGGGATTGTGGTCAAAGGGACGGATAAGATCATCGGCTCTGTTGATTTCAATCACCGCCACGAAGATGATGTGCTGGAGATTGGCTATACCTTGCACCCAGACTATTGGGGTCGAGGATATGTGCCTGAAGCAGCGCGTGCTTTGATTGATCTAGCTTTCAAAGAATTGGGTCTTCACAAGATAGAATTGTCTTGCTTTGGCTACAATGTTCAAAGTCAACGAGTTGCAGTGAAGCTTGGCTTTACCCTCGAAGCTCGCATAAGGGACCGCAAAGATGCCCAAGGCAATCGTTGTGATAGTCTCATATATGGCTTGCTTAAGAGTGAGTGGGAAGCTATACTATGAATGGGTTGAAAAAATATGAGTTATGAATTATTTGATGCCGTACTCACTAAAACAGTTCTTAAACAACTGGGTGTGAGTTCTAAATATAGATTAATTTTTGATAATGGTAGCTTTCATATTAGAAGAAAAGTTAGATTGACTATTTCTTCTCAAGGTTTAGACTTTCATCAATCTAAAAAAATCGTGAAAAGTAAGGAAGAAGTCCTATTGCCTATAGGATGCAAGGTTTTGCTTACTAAAAATTTTTTAGCAAACAAACCAAGGCCAAAAGAATTTAGTAAAAAAGTTACACCAGTTGGGTGGGATAAGAAACTTAATGGTAGTGTCACTTATATTAACAGAGGTCATATAATTGCTCATGAATTATATCCAGATGACAATTGGAAATGTGATAAGGATAGGAAGTATTTTACTCAAACTGAATGGAGTAATCTAACTAGTAAACCAGATAAGCATGGTAAATTAAAACTATCTAAAAATCTTGCTTTTTATGAGTCAACAGTTAAATCATTTTTAGAAAACAACCCCGATGGAAAAGTATTTTATTCGGTAAAATTGCTTTATGATAGAGATGATTTGATACCTAGGGGGATTCATATAAAGTATAAATGTTTTAAAAAAATAATATGTCACGAAAAATGTGTTTGTGGAAAAAAGTGTTTACATAACAAAAAATGTAATAATAAATATTGTCAATCATTCAAAACTGTAAACTCTTGTAATATTTTTATTCCAAATGCTGATCCTCGATTAGATATTAATTATGAAAAAGCAGATTTTAAAATAAAGGAGAACACACATGTCTAAAGAACTTTCACCTAAATACAATCCAGCCGAGGTTGAGGCTGGTCGTTACCAAAAATGGCTTGACGAAGATGTTTTCAAGCCTTCAGGCGATCAAAAGGCTAAGCCTTATTCGATCGTTATACCACCACCAAACGTAACTGGTAAACTTCACCTTGGTCACGCTTGGGATACGACTTTACAGGATATCATCATCCGTCAAAAAAGGATGCAAGGTTTTGATACCCTTTGGCTTCCTGGTATGGACCACGCGGGGATTGCGACTCAGGCTAAGGTTGAGGAGCGCTTGCGTGGTGAGGGCATTACGCGTTACGACCTGGGTCGTGAGAAATTTCTCGAGAAGGTCTGGGAATGGAAAGACGAATATGCCACTACCATCAAGGAACAATGGGGCAAGATGGGCCTCTCTGTAGACTACTCTCGTGAGCGTTTCACTCTTGACGAAGGTTTGTCGAAAGCCGTTCGCAAGGTCTTTGTGGACCTTTACAAGAAAGGCTGGATCTACCGTGGTGAATTTATCATCAACTGGGACCCAGCAGCCCGCACAGCCCTTTCTGATATTGAGGTAATCCACAAGGACGTCGAAGGTGCCTTCTACCACATGAACTACATGCTAGAAGACGGCTCACGCGCCCTTGAAGTTGCGACAACTCGCCCTGAGACCATGTTTGGGGATGTTGCAGTTGCGGTCAATCCAGAAGACCCACGTTACAAGGATTTGATTGGTCAAAACGTAGTCCTTCCAATTGCTAATAAACTGATCCCAATCGTTGCCGACGAACACGCAGATCCTGAGTTTGGTACGGGTGTTGTGAAAATCACACCTGCCCATGATCCAAACGACTTCTTGGTTGGTCAACGCCACAACTTGCCACAAGTCAATGTCATGAACGACGACGGAACCATGAACGAACTTGCCTTCGAATTTGCAGGCATGGATCGTTTTGAAGCGCGTAAGGCAGTCGTTGCTAAGTTAGAAGAAATCGGTGCCCTTGTTAAAATCGAAAAACGTGTCCATAGTGTTGGTCACTCAGAGCGGACTGGTGTTGTGGTTGAACCACGCTTGTCTACTCAATGGTTCGTCAAGATGGACCAATTGGCCAAAAATGCCATTGCCAACCAAGATACAGAGGATAAGGTTGAATTCTACCCGACTCGTTTCAACGATACCTTCCTCCAATGGATGGAAAATGTCCACGACTGGGTCATCTCTCGTCAGCTCTGGTGGGGGCACCAAATCCCTGCTTGGTACAATGCTGAGGGTGAAATGTACGTTGGAGAAGAAGCTCCAGAAGGTGACGGTTGGACTCAGGACGAAGATGTCTTGGATACTTGGTTCAGTTCTGCCCTTTGGCCGTTCTCAACCATGGGCTGGCCAGATGTGGACTCAGAAGACTTCAAACGTTACTTCCCAACTTCAACCTTGGTTACAGGTTACGATATCATCTTCTTCTGGGTGTCTCGTATGATCTTCCAATCTTTGGAATTCACTGGCCGTCAGCCATTCCAAAACGTTCTAATCCACGGGCTCATCCGTGACGAGCAAGGACGCAAGATGTCTAAATCTCTCGGGAACGGGATTGACCCAATGGATGTCATCGAGAAATACGGTGCCGATGCCCTTCGTTGGTTCCTTTCAAACGGTTCTGCACCAGGACAAGACGTCCGCTTCTCTTACGAGAAAATGGATGCTTCATGGAACTTCATTAACAAGATCTGGAACATCTCTCGCTACATCCTCATGAACAATGAAGGCTTGACTCTTGAGCAAGCAACTGCTAATGTCGAAAAAGTGGTCAATAAGGAAGCTGGAAATGTCACAGACCGCTGGATTCTCCACAACCTCAATGAAACTATCGGAAAAGCGACCGCTAACTTTGACAAGTTTGAGTTTGGTGTCGCTGGTCACCTCCTATACAACTTTATCTGGGATGAGTTTGCGGATTGGTACGTTGAATTGACCAAGGAAGTCCTTTATAGCGATAACGAAGAAGAGAAAGTTATCACACGTTCTGTTCTCCTTTACACCTTGGACAAGATCCTTCGTCTCCTCCACCCAATCATGCCATTCGTGACAGAGGAAATCTTTGGACAAATCTCAGAAGGTTCTATCGTGACAGCAGAATACCCAACTGTCAACCCAGCCTTTGAAGACCTTGCGGCTCACACTGGTGTCGAAAGCCTCAAAGACTTGATTCGTGCCGTTCGTAATGCGCGTGCGGAAGTAAACGTAGCACCAAGCAAGCCTATCACGATTCTTGTTAAGACTAGCGATAGCGACTTGGAAGCCTTCTTTAACAGCAATGTCAACTATATCAAACGTTTCACAAATCCAGAACACCTGGAAATTGCATCAAACATCCCTGCACCTGAACTCGCAATGTCAAGCGTCATCACAGGAGCTGAAATCTACTTGCCACTGGCAGACCTCCTCAATGTCGAAGAAGAACTGGCTCGTCTCGACAAAGAACTGGCTAAATGGCAAAAAGAACTGGATATGGTCGGTAAGAAGCTCTCTAACGAACGCTTCGTAGCCAATGCCAAACCAGAAGTCGTCCAAAAAGAACGCGACAAACAAGCCGACTACCAAGCCAAGTACGATGCGACCGTCGCACGTATTGATGAGATGAAGAAGTTGGTGAAATAATTATATAAATATAGCAAAACACAGTGAAAAAACTGTGTTTTTTTGCTATAATAATATAAATTCCCTATATAGCAAAGGAAGTCTATCAATGGAAAAAAGAAATTATATTTTTAAATTGAATGTACAACCACATATCTTAAAGAAATATTATAACAAGATAGATGAATTAAAATCACAAATAATTCCTAATACTATTTTCAATGCCTACAATGATTTGTTTTCTAATCCTGTAATGAAAAAAGATGAAATGAGTTTAGTAATTTTTCAAGACTTTAAAGAAATCGCTGAATCTGAGGAATATAGAAATCTTATAAAAATTACTGAGGAGATTACTATCGAATATAAAACAATTACAAATGAGTATAAGAAAGGAAATGGTATACACTATAACCCGGATTTTTTATTTAAATTAGAAAATGCGATTTATGATAGAAAAATACTACTATCTAAATTCATTGTTTTGAATCAGGCTAATTCCAGATATACAAGTAGTCAAGTTTATGAGGAAATTGAACGTTTATATGATTTTAATATTGATTCTGAAGTTGGGAAAGGTTTAGATCATTTAAGAAGAGTAAGAAAAATTATGTTGTACCTCAAAGAACAAATTCAAAATGGTACGACTGATATAAAAGTTGATTATTCATTTAAAAGCGAGATACTTACTATCAATAACGTGACAATTTATGAAGCGCTAGATTCGTATAAGAAAATCGAAACTCAGATAAATGATATAAAGAGTGATATAGGCTATATTAAAATTAATCCAATTTATGAAGATATCGTATTAAACACTACTGAAAATATGAAATCTATTGAAATTATTACAACTTATCCTAATGGAAATACTGACGATGAACTTGATATATTACTCAAGCTTCCAATGATTACTGATGCAAAAGAATCAAGAACAACCTTTATTTGTCCAGATACGGTAGATAATAAAGATTTTTTACAGAAAATACAAAAGCTTTTAATTATTCCTGGCATTAAAGGATATATAATAGATATAAAGAGCAACGGAATTACAATAATTAATTTTTTAAATTCAATTATAAAATCTAAGTGAGGATAAAATTATGCTCGTTGAGAAAAATCCAATAAAGATTATTTACATAGCAAGAAATAAACTCCTTCCGATGAGTGTGTGGATTTCTTATTTAATATTCATAATTCTTTTGTTGATTGTAACATTTGCTATTCCAAATGAAATTATAACAATCAATTATCAGGCATTTAAAACTACTCAATTCATTTTAATTTCAGTATCTGCATTAGCTTTCATATTATCAATGTATATGTTTGGTAGAGAAGTTTATTCAGTAGAAGATTTTGCAAGTTTTTATACAATTAAACCTGACGTATATTATGGGTATCTTGCGGATTATTTATTTCCAGCTTTTCTTTGGTGTGTAATTATTATATTTTCTATTCTTAAAATGATTATTGTAGTTATTATTGCTCAATGGCTTTTGGAACTGTTGCGAATCATTTTTCTATCGCTTGTAGTTTTAGCTTTTTTGTCAACAATAACATTGGTTATCCATAATATGAATAGAGTTTCAAACAAGATTGTGCAAAAAAGTAAGGAACTTCATTAATTTATAAGGTAGTTACATTTAACTAAAAAATCATATTAAAGCTGTTTTAGTCAAATTTTAAGCATAATAACTATCTTTACACTTTTTGCGTAATTTTTCAAACAAGTCCATATACAAATTGGGCTTGTTTTTTGGTATACTAAGAGTGATTAATAGTCGAGGTGAAATATATGAATATCAGGGGAAAGAAATTATTGTATCATCTAACTCACATTGATAATTTAGACAGTATTATTGAAAATGGGTTGTTATCTAGAAATCAAGCGATTCAGAGAGGGTTACTAAATAAAGATATAGCTAATCACGATATTCTAGAAAGTCGTCAACTCAATCACTTGGATGATTACGTATTATTTCATTTCTCCCCTTACACAGCATTCGATAATGCTGTTCGATATGAGCATGGAGCAGAAAATTTTGTATATATAACTGTTTATAGAAGATACGCGGAAGAAAATGGATTTCAAATAGTTCCACGGCACCCGTTGAATGGTGAATTTGAGCTTTGTGATTATAACGAAGGAATGAACATAATTGATTGGGAAACGATGGAGAGGAGAATGAACGAGATTGCCCCTACTAATCAAGGTTATGCGAAGGAGGTTAAAATGGCTGAATGCATAAGTAGTGAACCTATTTTGCCACAAAATTTTGCTTATATATACTGTAATGAAAGGTATACTGAAGATTTAAGGGGCAGATACCCAATAATAGTTGATAAAATTCAAAGTGGAGTTTGGTTAAATGGTGATTAAATATACACAAGGAGATATTTTCGAATCTAAATGTCAAGCGATCATTAATACAGTTAATTGTGAAGGGAAAATGGGGAAAGGTCTTGCTTATCAGTTTAAGAAGAAATTTCCTAAAATGGAACAAGACTACGTTAAAGTTTGTAAAAATGGAGAATTATATCCCGGTAAATTACATATTTATCAAGAAAATAAATTTTTAATAATAAATTTCCCAACAAAGAATAAATGGCGTGAAAAATCTAAGATAGAATATATTATTAATGGCTTGAAAAAATTAAAAGAAGAGGTCGTTAAAAGAGACATTAAGTCAGTTGCTATTCCTCCATTAGGATCTGGCAATGGTGGATTAAATTGGAATGAAGTAAAATCAGAAATAAACAAAGAATTGTTTGGGATGAAAAATATTGTTTTTGAGGTATATGAGCCATCAACCAATATTAATAAAACAGGAGAAGAACCTGAGGTTAATTTTGATGTGCTTCTCTTAGCATACATTTGCAAGGAGTTAAAAAAAGTTAATCCAAGCAATTTAAAATCAATGGTAAAGTTATTATCAATATTTTCTCAAAACAATATGAAAATTGCTGATTTAAAAAATAGCACTAAAACCATGAAAGATTTTAAAGAATTCTATTCTTTAAAAAATTATTCAGAAATATATAAACTAATAAACTCGAAGTTGATTAGTAACTCAATTGAATTGAAGAAAAGAAAATGGGAAAATGTAGATATCTTAATAGAACTAGTGAATACTTATCCTGAATATATAAACGATATCATTAATTTTCTTTACACGATAGAAAATAGATCAATTATTGATAATAAAAATACAGATGAAATTAAAGAGATATTGATAAAGAATCAGTTGCTCTCTATCAACTTACTAGAGGAATTAGAAATTAATTATTTTTAATAATTTGTACGAATAAAGTTTACAATAACTAACATTTCTAGAAAGCAGGTTACTACATGACAAATTCTGTAAGTTCGAACCGCTCTGAGAAGTACAACATTGCAGCTTTCTTCTCAGGTGTGGGGGGAATTGAGTTGGGTTTTGAACAGACCAACGAGTTCAGAGTGGTGTATGCCAATGAGTTTGATAAGTATGCACGCCAGACTTATCAGTTAAACTATCCAGATACCTATTTGGATGGTCGTGATATTCATGCTGTTCAGCCAGAGGATATTCCAGCTGAGCGCGTGGATGTGATTATGGGAGGCTTCCCTTGTCAAGCCTTTAGTATTGCGGGTTATCGCAAGGGCTTTGATGATGATCGTGGCGATCTTTTCTTCGAATTGCTTCGGATGATTGAGGGATGTAAACCTCGTGCCATTTTCATCGAAAACGTTAAGAACATGGTCGGTCATGACCATGGAAATACCTTCAAGGTTATTCGTGAAGCTTTGACGGAGAACAACTACTTTATCAAGTGGAAGGTCCTCAACGGGAAAGACTATGGAAATATCCCACAAAACCGTGAGCGGATCTACATAGTTGGTTTTGATACCAAGGAAGCTTATGATTTGTTTGAATTCCCAGAGGAAATCAAACTAACAACGACCTTGAGTGATGTTATTGATTTTGGTGCTAAGCCAGATGAGGCCTATTACTACCGTGAAGGGAAGCAGAATTTCTACGACCAGTTGAAGTTTGAAGTGACTAGCCAAGATACGGTTTATCAATGGCGCCGTCAGTATGTCCGTGAAAATAAAAATGGAGTCGTACCTACCCTCACAGCCAATATGGGGACAGGTGGACATAACGTTCCATTGATCCTGACGGACAGTGGCGAGATTCGGAAGTTGACTCCCAAAGAGACCTTTAATGTCCAAGGCTATCCTAAATCCTTTAAAATCCCAGAAGGGGTTTCTAACGGTCAGCTATACAAGCAGGCTGGAAACAGCGTAGTCGTTCCCGTGATTAAACGCATCGCGGAGAATGTTGCCAAGGCCTTGAATGAAAGCCAAGGGCTGTCTCAACTTGACCGTTCAGGAAAATTTGCGATTATCTATACCAAGATGAATGGCCAGTTTGAAGGCCAGTCTTATGTGAAAGACTTTGTCTCCACTTATGAGGAAGCAGAGAAGAAGATTGCCTCCTATGAGGATGGTCTTGCAATTTTATCAGACGAAGATTATTTCAGATTGGTAAAAAAACGTGGAAATTTAGAGTTTTACAGCATTATTTAACGAATTATATAAGTAAGGGGACTAGTGAAAAACTAGTCTTCTTTTGATATACTTAAATAAGAAGTGAGGATTGATTTATGTGGGAACACCTAAAACAAGAACAAAAAGAGAAATATAAGACTCTCATTACCAACTTTGCCAGTCTGAGTGAGGCCTTTTCTCAGAAAGCAGAAAACGAAGATTCTGATGATCGAGAGAGCTATGTTGCTCCGATCGTCAATTCAAAATTTCAAGAGACTGTTTTTCAAAAGGCTTTTCATGCCGTTGGTGAGGATATTGCAAATACCTCTTATGATGCTTCGCTTGTCGTTGATGAGCAACATAAGTATTTGGTTGGGATTAAATCCTTTGGTTTGGATTCAGGGGATCAAAAGATTGCTCAGTTCAAGAAAGATTCACAGTCTTGGAATGAGCTATTGAGTGAAATCCGATTTCATGCTGAGATTTCACCGGACAAGGAGACAGCCGATAATGAGAATCGTGCTCGCTATGAAAAACTGGCCCGTGAGATTGCGACCTTGCGAAATCAACGGATTGAATCCTCAAAAGCACTGATAAGGGGATTTCATTCTGATTCTAGTCATGTGGAAGCCGTCTATCATGTTTTGATGCCGACTTCCAAGGGACACAAGCCTCAGATCCATGTAGGAGAGACAACTTATCTGCCTGTAGACCTAGACAATCTCAAAATTCTAGGATCTACGACCAAGAATAATCCGACCAATTTCCGTTTTACAGATGGCCAGCATGATTACAAATACACGGCTGCAGATAGTCAGCTCCATATGACCTTTAGGAATAAGGAGATTGTGGTTGATACCTGGGATGTGAATTATGTCGAAGATCCCTTTTATCTTTTTGAACACCTTCATTTATTGACCTCGGAAAAAAGTGATTCGGAGATTCTTGAGACGGTGTCGTGGGTGATCACAGATCAGCACGGAAATGTAGAAGAAAATTCTGGCTTTAATGCTTTTAATGGTGGTTCAAAGTTGGCTAAGAAGGACCGCTTGCCACGGATTTTAAAGATTCAGGAAAAATTTAAAGACAGTCTCGCTCCAGAAGAACTAGCTTTTGTGACCTTTTCTTTAGAAGAAATCCTCTTGAAAAAATGGTCTACCAAGGAAGAAAAAGCTCAGATGAAGTCCATTCGCGAGGACTTGATTCGCTTTGTACACGAGACGGGGAATGAAAAACTAATCAAAGAAATTGAACAGCTGGTGTATCGTCCAGTCAGTGAAGTGTATATTCCTCTTCCAGACTCCAAACATTTTCATGAGGAGCGTCCGGATTTTTTTGGTAAAGATATTGGAAGGTTTGAGCCTGGTACAAGTAAACTTGCACTCCCAAAAGAAGAGCGGACCTTTAAGCTACGATTTTTATCATCAGGTGATGTAATTACTGCCTATATCAACCAAGAAGCTGGGAAGGCCATTCAATCAACTGATAAGCAAGAAATCCTTGGCAATTGGATTCTTCGTGGGGTCTTTCAGCTAAAAGATAGAGAGATCCTAACGGGTAAGAAATTGTCTCAGTTAGAAATTAACGGTATCCGTCTTACTAGATTCAAAAACGGTGAAATCGGTATTGACTTCATCTGGATTGATGTGGACAATCCTCCTGCAGATGCAATTGGTTGGGTTGCAAAATCCTCTTCATCCACATGATAAAAGAACCTCCTATTTCTAATTCCGAGAATTTACTTGAAATGAAAAAGAATGCTAATAAATCAACATTCCTTTGATGTTAATTTTGAAAGAAGTAATTTATTTTGTATGTTTAGATACCAAAAAGCTACCAAAAATTTTCCATCTATACGATTTATTTTATACAATCTTTCTGTGATATAATAGTTAGTAATAACTAATTACTTTGTAATATAGGGGGATTTAATGGGTTTAACTAAAGGTCAAGTAGCAAATTTTCTAAATGATGAGATTCTCTTTAGATTCTCTATTTCTAACGATTTTATAATTAATTTTAGCGAAGAAAAAGAAATTTTTACATTTAACGAGCTTGAAGGAATTATAAACAGTAACTTTACCTATTGGAGTTCGATTAATGATAAAGCTCCCAACAGTTTTTTGTCAAATTGGCAAAATTTGAAAGATAAGTTTAATGAGGTAAAAGATTATATTTTCAATCTTGAAGAATTAAATATAGACAACATAAATTTCTACATTTACAACAATCTATCAAGTAATTCTGAATATGGAGAACAAGGTGAGAAGGTATACATATTATCGATAGCTTCTCCTATTGATAGAGATTCTGAAATTCGTAAAATAAAAAGTTTTGTTTCTTTCTATACTCAACAGTCTCAAAACAATCTTGTTGAAGCTATAAAAAGTTATATATATCTTTCTAAGAATCCAAGTTACATTGGTAGTTATTTTTCAAACCCTTATGAGGATAAATTTTATCCAGCCCTATTTCTACTTAGAAAAAACTTTTCAAACATTAAAGAGAATATCTCTGATTTTGAAACAAATATAGTCGCTCCTATAACAGACAAGTTAAGAGATATTTCAGTTCAATCCGATAAACAGTATAGAGAAATTACGTCGTTCACAGAAGATAAACATAATGAAATTCAGAAACAGTTTGATAAAAAAGCTTCTGAATTTGCTGAATTTCAAAAATCTCTTAACGAATGGCAAGAAGAAAAGCAAAACAATCTGAACGACTTGGAGGAAACCTATAAAAACAAGCTTTCTTTAGAAGCTCCGGAGCAACTTTGGAATGAGCGTGCTATAGAACATAAAAGACGAGCTACAATATGGACATGCTTACTTATTGCTGTAGTCTTAATTTTAATATTTGCATTAAGATTCTTAGTTATCGCTGTCCATGATTATTCTGTAAATACTATCAAAAAAGACCTTCCATTTATATCTGAGTCGTTTATACTTATTTCAGTTATTTCATTTTTTATCTATATTATTAGAGTATTGATAAAAATCGTTATGTCAAATCATCATTTAGCCACCGAATATAAACAAAAAGCTGCTTTGACAAGATTCTATCAAGCTCTTACCAAAGCCGGAACTAACATTGATAAAGATGAACGATTAATTATTATTAACTCATTATTTGGTAAAGTTGAAACAGGACTAGTAAAGACAGATACCTCAAATGATAGTGATGCAATTTTAGCTATTTTATCAAAGAATATAAACTGAAATAACTAATTCCCTAAATATCTAATTACAAGAATACATTTTAAATAAAAAAGAATGCTGATATTTCAACATTCTTTTTTTGCCAATTGATAAAACTGATATCTTTTTTCTATTATTTTCCAAGCGTTTTATAAATCCTTTTGAGTAAGTCCTCCATGAACTGCACCCCAAAATCCCTATTTTAAAGGGATTTTTCATATTTTCCCACTAGTTTTCTAGGAGGTTGCTTTGTATTCTGTGGTGGGACTGTGGCCTAGGTAGGTATAAATCCGTGTCAGTGGAGATTGGGGATGGGTGGAGACTCGAAAGTGAAAGTAGTGGTCACGGTGGTCGCGACTCTGGGTATGGTGGAGTCTGAAGTAGTTGCGCTGACCTGTCGACATGGATCTCAGCAGGTCATCTTCTAAAAAGACCAAGGGGGTCGCAGTCGTTGCCAATCGGTAAAAATCATGCTCGAACTGCTGGTAATTGTCTGAAAAATAATCGAATTGGAGTTCGTGTTTATTCAGGGCTGGTTTCATAGCTATAATCTCCTGGTTCAATAGAAAAAATAGTCGAAAGAAGGAGAGAGTGGTAGTGCTGGCCATTTTTAATGAGGACTTCGGAAGGGCTTAAGGTATAGACCTGACCGCAGTAGACGGCGACTTGATTGTCCTGGAGGGTAGAGAGGGAGAGGTGAGTCTCTTGCTGATAAGCCTGCTCGAGGAGGTGACGGATTTCTTGATTTGAGAGGAGGCGAAGCTCTTCGAGAGAGAGCTGGTTTGTTTGTAAGGCTGTCGAATGCTCAGAGAGGAAGAAGCCGGCCCACTTGGCCATGCCCCGGTCTTGGAAGTCGCGTGCCGACTGATAGGGGAGATAAGAACGATCAATCATGCTAAGCCATCTAAACCTCCTGCAGAGTGGCCTCCGGTCAGTTTGCTTCGAGCCAGAGCGCGCGAATTTTCTAATAGGGCAGATCCCTTCTGTAGAGAAGCAAAGCCAAATCGGTTACGGATGTGGTCAATGGTCTCTTGGAGAGTTTCTTCTCTTTGGGTTTGCACAGGATCATCAAATAGGGAGATCAGCTGGAAGCTCTCTTCTACGAGCTTCCCATAAAAGACTCCGATCTGCCGGATAGCTCCTCCCTGGTAGTGGGAGCGAAAGAGCTGGATGACTTCCTTGGCTAATTGAGCGGTAGAGTTGGTCGGCTCGATCTTTCGCTGGCAGTGGATGGAGGGGAGCTGTTCCTGCTTGGAGTAGCTGACGTGGATGGAGACCAATTGTGTCTTTTTCTTTTCTCGACGTAAGCGGATAGCAACTTGCTCAGCCATCTCTCGAAAGACTAGTTCAATATCGCTTTGGCAGTGGTAGTCACGGGGAAGGATTTGCGAATTTCCTAGACCGTGAGACTTTGGCCGATAGGGACGATGGACATTGCTTTCATCAATCCCATGGGCATGAAACCAGAGCTGAACGCCCATGACTCCAAATTCTTTTTTGAGATAGTCTGGATTGGCCTGGGCCAGCTCATAGATGGAGTGAATGCCGAGCTTGTTCAGGCGTTTTTCTGTTCGATGGCCAATCCCCCAGAAATCAGTTAGTTTTTTTATCTGCCAGACACGACTGGGGACGTCTTCGTAAGACCAGTTAGCCCGCATGGTTTTCTGGTGCTTGGCTTCGTTGTCTAGAGCCAATTTGGCCAGGAGCGGATTGGCATTGCTCATCCCGACAGTAGCATAGATCCCAGTTTGCTGCCAAATACGCTTTTGGATCCGAGCAGAAAGGAGATCTAGCTTGGAGCGTCGGTCTAGCTGAGGATCAGGAATAAAGTAGTTGAGAGAGCTGGTCAAATCGATAAATCCCTCATCGATAGAATAGGGGTAGATATCATCTGGAGCCGCAAATTCTTGAAAGACTTGCTGAATTTCCATATTGACATGGATATAGGCATTCATGCGAGGGGGCACGATAAAGGTGCGCTTGGCCCAACTTTCGATATAGTGGACAAAGGCTGGATCTGTAGGTAGACCTTGCTTACGGGCCAGGTAGTAATTGAATTTCCTAGTCTTGAGATCAAAGGGCAGATCGTAGCTACGCCCGACATTTTTCTTTCCAAAGACCTGCTTAAAAACGGGGGAACTGGCTAAGATGAGGCCAGCAGAATTGTCGCTCCGACTCATGACACAAAGAGAAGTCGTCAAGGGATTGAGGCCGAGGCGGACACACTCACAACTGGCATAGAAACTTTTCATATCCACAAAAGCAATATCAGACCTTGGCTCACGTGAATAATCAAAAAGCATGTCTAGACCTCCAGAGGGAGGAAGTGGCCGACCACGATACCGACAATTTTTGGTTCATCTTCGTAGGGAGCAAAGAGGTCATCATAGGCTGGGTTGATAGACTCTAGGCGGAGGCCCTCCTCTTCCCGATAGACTTTTTTGATATAGGTCTTCCCGTTCCACATAAGGGCGTAGACCGCTCCATCATAGTCAAATCCAGTCTGTTTCATCAAGGCAACAGAACCGTTTGGATAGCTTGGTTCCATCGAATCACCAGAGACCCAAGAGGCAAAGTCGTGTTGGATCTCTTGGTCAAAATAAACGGTCTCGTAGTCGGTCTCATTGTCATAAAAGGTATGACCATGTCCGGCTGCCAAGTCGATAGAGAGGACACGGTAAGGGACCAAAGAGACCACCTTCTCTTGCTCTGCTAAGAGTTGGCTAGCCAAAAGATCGACCTTTTTCTGATGGGGCGGGGTTAATAAAGGGTAGGTGAAAAGCGCTGAGGTCTTGTCGACAAAGTAGTCCTCTTTAACGGAGAGGCGCTTGGCCAACCTCCTGAGATTTTTATCGTGTGGCTCTGCTAAGCCATTCTCCCAACTAGAGTAGGTCTTGCGACTAATCTCTAAGGATTCGTAGACCTGGGCTTGGGTTAGGCCGAGCTCCAGTCGCCGGTCTTTTAATTTTTTTGCATCAAACATCTGTATTCTCCTGTGTAACGTTTTAAAAGTTACATATAGTATAACAAAAATAAATTCGGACTTCAAGAGAAAAGTGAGAGGATTTTTCTTTGGTAACGAAAGGGATTTGGTTCAGCAAATCTCAGATTGGAGAGTGTGGGTGTTTTTGTATCTTTTATCCAAATTTTGATATAATAATCTCTATGAAGATTGTATCAGGTACCTATGGAGGGCGTCCTCTTAAGACGCTCGAAGGAAAGACAACAAGGCCCACTTCAGATAAGGTGAGAGGGGCTATGTTTAATATGATCGGTCCTTATTTTGATGGGGGTCGGGTCTTGGATTTATATGCTGGCTCAGGCGGTCTGTCCATCGAGGCGGTGTCTCGGGGGATGGAGCAGGCTGTCTTGGTCGAGAAAGACCGCAGAGCCCAAGGGATCATTGCTAGCAATATCCAAATGACCAAGGAAAGCCACAAGTTTCAATTGCTGAAGATGGAGGCTCACCAAGCTCTCAATCAATTGCAGGGGACCTTTGATCTTATTTTCCTGGATCCTCCCTATGCAAAAGAGCAGATTGTAGCCGATATTGAGGCCCTGGCTGAACGTGGTTTACTTGGAGAAGAGGTCATGGTCGTCTGTGAGACGGACAAGGCAGTAGACTTGCCTGAGGAGATTGCTTGTCTAGGAATCTGGAAAGAAAAAATCTACGGAATTAGTAAGGTGACGGTTTATGTCAGATAAAATCGGATTATTTACAGGTTCATTTGACCCAATGACCTTGGGACACTTGGATTTGATAGAGCGGGCTAGTCGCTTGTTTGATCACTTGTATGTCGGCATCTTCTTTAATCATGAGAAGAAGGGCTATTTTACCATTGAGCAAAGGGAAACCATGGTGACAGAAGCAGTGGCTCATTTGCCCAATGTAAGAGTTATCACCGCAGAGGCAGAGTTGGCAGTAGAGGTGGCTAGACGGTATGGGGTGACCAGTTTGGTCCGAGGCCTGCGAAATAGCCAGGACTTCCTCTATGAAAGCAATATGGACTACTTCAATCACCAGCTGGCTCCAGAGCTTGAGACCATCTACCTCTGTGCCCAGCCCCAGTACCAGGCCTTGAGCTCGACGAGAATCCGCGAGTTGCTGACCTTCCAGCAGGACGTCAGTGTCTATGTCCCAGAGAGTGTTATAAAGGAGATGAAATAAAACGAATGAAAGAATTTGAGAAACCAAGGGCTCAGCTACCAGAAAGCCCATTTGAACCTGTGCGCAAAAAAGATAGCGTGTGGAGAACCTATCGTTGGCCGATGATTGGGACCTTGCTTCTGATTTTGGCCTTGCTAGCTTTCTTTGTTCCCCTGCCTTACTATCTGGAAATGCCCGGGAGTTCGGAAGATATTCGCCAAGTCATGCGTGTCAACCAGAAAAATGATGAAGCATCCGGTTCGTATGATTTTGTCACTGTTGCCGTCAAGCAAGCGACCTTCTCGGATATAGTCTATGCTTGGGTGACTCCTTTTACAGATATCTACTCTGAAAAAGAAATGACAGGTGGCAGTTCCAGTGAGGAATTTTTCCGGATCAATCAATTTTATATGGAAACCTCTCAAAATACTGCTAAGTATCAAGGATTGAAAACGGCTGGGAAAGAGACAGAGATGGAATTCTTAGGTGTCTATGTCATGCAAGTGGCAGAAGACTCTACCTTTAAAGGCGTTCTAAATATTGCGGACACGGTTACGGCTGTGAATGACAAGACCTTCAAGAGCTCAAAAGAGCTCATCGAGTATGTTGGTTCCCAAAAAATCGGGGACAAGGTCTCAGTGACCTACACAGAAGATGGTCAGACCAAGACAGCTGAAGGAAAGATTATTAAGTTGGTCAATGGCAAGAATGGGATTGGGATTAGCTTGATTGACCGGACAGAAGTGAAGAGTGACGTGCCAATCGAGTTTGCGACAGCTGGCATCGGTGGTCCAAGTGCCGGGATGATGTTTAGTTTGTCCATCTATACCCAAGTAGCGGATCCAGACCTTCGTCAGGGACGCCATATCGCGGGGACAGGGACCATTAACCATGATGGGACTGTCGGAGATATCGGTGGAGTGGATAAAAAAGTCGTAGCAGCAGATCGCGCTGGTGCTGAAATCTTCTTTGCCCCTGATAATCCGGTGACAGAGGAAGTTAAAAAGAACAATCCGAATGCCAAGAGCAACTACGACGAAGCGGTAGAAACAGCTAAGAAAATTAAAACCAAGATGAAAATTGTTCCTGTCAAAACCTTGCAGGATGCCATTGACTATTTGAAAAAGAATTAAAGTAGCTTGTTTGACAAATTTCGTACTTGAACGTATGACATCGTGTTAGCAGAGGGGAACATTCACCTTCTAATTAAATTCAAGTTTTTGCTTATCAATCTCTCTATTTTTAGAGGGATTTTTTCTTTATACTGGTGTCAGAAAGAAAGGGAGGTAGTGAAATGATTCAAACCAGTTTGTTTTCCATTTCAGTATTCTTAGCGGGAGTTCTATCCTTTTTCTCCCCGTGTATTTTGCCACTGATGCCAGTCTATGTAGGGATTCTATTGGATTCTGAGCATGAAAAAACGGTGCGTATTTTTGGAAGAGACATTTCTTGGTATGGCCTGGTGAAGACTCTTTGTTTTATCGCAGGTCTATCAACTGTTTTCCTGATTCTAGGATACGGTGCAGGGGCCCTTGGCCAGGTGCTTTATGCTCCCTGGTTCCGTTACCTACTAGGAGGGATTGTCATCTTATTGGGAATCCATCAGATGGGCCTCATCAATCTTCAGCAACTCCAAAAACAAAAGAGTATCCAACTGAAGAAGGACGAAAAACGCAACGAATTCTTCAATGCCTTTCTAATTGGAGTGACCTTTAGTTTTGGGTGGACTCCTTGTGTCGGACCTGTATTGAGCTCCGTTTTAGCGATTGCGGCTTCTGGAGGAAATGGTGCTCTACAAGGAGCGCTCTTAATGCTGGTTTACACCTTGGGCTTAGCTCTTCCCTTCCTACTCTTGGCCCTGGCTTCAGGCTGGGTCTTGCAACGCTTTGCCAAACTCAAGCCTCATATGGGGACCTTGAAAAAAATCGGTGGTGCTCTCATCGTCTTGATGGGCATCTTGCTCATGCTGGGTAATCTCAACAGCCTAGCATCCCTGTTTCACTAATCTTGAATGATTAAAGGAGAAAAATCATGAAAAAAATTCTTGCACTTACTATTGCTACCCTTAGCATCGTCACTTTAGCAGCTTGTTCTGGAAAAAAATCTGATTCAGATATGAAAAAAACGGACGATAGTAGTATGATGAAGAAGGACGATATGAAGGATTCGTCCATGTCCGATGATAAAATGAAAAAAGACGATATGAAAGATTCATCTATGATGTCTGACAGCAGTTCTGAAATGAAAGACGACATGAAAGAAGATAAGATGAAATCGAGCGATTCAGAGATGAAGGACGACATGAGTGACTCATCTGACATGAAATCAGACCAATAAAGGACAATAGGAAGAGGAGGTCGTCTGCTTGGGCGACTTTCTCCCAATTTAGAGAGGAGGAAGACATGAAAAAAATAGCCTTAATAGCGACAGGACTTTTCTGTGTTGGATTGTTAGGGGCCTGCTCCGCCCAGGGGATGGAGTCATCCAATAAAAGCGAGACTAAGCAGACAGCCAAAACGGGAGATTCAGAGCAAGCTGGCAAGAAGGTTCTGGATTTTAGCCTGCAAGGAGTAGACGGCAAGACCTACCGCTTATCAGATTACAAAGGGAAGAAAGTCTATCTCAAGTTTTGGGCTTCCTGGTGCTCAATCTGTCTTTCAACATTAGGTGACACAAATGATTTAGCAAAGGCAGAGGAGGGGAAAGATTATGTAGTTCTAACTGTTGTCGCTCCGACATTTAATGGGGAAAAATCAGCCGATGACTTTAAAAATTGGTACCAGGCTTTGGACTACAAAGATTTCCCAGTCTTGATGGATAGTAAGGGCGACTTGCTCAAAGAGTACGGGATTCGCTCTTATCCATCTGCTCTCTTTATTGCGAGCGATGGAACTCTCGCCAAGACCCATATCGGCTATATGAGTAAGGAAGACATCGTCCAGACTCTAAAAGAAATGAAGTAAGGAGGACATAAAATGGAAACAAAATGGAAACTCATTTCCGTTCTTTTAGTGGGCCTGCTTTGTTTTGGACTCTTTTTCCTTATCAAAGGATCCATGGCCTTGGATACATCAGATGCGACGACTGAGCAGATCAAAAAAGCGTCCATGAGTCAGACACCAGTAGCAAACAAAAAGAAGGAAGAAAAAGTCAATCCAGAAGACCAACGAGAAATCTATCTAGCTGGTGGCTGCTTCTGGGGTGTGGAAGAGTATTTTTCCCGTGTTCCAGGCGTCATTGATGCCGAATCAGGTTATGCCAATGGAAAAGGGGATACTACCAAGTATGAACTGGTCAACCAAACAGGGCATGCCGAAACGGTACACATCACCTATAATGTCAAGAAGGTTTCCTTGAAAGAACTGCTTCTACACTATTTCCGGATTATTGATCCAACATCAAAAAACCGTCAGGGAAATGATCAGGGAAGTCAATATCGGACAGGAGTTTATTACACCGATCAAGCAGATTTGCCAACCATAAACCAAGTATTTGAAGAAGTGGCAAAGAAATATGATAAGCCTTTGGCTGTAGAAAAAGAAGAACTTGCTAATTATATCAAGGCGGAAGACTACCATCAGGACTATCTACAGAAACATCCGAATGGCTATTGTCACATTGATGTGAATCAAGCTTCTTATCCGGTTATTGACGCTAGTCGTTATCCAAAACCAAATGATGAAGAGATCAAGAAGAAGTTATCGCCCGAAGAATATGCAGTGACGCAAGAGAATGATACAGAGCGTGCTTTTTCTAACCGCTATTGGGATAAGTTTGAAGCGGGCATCTATGTGGATGTCGTAACAGGAGAGCCCCTCTTTTCCTCAAAAGATAAATTTGATTCTGGTTGTGGTTGGCCAAGCTTTAGCCGGCCGATCAGTCCCGATGTGGCAACCTACAAGGAAGATAAGAGTTTCAATATGACTCGGACAGAGGTTCGGAGTCGAGTAGGAAATTCCCATCTAGGCCACGTCTTTACGGATGGACCTAAGGAAAAAGGTGGCCTTCGCTACTGCATCAATAGTTTGTCAATTAAATTCATTCCTAAAGCAGAGATGGCAGAAAAGGGCTACGGCTATTTGTTGGACTATGTCTGAGACTTTTTGCGACCTACTTTGATATAATGAGTATAACAAGGATAAGTAGGTGAAACACATGTATTCAATCATGATTGTAGAAGACGAAGAGCTGGTTCGGCAGGGACTTACTTCTCTAGTGAATTATGAACAGTTTGGGATGAAGGTCATTGACCAAGCGGAAAATGGGCGAATAGCTTGGGAAAAATTTCAAGCACAACCGGCTGATCTTCTCTTAACTGATATTAATATGCCACAGTTGAATGGCTTAGATTTGGCCCAACTAGTCCGAGAGAAAGCTCCGTCCTGCCATATCATCTTTCTAACAGGCTATGATGATTTTGAGTTTGCTCAGAAAGCCATTCGACTCGGAGCAGATGACTATCTCCTCAAGCCCTTTTCAAAAACAGATATTGAAGAGATGCTGGGGAAAGTTAAGAATAAGCTAGACGAGGAAGGAAAGAAAGCCCAGGTTGAAACCTTGGTGGATCAGGGGCATTCGACAGAATTGGAAGAGGCTATTCATTCCCGCTTAGCGGATTCCCAATTAACCCTCAAGGACTTGGCTCTTCAACTGGGTTTTAGTCCCTCTTATCTGAGCGTCCTAATCAAGAAAAAATTGGGCCTCCCTTTTCAAGAATACTTGATCCAAGAACGGATGAAGAAGGCCAAACTTTTACTCTTGACGACTGATCTCAAGATTTATGAAATTGCAGCCCAGGTTGGCTTTGAAGATATGAACTATTTTTCTCAACGCTTTAAACAAGTAGTCGGTGTAACCCCAAGACAATACAAAAAAGGAGAGTATGAATGAAACGATACCCTTTGCTGATTCAGCTGATTGTTTATGTATTTGTCTTCATTCTCTTGCTCTTGGGTTTAGTCGGTAGTCTATACTATCAAACTAGCTCAGCAACCATTGGCCAACTGACAGAGCGAACAACCCGCAATAGTATCGACCAGAGTAGTCAGTTTATCACCTCCTATCTGAAAAAATTGAAGCAGACCACCTCGATCCTCAGTAAAGAAGAGACCGTTCGTCAGTTTGCTCAAGACAAGGAGGAGAGCCCAGAAGCCGTTCAAAGTCTGATGCGAACCATTATTGAGACAGACCCAGATCTGGTTTCGGCTGTCTTAGTAACTAAGGATGGACGCCTTGTTGCTACGGATTCTCAAATTAGCATGCAGACCTCATCGGATATGATGAACGAAAGCTGGTATCAGGAGGCTATCAAGAAGAGGGCCATTCCTGTCTTGACGCCAGCCCGGAAGGAATCTTTGTCTTCAGAGAAGGACAAGTGGGTGATTTCTATCACCCAGGAAGTGGTGGATGCTTCTGGTCAAAATCTAGGAGTTTTGCGCCTAGATATTGGCTATCAGAGCCTAGAAGCTTATCTGGATCATCTCCAACTGGGCAAAAAAGGCTTTAGTTTCATCATCAATCAGAAGCATGAATTTGTCTACCATCCTAAAAAGACAGTCTATTCTTCTAGTCAGGAAATGCAGGCCATGCAACCCTATATTGCTGTCAAGGATGGCTATGCCCAAAAGGGACAGAACTTTGTCTATCAAATTGCTATACCAGAGAGTGATTGGACCTTAATTGGAGTGGCTTCTCTGGAAGGTCTCCAGATGCTTCAGTCGCAAATGCTCTATTCCTTTATAGGTTTAGGAGCTCTCGTCCTCATCATGTGCTGGCTGGGAATCTGGTTCATTCTGCGCTTGTGGATTAAACCCCTACAAGATTTACAGGCCGTCATTCTGAAAATAGGAGCTGGTGATTCCCACTTGCGGGCGACTACCAAAGGATCGCCTGAATTGGTAGATCTTGCTCAAGCCTTCAACCGTATGTTGGATCAAATTGAAAACCTTATGCAATTGGTTAAAGAAGAGGAACAAAATGCACGACGCTATGAACTGCGAGCTCTTGCAGCCCAAATTAATCCTCATTTCCTCTATAACACCTTGGATACCATTGTCTGGATGGCTGAGTTTAATGATGGTCAGCGGGTGGTTGACCTGACCAAGTCCCTAGCCAAATATTTTCGCCTTGCTCTCAATCAAGGACAAGAACAAATTAGGCTTCAGGATGAAATAGACCATGTGCGCCAGTATCTCTTCATTCAGAAACAACGCTATGGGGATAAGTTGAATTATGAAATTTTAGAAGAGGGGACGTTGGGAGATTATCAGCTTCCTAAACTGGTCCTACAACCCTTAGTGGAAAATGCCATCTATCACGGCATCAAGGAGATGGATCGGCCGGGCGTGATACGAGTCACTTCGGAAATTAGAGAAGAACAAGTGGTCCTGACGATTTACGATAATGGACGAGGCTTTGCTTTGTCTGAGTCGACAGACCAAACTCTTCTTCGACTAGGAGGCGTTGGTTTGAAAAATGTGGATCAACGCTTGCGGTTACAGTTTGGGGCTAGCTATCATATGGAGATTGATTCTAAGGCTAATAGCTATACGAAAATCACTCTTTATTTACCCCTCACATCACGAGATGAACATTCATAGGAGAGTGGGACAGAAATCGGTTATTCGTTAGAATTCGATTTCGTCGTCCCACCTCCGCACAGTTGAGTAGGGGTGTAAAAGCTGATGAAATCAGCGTAGTAGACCCCACTCAACCACTGCGTCTTGCTCGACAATCCAAAGATAATTGAGAGGCTAGGACTTTTGTCCCAGCCTCCTTCTTATTTTCCGTTTGAGTAAGCTTTGAAAAAGCCTATTTTTTCTGATGAGACAGGAAGAAGAGGTAAATTAAATCGTCAGACTTTTTACAGAATCTCTCTTTTCCGTTGAAATTCTATCTAAAGCTAGGGATTTATGATAAAATAAAGTGTTACAACTAAAGGTATGAATAAAGGAAGGCTATGCGCAAAGAAATATCCCCTGAATTATTTAATTATAATAAATATCCTGGACCGGAATTTCGTCTGGTCGGCAATCAAGTGCTAGCAGAACAATTGACATTTGAGCTGGTTGAGAACCAAAATGAAGCCTTTGATGCGACGGTCTTTGGTCAGCGTTTTTCAGAGGTTTTAACCAAATTTGATTATATTGTCGGTGATTGGAGCAATGAACAGTTGCGTCTACGTGGCTTCTATAAAGATGATCGTCCGGTCACAGATGCAGAGAAAATTAGCCGCCTGGAAGATTATTTATTAGAATACTGTAGCTATGGCTGTGCTTATTTTGTCCTAGAAAATGCAGAACCCCGTCGAGCATCCTTTGACAAGAAATCTTCTCCAAAACAACAGGAAGAGGGCAACCGTTCTGCTAAGCGTGGCGGTCGTCAAAATCGCCGAAATCGTTCTAAAAATCAGCAACGAGAACGTGAACAAGAGCAAAAACAAAAGACTTCTCAACCAAAGAAAAAGAACCGTCAGCGGTCTAGAAAAAAAGATGCACAGGGTGGGCAAGAACGCCACTTTGTCATCCGTCAAAAGTAAAGAGAGAAAAGAGATAAGATGAAACCTTCAATTTATGGCCTGACTCGACAAGAACTGATCGAGTGGGCAGAAGAACATGGTGAAAAGAAATTCCGAGCAACCCAAATCTGGGAATGGCTCTATCGGAAACGTGTCCAGTCATTTGAAGAAATGACCAACCTATCTAAGAGCTTGATCGAAACATTGAATGATCAGTTCGTGATCAATCCTTTGAAACAACGGATTGTGCAAGAATCAGCAGATGGAACTGTCAAATACCTTTTTGAATTGCCAGATGGCATGTTGATCGAGACAGTTTTGATGCGCCAACATTATGGCTTGTCAGTCTGTGTCACCACTCAGGTAGGATGCAACATCGGCTGTACCTTCTGTGCATCTGGTTTGATCAAGAAGCAACGCGACTTGAACAGTGGGGAAATCGTTGCCCAAATCATGCTAGTTCAAAAGTACTTTGACGAGCGTGGTCAAGATGAACGCGTCAGCCACATCGTTGTGATGGGAATTGGTGAGCCCTTTGATAACTACAAGAATGTCTTGAGCTTTGTCCGTACGGTCAATGATGACAAGGGACTAGCTATTGGTGCCCGCCACATTACCGTCTCAACTTCTGGCTTGGCTCATAAGATTCGTGATTTTGCTAATGAAGGGGTTCAGGTCAACTTGGCGGTATCACTTCATGCTCCAAATAATGACTTGCGTTCCAGCATCATGAAAATCAACCGCGCTTTCCCAATCGAGAAATTATTTGCGGCTATTGAGTACTATATTGAAACGACCAACCGCCGGGTAACCTTCGAGTACATCATGCTTAATGAAGTCAATGATGGTGTCGAACAAGCCTTAGAATTGGCAGAACTCCTTAAAAAGATCAAGAAGTTATCTTATGTAAACTTGATTCCTTACAACCCAGTTAGTGAGCATGATCAGTATAGCCGGAGTCCAAGAGAGCGCGTGATGGCCTTTTATGACACCTTGAAGAAAAACGGAGTCAACTGCGTGGTTCGTCAAGAGCATGGTACGGATATTGATGCTGCTTGTGGCCAATTGCGTTCCAATACGATGAAGAGAGACCGGGAGAAAGCCATTGTTGAACAAGTTCAACCGTAACAACGGGCTGATAGAACAAGGTCAATTAACAAATAAAGGAAGACAACTGCTACTAGGTGGCAGTTTCTTCTATTTTGTCTTGCTCTGTCTCATGTGTTTTCTCCCCCAACGGCCTGAACCAGGAATGGAAACACCTGGTATCCAACATTTTGGGCGAGTAGTCGTATTGCTGGTTCCCTTTAATTCCCTCATCAACCTAGCTCAAGTGACCAGCCTGGTCCAGCTGATCAAGGTGTTTGTACAAAATATAGCCAACATCTTTCTCTTATTCCCTTTGGTCTTTCAGCTGCTTTGGCTCTGGCCTTGGCTAGGCACTCGGAAACGCGTCCTTTGCTTTAGTCTAGGGATGAGTTTATGGATCGAGCTCAGTCAGATTGTCCTAGACCTCTTGTTTGATTTCAATCGGGTATTTGAGATAGATGATCTGTGGACCAATACCCTGGGAGGCTACCTAGCCTATCTGTGTTTTAAATGGCTGCAAGCTTCTATGAGTAAGGACAAGCCATCTTAGTTTGGTCCAAAATCCGAACGATTGAAGACGATTTCAAATTTTGGGTTGACAAACGATAGGTAGGAAGCTATAATAGCTTCAAGACATCAGAAAAGTAGAGATTTTTCTCACTTCCAGGGAGCTTGTGGTCATTGTGAACAAGCAGTGGTGGATCTTGAAATGGGCTGATGCGTTTATGATGATGAATTTGAAACAATAAAAATTCGGTGAGCACACCTTATCGTGCAGCCTGTTGCTAGACAGGTCAGAGATGTAGGAGAAAGTATGTTTTCCTACAATTGAGGTGGCACCGCGGTATCGAATCGTCCTCACACAGATTTTTCTGTGTGAGGTTTTTTGTATCTCAAAAGGACCCTGTGAGACTGCAGCTCAAAGGACCAGAGAGAGAAAAAGATCATAAACAGAATTGAAGATATAGAAAAGAGGACACAATCATGACAGAAACAAAAGGCTATTTCGGACAATTTGGTGGGTCTTTCGTACCAGAACCTATTCAAAACTTGCTCGATCAATTAGAGGCAACCTTTGAACAGTACAAAAATGACCCAGAATTTATCGCAGAATACAAGCATTATCTGAAAGATTATTCTGGACGGGAAACACCGCTCTACTTTGCGGAAAGTTTGACAGAGCATTTAGGTGGGGCGAAAATTTATTTGAAGCGCGAAGACTTGAATCACCTAGGTTCGCATAAATTGAATAACGTCTTGGGGCAAATCCTCTTGGCTAAGCGTATGGGCAAAACCCGCGTGATTGCTGAAACAGGAGCCGGTCAACATGGTGTGGCTACAGCAGCTGCGGCAGCTAAGTTTGGCATGGCCTGTGATGTCTACATGGGGGCAGAAGATGTTGAGCGCCAACGTCTCAATGTCTTCCGCATGGAAATGATGGGGGCAACAGTTCATGCCGTTGAAACAGGTACGAAGACCTTGAAAGATGCTGTTGATGCTGCTTTTGGAGCATGGATGGCGGATCTAGATGCTTTTTATGTCTTAGGTTCTGCTGTTGGCCCTCACCCTTATCCAACCATTGTGCATGAATTCCAAAAAGTCATCAGTGAAGAATCGAAACGTCAAATCTTGGAAAAAGAAGGTCGTTTACCGGACTATGTCATTGCCTGTGTCGGTGGTGGATCCAATGCCATTGGTGCCTTCTCCCAATATGTGGGCGATGAGGAAGTCAAATTGGTCGGTGTTGAAGCTGCTGGACATGGCTTGGATACAGACCAGCACGCAGCAACCATGACCAAGGGGACTGTTGGTGTTGTCGATGGGATGAAGACCTATGCTGTTTTTGGTGAAGATGGAAAAGTAGCACCAGTGTACTCGATCTCTGCCGGTTTGGACTACCCAGGGGTTGGACCGGAACATGCCTTCTTTAAAGATTCTGGTCGTGTCGAATATGTGGCAGCGACAGATGATGAAGCCGTTCAAGCCCTTCTTCTTCTCAGTAAGACAGAAGGAATCCTCCCAGCTATTGAGAGTTCACATGCCATTGCAGAAGCCGTTAAACGTGCTCCACAATTGGACAAAGATAAGATTATCATCATCAATGTTTCTGGACGTGGGGATAAGGACGTGGCTGCGATTGCCGATTATCTAGAAGCCAAAGCTACAAAATAAGAAATCTTATCTGCTAAAAATTGTAAAAAACAGTAAAGCCTGATAACTCAGAAAAAGACAGGGAACAAAAGGAATCCGGTCTTTTTCTTTTTTTAAGAGGAAGACCAGGAGACCAATGAGGGAAGCCCCTTGCATGACGAGGAGGACTTGGACAGCTGAGAGGGTCAAAGAAAAAGTAGCTAGTAAGAGAAAGTCCCCTGCTCCAATGCCGATGGAGTAAACAGCTGACAGGACTCCTAAGAAGAGAAAGACTCCCATCAAGAGGGTAGGGCTGGTGAAAAACAGGCAAAGAGCGTGGAGCACCAGCCAGAGGAGAAGCGGATACTCCATGGAGCGCAAATCGTAGATGGCCAAAACACAACTACCAAGCAGAACGAAAAGATGAGAAATAGGAAGAAGGCCCTGATAGCACAGCAAAAAAAGGAGGCCAGACCAGGCTTCAAAGAGAGCATACCAATAAGGAAGCGGGCTCTGGCAATAGCGACAACGGAATCGAAAGAGGACTTGTGAGAGGATAGGAATCAGGTCCAGAGGTCTCAAGGTCTGT
Organism: Streptococcus sp. AM28-20; assembly: GCF_003603595.1. Classification (NCBI taxonomy): domain Bacteria; kingdom Bacillati; phylum Bacillota; class Bacilli; order Lactobacillales; family Streptococcaceae; genus Streptococcus; species Streptococcus sp. AM28-20. Next base: position 33,781 of record NZ_QTNK01000001.1, read on the forward strand.
TGGCAATGGTCGCAATGGCTTCTTGGACGAATGATGGAGCTTTCTGGAAAGCGGTCGATGACGAGTCCTAAAAAGGAGGCAATACAGGAACCGACTGTAAAAAAATAAAAGTTGATCATACTTATAGTATTCGTAAAAAAGATGACTAATAACGATTAGAAATGAAACAATTTTCTAACTTTTCTTATTTAAGCATTTTCTCTTGCATTTCTTAATTAGAAGGATTATAATATAACTAAATTAGAATAATTCTAAAAAGGAGAATTTATTTATGACAACAATCAAAAAAGAAGCAGCAAAAGATGTAGCAACATTTGCAACCATCAGTGAAGTAAGCAAGAGTTTAACCGATACAAAAGCGGTTTTGAATCAAGTGGTGGCAGACCTTTATGTCGCTCATATTGCCTTGCACCAAGTACATTGGTATATGCGTGGTCGTGGCTTCCTCGTATGGCATCCAAAAATGGATGAATACATGGAAAGCTTGGATGCGACTCTTGATGAAGTGAGTGAACGCTTGATTACCTTGGGTGGTGCCCCATATGCTAGCATGGTTGAGTTCTTGGAACACAGCAATATCCAAGAAGAAAAAGGTTCATTTGAACGCTCTATGGAAGAAAATTTGGGACGTGTCCTTTCTATCTTCCGCTATTTGGTAAGTCTTTATCAAAAAGCCTTGGATATCACAGACGCTGAAGGAGATGATGTGACCAACGATATCTTTGTCGGTGCAAAAGCTGAATTGGAAAAACATATCTGGATGATTGCCGCTGAATTAGGTCAAGCACCAGGTTTGTAATCTGAAAAGAAACAAACGAGCCTTCCTTGATGGGGAGGCTCGTTTTTGCTCGACAGTGATTTTTCCTGTAAATAAAACAGGGACCATCTTGAAAATACTTGAAAGATTTGATAGAATAAGCACATGAAAACCCTGTACGATGTTCAACAATTTCTGAAAAAATTTGGAATCATCATTTATGTCGGAAAACGGCTTTACGACATCGAATTGATGAAGATTGAATTGAAAAGAATCTATGACGCTGGGCTGATGGAAAAGCTAGATTATCTAGAAGCAGAAGCTGTCTTACGCAGAGAACACGCACAGGAATTACGTTATTTAGAAGAGGATAAAGAAAAGTGAGTTTAGTAAATATTTTAGTATGGTTGATTGTTTTAGCAATGTTCGGCTGGATGGGTTACAATTACTTCCGTATCCGTCGTGCTGCAAAAATTGTGGACAATGTAGAGTTTGAAGAATTGATCCGCAAAGGCCAATTAGTAGACTTGCGTGAACCGAATGAGTTCCACGCTAAGCATATTTTAGGGGCTCGGAACATTCCATCCAACCAATTGAAAGTGAGCTTGGCGGCTCTTCGAAAGGATAAACCAGTCTTGCTTTATGAGAACAGTCGTGGTTCCCGTGTGACCAATGCGGCCCTCTTCTTGAAAAAACAAGGCTATAAAGATATCTATATCTTGTCCTACGGTTTGGATTCATGGGATGGAAAGGTAAAGACTAGTTAAGATCAAGGAAAATGTTGCTAAAGATGCTTGATGTATCATAATAAAATGATATTAATTTTAAGGAGTTTCTAGAAATTGCAAGAAAAGAACAATGCCTCATTTGTTTTGGGTATCATATCTATCATAGTTGCCTTTATATTTCCATTGATCAGTATTATTTTTGGTGTTTTTGGTTTGGGCTCGGCTATTTTAAATCAAAAAGAGTCTGGACTAGACTATACGACAGAAATAATGCTCTCTATTGTAGGGATTGTGCTTTCTGTAATTTTCTGTCTCGTGTTTATCTCACAACTTTCGGGGATTAATTAAAAAAAAGAGAGTGGGACAGAAATCGGTCATTCGTTAGAATTCGATTTCGTCGTCCCGCCTCCGCACAGTTGAGTAGGACTGTAAAAGCTGATGAAATCAGCGTAGTAGAGCCCACTCAACCATTGCGTCTTGCTCGACAATCCAAAGACAATTGAGAGGCTAGGACTTTTGTCCCAGCCTCTTTTTTGTTTTGTCAACTGTTTTCTAAATAGTTTTTAATAGTCTGTAATTCATCTTGGTTCAAAGAGCGGTATTGACCCTCTGCTAGCTCCGAATCTAATGTAAAATCCCCAAACTGAACTCGTTTTAGAGCAGTGACCTTGACACCGACTGAGAGGAACATTTTTTTCACCTGATGGAATTTCCCTTCAGACAGGGTGACTAGTGCTCGGCTTTCTTTGGGACTGGAGGTAAGGATTTCGAGTTTGGCAGGCTTACACCTGGTCCCATCTAAAAAAGTGATCCCTTCTTGAAAACGATTGATATGAGCGGGTTCGAGAGGGCCATTAACTGTTACTGCGTATTCTTTTTCAATATGGTATCGAGGGTGAAGGAGTTGGAAACCTAGCGGTCCATTGTCTGTGAGTAAGAGAAGACCGGTGGTATCCCGATCTAGCCGGCCGATAGGATAGGTATTGGGTGTTCGATCTTCTGCTCGAAGGAGGTCCAGCACTGTAGGATGCTGGGCATCCTTGGTAGCCGTCACCAGCCCTTGGGGCTTGTGGAGAAGAAAATAATGATGGGAACAGTCGGTAAGGACCCGATTTTTCCAGCGAACCTCTTGGAGACCTGTATCGACATTTTGGGATAATTTTGTTGCAGCAAGCCCGTCGACTAGAATCTGCCTTTTAGCCAGGCTCTGTTTGATTTCCTTACGAGGAATTTGGTAGTGGGCCAGTAATTGATCTAATCTCATAAAAAACAGGATAGCATGAAATGAAGAGAATCACAAGTATTCGGAAAAAGGGTGAAGAAAAGAGATTGAAGACTTGAAAGATTTTCATGAATAGAGTGGTTAGGAGTGGGAATGAGAAAGAAGATTTTCGAAAGAAAGCATGAAAACATTTACACTTGTCAGAGTTATGCCATTTGCTTAAAATTGTGGTATAATTGCTCAGTTAGAAAATAAATTTTTGAATACTATAGAGGAAATCATGACAAAATTAAGAGAAGATATCCGTAATATCGCGATTATCGCCCACGTCGACCACGGAAAAACAACCCTTGTTGACGAATTATTGAAACAATCTGAAACTCTTGACGCGCGTACAGAGTTGGCAGAGCGTGCTATGGACTCAAACGATATCGAAAAAGAGCGTGGAATCACCATCCTTGCGAAAAATACAGCAGTTGCCTACAACGGAACTCGTATTAATATCATGGACACGCCAGGACACGCGGACTTCGGTGGAGAAGTTGAGCGGATCATGAAAATGGTTGACGGTGTTGTTTTGGTCGTAGATGCTTACGAAGGGACTATGCCACAGACTCGTTTCGTATTGAAAAAAGCTTTGGAACAAGACCTTGTGCCGATCGTTGTCGTTAACAAAATCGATAAGCCATCAGCTCGTCCAGCAGAAGTTGTAGATGAAGTCTTGGAACTCTTCATCGAGCTTGGTGCGGATGATGACCAGCTTGACTTCCCAGTCGTTTATGCGTCAGCTATCAACGGAACATCTTCATTATCTGATGATCCAGCAGATCAAGAAAAGACGATGGCGCCAATTTTTGATACCATTATCGACCACATTCCGGCTCCAGTTGATAACTCAGATGAGCCTCTTCAATTCCAAGTGTCACTCTTGGACTATAATGACTTCGTTGGTCGTATCGGTATCGGTCGTGTCTTCCGTGGGACAGTAAAAGTTGGTGACCAAGTTACTCTTTCTAAATTGGACGGTACAACCAAGAACTTCCGTGTGACCAAACTCTTTGGTTTCTTTGGTTTGGAACGTCGTGAAATCCAAGAAGCAAAAGCTGGTGACTTGATTGCCGTATCTGGTATGGAAGATATCTTCGTTGGGGAAACCATCACTCCAACAGACGCAGTTGAGGCATTGCCAGTTCTTCACATCGACGAACCGACTCTTCAAATGACCTTCTTGGTCAACAACTCACCATTTGCTGGTCGCGAAGGGAAATGGGTGACCTCTCGTAAGGTTGAAGAACGTTTGCAAGCTGAGTTGCAAACAGACGTTTCACTCCGTGTAGACCCAACGGATTCACCAGATAAATGGACAGTTTCAGGACGTGGTGAATTGCACTTGTCTATCTTGATTGAAACCATGCGCCGTGAAGGTTATGAACTTCAAGTATCTCGTCCAGAAGTGATCATCAAAGAAATTGATGGTGTCAAGTGTGAGCCGTTTGAACGCGTACAAATCGATACACCTGAAGAATACCAAGGATCTGTTATCCAAAGCCTTTCTGAACGTAAAGGTGAGATGTTGGATATGGTGGCTACTGGAAACGGGCAAACTCGTTTGGTCTTCCTTGTTCCTGCGCGTGGTTTGATTGGCTACTCAACTGAGTTCTTGTCAATGACTCGTGGTTACGGAATCATGAACCATACTTTTGATCAATACTTGCCATTGATTCCAGGTGAAATCGGTGGACGTCACCGTGGTGCCCTCGTTTCTATTGATGCTGGTAAAGCAACAACCTACGCAATCATGTCTATCGAAGAACGCGGTACGATCTTTGTTAACCCAGGTACTGAGGTTTACGAAGGAATGATCATCGGTGAAAACTCTCGTGAAAATGACTTGACCGTTAACATCACGAAAGCAAAACAAATGACCAACGTTCGTTCAGCTACCAAGGACCAAACAGCGGTTATCAAGACTCCTCGTATCCTGACTCTTGAAGAATCACTTGAGTTCTTGAATGACGATGAATACATGGAAGTAACGCCTGAATCTATTCGTTTGCGTAAGCAAATCTTGAACAAGGCAGAGCGCGAAAAAGCAAACAAAAAGAAAAAATCAGCTGCAGCTGAATAAGAAATAAGAAAGGAGTGACAAAATGGTTTATTTAATTATAGGTATTTTGATCCTCCTTTTTTATCTTTTTGCAGCTCCAAAGAGTATTAGAGGAACTCTGAATGTAGTAACCCTGGTCGTATTGTTGGTCTCTTTGGTGATTCTGCTTTGCTTAGCAATTTTCCAAATCTTCCAATTACCTTCAGAATTTTTTGTTGGTGCCTTCCTTGCTTTTGTAGGCTACCTGGCCCTTGTTGATATCTCGCGGTTGCCAACCAAGTCTTCTAAACGCTTGGATAAATCAGAATAAACTGGAGATTTTCACTCCAGAAATAGAGTCGTTGTGATGTAAAATCATGGCGACTTTTTTATGAAAGAAGGGGAAGAGGTCATTTTTGTAAGGTGTTGCTTCTTTTGCTGTCTTAAGGCTTTTTAAATTGTCTAAAAAAGGGTAAAATAGAAGGTGAACAAATTGGAGTAAAAAAGCTATGAACATCATTGAAACATTTAAAAATAAAAAAGTCCTTGTTTTAGGATTGGCGAAATCCGGAGAATCTGCAGCACGTTTACTAGATCGCCTAGGAGCTATCGTAACGGTGAATGATGGAAAAGCCTTTGAAGAAAATCCTGCAGCCCAGAGTTTGCTGGAAGAAGGAATCAAAGTCGTGACAGGAGGACATCCTCTGGAACTCTTGGATGAAGACTTTGCGGTGATGGTGAAGAATCCTGGAATTCCATACACGAATCCCATGGTCCAACGGGCCCTTGAAAAAGGCATCCCTGTTTTGACTGAGGTTGAATTGGCTTACCTCATTTCAGAAGCGCCGATCATCGGCATCACTGGTTCAAATGGAAAGACAACCACCACTACCATGATTGGGGAAGTGTTAACTGCCGCTGGACAAAATGGTCTTTTGTCTGGGAATATTGGTTTTCCAGCTAGTCAAGTCGCTCAAACAGCGACAGCTAAAGACACATTGGTGATGGAATTATCTTCTTTCCAATTGATGGGAATTGAAGCCTTCCATCCAGAAATCGCAGTGATTACTAATCTCATGCCAACCCACTTGGATTATCATGGATCCTTCGAAGGTTATGTAGCTGCAAAATGGGCTATTCAAAAGAATATGACTGCCAAGGATTTTGTGGTACTGAACTTTAACCAAGATCTCGCTAAAGATTTGGCTAAGCAAACGCAGGCTACTGTGGTGCCATTTTCAACTCAAGAAAAGGTGGACGGAGCTTATTTAGAGGATGGTGTCCTTTACTTCCGAGGTGAAGCCGTTATGCGAGCAGATCAAATCGGTGTACCAGGTAGCCACAATGTAGAAAACGCCTTAGCTACCATTGCAGTGGCCAAACTTCGTGGCATTGACAATCAAACAATCCAAGAAACCTTATCTGCCTTTGGCGGGGTGAAGCACCGCTTGCAGTATGTGGCTGAGATTGAAGGGGTGAAATTCTACAATGATAGTAAGTCTACCAATATCTTAGCAACCCAAAAAGCCTTGTCTGGATTTGATAACGCTCATGTCATCTTAATCGCTGGTGGTTTGGACCGAGGCAATGAATTTGATGAATTGGTGCCAGATATTACCGGTCTAAAAAAAATGGTCATCCTCGGAGAGTCTGCTGAACGGGTGAAACGGGCAGCGGATCAAGCGGGTGTGGCCTATCTAGATGCGACGGATGTGGCGGACGCAACGCGCAAAGCCCTTGAAATAGCTGAGTCAGGCGATATCGTCTTGTTTAGTCCAGCCAATGCCAGCTGGGATATGTATGCGAATTTTGAAGTGCGGGGCGATGAGTTCCTAAAAACAGTAGAAGAGTTGAAAAAATAATATGAAAAAAATAGTATTCACAGGGGGAGGTACAGTTGGCCACGTCACCTTGAACCTTCTCCTTATCCCTCGCTTTATCGAGGACGGTTGGGAAGTTCATTATATTGGGGATAAGAAGGGAATTGAGCACCAAGAGATTTTGAAGTCTGGCCTGGACATTCATTTCCACTCGATTGCGACGGGTAAGTTGCGCCGTTATTTCTCTTGGCAAAATATGTTGGATGTCTTCAAGGTCTTCTGGGGGATTCTCCAATCGATTTGGATCATGCTGTGTGTACGGCCACAGGTCTTGTTTTCTAAAGGAGGCTTCGTTTCGGTTCCTCCGGTAGTGGCTGCACGACTTTGTTTCGTACCTGTATTGGTACACGAATCAGACCGTTCCATGGGCTTAGCTAACAAAATTGCTTATAAGTTTGCGACGAAAATGTTCACGACCTTTGAGCAACCGAAAAGCCTAGTCAAAGCCCAACATGTAGGAGCTGTGACCAAGGTTCATCAGGGACAAGTTCCAACCCCAGTAGAATTAGAAGCAGTATTTGCTCAATTTGATTCACAGTTGCCAACCCTTCTCTTTGTGGGGGGCTCTGCTGGTGCACGAGTGTTCAATGAGTTTGTTACAAATAATCGAGAAGCCTTGTTGGCAAGCTACAATGTCATTAATTTGACAGGGGACTCCTCCTTAAATGAGCAAGCTCCTCATCTTTACCGCGTGGATTACGTGACAGATCACTATCTTCCATTACTCCAAAAGGCAGACCTAGTGGTAACTCGTGGTGGTGCCAATACGATTTTTGAACTCTTGGCCATGAATAAGCTACATATCATCGTTCCTCTAGGGAAAGAAGCTAGTCGGGGAGATCAGATCGAAAACGCTCAATATTTCGTTGAGAAAGGTTATGCAGAAACCATCGCTGAGCCAGAATTGAGCATGGATCGTTTGCAAAATACGATGGATAAAATGTTCCAAGGGGCAGAAAGCTATCATCAAGCGATGAAGTCTTCGAATGAGCTGCTTTCCTTGGATGAATTTTACAGTCTGGTCCATCAAGAAATTAATAAAAGGAAAAAATGACGGATAAGAAGAACCAAAAAACTCCTAAGGAAGTCACTAAGCTCTCTGAGTGGCAGAGACGAAACCAGGAGTATCAAAAGAAAAAACAATTAGAAGAGCAAGAAGAAAAAGAAAAGAAAGCACAAGAAGAGAAGGAAAGACAAGAACTTCTGAATCAAAAAACTCCCTCTGAAGATCTAGATGCCGTAGAGCAAGACGCTGAGACTATAGATGAAGAGGAAGATGAGAATGCGGCCGATGTAGCTGAGGAGGAATTGCAAGAAACTCTTCCTGAAGAAACAGAAGAAGATGCTGAAGAAGAAAAAATCATCTACCTAACAGAAGCTTCAGAAGCTATGTTCGAAGAAGAGGAACTAGCGAAGAAGGCTAAAAAGGAAGGCCAAGTTGCGAGACGTCACATCTACAGAGCTATTCCAGTTTTGGTTATCAGTACCCTTATTGCTCTCTTTTCTGCCTATCTTTTAACACCCCTAGCGAAGCAAAAAGTGCTCGAATTTTCAGGGAATAAAAATGCGGATCAGACCCTGTTGTTCGAAAAAAGTCGCATCCAAGATCGGGATTATACCTTGACAACTTTCTTAAATCGGGATCGTTATCTTGCTAATATGAAGGCAGCGAGCCCCTGGGTCAAGGATATTTCAATGACTTATGCCTTCCCTACGACTTTCAAGGTTCAGGTTGAGGAATACCAGGTTTTTGGTTACTATGTGACTGAGGAAGATCACTATCCCATTTTAGAGAATGGGGAAGTCGTGGAGACACCGGTTGCTACGGATCAGCTTCCCAAGTCTTACCTAAGCGTTCGTTTTTCTGATCGAGAATTGGTCCGACAATTTGTCAAACAACTCGGGAAAATACCATCTTCTGTACGAGATAAAATTGAGTCAGTGGACTTGACACCGAGCAAGGTGACTAAGGATTTGGTGACGCTAACCATGAAGGATGGCACCAAGGTTTTAGTGCCTGTATCTCAGATCAAGCGAAAATTGCCTTATTACGATAAGATTCGTAAACTGATTGAAGATGACAGTGTCATTGACATGGAAGCGGGTATATACAGTTATAATGCAGAAACCATGGCCACTTTAGCTCAGGAAAAGAAAGAAGAAGAGCAAGGAGAAGGGAACAAAACGGAGGAAGCGGACGCCAACTCGACAGATTCTGATGAGAGTGCAGTCGTAACCGAGCAACACGAAGAAGTTCCCGCTGAGTAAGCCCTCATAAATTATCTGAAATAAATGAAGAAAATATGCCCACTATGGGCATATTTGTGTTATAATGAAATTTGGATAGTTCTAACTAAATGGAGCTACTAACTGACGTATAGGAAAACAAAAGAGAGAGGACTGGTGTAATGGCTAGAAACGGCTTTTTTACAGGTTTAGATATCGGTACTAGTTCAATAAAAGTATTGGTGGCAGAACATGTCAATGGAGAAATGAATGTAATTGGAGTCAGCAATGCGAAAAGTGCTGGCGTCAAAGATGGAATTATTGTTGATATTGAGGCTGCTTCGAATGCGATTAAAAATGCAGTAAGTCAGGCAGAAGAAAAAGCAGGAATTTCAATCAATCTTGTCAACGTTGGATTGCCAGCGAACCTTCTTCAAATTGAAGCAACTCAAGGAATGATTCCTGTAACCAGTGATTCAAAAGAAATTACGGATGCAGACGTGGAAAATGTTGTAAGGTCTGCTTTGACGAAGAGTATGACGCCTGACCGTGAAGTCATTACCTTTATTCCAGAAGAATTCACAGTCGATGGTTTCCAAGGAATTCGTGACCCACGTGGTATGATGGGGATTCGTTTGGAAATGCGTGGACTCTTGTATACTGGTCCAAGAACTGTCCTCCATAATTTACGGAAAACAGTTGAACGTGCTGGTTTACAAGTTGAAAACATCATTATTTCACCGCTTGCAATGATTAAGTCTGTATTAAACGAAGGAGAACGTGAGTTTGGTGCGACTGTCATTGATTTAGGTGGAGGACAAACGACAGTAGCTTCTGTTCGTAATCAAGAACTTCAATTTACAAATATCTATCAAGAAGGTGGCGACTACGTTACTAAGGATATTTCTAAAGTATTGAAAACTTCTCAAAAATTAGCAGAAAGTTTGAAGTTCAACTATGGAGCAGCTTATGTTCCTGCAGTTGGTGATGAAGTCTTCCATGTTGAAGTGATTGGTGAAGTAGAACCTGTTCAAGTATCTGAAAAATATTTGGCAGAAATTATTTCAGCTCGGATTAAACACATCTTCGACCAAATCAAACAAGATCTTGAAAGAAGACATTTGCTTGATTTGCCTGGAGGAATTGTCATCATCGGTGGTGGCGCTATTCTCCCTGGTATTGAAGAGTTGGCACAAGAAGTCTTTGGTGTAAATGTGAAATTGTACGTTCCAAATCAAATTGGTATCCGCAATCCAGCTTTTGCCCACGTGATTAGCTTGTCTGAATATGCAGGAAATCTAACAGATGTAGATATTCTTGCTCAGGCTGCTGTACATGGGGACCAACGTCTTCGTCAGCAACCAATTCAGTTCGAACGCCCAACACAGCAACCAGTAGTTCCAGCTTATGTACCGGACGAAATTGAACCTGTAGTAAACGTCGAGCAACAACATCCAGTTGAAGAACAAAAACAAGAAGAAAAAACTACCTTTACAGACCGAATGAAGAATTTAATCGGTAATATGTTTGATTAAGGAGTGTAAGTATTTATGACATTTTCATTTGACACAGCAGCGGCACAAGGTGCAGTTATTAAAGTAATCGGTGTCGGTGGCGGTGGCGGTAATGCCATCAACCGTATGATTGACGAAGGAGTTGCTGGTGTAGAATTCATCGCAGCAAACACAGACGTACAAGCACTTTCAAGTGCAAAAGCAGAAACAGTTATCCAATTGGGTCCTAAGTTGACTCGTGGTTTGGGTGCTGGAGGTCAACCTGAGGTTGGTCGTAAAGCCGCAGAAGAAAGTGAAGAAGTATTGACGGAAGCTTTGCAAGGTGCAGACATGGTCTTCATCACAGCGGGAATGGGTGGAGGATCTGGTACAGGTGCTGCACCAGTTATCGCTCGTATTGCTAAAGCTGTTGGTGCTTTGACAGTAGCCGTTGTGACTCGTCCTTTCGGATTTGAAGGAACCAAACGTAGCAACTATGCAATCGAAGGGATCAATGAACTTCGCGAGCATGTGGATACCTTGTTGATCATTTCTAACAACAACTTGTTAGAAATTGTTGATAAGAAAACACCACTTCTTGAAGCATTGAGTGAAGCAGATAATGTCCTTCGCCAAGGGGTTCAAGGGATCACTGACTTGATCACAAGCCCAGGATTGATTAACCTTGACTTCGCTGACGTGAAGACTGTTATGGAAAACAAAGGAAATGCCTTGATGGGTATCGGTGTTGGTAATGGTGAAGAGCGTGTGATTGAAGCAGCTCGTAAAGCCATCTACTCACCACTCCTTGAAACAACCATTGACGGTGCTGAAGATGTGATCGTCAACGTTACTGGTGGTTTGGATATGACCTTGATTGAAGCAGAAGAAGCTTCTGAAATTGTTAACCAAGCAGCTGGTCATGGCGTAAACATTTGGCTCGGTACATCTATTGATGAATCAATGAAAGATGAGATTCGTGTAACGGTTGTCGCAACTGGTGTTCGTCAGGACAAAGTTGAAAAAGTTAGTGGAATTGCATCTCATGCACCAAGTTCAGCACGTTATTATCAAACTGGACCACGTGAACAACGTCCACAAACTCCACAATTTGATCGCGAATTCGATTTGAAGGAAGAAATCGACATGCCTACTCCTCAATCACGTGCTAAACAAGAAAAACCTCGTGGATCTGCGTTTGGAGATTGGGACATTCGTCGTGAAAACATTGTACGTCAGTCTGATACTAGCACTGGTCGTCAAGTTGAGCGCTATGTGGATTCTTCTTCAGAAGATGATGAGTTGGAAACACCACCATTTTTCCGTAACCGTTAAGAATGAATCTGATTGAAAATAAAGAGCGTATATTCTCGCAGGTTGCACAAGCAATGGAAACAGCAAACCGCACTGATCAGGTGAATGTAATTGCTGTTACTAAGTATGTCGGTATCGACCAAGCTAAGGCTCTGGTAGATACAGGAGTCCGTCATATCGGTGAAAACCGTGTTGATAAATTTCTAGAAAAATACCAAGCTCTAAAAGGTGAGGGACTTACCTGGCATTTGATCGGTAGTCTCCAACGTCGTAAAGTAAAAGAAGTTATCAATTATGTAGATTACTTCCATGCTTTAGATTCTATGAAGCTTGCCCAAGAAATTCAAAAAAGGGCGAGTCACCCAATTAAATGTTTTATACAAGTTAATATTTCTGGAGAAGAAAGCAAGCATGGATTTGCTCCGGAAGAGCTCGATGCTCTTCTTCCAGAAATGGAAAACTTGGATAATTTACAAATTGTTGGCTTAATGACGATGGCTCCTTTTGAGGCAAGTCAGGACGAGTTGCAAGCCATATTTGCAGCAACTCACCAACTTCAAAAAGAATTACAAAAGAAACAGTTGAAAAATATGCCCTTTACAGAGTTAAGCATGGGAATGAGTCGTGATTATGATGTAGCAATTGCTAACGGTGCGACTTTTGTGCGAATTGGGACCTCATTTTTCAAATAGGAAAGAATTATGTCATTTAAAGATAGATTTGATCGATTGATTGATTATTTTACTGAAGATGGAGATGAGTACGATGTGCAAGAAGCGCCTGCTCAAGCAGTCGGTGCTAGCCAACCTGTATCATCCCCTAAACCAGTACAACCATCATCAAAACCACGTCCAAAAGCTGTGGTAGCTGCCAAGGAGCAGAAATCTACTCCTGTTGCAGCAAGTCGTCCACAAGTAGCTTCTACAGCAGTGGTTGAATCAGCTTCATCTCAAAAATCATCTTCTGAAAATATTACTCGACTTCATCAACGTCAACAAGAGTTGGCAAGAAATCGTTCTGCTGCAGATGAAAAGATTACAATTGATGTCCGCTATCCTCGTAAATACGAAGAAGCAACTGAAATTGTTGACTTGTTGTTGGCAAACGAAAGTATTCTCATTGACTTCCAATACATGACTGAAGTTCAGGCGAGAAGATGTTTGGATTATTTGGATGGTGCTCGCTATGTATTAGCCGGGAATCTACGTCGTGTTGCAAGTACTATGTACTTACTAACACCAATCAATGTCGTTGTGAATATTGAAGATATTCGCCTTCCAAATGATGTCGAAATTGCTGAATATGACTTTGATATGAAACGAAATCGTTAATATGTTTGTCCTACAATTAGTTAGAAATTTCTTTCAGGTTTTTGAGCTAGTATTAATCATCTATGCGTTGCTTAGTTGGTTTCCAAATGCATCAGAATCGGCTTTAGCTAAAATGGTTCAACGGATCGTCGAACCATTTTTGAGCCTATTTAGAAAGATTCCTTTGCAATTTGGTGGGTTAGACTTTACGGTCATGTTTGCCTTGCTCGCTCTGTCCGTAGTGGAACGATTTGTCCTTCAATTTTTGGTACAATTTATATGACCAAGGGATTTTATCAACACTATAGTCAAGAAGATCACGTATTTATCGATCGAGTCCTAGAATTAGTGGCTCGGGTGGAGCAACAGTATAGTTTTGAACTGACCTCTTTTTTAAATCCACATCAGGTTGATATTTTACAACAAATTGGTGCCCACCACGGTTTGCAGGTATTCTCAAGTTCAGAAATTTATCCAACAGAATATGCACGGGTGATTCTTGCTCCTAGCTACTATGTGTTGGATGCATCTGATTTTGAGATTGCCTTATTAGAAGTTCTCTATCCGGATAAATTCTATCGATTAAGTCATTCTCAAGTTTTGGGCTCGCTTCTCCATCAGCTAGGCTTGGAAAGAAAGTCTTTTGGAGATATCGTGGTTGGGCAGGGGAAAATTCATATTTATGTGGATGCACGTTTCTCTTCCTACTTCAAAGAGAATCTTAGAAAAATTGCAAAAGCCTCTGTGAAGATTCGTGAGATCGACTGTCGAGACAGGATTTTTGTAGAAGAACCATCCAAGATCAAAGACCTATTGGTTACTAGTGTACGGCTTGATAAGCTAGTAGCCTCGACTTTTAAGCTTGCTCGGTCTGTTGCTGTTCAATTGATTCAGTCTGGCCAAGTAAAGGTAAACTATGCGCCAATTGATAATCCTAGTCGGATGATTCAAGTAGCAGATTTAATTAGTGTTCGAAAATATGGCCGCTTTAAATTTCTATCAGAAAACGGCCAATCAAAAAGCGGGAAATACAAAATAACAGTTGAAGTATTTTCCAGTAGAAAATAAGGAGTAACTATGGCACTTACAGCTTTAGAAATCAAAGATAAACGCTTTTATGTAAAATTTAGAGGCTACGATGCTAAAGAAGTTGAAGAGTTTCAAGACATGGTCTACCGAGACTATGAAAAATTAGTTCGTGAAAAACATGAATTGGAAACAAAAATTAGTGCGTTGGAAGAACGCTTGAATTACTTTGATGAAATGAAAGACTCTTTGAGTCAATCAGTATTGATCGCTCAAGATACTGCGGAACGTGTGAAGCACGCAGCAAATGAGCGTTCAGAAACGATTATTCGTCAAGCTGAGCAAGATGCTCACCACCTAGTCGAAGAAGCAAAAGCGAAAGCGAATGAGATTCTCCGTCATGCTACAGACAATGCCAAGAAAGTTGCAGTAGAAACGGAAGAATTGAAGAATAAGACACGTGTCTTCCACCAACGTTTGAAATCAACTATTGAAAGTCAATTGAGTATCATTGATACACCAGAATGGGATGAAATTCTTCGCCCAACTGCTATGTATATTCAAACAAGTGATGAGGCTTTCCGTGAAGTAGTCGAAAAAGCTTTGGAAGAAACGGTTCATCATAACTACGATGATGAAGCAATTGATTTAACTCGTCAATTCTCACGTGCTGAAATTGAAGAATTGCAAAAACATATTGAAGCTGTAAACCGTGAATTGTCTGCGACTCAAGCTTTTGAAGGATTGAATGAAAAGGTTCAAGAAGCTTTGGAAGAAGCAGAAAAAAATCAAGTAGATCAAGATTCTATTGAAGAAATTGTTGTAGAAACTCCTGAAGTTGATGATATCGACGCTCCAGAAGGGGAAGAACAACGGGAAACTGTTTCAATTTTATAATCTGTAAAAACAGTGACCTTATCAAATAGTTTTAGCGAGCAGGTGATGGTGGAAGACCTGTACTCCCTTTGTTAAGGTAGATCCTTTTACAAATCTTAGTGGCGAAATGAGTAACCACTAACGCTGGTCAGCGTTAGCGACAAAAGAGGAGAAAGAGACTAGTCTCTTTCTTGAATGAAGGTGGTACCACGACTTGTCGTCCTTTTTGGCGAGGTCGTGGTCTTTTATTTTGTATCATAATTTTTTATAGGAGACTCCATGAAACTCAAAGAGACACTAAATTTAGGTAAGACAGAGTTCCCGATGCGGGCAGGTCTTCCCACAAAAGAACCAGTATGGCAAAAAGAATGGGATGAGGCAAAGCTTTATCAACGCCGTCAAGAATTGAACCAAGGGAAACCTCATTTCACCTTGCATGATGGCCCTCCGTATGCTAACGGGAATATCCACGTAGGACATGCCCTGAACAAGATTTCAAAAGATATCATTGTTCGTTCGAAATCTATGTCAGGATTCTACGCACCATACATCCCAGGTTGGGATACACACGGATTGCCAATCGAGCAAGTTTTGGCAAAACAAGGTGTCAAACGCAAAGAGATGGACTTGGTTGAATACTTGAAACTTTGCCGTGAATACGCCCTCTCTCAAGTAGATAAACAACGTGAAGATTTCAAGCGTTTGGGTGTTTCAGGTGACTGGGAAAATCCGTATGTAACATTGACACCTGACTATGAAGCAGCGCAAATCCGTGTCTTCGGTGAAATGGCTAATAAAGGCTATATCTACCGTGGAGCGAAGCCTGTTTACTGGTCTTGGTCATCTGAGTCAGCTCTTGCTGAAGCGGAAATTGAATACCATGACTTAGTTTCTACGTCCCTTTACTATGCCAACAAGGTTAAAGATGGGAAAGGTGTCCTAGATACAGACACATACATCGTTGTCTGGACAACAACACCATTCACCATCACAGCTTCTCGTGGTTTGACTGTTGGTGCGGATATTGATTACGTCTTGGTGCAACCAGCTGGCGAAACTCGTAAGTTTGTGGTAGCTGCAGAATTGTTGAACAGTTTGTCTGAGAAGTTTGGTTGGGCTGATGTTCAAGTTTTGGCAACTTACCGTGGACAAGACCTCAACCACATCGTGACAGAACACCCATGGGATACAGCAGTAGATGAACTCGTGATCCTTGGTGATCACGTTACAACAGACTCTGGTACAGGTATTGTCCATACAGCCCCTGGTTTTGGTGAGGATGACTACAATGTCGGTGTTGCCAATGGTCTAGAAGTTGCCGTAACGGTTAACGAACGCGGGATCATGATGGCGAATGCTGGCCCTGAGTTTGAAGGTCAATTCTATGATAAGGTTGTCCCAACGGTCATTGAAAAGCTTGGTGATTTGCTTCTTGCTCAAGAAGAAATCTCTCACTCCTACCCATTTGACTGGCGTACAAAAAAACCAATTATCTGGCGTGCGGTACCACAATGGTTTGCCTCAGTTTCAAAATTCCGTCAAGAAATCTTGGACGAAATTGAAAAAGTGAAGTTCCATTCAGAATGGGGGAAAGTTCGTCTTTACAATATGATTCGTGACCGTGGTGACTGGGTCATCTCTCGTCAGCGTGCTTGGGGGGTACCACTTCCAATCTTCTACGCTGAAGATGGCACACCAATCATGACAGCTGAAACCATCGAGCATGTGGCTCAACTCTTTGAAGAGCATGGTTCCATCATCTGGTGGGAACGTGATGCCAAAGACCTCTTGCCAGAAGGATTTACGCATCCAGGTTCTCCAAATGGAGAGTTCAAGAAAGAAACAGATATCATGGACGTATGGTTCGACTCCGGTTCATCATGGAATGGAGTAGTTGTCAACCGTCCAGAACTCAAATACCCAGCTGATCTTTACCTAGAAGGTTCTGACCAGTACCGTGGTTGGTTCAACTCCTCACTCATTACATCTGTGGCAAACCATGGCGTAGCACCTTACAAACAAATCTTGTCACAAGGTTTTGCCTTGGACGGTAAAGGTGAGAAGATGTCCAAATCTCTTGGAAACACAATTGCTCCAAGCGATGTTGAAAAACAATTTGGTGCTGAAATCTTGCGTCTCTGGGTAACCAGTGTGGATTCAAGCAACGACGTACGTATCTCTATGGATATCTTGAGCCAAGTTTCTGAGACTTACCGTAAGATCCGTAACACCCTTCGTTTCTTGATTGCGAACACATCTGACTTTAACCCAGCTGAGGATGCAGTAGCTTATGAAGAGCTTCGTTCTGTCGATAAGTACATGACCATTCGCTTTAACCAGCT
This sequence comes from Streptococcus sp. AM28-20, assembly GCF_003603595.1. Taxonomy (NCBI): domain Bacteria; kingdom Bacillati; phylum Bacillota; class Bacilli; order Lactobacillales; family Streptococcaceae; genus Streptococcus; species Streptococcus sp. AM28-20. The sequence goes on from NZ_QTNK01000001.1 coordinate 51,041, forward strand.
TGTTAAGACCATTCGTGATGCTTATGCAGATTTCGAATTCTTGACCATCTACAAGGCTTTGGTGAACTTTATCAATGTTGATCTGTCAGCCTTCTATCTTGATTTTGCCAAAGATGTTGTCTACATCGAAGGTGCGAAATCACTTGAACGCCGTCAGATGCAAACAGTCTTCTATGACATTCTTGTGAAAATCACCAAACTTTTGACACCAATTCTTCCTCACACTGCAGAGGAAATCTGGTCTTATCTTGAGTTTGAAGCGGAAGACTTCGTTCAATTGTCAGAATTACCAGAAGCTCAAACATTTGCTAACCAAGAAGAAATCTTGGATGCCTGGTCAGCCTTCATGGACTTCCGTGGCCAAGCTCAAAAAGCTTTAGAAGAAGCACGGAATGAAAAAGTGATCGGTAAATCTCTTGAAGCTCACTTGACGGTGTATCCAAACGAAGTAGTGAAGACTCTTCTTGGGGCAGTGGATAGCAATGTTGCTCAACTCTTGATTGTCTCAGAATTGACCATCGCAGAAGGTCCAGCTCCAGAAGGTGCGGTGGTCTTCGAAGATGTTGCCTTCACTGTTGAACGTGCAGCTGGTGAGGTTTGTGATCGTTGCCGTCGTATCGATCCAAGTACAGCAGAACGTGGCTACAACGCAACCATCTGTGACCACTGTGCAAGCATCGTAGAAGAAAACTTTGCAGACGCAGTAGCAGAAGGATTTGAAGCCAAATAATAAGAAGTGAAAAAATCGAGAGTGGGACAGAAATCGGTCATTCGTTAGAATTCGATTTCGTCGTCCCACCTCCGCACAGTTGAGTAGGGCTATAAAAGCTGATGTAATCAGCGTAGTAGAGCCCACTCAACCACTGCGTCTTGCTCGACAATCCAAAGACAAAAAAGAGGCTAGGACTTTTGTCCCAGCCTCGACTTTTCAATAAAGAGGAACTGATGTGGTACCGGAAAGAATTTAAAGAACTAGAACTAAAAGAGTTTTACGAGATCGTTCAATTGCGTTTGGAAACCTTTGTCGTGGAACAGACAAGAATCTACAATGATCTTGATGCTATTGATCTTAGAGCTCTTCACCTTTTTCATCAAGACGAAAAGGGAAATGTAGATGCCTATGCACGGATCTTTGAGACGGGGACTACGATTCATTTTGGCCGAGTTGCTGTAGCCAAAGACAGTCGTGGCCAAGGACTGGGAAGGGCTATGGTGGAGCAGATTTTGGATCTGTGTGAACAGAGCTTTCCTGGGCGGGCCATTGAAATTGAGGCCCAAGAACAGGTAGTTGGCTTGTATGAAAAGCTAGGTTTTCAAAGGGTGAGCGAGCCTTTTATCTTGGCTTCTACCCCTCACGTAAAAATGATCTATCAGAAATAAAACATCCGTTCATCTCATTATCGAGGTGAACGGATGTTTTTTTAAAAAAAAGATAGCAAAGAAAAAAGTAAGGTAGAAGAACCTTACTTAGCAATTGGGAAAGAAATTTCGATCAGTTTATCAGAGTAGAGGGTCTTTATAGCAGATTGGTCAATAATTTGAAGATCAATCTTGCGTTTTAAAAAGAACTCACGAATTTTTTCAACTTCTGTTTCACGAATGGCACGGTGTTTGTTACTAATCAGCAATTCGTAATGTGTAGGAGCTTTGGTAAAGATAACGTCGGTGTTACCAGCTGAATAGACCTCAACAAGGGTAGCATCGGTACTTTCTAATTGACTTTTGACCAGAGTAGCATGACTATTTGTTGTATTCATAAGCTTCATGTGAGATCCTCCTAAGCTCTTTCTCCATTTATTATAACACTTTTTTTTATTTTGTGAAAGAAGTCGCTTACAATTTTTGGGCAGATTTCCACATTTTGATGCCCCACTTATGACTTCCTCTTTTTAATCTGTCAATGGCTTCGTCGATTGGGAACCAAGCAATGTTATTGAAATCCTCTAGCGGTTTTTGAGCTTCTACAAAGTCAGTTACTTCATAGATATAGGCAGGATTATAGTAGTGGGTGTCGCGGTGACTAGAATAGAAGTACTCGTCTGCTTGGCCATAATACTCGCCGATGGTCGCAGTGAAGCCCAATTCTTCGATCAGTTCGCGCTCGAGTGCCAAGAAATGATCTTCTCCTTCCTCGATTTCACCACCTGGTAGGAACCAAGCTCCATTTGGTGCTTGGACTAGGATGATTTTATCCTTGGTTGGATTTGGAATTACCGCATAGACTCCATAACGATTGACATAGTCAACATTTTCTTCTTTTGTCCCAAAAGTTGCAACAGTCATATTAAAACTCGCTTCTTATTTTTTTATCATTATAACATAGATAGACATAAAAAGCAGTAGGAGATAAAAATAAGAGAGAGGGACAGAAATCGGTCATTCGTTAGAATTCGATTTCGTCGTCCCACCTCCGCACAGTTGAGTAGGGCTATAAAAGCTGACGAAATCAGCGTAGTAGAGCCCACTCAACCACTGCGTCTTGCTCGACAATCCAAAGACAATTGAGAGGCTAGGACTTTTGTCCTAGCCTCTTTTAAATGCAATTATTCAGTTACTTTTTCTGCCTCGTTTGCAGGTTTGGTCTTTCCTTTAATGCTAATATTTCCATTGCTGGTCATGACTGCCTTGAGTTGTTTTTCATTTGGATTTTCAAGGTAGTAATCGGTAATCGCATCTTCAATATAGTCTTGAATGGTACGACGGAGTGGGCGGGCCCCCATTTTTGGATCGTATCCCAGATCGACCAATTTTTCTTTCACCTTCTCTGTCACATCCAGATGAATCTCATTTTGTGCGAGACGTTGATTGACTTCATCCAGCATGAGAGTAACGATTTGAAGCAGGTTTTCTTTTGAGAGAGGTTGGAATTCAATGATGCCATCAAAACGGTTCATGAATTCAGGGCTAAAGAAGTTCCCGAGTTCTCCAAGTACAGAGTTGGTGCGACCTTCACGAGCTGCTCCAAAGCCAACATTGGCCTCCGCTTTGCCAGTTCCAGCATTAGAGGTCATGATGATAATCGTATCTTTAAAGCTAACGGTACGGCCTTGACCATCTGTCAAGCGACCATCATCTAAGACTTGAAGGAACATATGCATGACATCAGGATGGGCCTTTTCTACCTCATCTAGAAGAATAAGAGAGTAAGGGTTGCGACGTACTTTTTCAGTCAGCTGGCCAGCTTCTTCATAGCCGACATAACCTGGAGGAGCACCGACCAATTTGGCAACGGCATGTTTCTCCATGTATTCACTCATGTCAAAGCGAATCATACTATCAGCAGAACCGAAGAGTTCGATGGCCAATTGCTTGGACAACTCGGTCTTCCCGACACCAGTTGGTCCAACAAAGAGGAAGCTACCGATTGGACGGTTTGGCGTTCCAAGTCCTACCCGATTACGACGGATAGCCTTAGCAATTTTTTCAACAGCCTCATCTTGGCCGATGACATGAGCTTTTAAATCAGCAGCCAAATTAATCAATTGAGACTGTTCTTTTTCTTTCAAATCTCCAACTGGAATATTGGTCTTTTGCTCAACAATGTGTTCGATAGTCTTTTCGCTAATGACGGGCGTATCTTGGTCGGTGACCTGTTGCCCTTGCATTTCTTTGTACTTAGCGATTTGGTCACGGAAGTAGGCTGCTTTTTCAAAATCTTCATCCCGCGTCGCTTGGGCCTTGAGATTTTCGGCTTCAATTAAGCGCTGGTCAATGACTTTGGGATCGACAAAATTGAGGGTCAAATTCATCTTAGAGCCTGCTTCGTCCAAGAGGTCAATGGCTTTGTCGGGCAAGAAGCGGTCTTGGATATAGCGATTGGAGAGGAGAGCTGCAGCCTCAATAGCACCATCTGTGTAGTGGACGTGGTGGTAGTCTTCGTATTTCTTTTGAATGCCTTTAAGGATGGTAATGGTTTCTTCAACCGTTGGTTCATCCACCTTGACTGGTTGCATCCGGCGTTCAAGAGCAGCATCTTTTTCGATAATACGATACTCATTGAGTGTTGTGGCACCAACTAATTGCAATTCACCACGAGCGAGAGCCGGTTTGAGGATATTTCCTGCATCCATGTTGCCATCACCTGCAGATCCTGCTCCTACAATTTCATGGATTTCATCGATAAACAAAATGACATCTTCACGGCGACGGATTTCTTCCATTAGTTGTTGCATCCGTTCTTCAAATTGTCCACGAATCCCAGTCCCTTGAACCAGGCTAACAACGTCTAACCGAATAACTTCCTTGTCTTGTAATTTATAAGGGACATCGCCATCGACAATCTTCTGGGCCAGGCCCTCTACGACAGCTGTTTTTCCGACACCAGGTTCTCCAATCAGAACAGGGTTGTTTTTGGTTCGGCGGTTTAAAATTTCAATAACTCGGAGAATTTCGTCGTCACGGCCAATGACTGGATCAATGTCCCCACGGCGAGCGATTTCAGTAACATTAATTCCAAACTCTTCTAGGAGTCCTTTTGGTTGTTGTTTGGCTTGAGGTCTATTTGGTCCAGTAGCTCGACCGTTCCCATTTTGTCCGTAGCCATTTCCACCTCCATATCCTCCTCCTGATTGGGTCGGTGGCGTTTGAGGTTCTTGGGGAGCTTGGAAGTTGCCCAGTTGATTGAAGAAATCTTCAAAAGGATCCCGCCCTCCGCGATTTTGTTGGTTTAATCCTGCCAGGAGACTATTGTTAGGATCGGTTTTCATAATTTGATAGCAGTTCTGGCAAAGGTCTACTTGTTGTTGGTGACCATTCACATTCGTATAAAGATGAATGGTTGAATCGTTGATTTTACAGTTTTGACAAAGCATTCTCTTACCTCTTTCTCTAGGGTAAAAAGTGTAGAAACTATTGGTCAGAAATAGTCAAACTTTTATAGTTTCATTATAACAGTATTCTAAAAGTTTGCAAGAATTTAGTATGAAGTCCGGTTTTAGGCATGGAATAAAGAGGAAAAAAGTGGAAAAGTTGATTTTTATTGGAATTTCCTCCTTCTTTTATGATAAAATAGGAGAGTAGAAAGTAAATAGGAGAATCAAAATGGAATCACATTTGGTACGAATTATCAGCCGTTTGGAAGCGATGACGAAAGACGGTGGAAACTTAAAACGTAATTTTGAACGTGAAGGGGTTGTAGTTGCTGAAGTAGCTTACAACTATGATGAAGAAAATGGATCAGTATTTACTCTTCGTGATGTAGAAGCGCGTGAGACCTATACATTCGATAGCATTGACTTAATTGCAATGGAAATCTACGAATTGTTGTACTAAGAAGTATCAATCAAGAGTCTAGAGCATCTAGTCTCTTTTTTGTTGGAAGAAAACTGTTATAGTTTCTTCCTATAATCTTATCTAATCAAGAAGTGTTAGGAGCAGGTCCACAAATCTGATATAATAGAGAAGATATTGAATAGAAAAGAGATTGAGATGACACATGTGATTGATGGGAAGGCCTTGGCAGTAAAATTACAGGGAGAATTAGCTGAAAATACAGCACGTTTAAAAGAGGAAACAGGGGAGGTACCTGGTTTAGTGGTGATTTTAGTGGGAGAAAACCCAGCTAGTCAGGTCTACGTACGAAATAAAGAACGCTCGGCTCTTGCTGCGGGTTTTCGTAGCGAGGTGGTCCGCTTACCAGAGGCTACTACACAAGAGGAACTCTTGGCACTTATTGACCGCTACAATCAGGAACCGCTCTGGCATGGAATTTTGGTCCAGTTGCCTCTACCAGCACATATCGACGATGAGGCTGTCTTACTAGCCATTGATCCCAATAAGGATGTCGACGGCTTCCACCCCCTTAATATGGGCCATCTTTGGGCGGGTAATCCGGTCATGGTTCCCTCAACTCCTGCGGGGATCATGGAAATGTTCCGGGAATACGATATCGATGTTGAGGGGAAAAGTGCAGTCGTTATTGGTCGCTCCAATATCGTTGGAAAACCCATGGCCCAGCTTCTATTAGCTAAGAATGCGACGGTGACCTTGACCCATTCACGGACCCATCATTTAGCAAAAATTGCAAGAAAAGCGGATATCCTAGTGGTGGCTATCGGCCGTGCCAAATTTGTTACAGCTGACTTTGTCAAAGAGGGAGCAGTCGTCATTGATGTGGGGATGAACCGTGACGAAAATGGGAAGCTCTGTGGAGATGTGGACTATGAACAGGTAGCTCCTCTAGCGAGCTACATCACTCCAGTACCAGGTGGCGTTGGTCCTATGACTATTACCATGCTCATGTCTCAGACCTATGAGGCAGCTGTTCGGGCCTTGAAAAAATAAACCAGCTTGGATGAAGTCGGGACAGTGTTTGTAGCTGTAGAATGATTAGAAAAATTTTGAAGGTTGGAACTTGCTTTCCTGCCTTTTTTTAGTCTAAACGTGATAAAATAAAGAGAGAAAGAAGGAAAGCTTATGTTAAGAGTTGACCAAACATTGCTACAACAAGTTATTGTTAGTCGTCCGTCAGACTCCTACAAGGGAGACTATGGTCGTCTTCTCTTGATGGGAGGGACCTACCCTTACGGAGGAGCTATTATAATGTCTGCTTTGGCAGCTGTGGAGACTGGAGCGGGCCTCGTCACGGTTGCGACAGAACGGGAGAATATCCCTGCCCTTCATAGTCAGCTACCCGAAGCCATGGCATTTGCTGTGACTGACCAAGAGTTATTGACTGAGCAAATCGCAAAAGCAGGCGTTATTTTGTTGGGGCCGGGTCTCATGGACAATGAGCTAGGGGCACACCTTGTAGAGCTAGTTTTTGATAAGGTTCAGCCTCATCAAGTGCTCATTCTAGACGGTGGAGCCATTAGCCTCTATACGCGCTTAGCTTTGCCTCTTCCCCAAGCTCAGCTCGTCTTTACTCCTCATCAAAAAGAATGGGAGGCCATGTCAGGTCTAGCGATTGGAGACCAAGGAGAAGAAGCAACAAGGCTGGCTCTATCCCAACTTCCTCCAGCAAGTATTCTGGTCCAAAAGGGAGCCCAGACTAAGATTTGGCAACAAGGGCAAGCAGATTATTACCAACTAACAGTTGGTGGTCCTTACCAGGCAACTGGAGGAATGGGCGATACTTTGGCAGGGATGATTGCAGGCTTTGCGGGACAATTTCCACAGGTTGGACTCTATGAGCGCGTGGCAGTCGCGACCTACCTTCATTCAGCTATTGCTGAAGACTTGAGCAAGGAGGCTTATATAGTTTTACCGACAAGCATTAGCAAAGAAATCCCAAAATGGATGAAGAAGTGGAGTGACAATTTAAACGAAAATGTTGAAAATGAAACGTTTTCATGGTAGTATGGATGAAAGGAGGTGAAAAAATGAATGAGCAAAAAAAAGTCGATTACCATGAAGGATGTTGCAGCAGAAGCTGGAGTTAGTGTTGGGACAGTCTCTCGTGTCATCAATAATGAAAAAGGCATTAAAGAGGTGACCTTAAAAAAAGTTCAACAAGCAATTGAAAAACTTTCTTATGTCCCAGATGAATATGCGAGAGGATTAAAAACGAATCGTAGTAATATTATTGCTTTACTCATTCCAACTATATGGCATCCTTTCTTTTCTGAATTTGCTTATCATGTTGAAAAAGAACTATTAAAAAATCAATATAAATTATTAATTTGTAATGCTGATAAAGATTCTAAAAATGAGATAGAATACATAAAATTACTTGAGAAAAATAAAGTAGATGGAATTATAGGGATCACCTATTCAGATATTGATAAGTATGTTTCATCAAATTTACCTTTTGTCAGTATTGACCGTCATTTTTCTGAAAATGTCTATTACGTAACTTCTGAAAATTTTCATGGTGGTCAACTAGCTTGCCGCGAATTAGTCAAACGCGATTGTCAAAATCTAGCTTACATTAGTGGTGTGAACAAACATTTGAATGAAACAACGGAACGGGGGAGAGGTTTCAAAGCGGAGGCTAAACAGAAAAATACGAACCTTTATTGTCTTGAAATGCCGGAACCACTGAATCAAGCAGAAGAGCAAATAAGAACCTTTTTTGAAAAGCATCCTCAGATTGATGGGATTTTCACAGTAAATGATTTTATGGCCCTTCGTGTGATAAAAGTTTTAGGGGAGATGGGAAAAACTCCTGTAGAAGATTATCAGATTATTGGTTTTGATGGATTAAGACCAGCTTTTGATCAACCTTACTTACTTTCTACGATTGTTCAACAAATAGCTCAGATGGCTCAAGCAGCAGTTGAACTATTGCTTAAATTAATTCGTGAAGAAAAAATAGATCAGAATGTAATTAGTTTACCGGTACTTTTTTTTGAAGGAAACACAACAAAAAAATTATAAAAAGTGCTTGACAAATTATGAAAGCGCTGTTATAATTTAGCTATAAAATGAAACGTTTCAAAAAACTCAACTATTTTAGCTTGAGTTAAAAAAACAAATAAAAAATGAAACGTTTCAAAAAGGAGGACGCTATGCGTAAAGGTATTAAGTTATCTGTAGTTGCAGCACTATCATTAGGATTGCTTGCAGGATGTGGTGGGGGATCAAAATCCAAAACTGCAAGTTCTTCGGACGAAATAAAAGTCTGGGTTCAATTCTCAGATGAAACAGCTGAGGGAAAAGCTTGGCAACAAGTTGTTGATAATTTCAACAAGTCAAAGAAAACCAAATACAAGGTTGTGACAGAGTATATTCCACGTAGTGGTAGCGGTGGAGGATATGAAGATAAGGTAAACGCTGCTATTACGACAAATAGTTTACCAGATGTTATTACGCTAGATGGACCAAATACTGCTGCCTATGCAAAATCAAAAGTGATTGCTCCCTTGGATGATTATCTAAAGGACAATGACATGGATGATGTACTGGACAGTATTAAGCAACAGGGAACTTATGATGGTAAATTCTATGCGTTTGGTTTTTCTGAATCAAATGTAGGTGTTTACTATAACAAAAAGATGTTTAAGGAAGCAGGAATTGATGAAGCGAGTTTGCCAACCCTTGAAAAACCATGGACATGGTCTGAGTTTAATGCTATTGCTAAAAAATTAAAAGATCATTTTAATAAACCAGCAATAGATTTCCGTTTGAATTCAAATGATGAGATGTTACCATATGCTTATATGCCACTTATTTGGTCAAATGGTGGGTCTGTAGTAAATTCTAAAGGGACAAAAGCTGAAGGTTACTTCAACAGTAAGGAAAGTGTTGAAGCTGTTCAATTTATTCAAAATCTAGTAAAAGAGGATTACACTACAGTTAGTCCTGTTGAAAAAGGATTTGAAACAGGTGAGTATCCGATGGTTCTAAGCGGGTCTTGGACGATTGGGGATCTACAAACAAATTACAAAGATATTGATTTTGGTATTCTTCCTTATCCAGTTTCAGATAAAACGAAGAAATTGGTCTCACCTTCAGGTAGTTGGCAATTAGCTGTTACGACAAAATCTGATAAAAAAGAAGCTGCTGCTGAATTTGTTAAGTTTGCAACAAATACAGAATCTAGTGAAATTATAAGCTTGGGGAACAGTGTTCTTCCAATCAGAAAATCAACAATTAAAAATATTAAGGATAAAGTATCTGAACCATTGCGCTTCTTGATGGAACAAAATGCTGCATCAGCTCATCCTCGTCCAGTTGTAGTAGCTTATCCACAAGTTTCACGCGCTTTCCAACAAGCGATGCAAGATATCAGCTATTATAAAGATAATCCAGATGTACAAAAAGTATTAGATGCTCGTACGAAAGAAATGCAAACAGCAATCGACCAATCTTTAAATAAATAGTTGATATTCAAAAGGTGGAAGGAAAGTTATGAAATGTACCTTCCACCTTATTTTATTTAATGATTTCATCTTAGGAGACGAACAATGAGCGAAACAAAGAAAGTCGAAACAAAAAAGAAAGAACGTCTTAAAGAAAATATTATGGGCTATAGCTTTTTAGCTCCAGCCTTAGTATTACTTTTTATTTTTTTAGTGATACCTGTTGGTATGGTCATCTATTATGCCTTTACAGATTATTACCTATTGACCCCAGAGGACAGAAAATTTGTAGGGCTACAAAATTTTATGCGCTTAGCACAAGATCCAATCTTTATAAAAAGTTTCTTGAATACCTTGAAATTTGTAGTTTGGATTATTCCAGTGCAACTTGGAGCGGCTCTCGGTATGGCCTTAATTGTTAATAAGAAACGTAAAGGAAATATGTTCTTTAAGGTAGCATTTTTTGCTCCTGTTGTGATGTCTCTTGTCGTTATATCTATCCTCTGGTTATACTTGTTAAATCCAAATAATGGTTTGCTCAATGCTCTACTGAATAAAATTGGTATTTCTTCACAACCATTTTTGACAAGTCCAAAACAGGCCATGTATGCCATTGTATTTGTTTCTGCATGGCAAGGTGCAGGGTATCAAATGTTGTTATTCCTTGGAGGAATGCAAAATATTCCACAAGATATTTATGAGGCGGCAGAGTTGGATGGATTTTCAAAATGGGCTCAATTTAGATATATCACAATGCCTTTATTAAAACCAACGGCCTTGTTTGTCCTATTGACAACGTTGATTTCAGCCTTTAAATTGATTGTGCAGCCAATGGTCATGACTCAAGGTGGACCTCTGAACTCGACAATCACTATGGTATATTATATTTACCAACAAGGTTTCACAGACCGTCTCGTTGGTTATTCAAGTTCTATTGCCCTAGTATTTACAACATTGATTGGTATGATTAGTCTTGTACAACGGCGAGTTTTGAAGGAGGACGATTAGGATGAAACGTTTAAAACCGACTACTATTTTAGAATATATTTTATTAATTCTATTAGCAGGCCTCTTTCTATTTCCTATGATCTGGATGGTGGTTTCAGCTATGAAACCAGAAGCAGATGTGTACAAGAATTTAACAAGTTGGAAAGCATTCTTACCTAGTTTAAATCCAGCTGATTGGTTTAAACCATACCAAGAAGTTCTTTCGCGTTTTAGTATTCTAACATACCTGGGGAACAGTATTTTTTATGCAGGAACATTTGCACTTGGTTCTATTATTGTTAATGCCTTAGCGGGATTTGCATTTGCAAAAATTAATTTTACAGGTAAAAAAATTCTGTTTGGATTTTTATTAGCCTTGTTAATTATTCCGATTGAAACAGTTTTGATTCCTCAATTTACAATTATTAATTCACTTGGCTTAGTCAATAATCGTTTAGCGGTTATTATCCCTGGATTAGCTAGTGTCTTTAATATCTATCTTTTCCGAAACTTCTTTATTGCCATTCCAGAAGAAATTATCGAATCTGCAAAAATAGATGGTGCAAGTATCTTGCGGATCTTTTTCAAGATTATGTTGCCTATGTCGAAACCAGCAGTTGCCACAGTCGGTGTTCTTTCCTTTATTTCTAGTTGGAATGATTATATCTGGCCATTGATGGTGTTAACCGATTCTTCAAAATTTTCAATGCAGGTTGCGATTACAACCATTAATACAACTCAACCAGTTTATATTAATCAAGTGATGGCTGTTTTGACAATTTCTACAATTCCACTTATTCTAGTATATATCGTAGCACAAAAATATATTATTCAAGGTTTAGGTGGGTCTGGAACAGGTATTAAGTAGGTGATAAGTATGAGGGAAACTATTCGAAAAGCGAATCAGTATATCGATGAAAACAGGGAGAAGGTTGACCAGCAATATAGAGGATCCTTTCACTTACTACCTCCAATTGGCTGGATGAACGATCCTAATGGCTTTGTTTATTTCCGTGGGGAATACCATTTGTTTTACCAATTCTATCCCTATGATAGTGTTTGGGGACCTATGCATTGGGGGCATGCTAAGTCAAAAGATCTCCTCCATTGGGAAGAATTACCAGTAGCTTTAGCACCAAGTGAAAACTATGATAAGGATGGTTGTTTCTCAGGAAGTGCTATTGTGAAAGATGACAAGCTCTATTTGCTTTATACTGGTCATATAGATGATGAGGAGAAGCGAGAAGAGACCCAGTGTCTTGCAGTTTCAACGGATGGAGTTACTTTCGCAAAATTGCCAGCCAACCCAGTGATCCATGTGCAGCATATTGAGGGTATCGCAGATATTGCTGATTTTCGTGATCCCAAAGTCTTTGAATACCAAGGAATCTATTATACTGTAGTTGCTTCCAAAACAGTAGATGATCGAGGGCAAATTCTCTTGTTTGCGTCAAGTAATCTAGAGGACTGGAGCTTTAAATCAGTCTTACTGGAAGGTGAAAAAGGGCAAGGTATCATGTGGGAATGTCCGGATTTCTTTCCCTTAGATGGTAAATGGGTCTTGATTCTGTCTCCCATTGAAATGGAAAGACAGCAAGAAAAATACTGGAATTTAAATTCGACTGTTGCCTTTATCGGTGACATGAATTGGGAAACGGGTCAGTTTTTTGTCGATACATATGATGAAATTGATGGTGGCTTGGATTTCTATGCTCCTCAAACTTGTCAAGGACCAAATGGCGAACGATACATGGTTGCTTGGATGCAAATGTGGCAACGTTCCATCCCTAGTCATGACTTAGGTCATGGTTGGGCAGGAAGCATGACGATTCCTAGAAAATTAGGCTTGAAAGACGGAAGATTGGTTCAGGAGCTACCTGAGTCTGTGAAAAATCACTTTCTTGTAGAGAATGCACCAGAAACCATTGTTAAGGGCAATCAGATCATTATCCCGGCTAGAGGGAAACAAACCTTATTTGAGATAGATTCCAAATCAGGTCGCTCCTTTATCCTAAAATATGGGGATGAATCCGATGTTGATAGTGCCTTGCAATTGATTTACGATGCCTCCAATAAACGCTTTAGCTTGAGTCGAGACCAATTTGGACATCTCATTTCTGGAAAAGAAAGCCCAGAATTTCAATCAAGATGGATTCAGTTGAATGGTGAAAAGGATTATCATTTCTCGATTCTTCGAGATACCAACTCAATTGAAGTATTCGTGGATGGTAAAACTCTATCAATGACCTTTTATGAAACGACTGAGAACCCTGTTTATACCTTCAAAGCAGATGAAGGGGTCGATTTAGTTGTAAAAGCCTATCAAAAATAGGTATATAAAAATCTCCTAAAGAAGACAAGTCCTGAGACTTGTCTTTTTGTTGTATCCTAAATAGGTTTTGAGTTTCATCGAAGAAAATTTAGGAATTGGCCTCATGACCGTTCTGACTCTTTTTCCAGAATATCCAAATCTTGTCAAAATTCCCCTGGTTGAAGAGGAAAAAACAGTCTTCTATATTAGTTATGCCTATCCAAATGAAGGGGAGCCCCAAGCACTTCTTAGCTCCTTTATTGAACGATTAGAGAAGTGTGACAAATAGGGAAGCTGGTTTAAAATAGACTAGTAGAAAATGACTTGAATAAAATGAGGATTGTAGAGAAAGGAAATTCATGATTTCGTTTGTCTACCAGCCTTTTTTGGTGTTTTTTGGTATAATTAAACTTGATCATATTCTGCAGAAAGGAGTTCCTATGTCCAACTATTTATCGGTATCCAGTCTGACCAAATACCTCAAGTTGAAATTTGATAAGGACCCCTATCTGGAGCGGGTCTATTTGACGGGTCAGGTTTCGAATTTTCGGAAGCGTCCCAATCACCAGTATTTCTCTCTAAAGGATGAAAAGGCTGTGATTCAGGCGACTGTCTGGGCTGGAATTTATAAGAGTTTTGGTTTTGAGCTAGAAGAAGGCATGAAGATCAATGTTATTGGTCGGATCCAACTTTATGAGCCAAGTGGTAGTTATTCCATTGTCATCGAAAAGGCGGAGCCAGATGGTGTGGGCGCTTTAGCTATTCAGTTTGAGCAGTTGAAAAAGAAACTCCAGGAAGAAGGTCTTTTTCAAGAGAAGTTCAAACAGGCCATTCCCCAGTTCTCCAATAAAATTGGGGTTATTACCAGTCAGAGTGGAGCTGTTATTCGCGATATTATTACGACTGTCACTCGGCGTTTTCCTGGCGTGGAGATTCTCCTTTTTCCAACCAAGGTACAAGGAGAGGGGGCAGCTCAAGAAATTGTCGCCAATATCCAGAAGGCTAATGCTCGGACGGACCTAGATGTCTTGATCATCGGTCGTGGTGGTGGGTCCATCGAGGACCTATGGGCCTTTAATGAAGAGCCAGTTGTGCGTGCTATTTTTGAGTCTAGAATTCCCATTATTTCCAGTGTGGGACATGAGACAGACACCACTCTGGCAGACTTTGTAGCAGATCGGCGGGCAGCCACTCCTACAGCTGCGGCTGAGCTAGCGACGCCTGTGACCAAGTTGGACCTACTCAATCATTTGCAGAAGCAGGAAGGGCGGATGGCAACCGCTATGCGCAACCGCCTAGTATATAATCGGGAGCGACTGCAAAAACTAAGCCAATCGGTCATCTTCCGTCAACCAGAGCGGCTGTATGATTCTTATCTGCAAAAAATAGATCAGATTCAGTTGCGAATGAAACAGGCTGTGTCAGAGTCAGTTACCAGAAATAGCCACCAGTTACAAGAACTCTGCCATCGATTGGCTTCTCAAGCGCCCCAGCATCAACTTGAGCGCTATCGAGACCAGATTCTCCAAATGGAGCGATTGATGACCTTGAAAATCAAGGAGCTCTACCAGACAAAAGCAGCAGATGCCAAGCGCCTATCAGAAGCTCTCTTGATGTTGGATACCAGTCGTATCGTGGCTAGAGGCTACGCCTTGGTGCAGGCTGGAGATCATGTTCTGGATAGTGTAGATACAATCAAAGAAAAGGATGCCTTGACGCTAGTCATGCGGGATGGGCAAGTAGAAGTAGAGGTAAAGCATGTCGAAAGAAAAGAAATTTGAAGAAAATTTAGCTGATTTGGAAGCTATTGTCCAAAAATTGGAAAGTGGGCAAGTGCCCCTTGAAGAGGCCATCTCAGAGTTTCAGAAAGGAATGAAGCTATCAAAAAACTTGCAAGAAACGCTTGATCAGGCTGAAAAGACCTTGGTCAAGGTTATGCAAGCAGATGGCTCAGAAACGGAACTGGTATGATTTTAGAAGAAAAACTGCAAGGGGTTGAAAGAGCGATTGAAGGTTTCTACGAGACCAAACAAATCGCTCCCCGCTTGGTAGAATCCATCCTTTATTCAGTCCATGCAGGGGGCAAACGGATTCGGCCTTTGCTCTTATTGGAATTACTAGAGGCCTTTCATGCTCCAATCCTTGAGGCTCATTTTCAGGTAGCAGCCGCTCTTGAAATGATCCATACGGGAAGCTTGATCCATGATGATCTACCAGCGATGGATAATGATGATTATCGTCGTGGTCAATTGACCAACCACAAAAAATTTGGTGAAGACTTAGCCATCTTAGCAGGAGACTCGCTCTTCTTGGATGCCTTTGGCTGTGTGGCAGAGGCGGATCTTCCAGCTTCTATCCGGGTGCAACTGATCGCCTTATTATCGGATGCTTCAGGGACAGCTGGGATGGTGGCAGGCCAAGTCTTGGATATGGAAGGGGAAGGAGCGAGCCTGACCTTGGACCAGTTGCAAGTCATCCATGCCAATAAGACGGGACGACTGCTAGCATATCCTTTCCAAGCTGCGGGGATCCTTTTAGAGCTTGAGACAACTGTTGCGACTCTCTTAGAGGAAATTGGCCTCCATTTAGGGTTGGCCTTCCAGATTCGGGATGATATTTTGGATGTGACAGCCGATTTTGCCTCTTTAGGAAAAACCCCTCAGAAGGACCTGCAGGCTGAAAAATCAACCTATCCAGCACTACTTGGTCTAGATGGAGCGCAGGCTTATTTGGATCGGGAGTTGGATGCCTGTGAGGACTTGCTCGATCGCATTTCTAATCAAGTTTCCTTTGAAGGGACTGGAATCAAGAAGATAATAGAAAGACTGAGAATTCATGGTCAAGGAAAGAGTTGACGTACTGGCCTACAAGCAGGGACTATTTGAAACCCGGGAGCAGGCCAAACGCGGTGTGATGGCTGGTTTGGTCGTTGCGGTCCATAATGGCGAGCGCTTCGATAAACCAGGTGAAAAAATTGATGAAGCGACTGAATTAAAACTCAAGGGTGAAAAACTCAAATATGTCAGTCGCGGTGGTCTCAAGTTAGAAAAGGCCTTGGCCCGTTTTGAGATTAACTTGCAGGACAAGGTCACGCTAGATATTGGTGCCTCAACAGGGGGCTTTACGGATGTTATGCTCCAAAATGGAGCAGCCTTGGTCTATGCAGTGGATGTAGGGACCAATCAGTTGGCTTGGAAACTCCGTCAGGATCCTCGTGTCATCTCGATGGAGCAGTTCAACTTCCGCTATGCGACGTCTGAGGATTTTGAGCAAAGACCAAGTTTTGCTAGCATTGATGTTAGTTTTATTTCCCTCAACCTTATCTTGCCTGCTCTTCATGGGATTTTGCAAGAAGGAGGCCAGGTGGTCGCTCTAGTCAAACCCCAGTTTGAAGCTGGTCGGGAGCAGATTGGAAAAAATGGGATTATCAAGGATGCCAAGGTCCATCTGTCCGTCTTGGAACAGGTTCAAGGCTTCGCGATAGAACATGGCTTCTCCGTTTTGGGAGTGGATTATTCTCCGATTCAAGGGGGCCATGGCAATATTGAATTTTTACTTTATTTAGAAAAAAATACCGGGCAAAATCGTCTCGCTCAGCAAGAGTTTGTAGCTGTCGTCGACAAAGCCCACACTGATTTTAAACATGAATAGTAAACAAAACCGATTAGAAAAAATACGACGCTTTATCCGAGAAAATAAAGTCGGCACTCAGGATGCAATTGTCGAACATCTGAGGGAAGCGGGAATTTCTGCGACACAAGCGACTGTTTCCCGTGATATTAAAGAGTTGGGCATTATTAAAACGCCATTAAAAGGTTCAGCCTATGTCTATGAATTGCCACGTGTCCAACATAGTGGAAAATTAGCAGAAAATAATCTTCAATCTTTTGAACGCATGGGGAGTTTTCTAACCCTCAAGCTAGTCCCAGGGACAGCCTATTTAGTCAAGCGGCATCTGCAGGAAGATTTCGATGACATCATCTTTAGTATGATTTCAGATGACAATAGTATTTTTATTGTGGCCCGCTCGGAAGAAAAGGCTCAGTTTATCGAACAACGATTGATGGAATGGTAGGAGAGAGATGCTATTAGAAATTTCAATTAAGAACTTTGCCATCATTGAAGAAATCGCTCTGAATTTTGAAACGGGGATGACGGTTTTAACCGGTGAAACTGGTGCAGGAAAATCCATCATTATCGATGCCATGAATATGATGCTAGGCAGCCGGGCAACGACAGATGTGATCCGCCACGGGGCTCCTAAGGCTGAGATTGAAGGCCTCTTTGCGATTGACGAAAACCGTGCTCTTCAGCAGTTATTTGAGGAGCAGGGCTTAGAATGGGCAGATGAGTTGATTATTCGCAGAGAAATTTTCCAGAATGGTCGGAGTGTCAGTCGGATCAATGGGCAGATGGTCAACCTCTCTGTCCTCAAGGCCGTTGGTCAGCATTTGGTAGATATTCATGGTCAGCACGATCAGGAAGAACTGATGCGGGCTCCATTGCATATCGCTATGCTGGATAGCTTTGGGGAGGATGCTTTTTTTGCGACCAAGAAGGCCTACAGAGAGACCTTTGAGAATTATAAGTCCTTGCGCAAGCAGGTCTTGCAAATCCAAAAAAATAACCAGGAAAACCAAGCTCGCATCGAAATGCTGGAATACCAAATTTCGGAAATCGAGGCGGCCGCCTTGTCCCTGGATGAAGATGTCCAGTTAGAGCAAGAACGGCAACGCCTGCTCAATCATAAGATGATAGCAGATACCCTAAGCAATGCCTACGCTATGCTGGATGCAGAAGACTTCTCCAGTCTTAGCAATGTTCGATCGGCCATGAATGATCTGCAAAGTATCGAAGAGTATGATCCGGACTACAAGACCTTGTCTGATCAAATGGCTGAGACCTACTATACTCTGGAAGATCTGACCAAACGCTTGGAGGATCTGGTAGATGGCTTGGACTTTGACGGCAACCGTTTGATGCAGGTAGAAGCTCGATTAGACCTGATCCACTCAATTACGCGTAAGTACGGCGGTCAGGTAAAAGATGTCCTTGATTATTTGGAGCAAATCAGTAAGGAATATAGCCTGTTAACAGGAGGTGGAACCTCTTCTGAAGACTTAGAGAAAGAACTCAAGTCTATGGAAGGCCAGCTGGTTGCCCTGGCCAAGGAACTGAGTCAAGGGCGCCATGCCTTAGCTCAAGAGCTGGAAGCAGAAATTCAGCAGGAATTGGCGGATCTCTACATGGAAAAAGCCCGTTTCCAAGTGCGTTTTACTCCATCTAAGTTTAATCGGGAAGGAAACGAAACAGTTGAATTTTATATTTCGACCAACCCTGGAGAGGACTTTAAGCCTTTGGTAAAAGTAGCCTCAGGTGGTGAATTGTCCCGTCTTATGTTGGCCATCAAGTCCGCCTTTTCTCGAAAAGAAGGCAAGACCAGTATCGTCTTTGACGAGGTGGATACAGGGGTATCTGGTCGGGTCGCTCAAGCTATTGCTTCTAAGATCTATAAAATTGGACGTTTTGGTCAGGTGCTAGCCATCTCTCATTTGCCTCAGGTAATTGCAGTAGCCGATTACCAATTCTTTATCGAAAAGGTGAGTGATGAATTTTCAACGGTTTCGACCGTTCGCTTGCTCAGTCATGAAGAACGGGTAGAAGAAGTAGCCAAGATGCTTGCTGGTGAAGATGTGACAGAAGCAGCCCGCCTGCAGGCGGAGCAATTGCTAAAACGGCCAAGCTAAGAAGAAAGGAACCGATATGGGAAGCTATTTCGTAGTGGGAGATATTCATGGAAAAGCAGGCATGTTGGAGGAACTGATGACCCATTGGGATGGTCAGTCTCGGCTGGTTTTTCTCGGAGATTTGATAGACCGTGGGGAAGATAGTCGTAGAGTGATCGAACTGGTCAAAGATTTTGTCGACCATCAAGGGGCAATCTGCCTCTCTGGTAACCACGAATACATGTTTTTAGCCTGGATCGATAACCCGATCGAACGCTATGACCATTACCGACGAAATGGTGGTGATACCACGATCAACTCTCTGCTTGGTCGTCCCCTAACGGCTCCAGTAGATGGAGTAGAGGATGCTCGTCGCGTGCAAGAGACTTGTGGGGACCTCGTCGCTTTCATCCGTTCGCTTCCTTTTGTTTATGAAACAGAACACTATATTTTCGTGCATGCTGGGATTGACTTGACTCTAACGGACTGGCATGAAACGACGGATTACCAAAAAGTCTGGATTCGCCAGCCCTTCCATGAAGCAACCAATCAGACAGGAAAGACCATTGTTTTTGGCCATACCCCTGTCCACTATCTCTTGGATCAAAAGATTGGAACCAAAGAACTCTGGGTGACCGAAGATGGGAAGATTGGCATGGATGGTGGGGCTGTTTATGGTGGTGTCCTCCATGGTATTCTCTTTGATGAAAATGGAATGAGGGCCGATGTTGCTTTGGTTAATGATGGATTTGCAGCAATCGATGATTAAGCAAAAAGGACTTTGTCCCACAAAAGCCTAGAAAATTTGATATAATAGAATGGATATATCTAAGAAAAGATTGTAGGAATGTTATGTCACAAGTAAAAATTGTTACAGACTCATCCGTAACGATTGAGCCTGAAGTTGTTGAAAAATACGGAATTACCATTGTTCCCCTCTCTGTTATGGTGGACGGTGTTCTCTACTCAGATGCGGAATTAACTGAAGGAGAATTCCTTCAGTTGATGAAATCCAGTAAAAACCTTCCAAAGACTAGCCAACCTCCAGTAGGTGTGTTTGCGGAAATCTTCGAAGGATTGGCTGAAGAAGGGGCGCAAATTATTGCAATCCATATGTCTCATGCCTTATCTGGTACAGTGGAAGCTGCACGTCAAGGAGCTACCTTAGCCAATGCAGATGTAACAGTTATCGATAGTAGCTTTACGGACCAGGCCATGAAGTTCCAAGTGGTCGAAGCAGCGAAACTGGCTCAAGAAGGTGCTAGCGTGGAGGAAATTGTAGCTCGCATTGAAGAGGTCAAGCAAAATTCTAGACTCTATATTGGGGTTTCTACTTTGGAAAACCTGGTTAAAGGAGGCCGGATTGGACGCGTAACTGGTTTATTGAGTTCACTTTTGAATATTCGGGTCGTCATGGAAATGAAGAACGATGAACTGCAACCGATTGTCAAAGGACGCGGACAGAAAACCTTTAAAAAATGGTTGGACGAGTTGATGCAAGACTTATCAGGTAAAGAAATCGCTGAGATAGGAATTTCCTATGCCGGTGGACCTGACTTTGCTAACGAAATGAAGGCGCAATTACAGCCTTTGGTTGCAACCCCAATCTCTGTTTTGGAAACAGGTTCGATCATTCAAACCCACACTGGTGAAGATGCTTGGGCAGTTCTTGTCCGATTTGCATAGAAGCCCGTCAATAAAGGAATTTATTCCTACATAAAAGTTTATAAAAACAGGTTTAGTACTTGACCTAAAAGCATTTTTTAGATATGATAGAGATGTTAAGGGTAAAACCTAAAAAAATTTGGAGGATTTGTTAAATGGCTAACAAACAAGATTTGATCGCAAAAGTGGCAGAAGCTACAGAATTGACTAAAAAAGACTCAGCAGCAGCAGTTGACGCTGTATTTGCAGCTGTTTCAGAATACCTTTCAAAAGGTGAAAAAGTTCAATTGATCGGTTTCGGTAACTTCGAAGTTCGTGAACGTGCAGCTCGTAAAGGTCGCAACCCACAAACTGGTAAAGAAATCAAAATCGCTGCTTCTAAAGTTCCAGCATTCAAAGCTGGTAAAGCTCTTAAAGACGCAGTTAAATAATTGTGATTACGAAGGTTCCTTCTAGCTTGCTAGAAGGAACTTTTTGTATTGGAGTCCTTTCTAGACAGGGCCTATAAATAGGAGTATAATAGAAAAAAGTGAGAAATGGAGGGTGGGCCATGAGATGGATTTTTGGAATCTTTGTTCTACTCATGATTAAGCCAATTATTTATCTATTGAAAGGTCTCTGGTTTATTGCGGAACTCTTCTTTATGTTCCTTTTTGTCAAAGTTTTACTAGGAACCATGAGATGGATCCTTAATTGGGGAAGTTAAGAATAGAAAACAAAAGAGAGAGGGACAGAAATCGGTCATTCGTTAGAATTCGATTTCGTCGTCCCACCTCCGTACAGTTGAGTAGGACTGTAAAAGCTGATGAAATCAGCGTAGTAGAGCCCGCTCAACCACTGCGTCTTGCTTAACAATCCAAAGATAATTGAGAGGCTAGGACTTTTGTCCCAGCCTCTTTTCTTATTTACAAACATTCTAATTAGGCAAAATTTGGCATTCGTGATATAATAGTTTTAAAGAAGAGACAGAAAGGGGGAAGACCATGCTAGCTTGTTTAACACTTGATTCCGTTCAACAACAAAAAGTAGAAGATGTATTGCAACACTTGCGTGAAAAATCTGTACGGATTACAGAGACGCGTCGAGCGGTCCTTTCCTATCTTGTCAAAAGCCAGGAACATCCAAGTGCGGATGCCATCTACCAAGATTTAAAACCAGCCTTTCCCAATATGAGCCTGGCAACCGTTTATAACAATCTCAAGGTCCTCATTGATGAAGGCTTTGTTTCTGAGATAAAAGTACGCAATGATACCACGACCTACTTTGACTTTATGGGACACGATCATTTGAATCTGATTTGCGAGTCTTGTGGGAAGATTGACGATGTTGACATCGAAGTTCCAGACGTGAGAGCAGAAGCGAGAGAAAAAAGTGGCTACGTCATTACCAAGTGTCAAACCACCGTTTATGGAATCTGTCCTGAGTGTCAGAAAAAGCAATTATAAGCAAACCTCTTGTTAGAGGTTTTTTTGTTTGGTATGGTTTGCGGAAAAAGATAGAGAGGAAAGATTTAGAAGCTGATGAGTGAAAAATGTAAATGTCCATGAAAAAGAATTGATATAATTTCACTAAATCTCCGTTCAGACTTTTTTTGTGAGAAATTGCACTTTTCTATGGTCGCCACTAGATTTTTTACTGAAAATCTAGTAGAATAAAATAGATAAACGGGGGAAACCTCGGAGAATAAAAAGGAGATCCATCTAATGGTAAAATTGGTTTTTGCTCGCCACGGTGAGTCTGAATGGAACAAAGCTAACCTTTTCACTGGTTGGGCTGATGTTGATTTGTCTGAAAAAGGTACACAACAAGCGATCGACGCTGGTAAATTGATCAAAGAAGCTGGTATCGAATTTGACCAAGCTTATACTTCAGTATTGAAACGTGCGATCAAAACAACTAACTTGGCTCTTGAAGCTTCTGACCAATTGTGGGTTCCAGTTGAAAAATCATGGCGCTTGAACGAACGTCACTACGGTGGATTGACTGGTAAAAACAAAGCTGAAGCTGCTGAACAATTTGGTGATGAACAAGTTCACATCTGGCGTCGTTCATACGATGTATTGCCTCCTGCAATGGATCGTGATGATGAGCACTCAGCTCACACTGACCGTCGTTATGCTTCACTTGACGATTCAGTAATTCCAGACGCTGAAAACTTGAAAGTGACTTTGGAACGCGCGCTTCCATTCTGGGAAGATAAAATCGCTCCAGCTCTTAAAGATGGTAAAAACGTATTCGTAGGAGCACACGGTAACTCAATCCGTGCCCTTGTAAAACACATCAAACAATTGTCAGACGATGAAATCATGGACGTGGAAATCCCTAACTTCCCACCATTGGTATTCGAATTTGACGAAAAATTGAACGTAGTTTCTGAATACTATCTTGGTAAATAAAAAGGTCCGGGGGACCTTTTTATCCCGAGCCTAGAAATGCCAAAGCGAGGTAGGTCCGGGGGACCTTTTTATCCCGAGCCTAGAAATGCCAAAGCGAGGTAGGTCCAGTGGACCTTTTTATCCCGAGCCTAGAAATGCCAAAGCGAGGCAAGTCTAGCAGGATTCGTTATCAACAATAGAAAGCTGACTTCGGTCAGCTTTTTTGTTTATCTTGTCTAGTCCCCTAGCGCTTTTTTGGTTTTCAGGGCCTCCTAAAAATGATATAATGAAGTGTTAGTACATAAGGTTTCATTAGCCTTGAAAGGAAAAGAAAATGACAAAATCATTCTACATCACAACCCCTATCTATTACCCATCTGGTAAATTGCATATTGGTTCAGCTTATACAACCATTGCCTGTGACGTCTTGGCGCGTTACAAACGCATGATGAACTACGATGTTTTCTACCTGACTGGTCTCGATGAGCACGGGCAAAAGATCCAGCAAAAAGCAGAGGAAGCTGGGATTACGCCACAAGCTTATGTAGATGGGATGGCGGTTGGAGTGAAAGAACTCTGGCAATTACTCGATATCTCATATGATAAATTCATCCGTACGACTGACGATTACCATGAAAAAGTGGTGGCCCAAGTCTTCGAACGCTTACTGGCTCAAGATGACATCTACCTGGGTGAATACTCTGGTTGGTATTCAGTCTCTGATGAAGAGTTCTTTACAGAAAGCCAATTGGCTGAGGTCTACCGTGATGAGAATGGAAAGGTCATCGGTGGGGTAGCCCCATCAGGCCACGAAGTAGAATGGGTTTCTGAAGAATCTTATTTCCTTCGTCTCAGCAAATACCAAGACCGCTTGGTTGAGTTTTTCAAATCCCAACCAGACTTCATCACGCCAGATGGCCGTCTCAATGAAATGTTGAAAAATTTCATCGAGCCAGGTTTGGAAGACTTGGCGGTATCTCGGACTACCTTTACCTGGGGAGTACAAGTTCCATCCAATCCTAGACACGTTGTCTACGTTTGGTTTGATGCTCTGCTTAACTATGTGACAGCTCTTGGTTATGGCCAAGAAGATCATGAAAACTTTGACAAATTCTGGAACGGAACCGTCTTCCACATGGTCGGAAAAGACATCCTTCGTTTCCACTCCATCTACTGGCCAATCCTTCTTATGATGCTCGATATCAAATTGCCAGAACGTTTGATTGGCCATGGTTGGTTTGTCATGAAAGACGGTAAGATGTCTAAGTCTAAAGGGAATGTCATCTACCCAGAAATGTTGGTGGAACGCTTCGGCTTGGATCCGCTTCGTTACTACCTCATGCGCAGTTTGCCAGTTGGTTCGGATGGTACCTTTACACCAGAAGACTACGTGGCTCGTATCAACTATGAATTGGCCAATGACCTTGGAAACCTCCTCAACCGGACAGTAGCCATGATCAATAAATACTTTGGTGGTCAAGTTCCGGCTTATGTCGAAAATGTCACAGCATTTGATGTAGATTTGGCTAAGGTAGTTGAAGAAAACATCGCTGAATACCACAAGCAAATGAACGCGGTTGATTACCCACGCGCTTTAGAAGCGGTATGGAATATTATCTCTCGGACTAACAAGTACATCGATGAGACTGCTCCATGGGTCCTCGCTAAAGAAGATGGTGACAAGGAACAATTGGCAGCAGTGATGGCTCACTTGGCAGCTAGCCTTCGTGTTGTGGCTCACTTGATCCAACCATTCATGATGAACACCTCAAATGCTATCATGGAACAACTTGGCTTGGGCTTGGACTTCGATCTTGAAAACTTGACCCTAGCAGGCTTCCCTGAAAATGTCACAGTGGTTGCCAAAGGAACTCCAATCTTCCCACGTCTGGATATGGATGAAGAAATTGCCTACATCCAATCTCAAATGACTGCTGGTAAACCACAAGAAAAAGAATGGATTCCAGAAGAAGTGGAACTTAAGTCTGAAAAAGACGAGATTAAATTTGAAGACTTTGACAAGGTCGAAATCCGTGTAGCAGAGGTCAAAGAAGTTGAACGCGTCGAAGGATCTGACAAATTGCTTCGCTTCCGCCTAGATGCAGGAGATGGCGAAGACCGTCAAATCCTCTCTGGTATCGCAAAATTCTATCCAAATGAACAAGAATTGGTCGGCAAGAAAGTCCAAATCGTGGCCAACCTCAAACCACGTAAGATGATGAAGAAATATGTCAGCCAAGGCATGATTCTTTCTGCAGAACACGGGGATCAATTAACGGTCTTGACCGTTGATTCATCTGTTCCAAATGGAAGCATCATTGGCTAAACGATAGATTGAATATGAAAAGCACTCTCGCTGGAGTGCTTTTGTTGTATCGCTATAGTTTTCATCATTGAGTATTACAAGGATGTTAGATGCGTCCTATTAGTCATGAATGTTATTGGAGACTTCCGCAGTGAGAAAAGAGTCTGAAACAGTTTCGTTTCAGACTCTCGGAAGATTTGAGACAGTAGGCTCAAATCTTAGGTATGGAATCCCAGAGGGATTCGCTACCGTCCGTCCTCACCTGAGGAAAGTCTCCAATTACTTTTCTTAAGATATTTCCTATTCATCTGGCCTGTATTCCAGAATATCTCCTGGTTGGCAGTCCAGTTCTTTGCAGATGGCCTCAAGGGTAGTGAAGCGGATGGCTTTGGCCTTTCCTGTCTTGAGGATGGAGAGGTTGGCGGTAGTGATGCCTATTTTGTCAGCTAGCTCATTGGATTTCATCTTTCGCTTGGCCAGCATGACATCTAGATTGACGATAATCATGGTCCCCTCCTTAAATGGTCAGCTCATTTTCTTCGGCGATCGCAATTCCTCTCTCTAAAATCTTGCCAAGGACCCAGACAATTGGGACAGCGAGGAGGAGTCCCGTATTAAAGGTCAATTGGAAGGTAAAGGGAAGGAGATAAACGTCGCCACTGGTTTCAAGTGTACCAGACATAAAGGACAAGACCAATAAGATCTTCCAAGCTCGGTTGCAAAGATCAATGTTGGAGTGAGAAAAGATCTTTTCTTGGTAGAGATTTTGGAGGAAGCTACGAATGGTGATGAGAAGAAGAATATAAATAGCACTTGAGGCTAGTGGGAAGAGCAACTGCCATAGGGGTTGCAGATGTTTTGGGAAAAGCTGGATGCCATTCACCTCAAAGGACAAGCGCCCAGATTGAACGAGATCCTTAAACACACCCATCCGTGAAAGCAGGTGGATGACCAGTGCTGCCACGGTCATAAAGCCACAGAAGTAAATGAAAGCCGTTAAGACTTCAATAACATTTTTTAAGGTTTTTGAGTTTTTCATCGCAAGCCTCCTTAAAGTTTATTTATTATTTACTTATAGTATACTCCTTATAAAAAATAAGTCAATAAAAAAGTATCGAAAAACGATAAAAAATTTATGAGATTCGGCCAAAGTTTGCTTTAAATAGAATTTGAGGTATACTAATAGGTAACTACCATTCCAAGGAGGTATTGAAATGATCAAAAAGTTAGATAAGAAATATCTTTGGATGATCATCGCTTTTGTGAGTGCAGTGGTTCTAATTGGTGGAGTCTATCTCTACTCTAGCTCCAATATCCAACCGGATCATCAAAAAGAGTTCAATCAGACCTCGAAGACCTCGGCTTCCTCTAAGGAAAAAGCCATCGATCTGTCTGGTGAATATGTCTCTAGCGCGCGTGATAAGGCCAAGATTCAAAAAGATGGAAAGTCTTGGAAGATTGATTATGAGACAGAAGATGGTCCTGTATCAGCAACTTTCTCAACGAATTTCAAAGTAGAAGGAGCCAATAAAGTTTCTACCAGTCAGATGAAAAAATCAGATGGAAATACTGATTTTACCGTCACTGTGCGTATCTTTAAATACCAATCCGATAAAGATCCTCTCATTACGGTCACCATGTCAGATAAAGATCCCAATCACGAAATGGTCTTTGCCAATCGGAAGGATTTCTTCAAGTCGACAAATCCAGATGATGCGGTACTAGATGGCGATTTGACAACCTTTGCGGGAAGTTATTCCAATGAATTTATTGAAAAGCAGATTGCAGATTCTGGCTTTAAATTGTATGGCTATAGTCCAGAAGATTATTACAATCACCGTACTACTGTCTTTCCGTCTATCTACTCTGATAAGGACAATGGATGGAGCTTCTGGAGTGGTGCCACCAATGTTCAATTTGTCCTCAATAAAGATAAGAAACCTAAGAAAGCAGGCGCGACCTACCAGGTTTACTTTGTCCAAGCAGGAACAACGGGAGCAAGTCCTGGTCAAGAATTGGTTGTCACCTTGATTCCTGAAAATGTTCAAGGTCCTGATGGCATCGTTTCACCGTTGAGACGTATCTTCTACCATCAAGCCTCCTTCCAAGCCTATCAGGACAAGTGGTGGGAAGCTTACCCAGAGCCGAAGAAGGAAGCAGACCTCGATATTGCGGCCATCAATAATGGAGATTTCTCAAGTCTGGCAGGGACATGGCGCAATGCCAAAGGACAAGAGATGGTCATCCAAGAAGATGGAACTGTGAAAGGCCAAGGAAGATTAAAAGCAGTCCCGAACTCTGATAAGACAAGTAAAGTCCCTTATGTGGATCTACGTGTGGGAGAAACAGGAGTAGCTGTTGGCCTCTTTAAGATTGGTTTTGAAAATCCTGATGGAGACCAGTCAGATAAGAGCAAACCTCGCTTAGTAGTAACGCAATCAGCTGGAAACTATCCAGCGGATCAATACTTCTATCGTCAATAAGAAGCGAAAAACCCAAGAAATACAATTTCTTGGGTTTAAGATTGAAGAAATAGTTTTCTTTAAAACTTTCCTTAGGTGAGTACGGACGTCAGCGAACTTCTACGAAGTTCCAAGACTAATTATTGAGCCTAAGGTCTCAATAATTCCTAGTGCCTGAAACAACTGTGTTTCAGGCACTTTTCTCACTGTGGAAAGTTTTAATTCTACTTAAATAAATTTAAAAATAGAAGTCATCCTTTTGAAGAATCATTTAGCTATTTTATGTAAAAAAGTAGTTTGTCTACATTCAAAACCCAGGAACTATGATTTCCTGGGTTTTGTTTTACTTCAATTCATTCTCTTTCTATAAAAAATCGTTTACACCTTTTGATCTAAACGATATTGTTCCATTTCATAAAATAGAGTTGAAATGGTCACTCTTTGTGCTCAAGAAGCAGAGGTGAGGAAGACTCGACGGCTTTTTTTCGTTTGAAAAATGTAGTCATTTGAACTAGGATACGGGGAACGGTCTGCCATTTTTTCCAAGCTTGAACACGGGTGTCGAGGAGTTGCTTTGCTAGACGTTCTAGCATTTCCCTTTTTGTAGGATCTAGGTCTTGAGCATTTTGAAAGATCTCTTTGATCTTGGAGAAATTTTTCAAGTTCCTCAAATCATTGATTGAAGTGATGCCTGCGTCCAGAAAAATGCCAAAAAAGGTATCAAAGAACTTCTTGCGCTCATCCGCCGATGTTTCGCGAACCCATTGCTTCAGAGTCTGGTCGGTTTGTTGGCTATCGTGACTGGTTTGATCCAGGGTCACAAATCCATCCTTTTCAACCATCCACGTAAAGGCGTCATGCTGGGAAAAGCCACCAAAGGCTCGACTTTTAACAATTGTAGCAGGCTCAGGAACTTCCAGCATCATGCCAACGATGGATCCTTGTGGGACAAAGCGGTGAATTTTAGGTGATGTACGCTGGTAGCCTTCTGTTTCAATAATGGCCTTGTTGAGACCAGGAGCATCGTAGCTGTAAATAGCGTCGACTCGTTCAAATAGGTAATCTGGAAGATAAGAGCAGGCGTAGGCTGCGAGATTGCCCCCTTTGGAGTGACCTGCCACCAGGAAGCGCCCTTTGGGAAATTCCTTCATGACATGTTGTAGGTAGCTGGCTGCACGCCTCTGAGATGGGACATGGTCCATATAGGTCATGTGGAAGTCTTCCTTCCAGCCGATCAAGGTATCATCCGTCCCCCTGAAGACAACTAAATAAACATCCATGGTAAGACGATAGGTCATCGCCGCAAACTGCTTCTGAACATCGGGGTCATATTCGTCGACATAGTTGAGCAGTTTGAGATTCTTAAAGCGTTTGGAAGTGGCTAGGACATCGACTAATTGCAGGTGTTGATCTGTCACGATGAAATCTGTGGTTCGATCGACTAGCGCTGCTGCATCAGATAAGCGGACTTCAATATTGGTCGTATCTCCTTGGGGAACGATTCGATTAAAAGGGAGATAGGTCAACTCCGTTAGTGCCAAGACATCCAATTCCTTAAAGGGGCGATCGTAGATGGAATCATAGGCGACATAGTCTAGATAATCAAAAATCGTGGACATGAGATTCTCCTTTGTATCTGTATGTTCAGTATAGCATAAAATACCTGAAAAGCCCCTCTGTAAAAATAGGTAATTGACGAAAGGGAGTAGCCTGTCAGTCGATATACCGAAAAAAATGTATGCTTCTTGGATAATTTGATATAATGAAAGGGTAATACTCTAGTAAGAAAGAGCAGGAAAGAGCATGCATAAAATTCTTCTTGTCGAAGATGATGAAACCATTCGCCAACAGGTAAAGAAAATCATGGAACAGTGGGGCTTTGAGGTCATTGCAGTTGATGATTTTATGGATGTATTGGGCACCTTCGTCCAAACTAATCCTCATCTGATACTGATGGATATCGGCCTTCCTCTTTATAATGGTTATCATTGGTGCCAGGAAATTCGTAAGGTGTCTAAAGTCCCGATCATGTTTTTATCCTCACGCGATCAAGCTATGGACATCGTCATGGCCATCAATATGGGAGGAGATGACTATGTAACCAAGCCATTTGATCCCAATGTCCTCCTGGCAAAAATCCAGGGGCTTCTTCGTCGTTCTTATGAGTTTGGAACTGATCAAGATTTGTTAGAACACCGGGGGGCCATCCTCAATCTCAAATCCATGGATCTGGTCTACGAGGGAGAAGTAGTTAATCTGACCAAAAATGAATTTCAAATCCTTCGCATCCTTTTTGAAAAAGCTGGAAGTGTAGTGGCTCGGGATGATCTGATGAAGGAACTATGGAACAGTGACTTCTTTATTGATGACAACACCCTCTCGGTCAATGTAGCTAGACTTCGCAAGAAACTCGAAGAAGCAGGACTGGAGAATTTTATCGAAACGAAAAAAGGGATAGGATATGGATTGAGCAATGGGTAATCGATTCTTATTTGTCAAACACTATCTGATTTCTCATCGCCGCTATCTCTATTTGATCGGTTTACTCCTTTCTTCTCTTGTTTTGTTTGCCTATATATTCGAAGGCTACCGCAATTTTCTTCTCTACCTGACTGGCATTTTGGCTTTTTTGAGCCTTCTTCTCATTATGTGGGATGTAGCCGCTGGCTATCAGGCCTATCGGAAGGAAGTGCTCTATGGGGAGGGAGTAGCTGAGACCCCTCTAGAAAAGGTTTTGAGTCAGAAGCTAGCAAGCAGTCAGCAAGCCCAGCGTGAGCAAACCACGGTGAGTCTAGAGGCCTATAATGACCTGATGGATTACTATACTCTTTGGGTCCACCAGATTAAGACACCGATTGCGGCCAGCCAACTCCTGGTTCAAAATATAGAAGACAGCGACCTGAGAAAACAAATGGAGCAGGAGCTCTTTAAGATTGACTCCTATGCTAATCTGGTCCTCCAATATCTGAGACTCGAAAGCTTTCACGATGATTTGGTGCTTAAGCGTGTTCCACTCGAAGAGCTAGTAAAAGAAGTGGTGCGAAAGTATGCCATCTTCTTTATCCAGAAGGGATTGACGGTGGATCTGCATGACTTAGATGTCGCTGTCATTACCGATCGCAAGTGGCTCTTGGTCATCATCGAGCAATTGCTGTCTAATAGCCTCAAGTATACCAGTGCTGGCGGGATTGAGATCTATTTCGATGACCAGACCCTATATATCAAAGATAGTGGGATTGGAATTAAGGATAGCGATATACTCCGTGTCTTTGAGAGGGGATTTTCTGGCTACAATGGGCATTTGACTCAGCAATCTTCAGGACTAGGCCTCTACCTAACTAAAAAGATTGCCGATCAGCTAGGACACCAGATTCATATGACGTCTCAGGTTGGTCAAGGGACGACTGTTGCCATTCACTTTGAAGAGAAGAAGTTGGTTATAGATTAGGGGAAATCGTCGATACATGATGTTTTTCTCCCTAAAATTCTCTTTTATTTGAAAATGACAAAAATGTAAGATTTAATTTTAAAAATGAAAGGTTAGGTTATGGTGACCACCTTTTATTTTTTATACAATAGTCTCATCAAATGAAGGAGGTCAAGAAAATGAAACTCTTGAAATGGATGAAAGAACCCAAAAAGATTAAGAAACCAAATAAGAAAACCGATTTGGAAAAGGCGGAATTTGGTCGCCAAGTCCTACAACAAACTCAAGAATTTTTCTTGATCTACTAGTAAAAGGAGAAAAGTATGTCATTGCTAGACGTTCAACATATCAAAAAAATTTACAAAACCCGCTTTCAAGGAACGCAGGTCGAAGCCCTAAAGGACATTCACTTCACTGTTGAAAAAGGGGAGTATGTCGCCATCATGGGGGAGTCAGGATCTGGGAAATCGACCCTCCTCAATATCCTAGCCATGCTGGACCAGCCGACGGAAGGACGGGTCTACCTCAATGGCACTGATACCTCGACCATCAAGAACAAGGACGCGTCGAGCTTCCGTCGCAAAAAGTTAGGCTTTGTCTTTCAAGACTTTAACCTGCTCGACACCTTATCCGTCAAGGATAATATCCTCCTTCCTCTAGTCCTCTCTCGCAGACCCGTCAAGGAAATGATGAGCAAGGTAGATAGCGTGAGTCGAGAGTTGGGGATCCATCAGCTCTTAGAAAAATACCCTTACGAAATATCTGGTGGGCAAAAACAACGGGTGGCTGTAGCACGGGCTATTATCACCTCACCTGAAATCCTCCTTGCTGATGAGCCAACAGGGGCGCTGGATTCCAAGTCTTCGGCTGCTCTGCTCGACGTCTTTGAAGATATCAATACCATGGGCCAAACCATCCTCATGGTGACCCATTCAACCGCAGCAGCAGCTCGGGCCAAGCGCGTGCTCTTTATCAAGGACGGGATCCTTTACAACCAGATCTTCCGTGGGGAAAAGACAGAGCGTCAGATGTTCCAAGAAATCTCAGATACTCTAACTGTCATGGCAAGTGAGGTGGAGTAGATGTTTCGGTTAACTACTAAATTAGCTTGCTCCAATCTCATCAAGAACCGCAAGCTCTATTATCCATTTGCGATTGCGGTCATTCTCGCAGTGACCATCGCCTACCTCTTTGACTCCCTGACCTTTAATCCCCACATTAAGGAGCTTCGAGGGGGATCTTCCATACTCTTCACCTTAGGTTTGGGACTGTTTGTGGTCAATGCTGCTGGAGCCATCATCGTACTCTATGCCAACAGCTTTGTCATGAAAAACCGCTCCAAGGAGCTGGGAATTTACAGCATGCTAGGCCTTGAAAAACGGCATCTCATCAGCATGATCTTCAAGGAGCTCTTGATTTTTGGCTTTGTAACTGTCTCAGTTGGTGTTTTGATTGGAGCCCTCTTTGACAAGCTGATCTTTGCCTTTCTCTTGAAACTCATGAAGATGAAGGTCCAGCTGGTATCTACCTTCCAACCTGGGATTGTCATCTTGGTCTTTGTCACCTTTGGTCTCATCTTTGGCCTCCTAGTTTTTCTCAATGCTTGGCGAATTCTTCGTTTGAATGCCCTGCAATTGACTCGTGAGAAAGCGAGTGGTGAAAAGAAAGCTCGCTTTTTGTGGCCACAAACCATCCTGGGCTTAGCCTCTCTCGGTTTTGGCTACTACCTAGCTTTGTCTGTCAAAGACCCCATGTCTGCGATTTTGATCTTCTTTCTAGCGGTTGTCTTAGTTATGATCGGGACCTACCTACTCTTTAATGCTGGGATCACCGTCTTCTTGCATCTGCTTAAGAAAAAGAAGAGTTATTATTACCAACCCAACAACATGATCTCGGTCTCTAACCTCATCTATCGCATGAAGAAAAATGCAGTGGGCCTTGCGACCATTGCCATCCTCTCAACCATGGTATTGGTGACTATATCTGCTGCCACCAACATCTATATCGGTGGTGAAATGATCAAGAAAATCATGAATCCACATGATTTCTCCATTCAAGGAAAAGGCGTGGATTTGGAGTTAATCAATCAGAAATTTGATGAGTTTGCTTCTGAGCACCAACTTGAGATCAAAAATCGTGACCTGATGAACTATGCCACCTTTGGGGTCGAATCCCAAAAGGGCACAGACTTCACAGTCTATCCTGATGATGAACACGATGTCAGACCGAGAACAGTCTTTCTGGTCTTTGATGCAGCTAGCTATGAGCAGATGACAGGAGAAGACGTCGATCTGACTGGCAACCAAGTCATCCTCTTTGCCCACAACAAGGCTCTGAAAGGGCAAAAGCAGTTTACTATTAATGGGCAAGACTTTCAAGTCAAGGAAGAAGTGACCAAGGATTTTATCACCGATCATGTCCCAAACATCTTCAATATGCTGACAGAGGATTTCAATTACCTGATCGTACCTGACCTTTCAGCCTTTGTTGCCAAGTTTCCGAACCTTGCTGTCGTTACCCAAATCTATGGTGGTTTCAATGTCAATATCGATGAAGAACACCAACTTAAGTTAGCTGACAGCTATGACAAGCTAATTGATGATTTTAGTAGCCAGCTGACAGATATGCAATTTGTATATGGAGGCAATCGAGCATATAATGTAAGAGAAATGAATAGCCTCTTTGGTGGCATCTTCTTTATCGGTATTTTCTTGTCATTGATCTTTATGATCGGAACAGTCATCGTCATCTACTACAAGCAAATCTCAGAAGGCTATGAAGACCGTGATCGCTTCGTCATCCTCCAACAGGTAGGGCTTGATGAAGATGAGGTTAAACGGACCATCAACCGTCAAGTGCGGACCGTCTTCTTCCTTCCCCTTATCTTTGCCTTTATCCACCTGGCCTTTGCCTACCATATGATCCGCCTGATACTCAAAGCCCTTGGCGTCATTAATAGTGGCCAAGTCCTCATCGTGACCCTCAGTGTCTGTGCTGTCTTTCTCATCACCTACCTGGTTGTCTTTTGGATCACCTCTCGGAGTTATCGCAAGATTGTGCAGATTTAAGGAAAAAGAAGAGAGTGGGACAGAAATCGGTAATTCGTTAGAATTCGATTTCGTCGTCCCACCTCCGCACAGTTGAGTAGGGCTGTAAAAGCTGATGAAATCAGCGTAGTAGAGCCCACTCAACCACTGCGTCTTGCTCGACAATCCAAAAATAATTGAGAGGCTAGGACTTTTGTCCCAGCCTCTTTTTGTGCGAAAACCGACAGCGATTGTTTTTGCTTTTCAAAGGGATATACAAAAAAACCGAACCACTAGAGTTCGGTTTTTTATCGATTTCTTTTAGAGTGATGTTAGGAAAGTCAATCCTCCTAGGATGACACCTGCTGAATTCGGAATAATCAAAATCCAGTCTTTTTTAGGTTCCTTTGTCCAACCATAAATGACCCAGATCAAGCAAGAAATAGCAGCTGACAAGGGTTGGAAAGGTTGGGCCTTATGTCCCTGTAAATTGGCAATAATTTGTGGGATGTAGGCAATGAAAACGATAATCCCAATAAAGGCACCGATCGAGCCAACGATTTGGTTGATTTTTTGTTTGTTCATAAAATTTTACCTCTGTATATCAAAATAGCATAAGTAGGAAGATAATGCAATTAATTTGCATGCTACGCAAAATGAAAACGATCACATTTGCAAAAGAATTAGACAAAGTGTCAAAAAATGGCAACTAGAGAGAAAATCCACTCGAAAAGAAATCCATCTTCCTGCAAAATCACAAGATTGTGACATTTTACAGTTCGGTAACATTTGAAAAAAGCACTTGAATTTTAAGAGGGCAAGCGTTAGAATAGTGCGTACTTAAAAAATGAAAGGTATTTTGAAAATGAATGAAAAACAAATGAAAATTCTTGGTTGGGTTGCGACCTTTATGTCTGTGATGATGTATGTCTCTTATTTCCCACAAATTATGGATAATCTCGCTGGTCACAAAGGAAACTTTATTCAACCTTTAGTGGCAGCCATCAACTGTAGTCTTTGGGTCTACTACGGACTCTTCAAAAAAGAACGCGATATCCCACTTGCTGCAGCCAATGCTCCAGGGATTATCTTTGGGTTGATTACAGCCATCACAGCCTTATAAGAAGGAACTAGCTCCCGCATGGAAGCTAGTTTTTTAATACCTTACAGAAATGTAAGAAATCAGGGTAAAAATGAAAGGTTAGCTTATTGTAGATCTCTCTTCAAATCGTTACAATAGAGGTGTAAAAAGTTCTATTAGTATCAATCATATAACTAGATGGAAATGGAGAATGGAAATGGCCTTATTAGATGTACAACATGTGAAAAAAATTTACAAAACCCGCTTTCAAGGGACGCAAGTCGAAGCCCTAAAGGACATTCACTTCACTGTGGAAAAGGGTGAATATGTCGCCATCATGGGGGAGTCAGGATCTGGGAAATCGACCCTCCTCAATATCCTAGCTATGCTGGACCAGCCGACGGAAGGGCGGGTCTACCTAAATAGCATAGACACCTCGACCATCAAGAACAAGGATGCTTCGAGCTTCCGTCGCGAAAAGTTAGGCTTTGTCTTTCAAGACTTTAACCTGCTCGACACCTTATCCGTCAAGGATAATATCCTCCTTCCTCTAGTCCTCTCACGCAGACCGGTCAAGGAAATGATGAGTAAGGTCGATAGCGTCAGTCGGGAGTTGGGCATTCACCAACTGCTTGAAAAATATCCCTACGAGATTTCTGGTGGGCAAAAGCAACGGGTGGCTGTAGCACGGGCTATTATCACCTCGCCAGAAATCCTCCTTGCTGATGAGCCAACAGGGGCGCTGGATTCCAAGTCTTCGGCTGCTTTGCTCGACGTCTTTGAAGATATCAATAGCATGGGCCAAACCATCCTCATGGTGACCCACTCAACTGCCGCCGCAGCTCGGGCCAAGCGCGTGCTCTTTATCAAGGACGGGATCCTTTACAACCAGATCTTCCGTGGGGAAAAGACGGAGTGTCAGATGTTCCAAGAAATCTCAGATACCCTGACGGTCATGGCGGGAAAGGAGGATAGTGATGTTTAAATTAACAAGTAAATTAGCACTTTCCAACCTCAAACAAAATCGCAAGCTCTATTATCCCTTTGCCCTGGCTGTCATTTTAACGACCATGATCCTTTATAGTTTTATCGCCTTGTCATCGACCCCTCATTTAGAGGATTCTTACGGAGGTGAGGCGGCGAGAACTGTTCTTGGTTTTGGTAGTTTCGTCGTCCAGCTGGTCGTCATCATTTTAGTGGCTTATGCCAATGGCTATGTCATGAAAAATCGTTCCAAAGAACTGGGACTGTACAGTGTTCTGGGGATGGAGAAGAAGCATCTCCTCATCATGACCTTATGGGAATTGCTCTTCTTCTATGTTCTCACAGTTGGAGCAGGACTGGGCTTGGGGCTCTTGTTTGATCGCCTGATTTTTGCCTTGCTCCTAAAATGTATGGGGCTACCAGTCGTCATTCAATCAACCTTCCAGATAGGGGCTGTTCTTAACACTTTACTTGGGTTAGCCTTAGCTTTTGCCCTCATTCTCTTGCTGAATTCTTTCCGCCTCTTGCGCTACAGTTCCCTCCACCTCATGCAACAGAAAAAGGCAGGAGAGAAGAAGGGACGCTTCTTGCTGGTTCAAACTCTTTTAGGACTAGGGCTCTTAGGAATTGCGTTTTATATAGCGCTAACCGTTGAGCGTCCAGTTGCAGCGGTTCAAGGATTCTTTATTGCTGTCATTTTGGTCATTCTGGCGACTTATCTCTTATTCAACGCAGGCTCCATTACCTTCTTAAGATTTCTCAAAGGTCGGAAATCCTACTATTACAAGCCAGAGAATTTTATATCCGTCTCTAACTTAATAGCTCGGATGCGAAAAAATGCAGCGGGCCTTGCGACCATTAGTATTCTATCCACCATGGTCTTGGTAACCTTAACCGGGTCGCTCAATATCTTTATTGGAGGGCAGAACTACCTAGATACTGTTTACCCTTCTGATTACATGATTAGTGTGGGGCATATGCCTTCAGATGCTGAGACAGAACCAGTTATCAAGGATGTTCAAGCTCAAATTAAGAAAACAGCCGATGCGACAAATCTATCAGATTATCAGGTGGCACAGACAACATACTGGTCGGCTGAAATTCGGAAGATTGATGGAAAGGTGTTAGAGGTGTATGACCAGTCCACTCCATCAACTGGTCAGGAGTTGAAGACAGAAGGAACCGTCTACTTTTTTGATCAGGCAACCTACGAGCAATTGACGGGTAAAAAAGTTGAGCTTGGGGAAAATGAAATCTTAGCCTATGGGTATCAGTATCCAGGAAAATTAGACGCGCAATTAGAAATCAATGGTAAGACCTTCACGATTAAAGAAAAACTAAACTCCAATTTTATCCAAGGAAAACTCCCTCAACACGATCTCTTTATGCACCAAATGGGCTTGTACCTTGTTCTTCCAGACTTGAACCAACTGGGACTAAAAGTTGATAAAAATTTGGAATTCGCTATTACTGCAAAAAATAAGGAGAACAAAGATTTCATCGCTGGCGTGGCTAAAGAGCTTTATTCGACAGACAAAATGAGTCAATACAATGCGACGTACTTCGGTGGCTATGAACGATACAGCATGGAGAAAGAGTGGCGTGAATTAGCGGGGACTCTCCTCTTTATTGGAGGTTTCCTATCTGTGATCTTTCTCTTGGCTACGGTTCTCGTCATTTACTACAAACAGATTTCAGAGGGCTATGAGGACCGGGAAAATTTTGTGATCTTGCAACAAGTAGGATTGGACGAAAAGCAAACTACCACCACGATACGCAAACAGATTGTCACCGTCTTTTTCCTTCCATTATTCTTCTCCTTCCTCTACCTAGGAGTAGCCTACAAGATGATTGCAAAAATCGTTGCTCTCTTAGGAGCGACCAATGCTGAATTGGTCCTTCAAACAACCTTAGCAATCTGCGCTGTCTTTTTCATCTCCTATGTCCTTGTCTTTCTTTTGACTTCTAGAAGTTACCGGAAGATTGTCGTGAGATAGCGTTTGAATCTATATAAGATTAGAAATGAAAAAGACGATAAGTAGACAAACTGTTTTTTACATAGGACAAGCCAAGTGTTGCGGGAAGAATTATAACAATGTATGTTATTAAGCTTATTTAATAGATACCGAAACTTTCCGCCGTGAGAAAAGTGCTAGAAATAATAGTATTTCTAGCACTCGGGAGTTTTGGAACCTTAGGTCCAAAACTAAGTTATGGAACTTCGGAGAAGTTCGCTAACGTCCGTACTCACCTAAGGAAAGTTTCAAGGATAGGTTTTTCCTTAATCAAAAACACCGAGGATTTGATCCTCGGTGTTTTGACGTCAACCATTATTTCACGTGTTTTTCAAGTTCTTTTTGCGCTTTTTTATTGGATTTTTCTTTTTCTTTCAGCCAATTCTTATACGCTTTTTCGTAGTCGGCAGTTGTGACAACATCACTTTGTAATTCCATGTACTTGTAGTAGCTAGAACCATCTTTGATACCGATCAAGGAGAAGGCTCTTGTAAATGGTTTAATCTTCGTGATAGAAGGAACAGCACCTTTAGAGTAGACAGGAAGTGCAAAGGCATTGTCTGTCAACCAGGCTTGAGCAACAGCATATTTTTCGTAACGAGTATTGGTATCTAATTGTTCTGCATTGGCATCATCCAATAGTTGTTTATACTCGTTCAAACCAAGTTTTTCGATAAGGGCTTGGTCAGTTGCTGGATTGATCCCCATACCTGCTAAGGCTGAACCATCTACTGGATTGAAGATATCCAAGTAAGTTGATGGATCTTGGAAGTCAGGTCCCCAACCACCGATATCCATATCAAAGTCTTTTTGATCTGGTGTTTGGGCGAAGTAGGTTGCATTGTCCGCATCTTCCGTAGACAATTTCTGAACATCCACGACAACATTTTCTTTTCCTAATGTTTTTTCGATGGAGTCTTTCATCGAGTCTGCCTGCTGTACAAGGCTAGCAGAAGATTGGTCAACCACATAGTCGATGTGGATTGGGAATTGAACACCTTGCGCTTGGAGCTCTTCTTTGGCTTTGGCAAATTGTGCTTTGGCCTTGTCCGTATTGAACATGCTATCTTGCGCATCAGCTAGGCTGACATCCTTCCAATCATCTCCTGTTGCAGCAAGTTTTTCTTCGACAACGCTACCGAAGTCTTTGTTGTTTACTTGCACAAATGTTGGAGGCACAAGAAGCGTACGAAGGGTTTTGTTAGCTCCATCTTTTCCGTTTGATTGGGCACTTAGAGAAGTACGATCAAGGGCAAAGTTGATGGCTTGACGGAAGTTTTTGTTTTGAAGAGCTGTTTTTGTTTGGTTCTTCTGGTCGTCTGTTGTTTTCTCAGTATGACCGTAGTTTTGACGGTTTACGTTGAAGTAGACATAGTAGACAGTCGCATCTTGCGGTGAATAAACGATATTGTCTTTGAATTTTTTCTCAATCGTACTGAAGGTTGAGCTTGTTGGGAAGAGACGCGCTGTGGTCAAGTTTCCATCAGAGAAGTTACGAGCTAGGTAGTCTTGGTCAGAACCATCGAAGTAGGTCAACTTGATATTTTCAATCTTCACATTGTCTTTGTCGTAGTAGTTCTCGTTCTTGGTGAACTCCATCAAAGATTTTGAAGTGAAGGATTTCAAGTAGTAAGGACCGTTGTAGAGGATTCCAGAAGGTTTGACGCTACCGAAGTCTTTTCCTGCAGACTCAAGGAATTTTTCATTGACGGGCATCATGGTTGAAGTTGTCAATTTAGAATTCCAGAAGGACTCCGGTTGAGCCAAGGTGTATTGGAGGGTATGGTCATCAATGGCTTTGACACCAACTTTAGAGAAGTCTGTATTTTTACCAGTGACATAGTCATCCAGGCCGGCTACTGAGTTTTGAACCAAGTAGAGGGCATCTGACTTGTTGTCTGCTACATATTTCAGAGAAGTGACGAAGTCTTGTGCAGTGACATCTGCATATTCGTTTCCTTCTGAGTCATACCATTTTGCATCTTTACGGAGTTTATAAGTGTAGGTTAATCCGTCTTTAGAAACAGACCAATCTTCCGCTAGTGCAGGGACGAGATTACCATATTGGTCATTTTCAAACAATCCATCAACCAAGTTAGTTGTAACGTCACTTGTTGTAGAACGGTTTGAAAGGAGGTAGTTCAAAGAATCTGGATCAGTGCTAAACACGTATGAGTAGGTGTTTGTCTGAGAAGATTTTGAAGATGATCCACATGAAGCAAGGAACAGGGCTGAAGCAACCGTGACACCTGCAAGGAAAGCTAGTTTAGATTTTTTCATCACTTATCTCCTTTAATAAATATTTTGTATCATTATACACCTTTTTTTATAAAAAGCAACTAATTTTATAAAAATTTTGTATATTTAGTCATATTGTTCGGATTTATTGAGTTTTATTCAAGATTAT
Organism: Streptococcus sp. AM28-20; assembly: GCF_003603595.1. Taxonomy (NCBI): domain Bacteria; kingdom Bacillati; phylum Bacillota; class Bacilli; order Lactobacillales; family Streptococcaceae; genus Streptococcus; species Streptococcus sp. AM28-20. The sequence continues at coordinate 91,552 of NZ_QTNK01000001.1, forward strand.
CACTATTATGCTTTACAAACTAGTTTGGATGAAGTATACTAATAGTGAAAGGACTAGTATGTAAAACAAACTAGTTAAAAAGAAGGGTGTATAGAAAGGGGGGAGAAGGATGAAAGAGTCCCAATTGCTCAAGGGTGTCCTGGAAGGTTGTGTTCTAGAAATTATTTCAAAGAAATCTATTTATGGCTATGAATTGATCCAAAGCCTTAAGGAAACCGGCTTTGATAAGATTGTTGCGGGGACCGTTTATCCCTTGCTTCAGAAGTTAGAGAAGCAGGGAGTCATAGTAGGAGAGATGAGGCCCTCTCCGGATGGACCTGATCGCAAATATTTCTCTCTAACCAAAGAAGGAAGAGAGCGACTAGAGGAATTTTGGAACCAGTGGCAGGATCTGGTCATTAAAGTAGAACGCGTAAAAAAGGAGGGGAAAGAATGATCGAAGATTATACAGAAAAAATGTCTGATGAACTGAATCATCTAAACAAGGACAATCAAGCCTATATGAAAAAAATGATAGCTTATATCGGAGTGAAGTCCTATTTTTATGATGATGAGCTACTGGGTGAACAGCTCTACAATATGGTTTGCGATTTAAAGGTTGCTGAGAGAGACGGGATTGGTGCGATGGACTACTACGGAAAGGATCCAAGGGCCATGATGGACCAAGTTCTCTCGGAGTTACCTAGGCGCAGGCTAGGTTCTTTTGTGGGGTTATTCTTGATTCTTGGAACGATTTTCGTTGGCATGCGGTTTGTAATGGATTTTGCCTGGATAATGCCACTGAAAATACAACCCTTAACATATGTTGTCATTCTACTCAATTTCTTGGTATTCAGTCAGTTCATCATGTGGCTTTGGTCCAAGCAAAGCTATGGGGAAATCAAGTGGCCTTGGGCTATTTTTATAAGTGTGATTAGCCTGATAGTTTTTCTGAACATCGTACGACTATTTTCGATCTATTTTGGCCACATTGGGAGTCTCTTCTTATCAGATGGTTGGGCGATTTCTCTTGCTGTCCTAGTTCTACTTGGGTTTGCGGTTATGGCTTATAGAAGTAGAGATCGCGTGATGACGAGTCTACTAGTAATGGGGCTGACTTTCCTAGTAACTGGATGTTGGATTCGCTTTGTGAATCCAGAAACTGCTAATGTATTACGCTGGCTACTCCCTCTTATAGGACTAGTCCTGTTCCTCATTGTATTTCGTCTCCAAAGAAAGGGGAAAGCAATATGACATCAGCTATTTATTATAAAGAAACACAGGATTTGGTTCAAACCTTTAGCCAGGAAGACCAAGCTTATTTCCAAGATCTCTGGGATTATTTCAATTTCGCCGGTTTCTTATATGAGGAGAAGGCTTTAAAAGAGCAGGTCTATAATCTAGCGCTGGATTTTTCGCAAGCAAGTGGAGATGGATGGACGGCCAAGGACTATTTTGGACAGGATCCTAAGGGAATGGCAGACCAAATCTTAGAGAACATGCCTAAAGAATCCACGCGATCTGTTCTAAAATATGGTGCAATCGTCTCAGGAATTGTGATTTTTTATCGCCTCTTAAGTGATTTTGCTTCGCAAGCAGTCCTGGTTCTCAAGCCACTCGTTTATCTAACGGATAGTATTTTAGGACTTTTAGCCGTTGGGTTACTATTCTATCTCCTTCGTCGACTTATTTTTGCAGAAGAGAAGTCAAAAAAAGCAATCTATGTAGCAGTTGTTCTCGTTCTGGGGATCTATTTTATCAGTGAAATAGTTGGGGTCCGTTTCTTGCCAGCTTTTGCCTGGTTGACGGTACCGAATCCATGGGATACTTTCCTGATGACAGGGGCTTCTGCAGGTCTTATCCTGTGGCAATGGAAAGAAGAGTTTGTTCGTGCCTTCATCTTTCCTATTCTGTCCTTCTTAGTAGTGGGATTCTTGCATCGCTGGACTTTGGCACAAGGGATTCAGAATTCTACCATGACTATGATCCTACCTACGGTAATCATTGTTATAGGATTGATGATTTACTATTGGTTCATGATTCGCGCCTTGAAAAAGAACAAGACAGAAAATGGTGAATAGAGTGAAAAGGGGGGTGGGACAAAAGTACTAGCCTCTCAATTGTCTTTGGATTGTCGAGCAAGACGCAGTGGTTGAGTGGGCTCTACTACGCTGATTTCATCAGCTTTTACAGCCCTACTCAACTGTGCGGAGGTGGGACGACGAAATCGAATTATAACGAATTACCGATTTCTGTCCCACTCTCTTTTTCTGTTGAAAAACAACGAGAAGCATGATTTTTGTTATAATGAAAGGGAGTATGAATCGAAGGAGAAGATGATGACATTTGAAGAAATCTTGCCTGGACTAAAGGCAAAAAAGAAATATGTGCGTACGGGTTGGGGTGGTGCTGAGAACTATGTCCAACTCTTTGATACAATCGAGCAAAATGGAGTGGCTCTGGAAGTGACGCCTTATTTTCTCATTAACGTATCTGGTGAAGGCGAAGGCTTCTCTATGTGGAGTCCAACCCCTTGTGATGTCTTAGCGACAGATTGGGTGGAAGTTCATGACTAAACGGGTCTTGATCACAGGCGTTAGCTCCGGGATTGGTCTGGCTCAAGCCCGTCTCTTTCTAGAAAAGGGCTACCAGGTCTATGGGGTGGACCAGGGAGCTGATCCCCAGTTGCCAGGTGAGTTTCACTTCTTGCAGCGGGACTTGATCTTGGATTTAACGCCGATTTTTGACTGGTGTCCTGAGGTCGACGTCTTGTGCAATACGGCTGGAGTCTTGGATGCTTACAAGCCACTTCTTGAGCAAAGCGCTCAAGAGATTCAGGAGATCTTTGAGATCAACTATGTGACTCCGGTAGAGCTGACACGGCATTATCTGACGCAAATGTTGGAGAAGAAGCAAGGGATCATCATCAATATGTGCTCCATTGCTTCTAGCCTAGCAGGAGGTGGCGGTCACGCTTATACTTCCTCCAAGCATGCTCTAGCAGGCTTTACCAAACAGCTGGCCCTGGATTATGCAGAAGCTGGGATTCAGATTTTTGGTATCGCACCAGGTGCTGTCAAAACGGCTATGACCGCTGCGGACTTTGAACCAGGAGGCCTAGCAGACTGGGTGGCTAGCGAGACCCCCATTAAACGCTGGATAGAGCCAGAAGAAGTGGCAGAAGTCAGTCTCTTTTTGGCCAGTGGGAAGGCCTCTGCCATGCAAGGGCAAATCCTGACCATTGATGGTGGCTGGAGTTTGAAATAGAAAAATGAAAAAGCAGGAGGTTAAAGCATGCACGAATATGATTTTGGTTTTTCCTTACCGAAAGGATATCAGGTATTTCTTGATGACTTAGGGGATCAGCCAGGTTATGACATTGGTGAGACGGGTATTTGTCTCTATGCTAAAGAAGATCTTACCGAACGCAATCAAACCTACCAGATTGATGAGGATGAACCAGATTTCTTTATGATCGGTCAAGATGGGGATCTAGCCTATTTCCTCAAAAAGAATGGGGACGATAGCATTTATGAAAATGATCTAGGTGCGCTAGGTTCTCTCGAAATGCAAAAGGTAGCTGAATCAATTACAGACTTTATTAATCAGATCTTGCAGGAGGAGTAAGATAGAAATAGAAAGGGGACTGAGAAAGATAGCTGCAAAAAGCTCGTCGATTTACTCAGTCTTTTTTAAAAAATTTTTTAAAAAATCTTTTCTCATTCATTTTGGATTCATCTTTCTTAGATAAAATAGAATCATCAAGAAGAACTTGATAAGAAAAAAAGAAAGTTGGTAACTAACATGAAAAAATCAATTAAACAAAAAGCCGTTGCAAGTCTCGCAATCTTCTCTCTATCAACTGCCGCTCTAGGCTCTGTAGTAGCCTTTGCCGATACTGGAACAAGTAAAAAGACTACTTCTTCAACAGTGACTGCATCTGTCACCCTTGCACAAGCTCAAGAAAAAGCTCTGAAAGAAGCTAAGGGTGGAAAAGTGATTGGCTACGAGCAAGAAGAAAAACATGGAAAAGCAGTGTATGAAGTGACCATCTTGGATGGAAAAAATGAAAAAGAATATAAGATCGATGGCCAGTCTGGTGCTATCTTGAAGTCAAAAACTAAGGATCTGAGTCAGGATCGTGAAGATCAGCAATTAATCGGAGCAAGTGTTCAGTTGGACTTGGCTAAGGTAGAGAGCCAGCTGAAATCAAAATACTCGAATGCTAGTATCGAAAAAGTAGAGTTAGATGTAGAAGATGGTAAACTTGTCTATAGCGTTAGCTTGCGAGAAGGCAATCAAAAAATTGAGTTAGAGTTAGATGCCAATACAGGTACCGTATTGGAAGAAGATGTGGAGCTGGATCACGATTAACTAGAGTAAGATCTCGACTAGGCTTTTCCTAGCCGAGATTTTTTATGGAAGCATGGTATAATAAGGGAAGAAATTTGGAGTAAGTGGCTATGAAAGTATTAGTGATTGAAGACGAAGTAGATTTGAATCGTAGCATCGTTAAATTACTGAAAACCCAGCAGTATAGTGTTGATGCGGCCTATGATGGTCAGGAGGCCTTGGACTACATTCGTGTGTCCCAGTATGACGTGATTATTTCAGATATTATGATGCCGCAGCTAGATGGTTTGGGGGTATTGAGCTACTTGAGAAATCATCAGATTAAGACCCCAGTTCTGATGCTAACGGCTAAAGATAGCCTAGAAGACAAGGTAACAGGACTGGATGCTGGTGCAGACGACTACTTGGTCAAACCCTTTGAATTTGATGAATTACTGGCTCGGATTCGCGTCATGCTGAGACGAAATAATCGAGAAAACTTGACCAACCTGGTCCAATTTGGTGACTATTCCTTAGACCTGGCAAAAAAGACCATCCAACACAAGGGTGTTTTGGTTGACCTGACTTCCAAGGAGTATGAGTTACTAGAGTGTCTGGTGCGCCATCCCAATGTGGTTTTAAGTCGGGAACAGATTCGTGAGCATATTTGGGATTTTGATTATGTTGGAGAGTCTAATATCATTGATGTTTTAGTCAAGAATATCCGCAAAAAATTAGGTAATCCATCGATTATTCAGACAAAAAGGGGGATGGGCTATGTTTTCAAAAATGAAGAAGGACTCTAGGTCTCCCTCCATCGTTTCTAAGGTGACATTGTGGTATACCCTCTTTGTTTCTTTTCTCTTTGTTCTTATGTTTTGTGCTTCTTTTATCATTTCCGGAGCCTGGTCCAGCTATAGCTCACGTGGGGAACTGGAGCAGAAGACCATGGAAGTAGCTTCAGACCTTGAGGAATTTGAGCCCTTTGATGACGGCAATTATTTTGCACTCTACAATCAAAACATGAAGTTGGAGCAGGGTGCTCTGCCAAGTGGCTTTGATATCAATGCTGGCTTTGAGTCTGGGAAATTGTCGACGTATACCTCTTCCCAAGCAACCTATTATTATTTTGATGTCTATAATGAAAATGAGGGCAAATGGATACGGGGCGTGCGCCTTGCTTCTGGTCTAGGAAGAGAATTAAGTATCTTTCTTCTTTCCTTGGCCATTCTAGCTCCTCTGTCCATCCTTGGGATGGCCTGGGGTGGACGTCGGATCCTTCGTAAGGCCTTTCTGCCGATCAGAGAGGTGACCCAAATGGCAGAGGAAATTGCAGAGAGCGGAGACTACAGTAAGCGCGTGTCGACCGAGCATCAGAAGGATTATGTAGAAACGTCTCGTCTTACCAAGGTCTTTAATAATTTGATTTCTTCTGTTCAGTCGACTTTTGAGAAAGAAAAGCAATTCAACCAAAATGTATCCCATGAGTTGCGGACCCCTCTGTCAGTCATCGTTTCGGAGAGTGAGTTTGGCTCCAAATATGCAGATAACCTAGAGGAGACCAAGGAATCTTTGACGGTCATTCATCGGCAGGCTAAATTAATGAAATCGATGACCGAGCAGATCTTGGAAATATCCAAGACCCAACACCTGCAGTGGTCGGATTTAAAACCCGTTTGTCTATCAACCCTGGTGTCAGATTATTGTCAGGGACAGGAAAGAAAGTGGGGCGAAAGCCCCATAGCCTTTGAAGTGAGCATTCAGCCGGACCTCTGGATTCAGGGGGATGCTGTTTTGGTCACTCGGATGCTGGATAATCTATTGAGCAATGCAGTGAAATTTACCAAGACCAAGGTTGCCATCCACTTGGTGGCTAGTCCAGCTGGTGCTGTTCTCAAGGTAGCGGATGATGGGATTGGGATAGCGCCAGACCATTTGAGCAAGATTTGGGATCGCTTCTATCAGGTGGAGGATTCTCGGAACAAGGGCCTCAATAGTGGTATCGGACTTGGGTTGTCCTTTATTAAGGACATTGCAGACCTCCATCGAGCAGAGGTGAAAATCATCTCTGAAGAAGGAAAAGGAAGTCTCTTTCGTGTGACTTTCCCACAGATCCAGGACAAGACTTCTGTCTAAGACGGTTGATTGAGCTATCAGTATGGGTTGAAAAGGTAAAATAACAAAGTAAAATAATAAGGATAAAATGAGTCTAGTAAAACCGCTAGGCTCATTTTCTATTTTAGCTTTATGGAAAGGGAATCTTATGGTATGATAGCCTAAAAGGGACCTGTAATATGGAGGTCAAACTATGGAAAGAGAGACTCAAAAAGGAGAAGGGATGCTCGTATTGACAGACACAGATCCAGCTATTTCAAGAGGAGATCTTTTACAATTTGAGGAGTTTCTTAGAAAGAAATTGCCGGAAGCTATGAAGAATTTTTATCTCCAGTACAACGGTGGCCAGCCCCAAGTAAGGGGTGTCCACGATGAACATCATCTCTTTCCTTTTAATTCCTTTGACTCACTTGAGGAGATAAGGAAGTCTCTTACCTGGTTTGACGATGAGGCTGTGCCTGCTGGATTTAAGGCTACAGACCTTCTCCATTTTGCCTATGATCCTGGAACGGGTAACTATGCTCTTTCTCTAAGGGAAGAGGATTATGGCAAGGTGTATTTCTATGTTCTAGAAGAAACAGCTGAGTTGTATGGTCAATGGCCATCTTTTGAGGAATTTTTGAATTCCTTTGTTGAAGAGTGAGACTAAAAAGGAGAAGAGATGCGGAAACACCAAGAACTTTCACTAGAGCAGATCATCGAGCAGGTGCGCGTGGACAAGTTGGTATCAGATGATTTTTGCCTCTATGGCAAGGAGGATGGAGAACTAGCACTAGCTAGGTCCTATTGGGTATCAAATTATCCGGATGTCGTGGAAGACCGTGATATTTACCCTGCTGATGTAGTGGAGCAAGATCTCCAGTTAGTCTACTATGGAGAGCAGTTGATTGATGTTCTTTCGGTTGCACTTGAAGAAAAACCAGATGTAAGTTGCCAAGACTTGGTCGAGGCTTTGAATTATTATCAGCAGCATGATAGCTTTATGAAATTTGAAGATTAGCTAGGCCGATTAGAGAAATGGCATCCGATTGGAGGAAAGATAGTGATGAGAGAATATAAATTTGATATCCATAACGAGATGTATGTAGCAATTCCAGAGGAAAAGGAAAAGGTCTGCCTTGCTTTAAGTGATTCTTTAGAGGTTATCAATGAGGAGTTGACTCCGTCTTATAAAGCAAAACTCGATAATCTACTGGATCAATCATCAGTATGGTATCCAAAAGCTTTGGCAAAAATTCAGGAGGAATTTCCAGAACTAGCGCACGCCAGACTCCTATCCATTTTTATCTTGTCTGAACAGACGGACATAGACCTGATTTTTGGTTTGGAATTTGGACTGAAAGAGGACTCGGAGCATGGTAGAGGACTTAAATTCTCCCTCGATAGTTTTGAAATTTTAGAATATGGTATAGGCGAAGTAGCATACTACTAGGTGTAGTCGATGATAAGAGAAGTATGAGAAGATGGAGCAGGATATGGTTGAGAAAGAATGGCGTTTTTATTCATCAGAGGATGATAGGGAGTGGGTGATTTTATCCGATCGTGATAGAGCTGAAACAAAAGAGGATATCCACTCTGTTAATCAGAAAGACTCCGTCATGCGAATGTATCGAAGACCGGGGGACTTTATCTCAGTGTCTTTGCTGTCCGCTTCTTATGAAATAGACGATGTAACAGGGAAACTTGGACAAGAGCGAGATTTCTATTTAAAAATTGAATGCCTGCAAGATGGATGGGCCAGTATCAGTTCTCAAGTCTATAAAAAAGAGGAAGCAGTAACCTTAGCAAGCCTATTTATGGGACTCAGAAAAGATGCGGCTATCAAACTTTGGAAGTTAAAAAAATTGGGTGAAAATAACCTAGGAGATCGGATAGAGAAATGACAGTCAATATCAATGAATTAGTGAAGGAGCTTGGTTTTTGTGTGGTGCCTACAAAGGAGAAACCATTTCGTCTTGATGAGGTCCGTTTCAACCTTTTGGCATATTTAGAGGATTATTCTAAAATGGGATTTTCTTTTGTTAAAGCAGGTGACGAACTAGTCGAACTAAGGAAAAATCAGGAGAGCTATAGGCTTGTTGGCCAGTGTTTTTTAGGTGCTTTTGTAATTGGAGAAGAGGAGCAAATCTTTTTACTTTGCAATCAAGAAGGAAGGGAAGTTTTTAAAGAAGCGAGGATTTATGTCAACTCTTCCTTGCAAGCTTTTGTTTCCTCTTATTCACTTTTTCTATCAGGCATCTTTCTTTTGAAAGCAAAGTTTTATGAGATTGAGCAAGATGAAGTCGAAGAGATTGCAGCAAATTTGAAGAACCAAGTACTTGCCTTGGAGAAGCCCCTTGAACAAGAATTGCCTTTCTGGGAGCACATGGCCTATTTGATAGAAGACGATGGAATCGTTCTAAGAGATGATCTCTTTCATATCTTAAATAAAGAGCAGTAGGAATAGAATTAAATTAATTATGGAGAAAAAATTGCCCCAGATAAAGATTCGAGAGTGGAATGAAAAGCCACGAACAAAACTTCGATTTATTAAAATTGGTGATATTTTTTGCTATCAATTTTCGGAGGAACTGTTTGTATTTGGTCAAATCCTTGGAAAAGTGAACGTTGGTCATGTCATCCAATTTTTCGATTTCTTTCAAGCAAGGCCTACTATAACAGTTGAGGAGCTAATTCGTGCTCAATTTATGGGTAAGCCCATCATTGTAGATTCCTACACCTTGTTTGATCGAAGTCCAGTATGGTCTTGGCAGATAATTGGTCATCAAGCGGATTTTGATCCAAGCCCTTTTAAAGATTTAGCCTTTAAGTGGGGAGATCCAAATGGTCTTCACTTTGGGAAGGTCTGGCTAGATGGTAGGACAGAACCTAAGATTTTTTCTAGGGAAGAAGTTGAAGACCTAGACTGGGAAGCCTGTGTCGGAAGTATAGTTTATAACAGAATATTGGAAGAAGAACAGGACAAGCAAATGAAATAAAGGAGTTTGAGATGGACTATGTAGATGAGTTAACTTCAGGACGTACGCCCTTGGTAAAAAAAGTTGCGAAAAAAATTTTAAAGGGTAAACTAAAAGGATATGGACCATTTTTGCATCAAGCCTTGGAAGGCGAGATGGAAAAACCTAGATCGTGGGAATCACAAATGTATTTGCTCTACGCCATGGCTGCAACGGATTGCACAGAAGAAATTCCCTATCTCAAGTCATTACTGCCGAGAGACATCCCAACCCCTGTAACCTATCGCTCTCTAGCAGTAGCGATTGCTTATCTAGAAAATTTAGAAACAGAGAACTTGTCTTTTGTCTATGAGTCTTTGGAATCGAATAACCCATCTCAAGCTGCAGGTGCTTGTGCAGCGATATATCAGAGAAAGATTGTGCTGAAAGATGACGATTTTAACAAAATTATGTCTTATGTGACTCATCCTAAATATCTTGAGCATATTGGTCAAGTCATAAATCCATTTTTATTTATTTTAGCAGCATCTTATCTATATCCAGAACAGAATCGTCAGAAAATTGTAGACTTTTCCCGTCAGTTCGATATATCTATCGTCAAGGATATAATCAATGACGTTACAAAAGGAAAGGACGGCAGGAGGGTCAGTCTATTCTAAAATCTCCTTAAAGAGCGAAACAATAACTCTTAAAAACAAGACTTTTATTCATTTTAAAAAAAGGAGTTCATATTGTGAAATGGTTTGAAAAAGCAGTGGGCAGGGAAAAGATTATTCATCTGTTTGATGATGATTTGGAATTGAAGAATGTATTTCTTGATACTGTATTATGTTACGATTACAAATTAGATCTTGTCCTTTATGTATTTGATTTGCCAACTAATTTCCCTGAAAAGTGGCAGAAAAGTGCATTTAATGCTATAAAAATTAATTTAGAGTTTTTTAATTTAGATGCAATCCATTTTTATTCTAAGGGGATTCATAAGGTGAATGGTCAACTGGAACTGCTTTTTTTAGAGAATAAGGTTGAATTCAATTTTAAAAACCAAAATAATGTGATGTTATCAGGATCTTCTGACCTTATTAGAATTGCTGAGATTGGGCCAGTGAAGATTGATACTTAAAGATGAATTCCTAGCTTACTTGCGGAGATTCTGGATGATCAAACAATCCTCCATTGCTAGGAGGGACACCACGACTATGGGAAAATGGTCAAGAAAGGGAAATCTCTTTTGAGGAGAGTAAACAGTATGTATCCTAAAGGAGTTGGAATGCCTAACAGGTAGAAAAGCGAATCATTACATATTTAAAAAACTACAAACAACAGACTTTGACCTAAGGCTAAACCTTTCTACAAGAAAAAAACTACGAGACCACGAATATGAAGTTACAGTATTTTGAATTAGATAAGCCCTATATGGAAAATCAACAGAGGATTGAGGAGCTGATGGACTCAGCTGTGCTAACTTACGAGGAAGCTAGAATTAAGGACTATCGACAGAATTGGAAAGACCTGCGAAGAGCGTTCATATATGAATCCAAATGTATGACCTCTATGGTAGAGCGCCTCTTCAAACCAGTTGTGACCAAGGATTGTTGGAAAATCATCGTAGAATGTGTAGATACGATTAGCAATCCAGCTATCATGAACCTACTTGGTGTCTATACTATTCAGGTCTTATTTGATTTTTCTAGCTATAAAACCTTGAGTCCATTGGAACAGAAAAAGCTGCTCTTAGAGGCCTTGGTAAAAGGGGTAAAGTGCGTGTTTCAGGAGCTCTCCATTCCTTGCTCCTTGATAGAGGATGTAGTCAATGAAATAGAGAAAAACGATTATGAAAATAGCTGGGAGTGGAAAAGGAAAAAGATCCAATCCACGATCTTTTCCATCCAAGTGGAGCATCAGCTGGATAAAGTGGATTTGTTTTGGAAGATAGAGCATAAGGATAAGAGCATCCGTCAGTTGATTCAATCCTGCCCTGCTCACGAGATGGACTATGGGGCTAAGCTTGGTAAACTGGAAACAAAAGGGAACTTCCTTTATCTGTTGGATAAACAGAATGAGGTTGTGAGCAAGCTAGAGTTTGAAAACATAGCTGAACGAACCCAAAAAAACTAGCCATTGTCCATAAAATACTTGTCAATAGCAAGTAAGCAAGTATAGTAAGAAATGGCAATATAACAAAATAGAATACAAAAAATTAAGGGTCAAAAACTATGGTGAATAAATTAGCAAATGTTGCCGGTGGAGAAATTTTTGCAATTCCTTTGTTTTTATCTGATAGATCCGAATTAGCGCGATTTAAAAAGTCTGATTTTTTAGGAGAAGATAAAAAATTCGCTTATTGTAGAGTTATTAAGGATCTTGGCGGTGGAGGAATACTCATAGAGGTTTTTACTTTAATCAATGAATTGTCTCCTGAAATAGAAGACATCATCCAATCAGGAAGGTTATTTCCGCCAATTGCCATAAATGGTCTGGGAATATATAAAAAACGTTGGCCGAAAGTCGGACAAGAAGAGAAGTATGACTGCGAAATAGATTCTCATTTTTCTCAAATACAGTTACTTCTTCCTGCCTTACCGCATGAAAAGCCTAGATTATGGCAGAATGGTCAAGAATAGTTTATTTCTTTTGAGGAGAGCAAGGATTATGAAGAATGGACAGTTTGGCTTTCTTCTCATTTAGAAAAAAGAATTATTGAAAGTTTAAAAGCAAGAGGAATCAACATTTAGTTATGAAATCAGATATTTTTTTTAAATGACAGAATTGAGGTAGACTGGATGAATTGGGATGATGAGATTGAACGTCTTATAAAAAGTGATTTCTTTTTTAAAATGGGAGAAACTGAACAAATAGATCATGTTATCTTTATAAAAAACGTCAATGAAGCTTTTATAAATCCTACGGAAGAAGCTTTTGAGAATCTATATAAAAAAATGAATTGGCTTCCGTCGTCGCTGAGTGATAAAGATCCATTTTATGGGGATCTTAAGGTTCCAGAGGAACTTGTAGATTATAGGAAAAGAGTTAGTCAAATTATATTCCAAAAGGCAAGAGAGATGGATAAAAGCCTGTTTGTATCCAGAGCGCATGATTTTTCAAATGTTGCTAAAATGGGAATGGCCTTTGCTTTTAGACAATATTTAGTAGAAAAGTCCTTGTCGTTAGGGTCTTATTGGGAAAATATTGTTAACTTGTATTATATGGGACATTGGCCGATAGGGTATTTTGAAGGGATCCTGTTTGCTATTTAAGATAACATGATTGAAAGTAAATATAAAAGTATGAGGCTTTGCTAGAGATTTATTCTGACCTATCAATGTTTTTCATGAAGCAAGCACCCTTTAGCTAACGAGAGAGTGAGAACAATGAGTGACTTAAAAAAGAGATTATCCTTATTAAAAGTAGAAAAACGAATCAAGGGTTTGAAGGGAATAAAGGATGTTCATTTTCTGACCGATAAACCTAAAGAAATTGATTGGTATGCTGGGGAGTTGAATCCTATCGATTCTCCGATTCCTTGCCTTTATGAGTTTTCTGCCAATCTTACTACTAAAGATCTAAGTAGATCAATTCAAAGTCTTGTTGGCAATAGCAGTCGGTTTATCCTAGTTTTGTGGGAGTTTTCACCAGTTTACGTCTTGTTTCAAATGGAGTCTTTGGATGATTTTTTGCCCTCTTATTCTACTGAATTTTCTACCAGAGACTTGATGCTATTCTTTCAAGACCAGGAAAAAGTACTGGATCTCCATTTAGCGGAGGATAAAGTAGAAGTGAGAGTCTTGGAGAATAAATCTAAGAACCCGTAGATTCTATAATGTGAAAGCTTAACATTGAATTAGTCGATGAAAGAGGCAAAGAGGAAAGAATGCCATTCTTGGAGAGACAAATGGTAAAGGAAGATTCTAATGTGTGAAAAAGAATATTATTATTATGGCAATAGTGAGTTTATGTCAGGCCTAGGAGTTATTTATACAGAGTTTACTGGTCAGCGTGCAAGTCGACAAATTAACGTTTTGAATGGGCATTCTTATGCTTCTTCTTGCCTACAGGATTATGTTCCAGAAGTAGGTTTTCTACTCTATGATGGTCGAAAAGATGAGTTGGATCTATCAGACTCCATCAAGATTAGTCAAGAGGAATTTGAACGAATCTGGGCTCAGGCTGTCGCTAGCAGTCAGAATGATACGTAATCGTCAGTTGAAAATAGCCAATTATAATCCAAAAAGTGTGAGAGGAGTCCAATAATGATGCTTAATTTGTTGAAGGAATTTGTAGAAATCTATCACCTCAACAAGGGTTTGGGAGAGTTAGAATTTACCAGTGAAAGTCTCCATGTCGAAAAGTCAGATTTGTCTGGTCAATTGAAAGAGTTCTACCAACATTTGAACTTTAATGAAGAAGCTTATTTTAGAGGGGCTCCCTATGATCTTGCTCTGTTTCCTCTCTCCTCTTGTGAAGCTGCAGCAGAAGGATGGCAGGATCAAAGCTGGAAGGAAACTTATATAGTTTTTGCCCACTTGATGGGAGATGAAGTTATCTTTTGTGACCTCGAGAATAATCTCAGTCCAGTCTATGGGAGAATCCCAGGAGATTCTAAGCTCTATCATCTCAGTCCTTCTCTCTCTACTTTCTTAACTACTTATATGCTGATGAAAAAGCTAGAAATCACCAAGTTTGAGAACAATATCTATATTGATGAGGATTTATTAGACTATAAAGAGGGCTTCTTGGAGGAGATTATGGCTATCATTAACGAGCATATTCCTGAAGATTACCGAGAAGATTTTATAGCATTTATGCTTGGTTAGTGATAGAGGATAAAGGATGAAAATAAAAAATTATCTCAGAACATGCGAGGATTTAATTGTACAAGAAAGTGGGGCCTCAGCTCTTGAACTAGAAAAACTCAAAGCCAGACAGTTTCCGCAAGCACACTTGGATTTGCTCTCCATAACCAATGGCTTGGAATTTTATGGTGGCTATTATCGCTTGTTTGGGACGGATTCTACTCAAGCCATCACGCTGGACTCTTGGAATTCGGATAGGCTATGGAAAGATGTCTGGAGAGATTATGCATCAACCTACTATTTTTTTGGTATGTCTGCTATTGGAGATCAATTCGCTTATAGATTGAAGGATGGGAACATTCAAAGTCATCAAGTTTATTATTTAGATGGGATTACTATGGATGTCATCGATATCTACGATAGTTTTGAAGCATTTTTTGAGAGGGAATTTGTTCTGAAGGCTCAAGGTGGGATGGAATCTATTTTTGTTTCTGCTAGGGAGCGATTTGGAAATCTAGACCTCTCTACAAGCTGTATTTATTCTCCTTCCTTAATGATTGTGAATGATCCAAGCGTTGAGAATCTCATGCTTTTACCGACAAAGGATGTCATGACCATCAATGGCGATTTGCTTGTTCAATTATCTGATTCGGAGGAGTCGATTACGAAACTAGAGCAATATCTAGACGCTTCGGGTAGAGCCAGAGTCAAGGTTATCTTTGATCGAGATTGAGCAAGCAGGATAAAGTTTATATAGAAAAGAATACTCTTGAGATTCATGATTTTAGTTTTTGAGACAAGCGGTGCTGTAGTCTTCTTGTAAAAGTGTCATTGTAAAAATAGATAGGTTGAACAAAGAAACAGAAGCATGATATTCATGAAAAGAGGTGAACGATGACCAGTTTAGATAAATATTTAGAAATCATAAAAGAAGGATTTTCCGAAAGAGAGAATCTAATGGCAATGGAGCCTCTGCATTCTATAAAAGAGATTGCACCATTATTGGACAAAAAATTGACTTATAAAGAATTCATCGATATCAATCGCTTATTAAGACAAAAGTACATTGTTGAAACCCCAGAGGATATGCTGAAGGATGTGGATTTTAATCAGCTTTCGTTACCTAGCAATACGAAGGTGATTTACTTGATGGGAAGTAAATCTGATGTGCTAGACTTCTCAACATACGAACAAGTAGAAAAAATTTTATTAGTTGGTGCTAGAAGAGTAAGAAAGATTATCTTGCCCCAGAAAGATTGTGTAAAAGCTTTAGGGATTTCTTCTATGACAAATTTGGAAATGATAGAGAACATCTCTTTTCATACAGGTATGCGTTATCTGCACTTTGATTATGGTGTAAAGTTGCCGGACTTTGATTTTATAAGGGATTTAGATCAGTTGCTCTATCTTTCATTTACAGCAAATAAAAATTTACCAGAATTGGATTTTATCCAGCCATCTAGTGAGCTTCGTTTTTTAGATTTTGTCGATACGAATATTTTTAACTACGCATCAACAGTTAGCTACTTGAAGAGTCTGAAACATCTCCGATTTTTAACAACGGGAAGAACGAATCAAAAGCAAAGGGAACTTCTTAGAAGTGAGTTACCACATGTTTGCATGCGAGAGGGGTAAAAACATGTCTTCAATACAGGTTTTTTATAACCTATGTCTTCATTATAAACGAACCATTAGTCCCGTTGTCTAAGTAGGAGGAAACATGACTCATACGAATCTAGCAAAAGAAACCTTACTCCAGTTTATGCAGGCTATGTATTCTTGGGAAAGAAAAGCCACTAGGAACCTAAGAAACCAAGCCTATAAAGAGATGTTGAAGGATGAATTAGCTACTATTTTTAATCAGTTTTGTACATCAAAAAAACCACTCAGAGCAAGGGAAGTATCTTTATCTGTCCGGTTTCCGTTTGACTATAAATTAGAAACACATCCCATCGTTGATGAAGAGCATGACGGGAATCAAGCTTATATTTATATCAAGGAGAATCATTCTGGTATAGAAACTCTCTATCGTTTTCAAATGGTGTTTCAAAAGGGGAAATGGTGGATTGATAAGAAAGAATGGCTCGATGATGGGAAGTGGATCAATTCTTCCTTGTGACATACATGGATAATGTAGGAAAACAGAAAGAGATGAACCTCAAAAACACCGGTAGTTGAGTGTAAGAAATGAAATTTTAGAGGTCAATATGAATAAAACACTTTCAAATCAAAAAAGAAAACTAACAACTATCAAAAATAAAATACTGAAGGCCAGAGATTTTCACTTAGAGGCAGAAAACCTATCTAATACTGAGTCCATTTTAACAGCTCTAAAATCTGATAAGAAAAGCGTTCAAGTTAACTACGAAGAAAATGGTGAGATAAGATCATACCTGTATGATTATGTAGATATGATTGATTCTATAAGTCCGTATCCTCTAGTCTCTAACTTTATAGAAAGTAAAACATCAGAAACCTATCAATCTTTACTAAACGGCTGTTTTTGTTCTGTAATGGGTGATATGGCTTCTGCTAAATATTTAGCTAAAGGTGGCTCAAACTTTGATACAGATATTTGTTTGAATATCTTATTTGCCCTTGCCTATTTAGATGATGCTTATGTAGAGTTTTTAATTGATAAATTAGTCTATTTTAAAGAAGCTCAAGTTGAAAAAGGGAAGCAACCTATTTTCTTTTCATCCAGTAGTTTATTGCCTTTAGTCGTTTTTCTTTATGGAAATGGAGAGCATAATCGACTTGCTAGCCTACTGGAGAATGCTTATGATCCTAAATATAAACCATTGGACTCGAACCCTTATCATAATGTGAATGATGCCTATAAACAGGTTATGGAAACTATTTTTTCAGAGGATGTTGATGTTTTTAGAGAAACAATTTTATCCATGTGTGATTATCATTTAGCGAACACCAAAGATAGTCATTTAGTAGACTTCAATACCTTACTATGGCAGTATTTCCCAATTGAAATCTTAGTTTTACTAAAAGAACGTCAGAAAAGAGGCCTCCCAATCGACGGTCTTAGCCATCCCTTGCTTGATGACTTTTTACCCTATTTCATGGATGACTTTCAGATATCCGAGCAAAATAAGATGATACTTGGAACAATCTTAGAGTAGCAATGTAGAATACATGGAGAAGTCAATAGGAACAAAAGAATTTCAAATAAAAAAAGTAAACGAACAGCAATCAGCAAATACTAAAAGCCAGAGATTTTGCTCTTGATAATGAACAGCTTTCTGTAACAGAGGCTGCTTTAGATGCATTAAAAGCTGGTAAAAAGTATAGAAGTTACTGATAGGGGCAATGGTAAAACCAAAATCTAGAATTATTAATTGTAAAGGTAGATTAAGCTAGGAGAAAACGATGAATTATTATTTTATAATGGATGATAAATCCAATAAGACTTTTAATTTTGATGTTGAATATGGGCGAGTTGATTTTGAAATACAAAAAAAACCTTACGAAGAAGAATGGACTAAACCAATAGATTATATTTACAATCCAAATTGTCCTGATGTGATCTATTATAATTTTGTGAATAAAAAACAATACATAAATAAAATAAATTTTGATTATGATTATTATTGGTATTCCCATGGTTTTATCCTTTCTAAAAAGTTAGCAACCATTTTTAAACAATTCAAGATTCAAGGTCATGTTTGGAAAAAGCTTAAATTTACAGTGAATGGCGATGTCATGGAATCTCCTGACTTTTATCTATTAAAATTTAATACCTATACCAAAGATAATCCTGCTCCTGATTTTATTGATTATGAGAAAACAGAATCATTACCTTCTAAAACGATGTATACAGTTTCAAGAAAACTGGTCTTAAAAGAGGATGTTGACTATGATATTTTTAAGCCTGGAAGGGTTGAATTACTTGCAGCGGCTGGCTTTGTCGTTACGGAGGAAGTAAAAGAAGCCATCGAAACGAATCACTGTGGTCGAGGCATTCGTTTTTTACCGATTGAAACAGCTCAAGAAGAATATTGTAAGAATAGTTTTAAGGATTTTACTAGTTTATTAAAAAGAGCAAAGCCTAAATTACCCTAACATTAAGTATTCCTTTAAAAAATAAGACTCTAGTCTACATCATTCGAGATTTCAGGCAGAAAATATCAGAAGAAAATGCTTCTAAAAGGAGAGATAAGATATGAAGAAAACATACTTTGTTTATCAAGATAGTGGAGCGATAGAAAGGCAAAGTGACGGAGTTGAGTTCTGTAAAATACCGGAGTTTTGTGATGATCAGATCTATTTTTATTGCGATGAATATATGCTTTTTTGGACCTCCATTGAGGATGTAGGTAACATGAATAAAGCTAGGGATTTTAAATTAAAAGATAACATAGTACCAGCAACGCTAGAAGAGATTAGTGATGAAGGATTGATTGGCTACATAGATACAGTGAAACAATACAATATTGAGAATGGAAAAGTTGTAGGAATGATCTATATCCATTTAGACTCCTAGTAAACTGTAACGAACAACTCTTAACATCCTATGAAAGAGCAGGTAATGAAATGAAAGAGGCCAAAGAACTCTTCGTAAAAAATGGCTTTTCGCGACTAAAGCGAACCAATAACTATTATAAAATCAATCATGATTTTTACACGGTGATCTATTTTCAACGAAAATCAGATGGGACTGCCTATTTCGTTAATATTGGCATTCATCCCCTCTTTCTGGACTCGGGACTGTTAGAAGAAGTGGATTGTGCTCTAAGGACTCGATTAGGTTCTATCGATAATAGAAATGGCATGGATCAAGCTGAATTGGAAAATGCTGTCCAAGAGGCCATCGATTTTACTACTCAGTATTCATCGTATCCTACCGTATTTTCAAGCATAAATCCCGAGAAGGATCTTGAGAAGGATGGGTTGCTAAAAGAATTCTCTATCACCAAAGTGAACTTATGCAGATTGTATGTTGAGTATTATGATACCATCGATTCTGAGAAGGTAGCTTTAGATTTTGCAAACTATGGCTTATCCATTACACCTAAGATTGCCTCTGTACCTAAAAACTTCTTTAAAACCTATATTCGTTCGGGAGAAGTTTTAAAATAATATTACCAGTAATTTGAGATTAGGAAGGGATGATGGTCAAAGGGGAGAGTTTCTCAATAAAGTAAGTAATAGTCAAGAATGCTAGTCTAAACCTGTTCAGTAAAGGATGTGTCGCAAAAATTGGGGGAAAAGTTGAAAAGTAGAGATAATTTTCATAGACACTATTTAGTATTGTGGAACCTAATGATGTCCATAGAAAGTAATGTTGTAACCAGTGAAGAGGCTGAGTTTCTATATCCTTTTGATATGAGTAAAAAGGAAGATGTCCTTAAAGTATTTGATGCATTTGTGAAAGAGGATTTCTTGAGCCTAGAAGAAGAGAAGCAGAAGCAAGTGCTTGAGACCATTGAGGATGTTATACGGGCTGGAGATAAAGTGGTTGAGCATTTTTTTGAATATGAATTTGGTTTTGCTTCAAAAGAGCCAAGAAATAAAGTTGCCTTTCTAGAATTGGTTAAGGATATATTAGTCTCTTATTTGTCCATCTCAGACTAGTCATCTATTTTCCTTTGAATTTTAAGAATGAAATTTATGGACTTCGAGGTCGCGTATTTTAAGAGTAGTTGACAGCCTCAACCCAAGACTTAGCTGAGTGAGGATGATCTATTTAAGGTTTATAATCCTCACATGGGAAGAGTACTTACGCAAAATAGCGGATAGGCAAGAAAGAATGGTTTGATGATTCTAAAAGGAGAAATAAGAGATGAAAAACTATTTACTGGATGAAAGGATATTTCAGTATCCTGAATCGTTTAAAAAATTGATCGAACTCAATTTAGTTGATTTTGATATTTGGTATCTGTTAGATTCAGAATGGGCCCTGTCTTTGTATGAGGGATTGCAGGAAAGGTACCCAACCCGAAAGTTGATTCCATTTGCTAAAAGAGGAGATTGTGATGATACAGCTTGTTTTGAAATAGGAAAGGGCAATAAGGTCCAACTCATTCATGATTTTGCTACCGAAGGATGGGAGCAACGAAAAGAGTTTAACGATTTTTGGGAATGGGTGGAATATGCGGTAAAATGCATGATAGAGTATAACAAAGAGGATGGGATTGAATAATCGTAATCTCTTTTCTAGGGACGAAGGAACTCGTCTCTAATGATTTACAAGGCAAGGAGAACAAATGGAAATGATCCCCCAATTATTAAATGAGATTGAAAAATGTCTCCAACAGTTAGATCATCCTTGTTTAGACCATCTTAATTCGGGAATATCTTCTCAAAAAATTCAAGAATTGTTTGAGGAAATCCCATTGCAGCCAACTCAGGACTTGCGTGCCCTTTATACTTGGAGAAACGGATCAAAAGATTGTGAGGGAATCACACTCGGTGAGCTGGCATTTTTTCCTGGTTTCTATTTGATGTCTCTGGAAGAAAGTATCCAGACCTATCAGGAGTTGAGGAAGACTTCTACTTGGAATCAATGCTGGTTTCCAATTTTTGCCAGCGGAGGGGGAGATTTTTATGCCATGAATCTAGCTTCAGAAGCTCAGGGGCATATACTTGGTTTCTACGTGTATGAAGAGGATCCTCAGGTAGAATACCAGTCATTAGAATCTATGCTCATAGCTCTTAAAAACTGTTTTGAACAAGGTATTATTTTCCGGAATGAACAAGGCTACTTGGATATGGATTATAGGAAGCATGCTGAGATAGCACATGAGTTAAATCCAGATCTGCAGATATGGCTGGAATTCTTAAAGGAGACGTAAGAGGAATGACCAAGGAGAAAAAATGGCAGTAGTTACTGTATTAAAAAAGATCATTAGACTCTATGAGGAAACAACGTTTATCCCCCAATCGGTGAGTTTTTCAGATACAAAATTAAGTACCCAGTCTTTCAATTTGACAGGAGAATTACTTGATTACTATCAACATATAGTGTTCAAAGAGGATTTATCTTTTGCCAATCAAAATTTTAATATCATTTTGTTGCCATTAGATTCTCCTACCAGGACAGTCGAATGTTGGGCCTTACAAGATGTTCTTCAGTTTAGTGAAGGGCAATACCAGATATTCGCTACTACAGATACAGACGATATTCTTTTCTGTGATATGCAAGATGAAAGTTCTCCAGTTTACGCGGGCAGGCCTGGAGATCCTATTTTCTACAAACTCAGCGATAGTTTGACGGAGTTTTTGGAGTTCTATTTCGCTTTTTCAAATTTTTGGGGCCAAAGAGAAGATGTCCCTCTGGAGGAATTTATTGCTGGGACAGGTGACTTAATAGAGCACTACCTTTCCCCAGACGTCCAAGCGACAGCGAAAGAATTTCTATTAAGGTAAGAGTGAGCTGAGATAGATTTGCAATTAAAGCCCTTCTCTATAACAAAAAATGAACTGGATAGGAGAAAAGAAATGAATGTTAAAGAACTAATTGAAGAGGTTGAAAATGATGTTGATTTAGCATCCTATATCAGTCTTGTACCCAAAAAGAATAAGAAGACCCAAGCTGTCTATCTCGAATCACTGAATCATCTGGCCTATTTACTTTATCTGGATGGTCAAGAGGAAACGGCTAAGGAATTATTAGATAGGATCATACAGGTTCCATTTGAAGGGAATTTTAACACCTGGACCTTTATTGATAGCTCTCTGGTTTTATTGGCTTATCTGGAAAGAGAGGTAGAAAATCAGGTATTCGTCTATAAAAAACTCCTTTTGTCTCCGTTAGAACAAGGGGAGGAATCAACTCAAAAAATTAGAAGGAGAGTTCATCAGAGATTTTTGAATGGCGATAGCCTGGAGCAAAAGCTTGCAAAAATCGAAAAGGCTCCAAGCCCTGAATCAGAAATGGAACGTCGTCTGCTATACTTGGCAGATTTGTTGAAGATTCACCTCTTTATTACTGAGTCAACTTGTGAAGAGATAGATATTCAGACAAAAATCGAAGAGAATATGGAGATACTAAAGAAGTATATCAAGGAGCATGAAATTTATAGCCTCTTTCCTTTTAAGGGATAAGGTGAGCTAGCAATCTTGGATTTTTATACTCTTCGAAAATCAAATTCAAACCACGTCAGCTTCGCCTTGCCGTACTCAAGTACAGCCTGCGGCTAGCTTCCTAGTTTGCTCTTTGATTTTCATTGAGTATTAGAAAGAGTAGAAAATGGAAATCAAAAATCACTTTGGCGTCTATGGCGTTTGCTTTGAAAATGGAAAATTACTCTGCATTGAGAAAACGAGAGGACCTTATCAGTATCGTTTTGATTTACCGGGTGGTAGTCAGGAAATCGGTGAGGGACTGACAGAAACTCTCAATAGAGAAGTTTTGGAAGAGACAGGATATGCTCTTAGCGATTATTCAAACCCTAGAATCTATGATGTGTTGGTTCAAGAAGAAGGGCAAGACTTCGCAGTACACCATCTCATGGCCTTTTATGATATCGTACTCGATTTCGAACGCTCTCAACAAACCCTTCCTCAGAAGGTTCTTGATGGAAGCAATGATTCAGCAAATGCAATTTGGTTGAATTTGGAAGAAGTTACTGCAGACAATGCTTCGCCTTTAGTATTGAAGGCCAAGGCAGAGTTACGAGGATTTCCAGAATTGGATAAGACTTCTTACATGAATTGGAAGGTAAAGAAGGGGAATTATGGAACTATTTAAAACATGGAAGAAAAATATGGTTCTCTATGGTCTTAAATCTCAAATCGGAACTGTCTACCGAAACAGTGATAGGACAACAAGTTTTTATGATGTTGGGAATTTTCTATACCTAGCAGGGGAGCTAAATTTTAGATTTTGGGAAGATTTTGTTAGGAAATATGGTTTAGATTATAAGATTATTATTTCAGAAAATACCAATTGGCAAGATTTTCTGCATCAGAAAGTGGAGCTAATTTCTTTTACTCGTTATTCTTTTAAAGATAAGGCAAATTTTCAAGTTGAATTTCTAAATGATCTAGTTAGTCAGTTAGAGGAAGATTACAATATTATGCCTATTGATAATCATATTTATGACAGCTTTTCTGAGGAAGAATGGTCACAAGATTTGCAAGGGGATTTTGAATCCTATCAGGATTTTGCTTTAAAAGGTGGATTTGGTTTTGTGATTCTTAAAAATAAAGAACTGATTGCTGGGATTTCCTCAGGGTTAGTTTACCAAGGTGCAGTTGAAGTGGAAGTTGCAACTAGACCAAACGAACAAGGAAATGGATTTGCTAAAAAGCTTGGTGCTGCAATGATTCTAGAAAGTATAAATAGAAATATGTTTCCTCTTTGGGATGCTCATAACGAGGCTTCCAAAAAAGTAGCAGAATTTTTAGGATATGAGTTAGTTGAACCTTATGAAGCCTTTGAACTAGAGGAAAGTGTCGTATAATGATATCTGATATTGTATCTTATAAGACGAGGTGAATGGACATGCAAAATCAACTGGCTCTTAGTGGAGAAAAAATTATTGAAAAAGTTTATCCTCAACTATTTCACCACATTGGTATGATTCGTGGGGAATACTTGCTAAGAGAGCTCAATCAAAACATCCTATTACCAAATTGTCGGCAATTTGTGAAAGATTATCTAGACACTATTTGTCATTTGTACGCAGATGAAGAAGTCTGGTATCGCTTTTCAGAGTTAACAAATGCAGAAGCAAATAGTCTAGACGGGACTAAAGAGTATTTTGACGAACGCCACCCCTTATTTGGATACAGAGGTATCAGGCGTTTGTTGGCGTGTCCAGATGAATTTCAGGCTGAGACAAATGTTGTTACAGAAGTTTTTCAAACCAATCCCAATCTGTCTGTTATTTTTCCTTTTGTCAATGATGCCGAACAATTAAAACAAGCTATTACAGTATTGCGTCAGTATGGTTTTACCGGGAAAGTCGGCACGATGATTGAATTACCATCAGCTTATTTCGACTTGGACAGGATACTGGAAACGGGTATTTCAAAGATTGTAGTTGGAATGAATGATTTAACTTCTTTTATTTTTGCGACTGTGAGAAACAGTCAATGGCATGATATGGAAAGTCCAATTATGTTAGATATGTTGAGACAGATGCAGGATAAAGCAAGGATGAAAAAGATTGATTTTGCTGTAGCAGGCTATCTGAATACTTCTTTCATACAAAAAATGAATCAGATGGGTATCGAATGTATTCTCCATTACAGCTCTATTCCAGAGATTTTTGATTTAGAAATTGACCATCCAGACCATCTTAAACATATAAAAGAAGAAAGTAAAAAATTACAAAGGAGAACCCATGACACCGCAAGAAATGTGGAAAGCCTACAAGCAAATCAACCCTTCTATCGGAGATGAAATCGATGCTTGGGCTTTTGGAGTGGAAGCAGATCTCTTGGCAGATTTGGTACTAAGAGGCGAAAAGACAGCAACAGCCTCAGCCTACGACCTCTACGCACTAGAGGACGAACCCCTTCCCCAAGAAGGGACCTTTGATATTATTTTAGACAGCCGAAATCAGGCTGTCTGCATTGTCGAAATTACCAAGGTTTCTGTTCAGCCCTTCCATCAAGTGTCTGCTGACCATGCCTTCAAGGAAGGTGAAGGAGACAAATCTCTGACCTATTGGCGTCAGGTTCATGAGGAGTTTTTCACGGAGTGGCTGGAGGAAGCGGGGTTGACTTTTACCCCTGACAGCAAGGTGGTTTTAGAGGAATTTCGCAAGGTTTATCCATTGTAGAACGAGGCTGGGCAAAAACTGTCCAGCCTTCGATGTTTAATAGGAATAACTGTATGACGCAGTGGTTGATTGGCATCTTTGTTCGCTACTTAGCTCCAAAGATGACCTATGAAGATGGAAAACCATGTTTTCTTTATCTGCAACCTCCAACAGTCTCCCAGACTGTTGGAGCTGTGCGGGGGTGGGAAAATTGAAAAGGTTTGGGGAACCTTTTCAACTTTTGTTTAATTAGTCGAAGTTCTTTCCCACTCCCTTTGGTTCGGGTCTTATTTTCCAAAAGTGCTAAAAAATGATATAATGTAAGCGATATTGTACAGAAAAGAGAATGTATATGCCAAATTATGCCATTATTTTAGCAGCGGGAAAAGGTACCCGTATGAAATCAGATTTGCCCAAGGTTCTACACAAGGTTGCTGGGATCTCTATGTTGGAACATGTTTTCCGTAGTGTTGGAGCCATCTCACCCGAAAAGACTGTAACGGTTGTGGGCCACAAGGCTGAATTGGTGGAGCAAGTCTTAGCTGGACAAACAGAGTTTGTCAAACAAACCGAACAATTGGGAACTGGTCATGCAGTGATGATGGCAGAGCCAGTCTTGGAAGCTCTTGAAGGCCACACCCTTGTCATCGCAGGGGATACACCTTTGATTACGGGTGAAAGCCTCAAACACTTGATCGATTTTCATATCAACCACAAAAATGTGGCAACGATTTTAACAGCCGAAGCAGTGAATCCATTTGGTTATGGCCGGATTGTCCGTAATGACAATGCAGAAGTGCTTCGCATCGTCGAGCAAAAAGATGCGACAGATTTTGAAAAGCAAATCAAAGAAATCAATACAGGAACTTATGTCTTTGACAATGCCCGCCTCTTTGAAGCCTTGAAGAATATCAACACGAACAATGCCCAAGGCGAATACTATATCACAGACGTGATTGGGATTTTCCGTGAAGCAGGAGAGAAAGTTGGAGCCTATACGCTCAAAGACTTTGATGAAAGTCTCGGGGTTAACGACCGCGTAGCCCTTGCGACAGCAGAAGGCATCATGCGTCGTCGCATTAACCAAGCTCATATGGTGAATGGAGTGAGCTTTGTCAATCCTGATGCGGCCTATATCGATATCGATGTCGAGATCGCACCAGAAGTACAAATCGAAGCCAATGTTACCCTTAAAGGGCACACAAAAATTGGAGCTGAGACAGTCTTAACCAATGGAACCTATGTCGTGGACAGTGAAATTGGTGCAGGTGCCGTGATTACCAACTCTATGATTGAAGAAAGCACAGTAGCCGATGGCGTGACAGTGGGGCCTTACGCCCATATTCGTCCAGGATCTAGCTTGGCAAAAGATGTCCATATTGGAAACTTTGTCGAAGTCAAAGGTTCGTCTATTGGCGAAAATACCAAAGCGGGTCATTTGACTTACATTGGAAACTGTGAAGTCGGCAGCAACGTTAACTTTGGTGCAGGAACCATCACCGTCAACTATGATGGGAAAAATAAATACAAGACCCTTATTGGCAACAATGTTTTTGTTGGTTCAAATTCGACCATCATTGCGCCAGTTGAGCTCGGGGATAATTCCCTAGTCGGTGCTGGATCCACCATTACCAAGGATGTACCAGCAGATGCGATTGCGATTGGTCGTGGCCGTCAAGTCAATAAGGATGAGTACGCGACTCGCCTTCCTCACCATCCTAAAAACAAATAGGAGATTTTCATGCAATTTGAAGAAAAAACCATTGAGCGCAAGGAGATTTACCAAGGACCGATTTTCCAAGTAGTCACAGATCAAGTGGAACTACCTGATGGAAAAGGTCAAGCGCAGCGTGATTTAATCTTCCATAATGGAGCAGTAGCAGTTTTGCCGATTACAGAAGATGGTAAAACGATCTTGGTCAAGCAGTACCGCAAGGCGATCGAGAGGACTTCTGTAGAGGTCCCAGCAGGGAAGTTGGAAAAGGGTGAAAATGCGGATCCTCAAGCAGCTGCTCTGCGTGAATTGGAAGAAGAAATTGGTTACACAGGTGATCTAGATTTGTTGTATGATTTTTATTCTGCCATTGGATTTTGTAACGAGCGGATCAAACTCTATGCTGCGACCAACTTGAAAAAAGTGGAAAATCCTCGCCCTCAAGATGAAGACGAGACCTTAGAGCTGTTAGAAGTGACCTTGAAGGAGGCTCAAGACTTGATCCAAGCTGGGGAAATCTGTGATGCCAAGACCATTATGGCGATTCAGTATTGGGAATTATCTAATAAATAGAGGAGGAACCAATGGGCAAACCTTTATTAACAGATGAAATGATTGAGCGGGCAAACCGGGGAGAAGCTATCTCTGGTCCCCCGCTCTTTGATGAGGAAGAAACAAAAATTCTCCCGACTGGAAACAGGGGATTTGGTTATGAACGGCCAATGACCACAAGGGAAGAAGATAGAGGACATGGAGCATCGTATCCTCAGGAGACTATTCCGATTAGAGTCCAACCTACAGTGACCAAGAGTCGTCGGATTGAGAACCAAAAAGATGAGGTGCTTCAATCAAAATTGAATAAGATCTTATTTTGGGTCATCTTGCTCCTCATCTTGTTAATTCTTGCAATCTGGCGCTTATAAGGAGCGTCTACCAAAGGAGTTACGATTATGAAAATTGGAATCATTGCGGCCATGCCACAAGAGTTAAAAATCTTAGTGGAAGCTTTGCAGAATGGCGAGAAACATCTTCGCCTAGGAAAGGTCTACTATACAGGATCGATTGGTCGCCATGAGGTCGTCTTGGTTGAAAGTGGCATCGGCAAGGTCATGTCAGCCATGAGTGTGGCTGTATTGGCCAATGATTTTAAGGTGGAAGCTATTATCAATACGGGTTCTGCAGGTGCTGTAGCACCAGGGATGGCTGTTGGGGACATCGTCCTTGCAGACAAATTGGCCTACCATGATGTCGATGTGACAGCTTTTGGGTATGACTATGGCCAGATGGCGGGGCAACCACTCTACTTTGAATCCAGCCGCTATTTTGTATCAGAGATGAAAAAAGTTCTAGCTGAGGAACAAACACCAACCCATGTTGGCCTGATTGCGACTGGGGATAGCTTTATCGCGAGTGAAGAAAAAGTCGCAGCGATTCGAGAACATTTCCCAGAAGTATTAGCCGTTGAGATGGAAGGGGCAGCCATTGCCCAAGCGGCTCATGCAACTGGCCGACCTTTCATGGTCATTCGGGCTATGAGTGACACGGCAGATCATTCAGCTAATATCTCTTTTGATGAATTTATCGTAGAGGCTGGCGAGCGCTCTGCTCAAACCTTGATTACTTTCTTGAAGAGATTAGTATAGAAAAAGATAGGGAGATGGAACATGTATCGTGAATCATATTTTGATGGAGGCCTATTTTCATATATTGGTCATGTTTTATTAGCAACCTTAATTACAGTTTTTACTTTCGGTATTTGTGCTCCTTGGGGCATGTGCATTATGTATAACTGGAAGGTCAAGCATACTGTGATTGATGGTCGTCGTCAGTATTTTGACGGCACGGCCATGCAGTTGTTTGGAAATTGGATAAAATGGTGGTTCTTGACTATTATTACATTTGGAATCTATGTGTTCTGGTTAAATATCAAGGTCACTCAATGGGTTACCAAACATACTCATTTTATAGACTAATAGAAAAGAGAGTGGGACAGAAATCGGTCATTCGTTAGAATTCGATTTCGTCGTCCCATCTCCGCACAGCTTCAACAGTCTGGGAGACTGTTGAAGGTTGCAGATAAAGGAAACTTTGTTTCCCTCATTAGGTCATATTTGGAGCTTAAAAAGCGAACAAAGAGCCCACTCAACCACTGCGTCTTGTTCGACACTCCAAAGACAATTGAGAGGCTAGGACTTTTGTCCCAGCCTCTTTTTGTGAAGCCATTTCTTTAACCACTATTACTCCTTCATGCTATAATAGATTCTAGTAATGCAAAGGAGAAGTTATGGTCTTATCAAAAAAAAGGGCACGTCATGTGATTGAAGAAATTATTGCCCTATTTCCGGATGCTCAACCAAGTTTGGATTTTCGCAACCATTTTGAATTATTAGTAGCGGTGATGCTCTCTGCTCAAACGACGGATGCGGCGGTTAATAAGGCAACTCCTGCCTTGTTTGAAGCTTTCCCAACTCCTCAAACCATGGCGGTCGCCAGTGAAGCCGACATTGCCAAGCACATTTCCAAATTAGGCCTCTATCGCAATAAGGCAAAATTTCTCAAAAAATGTGCCCAACAATTGTTGGACAATTTTGATGGCCAAGTCCCCCAGACACGGGAGGAATTGGAGAGTTTAGCTGGAGTGGGACGCAAAACAGCCAATGTGGTCATGAGTGTAGGTTTCGGAATTCCTGCCTTTGCTGTTGATACCCATGTAGAGCGGATTTGCAAGCACCATGACATCGTCAAGAAATCAGCAACCCCATTAGAAGTGGAAAAACGGGTGATGGACGTTCTTCCTCCTGAACGCTGGCTCCCAGCTCATCAGGCGATGATCTATTTTGGACGGGCTATCTGCCATCCTAAAAATCCCGAATGTGATCACTATCCGCAACTCTATAACTTTAAAGACAGTTAAAAAGCGAGGTCTAATGACTTCGCTTTTATTTGATAGGGAAGAAAGTAAGTAAGAGCCAAGAAATCAGTAGAGTAATAGCGCCAATTCCAAGGACAAATAGAATAGGAATGAGGATTCTTTCGTAGGGATCTTTACCCCTTTCTTCAGCTTCTTCAATCTCGCTCAGACTGCGTCCTTGTTCATAGGCGACAAGCTGGCGATAAGTACGAAGATTATGCTTTTTCTTGAATTTTTCAATGCGTAGGGCGTAGAATAGAGCGACAGCAAGAATCAAGCAACTAATAGCGATGCCGTATCCATCCAAATAAAGAATGAGGGGAGTGCTGATGATAGGACTGCCAATTAGCAGTAAGCTAAAGACCACTTCATCTTTTTGATAGCGCATAAATTCTTGGTCGTGAATAATTTGTTTCATGGTTTCCAAATCTCCTTTGACTAGTTTGTCCAATGACACTTCAAAGACCTTGCTTAGTAAGAGAAGGTTTTGAATATCAGGATAGGTTGCGCCGCGTTCCCAGTTGGAAATGGATTGACGGCTGACAAAGATGATTTCAGCTAAATCGTCTTGAGATAAATTTTTCTCTTTACGATAATGCTGGATTTGTTTTCCAACTTGCATAAGATTTCCTCGCTTCCTGATTTCATTCTACTAAATTTTATAAAAAAGGGCTATCAAAGTTCTTTGACATGTTGATTTCATAGGCTTTAACAAAGGTTTTTACCACTGGATTTACAGGTCTGTCAATTTATATTTCCCTATTGAAAAAGGGGCCAGTAGCCTCCTTTTTCTTATTCACTAAATCGTAAAAAGTAACCATCTGGATCCAAAATCGCAAATTCATGGGGATAAATAAAGCTATCCCCCACTCGAAATTTTCTTTGTGTCAGCGGACGATAGATGGGATAGTTAGCTTCCAGCAGTTTTTGGTGGAGCTGAGGGACATCCTTGATGCCAAAGGAAATATTGACACCGCGTCCGAAAGGATAAGTCAATTGGGATAATTCTTCTGTACTGCCTTCTTCTAGCATAAGTTGGCAGTCTTCAAGCGAGAGGAAGAGAAATTTCTCCTCTGGACGTTCGTATTCGACGGAGAATCCCAGCAAGTCGCAGTAGAAGTGGTGGGATTTTTCGATGTCAGATACTACAAATTCAGGAATGACAGCTTGATAGTCCATTAGCGTTCTCCTTAGAGCTCAATCTCCATGACAATCGGTGTATGATCTTGACGGGCACCGGAGTCAATCATAGCTGATTTGGTCACCTTATCCGCAACTCGGTTAGAAGTGAGCCAGTAGTCAATTCTCCATCCTGTATTGTTGATTTTTGAAGTCTTGCTACGTTGCGCCCACCAGGTGTATTGCTCTGGAAGATCCCCGTGCAAGTGGCGGAAGGTATCAGTGAACCCTTTGTCTAGCAAGTTAGTGAAGCCTGCCCGTTCTTCATCGGTAAAGCCTGGGGAACGACGGTTGCTGGCTGGATTGGCCAAGTCGATTTCCTTGTGAGCTACGTTGTAGTCTCCTGTTGCCAGAACTGGCTTTTGTTGATCTAGTTCCGCCAAGTAGTCTGCGTATTTGGCATCCCAGATTTGACGTTCTTCCAAACGTTTGAGCCCATCTCCAGCATTCGGAGTATAGACCTGGGTCACAAAGAAGTCATCAAATTCAAGAGTAATAATGCGACCTTCGAGGTCCATGGTAGAAGGAGCACCGATTTCTGGGAAGCTTACTATTGGTGTCAATTCTTTTTTGTAGAGGAACATGGTTCCTGCATATCCTTTACGAGCGGGTTCTACAGATGACCGCCAAGTGTTTTCATATCCAGGGAAAAGTTCTTCTAAGACCTCTAAGTGTTTTTTCGTTGGTCCTTTGGCAGATAATTTTGTTTCCTGAATGGCAATGATATCTGCATCCTCGGCTACTAAGGTTTGGAGGACGTCTTGCGAGAGCTTCGCGCGCGCAGAGTCACTCGTCAAGGCGGCATTCAATGAGTCAATATTCCATGAGATTAGTTTCATATCGTTTCCTTTACTAACTTTGTCGATGCTTCTATTATACCAAAAAATATCCAGTCTCCTGTCTCTTGTGATTTGAGGAAGGATCCGCTTCTTGGTAAAAAGATGTTTGTATTGTTCATATGGCTAAAATGATGTTTGCTAATGAGCTAAGAATGAATGATTTTTATCTGGTCTAGCGACTCGCGTCTGGATGAAATGTGCTATAATGGAAGTTGAGTTTAAAATAGAAATATTCCTCAGATTTCCTATAAAGTTATCCTATTTTAGGTTGCCTTGATAGGGGCTGGGGCTGAGAATCCTACTGAAAGGAGAGGTATGGCTCGAAAATCTAAACGTTCAAAAAAAGCGAATGCGAAGGTGAGAAAATTTGATAATCGGTGGATTACTAGACGACTTTATTTGTTATTCAGTCTAGTCTGTACCCTCTTTTTGATTTTAATTGCTCGACTAGGGTATATGCAGATTACTCATCAAGGCTTTTATACACAAAAATTAGCAAAAGCTACTAAAAAACATTTAACAAGAGGAAGTATCCGGGGGCAGATTTATGATGCTTCTGGTCAGCCACTGGTAGAGAATGTCGATAAGAAGGTCTTGTCCTTTACACGTAGCAATAAATTTACTGCGGAAGAGATGCGTCAAACAGCACAGCTTCTCCTAAATTACGTAAGCGTGTCAAATCCTCAAGTCACCAAGCGTCAAGAAATCGACTTTTATCTCGCAAACACAGAAGTCTACAAAGAAGTAGTGGACAAACTGCCCAAGGAGGAACGGATCGATACGGATGGTAACCCACTTCCAGAAGCGAAAATCTACCAGTATGCGGTGGACAGTATTGACCCAGCAAAATTGGGCTATACGGATGAAGAAAAAAAGGCCATCTATCTCTTTAGCCAAATGAATGCAGTTGAAAACTTCGCTAGTGCTACGATTGTGACGGATCCGATGTCCGATGAGCAGGTGACGACGGTCAAAGATCATTTAAAAGAATTTCCAGGATTTGAAGTGATCACGAGTTGGGATCGAAAAGTAGTCGATAGTCCTTTAGCTTCTATTGTTGGCAGTGTATCGACAGAACAAGCCGGTCTACCAGCTGAAGAAGCCGATGATTATTTGGAAAAAGGCTACGCCTTAAATGATCGCGTCGGAACTTCTTATTTAGAAAAACAATATGAGTCTGTCCTCCAAGGAGAACGGGTTGAAAAAGAAATCCATTTGGACAAGAATGGCAATGTCGAAAAGATCGAAACCCTCTCAAAAGGAAGCAAGGGAAATAATATCAAGCTTTCGATTGATTTGGATTTCCAAAGAGGAGTGGAAGACATCTTGAAGAAGTCCTTCCAGGCAGAATTAGCTGCTGGCAATGCGACCTACTCAGAAGGAGTCTATGCTGTTGCTTTGGATCCAAAAACGGGTAAAATCCTTGCCATGGCAGGGATGAAGCATGAAACCGGTTCTCAAGATCTTACTCCTGATGCTTTAGGGACGGTGACCAATGTCTTTGTCCCAGGATCTGTCGTTAAAGCGGCTACCTTGACAGCAGGATGGGAAAATGGGGTGATTTCTGGGAACCAAGTCTTATTGGATCAACCAATCTCATTTTCTGGTTCAGCTCCAATCACTTCTTGGTTCACCCAGTTTGGAAGCCGAGAAATCAATGCGGTGCAAGCGTTAGAATATTCTTCCAATACCTATATGGTGCAGATCGCTCTTGATTTGATGGGACAACCTTATCAGCCTAATATGACCTTAAAGACGGATCAATTGGATCCTGCTATGGAGAAACTGCGTACGACTTTCGCCTCCTATGGTCTGGGAGCGGAAACAGGGATAGACCTTCCAAATGAATCAACGGGCTATGTTCCCAAAGAGTATTCGATTGGCAATTACTTAACAGACGCTTTTGGTCAGTTTGATAACTATACGCCTATGCAGTTGGCTCAATATGTGGCAACCATTGCCAACGATGGGAAACGCGTGGCTCCACACCTGGTTCAAGGAATCTATGAGAATGATGCCAAGGGAGGTTTGGGTCCTCTGAAAGAAGAGATTGCAACAAAAGAACTCAATCAAGTGGCTCTAACCCCCGAAAATCTAGCCATCATCAAACAAGGTTTTTATCAGGTTGTATACGGAACCAGTGGCTTAACAACTGGTAAAACCATCGGAGAAGGTGCGTCAGTTCCAATCAGTGCGAAGACCGGGACTGCAGAAACATTTGTAAATGGTGGGACCCCTGCTGTAAATACCAATGTCATCGCCTATGCTCCATCTGAAAATCCTCAGATTGCAGTTGCAGTGGTCTTTCCTCACAACACCAATCTCCAAGCGACAGTTAGTCACAGTATTACCAGAGAGATTATCAATCTCTACCAGCAAAAACATCCTATGAATTAGAAAGGAAGCTATGCTCTATCCAACACCTATCGCAAAATTAATTGAAAGTTATTCGAAGCTCCCTGGTATTGGGATCAAGACGGCAACTCGTCTGGCCTTTTATACCATCGGAATGAGTGATGATGATGTCAATGAGTTTGCTAAAAATCTCTTGTCAGCAAAGCGGGAATTAAGCTATTGTTCCATCTGTGGGAACCTAACAGATGAAGAAGAGTGTGCCATTTGTCGAGACGAGACTCGCGATCCATCGACCATCTTAGTGGTGGAAGATAGTCGAGATGTGTCGGCCATGGAAAATATCCAGGAGTACCACGGACGCTACCATGTCCTTCATGGCTTGATTTCGCCCATGAATGGGGTCGGACCGGATGATATTAATCTCAAGTCCTTGATCACACGATTAATGGATCATGAGGTCCAAGAAGTGATTGTGGCGACCAATGCAACAGCAGATGGGGAAGCAACTTCTATGTATATCTCACGCGTCCTCAAACCAGCTGGTATCAAAGTGACCCGCCTGGCACGTGGATTAGCCGTCGGAGCCGATATCGAGTATGCGGATGAAGTGACCCTTCTTCGGGCTATCGAAAATCGAACCGAGTTATAAGCGGTTACAGAGAGGCTGGGACAAAAGTCCTAGCCTCTCAATTGTTTTTTGATTGTCGAGCAAGACGCAGTGGTTGAGTGGGCTCTACTACGCTGATTTCATCAGCTTTTATAGCCCTACTCAACTGTGCGGAGGTGGGACGACGAAATCGAATTCTAACGAATTACCGATTTCTGTCCCACTCTCTTTTTGTTTTTTAGGTGTTCTCCCTCGTTTTCTTTCTTTTTAAAGTGTGGTATACTAGAGGGACGAACTCGTATGTGAGGAGTGCTTTTGATAAGTCGATTATGAAGCACAAAATTAAACAAAGGATTAGGACCAAACAATGGCAAAAGAAAAAATTGTACTTCTTTATGGTGGCCGTAGCGCAGAGCGTGAAGTGTCTGTACTTTCAGCTGAAAGCGTCATGCGGGCGATTAATTATGACAAGTATTCTGTTGAGACCTATTTCATTACTCAGACAGGAGACTTCATCAAGACCCAAACCTTTGAAGAGAAGCCTGCTGAAACAGAACGCTTGATGACCAACGAGACCATTGATTGGGAA
Organism: Streptococcus sp. AM28-20; assembly: GCF_003603595.1. Lineage (NCBI taxonomy): Bacteria > Bacillati > Bacillota > Bacilli > Lactobacillales > Streptococcaceae > Streptococcus > Streptococcus sp. AM28-20. Next base: position 126,649 of record NZ_QTNK01000001.1, read on the forward strand.
GCTAAAGTATCTCCGAGCAGTATCTACCAAGAAGGAGCGGTTGTCTTTCCAGTCCTTCACGGACCAATGGGAGAAGATGGATCGGTTCAAGGATTCTTAGAAGTCTTGAAACTCCCTTATGTGGGCTGTGATATCCTTTCTTCTAGTGTGGCGATGGACAAGATTACCACCAAACGGGTCCTAGAATCAGCAGGGATTCCACAAGTTCCTTATGTGGCCGTCCTTGAAGGAGATGACCTAGAAGCTAAAATTGCCTTAATCGAAAAAGAATTGACCTATCCGGTCTTCACCAAGCCTTCGAACATGGGTTCTAGTGTCGGGATTTCAAAAGCAGAGAACCAGGCAGAACTTCGTCAATCTTTGGAATTGGCCTTTAAATACGATAGCCGTGTTCTGGTTGAGCAAGGTGTCGTAGCGCGCGAAATCGAAGTAGGATTGTTAGGCAACTACGATGTCAAGAGCACTCTCCCTGGTGAGGTGGTCAAAGATGTGGCCTTCTACGACTACGAAGCCAAATACATCGATAATAAGATTACGATGGCGATTCCAGCTGAAATTCCTGCAGAAGTTGCTGCGACCATGCGTCAGAATGCCGAATTGGCCTTCCGTGCCATTGGTGGGAAAGGTCTCTCCCGTTGTGATTTCTTCTACACAGAGGATGGAGGCATCTACTTGAATGAGCTCAATACCATGCCTGGCTTTACCCAATGGTCTATGTATCCCTTGTTGTGGGATAACATGGGCTTGTCCTATCCTGATTTGATCGAGCGTTTGGTTGAGTTGGCAAAAGCAACTTTCGAAAAACGCGAAGCACACTTACTGTAAGAATCTGTTCCAAGTGGGAGTAGGGGATGGAATCAACTCAATGAGGAGTCGATTTTCTTCCTGCTCCCCCTTTTTAGAGGAGAATACTATGAATCTAACCTTGCACGAAGTAGCAGGTGTCCTGGCTGCTCGCAATGATATCAGTCAATTTGAAGATGTAGCCCTTACCAAGCCTGAATTCGATAGCCGTTTGATTGGGCCTGGAGACCTTTTTGTCCCTCTCAAGGGGGCGCGTGATGGGCATGATTTTATTGAAACTGCCTTTGAAAATGGGGCTGTAGCGACCTTGTCTGAAAAAGAAGTAGAAGGCCATCCTTATTTATTGGTAGATGATGTTCTAGCAGCCTTTCAAAAATTAGCCCAATATGTGTTGGAAAAGAGTCAAGTAGATGTCTTGGCGGTCACCGGTTCAAACGGTAAGACAACGACCAAAGATATGTTGGCTCAATTGCTGTCAACTACCTACAAAACCTATAAAACACAAGGGAACTATAATAACGAAATTGGCCTTCCTTATACGGTTCTCCATATGCCAGAAGGGACAGAGAAGCTTGTCCTTGAAATGGGACAGGACCATCTGGGAGATATCCATCTTCTCTCAGAAATTGCGCATCCAAAGGCAGCAATCGTGACCCTTATTGGGGAAGCTCACCTGGAGTTTTTCAAAGATCGCAAAGAAATCGCTAAAGGGAAATTGCAAATTGCGGACGGCATGCCATCTGGAGGCTTGCTCCTAGTACCAGCCGATCCTATTGTCGAGGATTTTTTACCGAGTCAACAAGAGCTTGTGCGCTTTGGTGAAGGAGCAGATATCAGTATTACCAAGTTGGAGGAACGCAAGGACAGCCTAACCTTTGAAGCGAATTTCTTATCAGATGCTATTGACTTACCTGTCACAGGCAAATACAATGCGACCAATGCCATGATTGCGGCCTATGTTGCCCTAAAAGAAGGAGTCAGCGAAGAGGCTATCCGTGCAAGCTTTAAAGGCCTAGAGCTTACTAAGAACCGCACAGAATGGAAGAAGGCAGGTAATGGAGCGGATATCCTATCCGACGTCTACAATGCCAACCCAACGGCCATGCGCCTGATTTTAGAAACCTTCTCAACCATTCCTGCCAATCCAAATGGCCGGAAGTTGGCGGTTCTTGCAGATATGAAAGAACTAGGGGAGCAATCCATTGATCTGCACAACCAAATGATTCTCAGTCTCTCGCCGGATGTCTTGGATACGGTTATTTTCTATGGCCAGGATATTGCGGGCTTAGCTCAGTTAGCGAGTCAGATGTTTCCACTCGGACATGTCTATTATTTCAAAAAGACCGCTGAAGAAGACCAGTTCGAGGATCTGGTCAAACAAGTCAAGGAAAGCTTAAAAGAGCAGGACCAAATCCTTATCAAGGGAAGCAATTCCATGAATTTAGCCAAATTGGTAGAGGAATTAGAAAAGGCCTAGCAAAAAGAGAAGGAAATTCTCTCCAAAGATAGGCTTAAATAAACTAAAGGAATGTGAAAATGACACTTTGGGATTTATTGTTTACAAACCAAAAATCAGCCCCACCTGAATTTGGGCTCTGGTATTTCATTCTGCCAGCTTCTTTGTTGGTGGTTGGCTACTTCTCCATTAGACATGCACGGTCCAAAAGTTACCAACGCTTTTGGTATTGGGCACAGTTGATCCAAGTCTTGACCATTAATGCTTGGTATATTCTAGCCCACATGCCTTTGACGGATAATTTGCCTTTCTATCATTGCCGCTTGGCCATGCTGGTGATTCTCTTTGCACCTAGAGGGACCTATATCAAGCAATATTTTGCTCTCTTGGGAGTTCTAGGGTCGATTGCGGCCTTGGTTTACCCAGCCTTTGATCCCTTCCCTTTCCCTCATATCACCGTTCTGAATCTCATTTTCAGTCACTGGGCCTTGCTTGCCAATAGTTTGATTTACCTGCAAGATTATTACCAATCTGAAAAACAAGATACCTTGAGAATCTTTAAGATCACCTTTGGCATGAATGCCTTGATTTTCTTGGTGAACCTATTGACGAAAGGGGATTATGGCTTCTTACGGCGTCCACCAATCATTGGGGATCATGGAGCTCTCTTGAACTACCTTTTGGTTAGCTTGGTGATGGTGGCTGGAATTTGCTTGGTCAACCAGCGTTATAAGTACAAATACAAGATGGTTGAAGAGACGGTCGTTTCACGTTCAGAATAGAAAATTGATGAGCTGAGGTTAGGAAATCATGCCACTTTGGGATTTATTTTTCACCAGTCAACCAACGGCCCCTCCTCAATTGGGAGCTTGGTACTTTTTGTTGCCGGCCTCATTGATGGTGGTAGGCTATCTGTCTATTCGATTTGCTTCTTCCAAAGGCTATCAAAACTTTTGGTATTGGGGGCAATTGATTCAGTTGCTGATAATCAACTCTTGGTATATTGCAGCACATTTGCCTTTTTCAGAGAGCCTGCCCTTCTATCATAGTCGGATGGCTATGTGGATAATTCTTTTGGCTCCCAAGGGAAGCTTCAAGCAATATTTTGCTCTTGTTGGTGTCTTTGGGTCCATCATGGCCTTGGTTCATCCCGTCTTTTATCCCTATCCCTTTCCTCATGTATCCTCGATCAACAATGTTTTTGGCCACTGGGCCCTCTTGGCCAATTGCTTGATCTATCTGGTCCAATTCTACCAAGTAGAAGAAGGAGACGTTTGGAAGATCTGTCAGATGACCTTTGGTGTCAACGCTATTATTCAGCTTGCTAATCTCGTAACGGGTGGAAATTACGGCTTTATGCGTCGTCCTCCTGTAATTGGCGATCATGGGCTCGTGTTCAATTACTTGATCGTGACTATCCTGATGACAGGAACCCTCATCCTGATCAATCATCTTATTAAGTCCAGTAAGAAAAGAAAAAGAACATCTGAATCCGTTTAATAAGGAGACCTTATGCATCATTTTTTTACAACTGAATCTACCACACCACCTGTTATACCGCTCCTTTGGTATGGGGTTATGGTTCTTTTGATCGTAATGGCAGTATGGGCTTCATTACGTTACTACCAAAATGAACAATTTCGGAAGATCTTTCGAAACCTACAAATATTTCAATTGATCTGTCTCTATATCTGGTATTTTGCTTTTCAGCTTCCCTGGTCCAATAGCTTACCCTTGTACCATTGTCGTTTGGCTATGTTTGCTGTCTTGCTGTTGCCAGACCGATGGAAGAGCAAGCAGTTCTTTGCCTTGATGGGAGTGAGTGGAGCGATCTTTGCCTTGGGATATCCAGTCTTTGATCCCTACACCTTCCCTCATATTACGAGCTTTTCTTTCCTCCTCGGGCATTACTGTCTTTTGGTTAATTCTTTGATTTATCTCTTGAGATGCTATGATTCGAGCCTCTTAAAAAATCGAGAGATTGTTCTCTATACTTTCGTTTTGGATCTATTTCTAGTTGGCGTCAACCAAGTCACTGGAGGGAATTATGGACTCATGGCCCGGCCACCGATTATCAAAGGGGACAGCCTCTTGGTGAATTACGTCGTGGTCTCTAGCATCTTAGCAGCAGCCTTGCTTCTCTTTAATGTATTTTTCAGTCGTAAGCCTACAAGAGAAAGAGTTATTCGATAAAAAGAAAAAGGAGGGTGGGACCATCAGTCTCAGCCTTCTTTTAGTTAATAGGAGTTTGAAATGAAGAGGTTTTTACTAGTCATTGGTATATTGTGTGCCTTTTTTTGTACGGTTAGTCCGGCTCAGGCAGATGATGAAGTTCGTTATTCAATTGAGTCCTATGTGGGACACCTCCACTTGCAGGAAGATAGCCAGGCGACATTTACGCAAGAGATTACCTACATTTTTTCAACAGGCTATAATGGGCAGTATGTAACTTTAGGGAGTGTAGATCCCCTTCCCAAAGGATTTAAAATCCATGAAAATCCTCAAGTGGAAGCTTATGTGGATGGGGAAAAACGAGAGATCCGTGTAGAAGAATCGGATCTCGGAAATGGACGTTTATTAAAAATCTACAATTCAAGAATCGTAGGTGGCAAAGTTACCATCAAGGTTGTATGGAAGATTGATCATATTCTAGAACTGTACTCCGATATCGCCGAGCTCAATTGGTTCCCCATTTCAGATGGGGATGAGGAAGTAGCAAAATTAGATTTTTATGTGGATGGCTTGGATGCCAAGCAGGGAGAGTTGTATGCTCATACCGGTTATTTTAATCCACCAGCCCAGATTGAACGGACTGAGACTGGCTATCACATTCAGTTATGGAACTTCCCAAAGAATGGAAAATTGGAGCTCCACGCATACTGGCCCATGACAGAAGCTCTACGTCGAGGCCAATCTAATGAGATTAAAAAGGAAAAGGGAAAGGATAAATTTCTTAAAAAAGAAAAATCCATTCAACAAAAAACAGTCATCTACAAGACACTGTTTCTCAGAGTCATTCCAATTGTAGCAATTCTTTTATTTGTTCTAGCTTTCATTCCATGGATCCGCTATATGATCAGTACCAGAACTCGTCGGATTGCAAAGGGAGTACGACTATACGAACCTCCACAGAATTTGCCACCCTTTGTCCTAGCCAAGGCCTTGTATCAACTTGATTTTGAACAGATGGTCATGTCTAGAGAGAAAGGTCAACTAAAATTTAATCATCTCATCCAAGCAAGTATTTTGGATCTCATTGATCGAGGAAATCTTCGTTTGACGAGAGATGAAAGTGGAGGGACCTTGACCTGTCTTCACCATGAAGGCTTAGCTGATTTTGAATTGAAGTTTATTGAAATGATCTTTGATCAAGAAACTGAAATCAGGATCAGTGAGGTGTTCTCGAAATATAAAATTAATCAAGCAGCCCTAAAAAAGGATTTTCGAGCTGCTAAAACAGACACACAAAGAGACCGTATTCGAAAGGTCGGAAGTGACGTTCGATCACTTTTGAAAAAGGACGCCCAGCAATTGTCAAAAGGCGTCGATAAGGAAATTACGAAATTAGGGTTGCCCTCTTATTTTAGAGACTTATCTGAAAAAGAAGAAGCTTTTTCAAAAACAGGCTGTGCCTTACATTTTTGGCTCTTACTGATCTTGTTTGTGAGCATGTGTTTCTTATCTTTTGGATTTGGTTCATACCTATCTTCCTTCTATTTTTGGACTATTTTATGTTTGATTTTGTTATTCATTCCATTTTATATTGTTATGAAACTTCGTGAAGATCATCTACAATCCTTAGAGAACTTGGATTCACAATTTGAATGGATGGCCTTTCGAAATATGATTGAAAGTATTCCAAATTTCAACCAAGCAGAACTTGAGAGTATTGTCCTATGGAATCGTATCTTAGTCTATGCGACCTTGTATGGCCAAGCTAAAAAAGTGAGTCAGGTACTCCAAAATCATCAGATTTCCGTGCCATATGAAGACTGGGACACTGTTCTTTGGCTGACATCCTCTCCAAATACCTTCCTAGACGGTTCTACCTTGATGAACTATGCAGATGATTCCTATAGTGTTTCAAGCTTCTCTATTAACTCCTCAGATGGCAGTGGTGGCTTTGACGGCGGTGGATTTTCTGATGGCGGTGGTGGTGGAGGATTTGGAGCCTTCTAATAGCCCTTGTGATTGAATGAAGTCTGGGATGTAGAACCATTGTAGTTCTCCCTCAGGCTTTTTAATTTATAAATACACTGATGATTGAAAAAAGGCTCTATTTCCGCTATAATAGGTTAGTTAAGGTAAAAGGAGAGAACCAATGTAGAAGGATCCTACTTACTAAAAAATATGCTTTTAAAAAATAACTGAGGATGAAAGAATGACAATCACTGACGAAATTAAAAAACGCCGTACCTTTGCCATTATCTCTCACCCGGACGCGGGGAAGACAACCATTACTGAGCAGTTGCTCTACTTTGGAGGAGAGATTCGGGAAGCAGGTACCGTAAAAGGAAAGAAAACAGGGACTTTTGCAAAATCTGACTGGATGGATATCGAGAAACAACGTGGGATTTCGGTAACCTCATCTGTGATGCAGTTTGACTACGACGGCAAACGAGTAAATATCCTAGACACTCCAGGGCACGAGGACTTCTCAGAAGATACTTATCGGACCCTGATGGCGGTGGATGCTGCGGTCATGGTAGTGGACTCTGCCAAGGGTATTGAGGCCCAAACTAAGAAATTGTTTGAGGTTGTCAAACACCGTGGGATTCCAGTCTTCACTTTTATGAATAAACTGGACCGTGACGGTCGTGAACCACTAGATCTCTTACAAGAATTGGAAGAAGTATTGGGCATCGCTAGTTACCCAATGAACTGGCCAATCGGGATGGGGAAAGCCTTTGAGGGACTCTATGACCTCTATAACCAACGCTTGGAACTCTATAAAGGGGATGAACGTTTTGCCAGCCTAGAGGATGGCGATAAACTTTTTGCTAGCAATCCATTCTACGAACAAGTAAAAGATGATATTGAGCTTTTGAATGAAGCAGGAAATGAATTTTCAGAAGAAGCTATCCTTGCAGGTGAATTAACTCCGGTCTTCTTTGGTTCGGCTCTTACCAACTTTGGTGTGCAGACTTTCTTGGAAACCTTCCTCAAGTTTGCTCCAGAGCCACACGGCCACAAGAAGACAGATGGAGAAATTGTCGATCCTTATGACAAGGACTTTTCAGGATTTGTCTTTAAAATCCAAGCCAATATGGACCCTCGTCACCGCGACCGGATTGCTTTTGTTCGGATCGTGTCTGGTGAATTTGAGCGGGGGATGAGTGTCAATTTGCCTCGTACTGGTAAGAGTGCTAAGCTATCTAATGTCACCCAGTTTATGGCGGAAAGCCGTGAGAATGTCACCAATGCCGTAGCAGGAGACATCATCGGGGTCTACGATACCGGTACGTATCAGGTCGGGGATACGCTAACAGTTGGGAAGAATAAGTTTGAATTTGAACCACTGCCAACCTTTACTCCTGAAATCTTCATGAAGGTATCTGCCAAGAATGTCATGAAGCAAAAGTCCTTCCATAAGGGAATTGAGCAATTGGTGCAAGAAGGAGCCATCCAGCTCTATACCAACTACCAAACGGGTGAATACATGTTGGGTGCTGTTGGTCAATTGCAGTTTGAAGTCTTTAAGCACCGGATGGAAAATGAATACAATGCCGAAGTGGTGATGAGCCCAATGGGTAAAAAGACGGTTCGCTGGATCAAACCTGAGGATCTAGATGAACGCATGTCTTCAAGCCGAAACATCCTGGCCAAAGACCGCTTTGACCAGCCTGTTTTCCTCTTTGAAAACGACTTTGCCCTCCGTTGGTTTGCAGACAAGTACCCAGATGTTGAACTAGAGGAAAAGATGTAACTCAGTACCAACAATTGGAACTAAAGTTCCTAATTGTTGAACGCTAGTCGCTATTTTGCGAACTAGCTAACTGCCTTACTAACTACTTTTGGCGAATAAAATATATAAATTGAAAAACCAGCTCACTTGAGCTGGTTTTGGGATGAAGACAAACTTCCATTTTACATAAAAAATCAAGTGATTTTTCAATAAATAAAAATAATTCCATATTTTTATAGTCATTAAAGCCAGTACTGAAACTTTCCGCTGTGAGAAAAATGCTTGAAACAATGTTGTTTCAAGCACTCGGGAGTTTTGAAAGTAAAACAGTTTGGGAAACTGTTTTAGCCTGAGCCCAGAAATTAAAGAGCGAAGGGGTTCAAAACTAAGTCATGGAACTTCGTAGAAGTTCGCTGACGTCCGTACTCACTTAAGGAAAGTTTCTAAGAATATTTTTTCTTTAATAAAAAACCAGCTCAAGTGAGCTGGCTTTTTATTGTTCTGTAATGAGGAGTCTTCCCAAAAATTCTTGTAAGATAAAGAAGACAATGAGGCTGGCAATGGTCTCGCCTAAGAAGGACGAGCTATTCACAATCAGAGAGTACAGGTAGGCACTTTGGCCAGCTGGAGCATAGCTTCCCCAGAAGATGACACCAGCAATGTAGTGAATTGTGTAGCGTGCAAAACCACCCAAGATGACTCCGACTGTGATATAAGTAAGCGTCTGTAGTCGTTTCTTTTCTCGGATAGCCTTGTCAAGAGCAGGTTTGACAGCTCCACTCAGTCCAATCAGACTAAAGGCTACAAAGTACTCTAAGAAACCTTGGATTGGAGTCAACCAACCACCAGCTGCTTCCCCTGTTACGACTTGTAACAAACCCCAGATGAAGCCTCCCACGGCACCAGCCTTCACACCCCAGCGGAAACTGAGGAGAAAGATGGGAACCATCTTAAAAGATAGAGAAATCCAAGGACCTAAGGACATCGGTTGAGTAACCAAATCCAAAATATAAGCTATGGTCGCTAAAAGAGCAACCTCAATCATTGGTCGAACTGTAGTTTTCGACATAAAAAAACCTCCTATACCAATCGTTTTGATTGGCTCATTTGTTGCCACACCAAAACGACGTCATAGAAGTTCTCTATTTCATTCTGTTTTGAGACACATCCCTACGCAGGTCTTAACCTGATCAGGTGGTAAGAGTTTAGGTCAGTAACGAACACTTTTGGTATTCCATCTAACCAATCTCAGCTGCTGCTCCTCTTGTGACTCTTTCATTATACTATCTAAAAAACGTTCCCGCAACTTTTTAACTCGCAAAAAATATGGTATAGTTATTAAGATAGAAAATGCACAAATTGTGGAGGAAATAATCATGGGTATTTTTGCAGGTTTGATGGGCAATGCTTCTCAAAAAGACGTCGATAAGGTTGAAAAAGATTTAGGGGATATCCTGGTTCCAGGTGAGCAGGTAACTCTGGCTTTTAGTTTGATTCGTGACTTGATTGTCTTTACTGAGTACCGTCTGATTTTGGTGGACAAGCAAGGAATGACAGGGAAGAAAACATCTTATAAATCCCTTCCTTATCGTTCTATTTCGCGTTTTTCAGTAGAAACATCTGGTCATTTTGATTTGGATGCTGAATTAAAAATTTGGGTTTCATCAGCTGTAGAACCATCAGAAACACTTCAATTTAAGAGCGACAATAGTGTCATCGAAATCCAGCAGGCCTTGGCAGCAGCTGTATTGCGTTGATAAAAAATAAATTTAAACAGTCTTCATCTAGCGATTTAGGACAATCGGATAGGAGCACTGGCAGATAAGGTAAAGAGGGAGCAAAATGTTCGTTGAAAAAAAGTTAGGAGATGGCCGGAGTTGGATTAATATTGATTCTGACTTGATTGCGGAAACCTCCCAGTTGTACCAAAAGTATGGTATTGATCAAGAAACCATTGAATATGCATTGGATAAAAACGAACGTGCCCACATGGATTACAACCGTGAGAATGGGACCGTGACTTTTATCTATAATGTCTTGGACATGGAAAAGGAAAAGGAATATTATGAAACCATTCCGATGACCTTCATTGTCCAGGGACCACGTCTTGTGACTATTAGTAACCGAGACAACGCCTATATTATTGCACAAATGGAACGCTATGTCGATAATCACGAGAGTTTATCGACCTTTAAGCTTTTATTTGCAGGGCTTGAGATGATTAGTAATGCTTATTATCCGATTATTGAGCGTCTAGATAAGCACAAGGATGAAATCACTCGTCTCTTACGAAAAACAACAACTAGTAAGAACCTGTATGCTCTTTCTGACGTGGAAACAGGTATGGTCTATCTGGCATCCGCTGCCAAGCAAAATCGCATGCTCTTGGAACATATCAAGGCTCACCTAATCTACCGCCAATTTGATGATGTCGAAAAAGAACAGTTTGATGATGCCATGATTGAGGCCAGACAGTTGGTATATATGACGGAGTTGAACTCTCAGGTCTTGCAGCAATTGTCTAGCTCTTACAATAACATCCTAAATAACAATTTGAATGATAATTTGACCACCTTGACCATCTTAGAAGCTCTGTTAGCGGTCTTAGCAGTTGTTACTGGTTTCTTTGGAATGAATGTTCCATTGCCGTTTACAAATGATCCTAATGCATGGCTGTATATCTCCATAGCAAGCTTTGTACTCTGGATCATCTTGTCTCGTATTTTGCGCTGGATTGCCCATAAACGATAAAAAAGAGAGGTAGGGAAGAAATTCCTTACCTCTTTCGTATCTTGGCTATTTCAGAAAATTCTTCATTTTTAACTCTGCCTCCCCTAAGAAGAAGAGGCAGTTTTGATACAAGTGATCGACTGTACATAATCTTCTTGGAAATAGTAGGAGTAGATTTAAAAGTACTGAGTGGATTATAAACAATTTATAATTGGATTGAATCGTTGAATCAGTTAAATGAATGAAGCATTTTAATCATTCTGAAATATCCTAAATACTAAATTCATTATACATACTTTTATTTTAAAAATCAAGAAAACAATCCCAAAATAAAAGTGGATTTTTTGTGAGAAAAAACTTTTAGAAAGCCTATTATAACGCTGTTTTTGTGATAGGATTCAAAGCGAAGAAGAGATTTCGCATCCTTTTATATTATTGTAAATTTAAAAAGAAATAAAAAAGGGTTATACTAATGAAACATGAAAAAAACTTTTTTTGAAAGGGGTTAGACAATAAAAAGCTTTTAACTTGTTTCGTTTTACTATCTTTTAACCCAGGTCTGTGGTATACTAGATAGGTTGCAAAGAAAGCAGTACTTTTCTTTCGTGGAAAAGAAGCAACACGATCTTTCATAAAAGTTATGAAAGTACGTCATGACAAGAAAAGTATAAACTAAGCGCTATAGGATGGCTTCGCACCATCTTTAGAAAGAAGAATAACGTGAAATTTAATGAATTTAATCTTTCTGCTGATTTGTTAGCAGAAATTGAAAAAGCAGGATTTGTAGAAGCAAGTCCTATCCAAGAGCAAACCATTCCTTTGGCTCTTGAAGGGAAAGATGTAATCGGTCAAGCACAGACTGGTACAGGGAAAACAGCAGCCTTTGGCTTGCCTACCCTTGAAAAAATTCGTACAGAAGAAGCAACTATCCAAGCTTTGGTCATCGCCCCAACTCGTGAACTGGCTGTTCAAAGCCAGGAAGAACTCTTCCGCTTTGGTCGTAGTAAGGGTGTGAAAGTCCGTTCAGTATACGGTGGTTCAAGTATTGAAAAACAAATCAAAGCTCTTAAATCAGGGGCTCACATCGTTGTAGGAACACCAGGTCGTCTTCTAGACTTGATCAAACGCAAGGCCTTGAAATTACAAGATATTGAAACTCTCATCCTTGATGAAGCAGACGAAATGCTTAATATGGGATTCCTGGAAGATATCGAAGCAATCATCTCACGTGTCCCAGAAAATCGTCAGACTCTACTCTTTTCAGCAACCATGCCTGATGCCATCAAACGGATCGGTGTTCAATTCATGAAAGAACCTGAGCATGTCAAGATTGCTGCCAAAGAATTAACAACAGAACTGGTAGACCAGTACTATATCCGTGTTAAGGAACAAGAAAAATTTGACACCATGACACGTCTGATGGATGTTGATCAACCTGAATTGTCAATCGTTTTTGGTCGTACCAAACGCCGTGTAGACGAGTTAACTCGTGGATTGAAGATCCGTGGTTTCCGTGCAGAAGGGATTCATGGAGATTTGGACCAAAATAAACGCCTTCGTGTCCTTCGTGATTTTAAAAATGGCAACCTCGATGTCCTTGTTGCAACAGACGTTGCTGCTCGTGGTTTGGATATCTCAGGCGTGACCCATGTCTACAACTATGATATTCCTCAAGACCCTGAGAGTTATGTTCACCGGATTGGTCGTACAGGGCGTGCAGGTAAGTCAGGTCAATCCATTACTTTCGTAGCACCAAATGAGATGGGCTATCTCCAAATCATCGAGAACTTGACTAAGAAACGCATGAAAGGTCTCAAGCCAGCAAGTGCAGAAGAAGCCTTCCAAGCTAAGAAGCAGGTCGCTCTTAAGAAAATTGAACGTGATTTTGCTAATGAGGAGATTCGTAGCAACTTTGAGAAGTTTGGCAAGGATGCTCGTCAATTGGCCTCAGAATTCAGCCCAGAAGAATTGGCTATGTACATCCTTAGCTTGACGGTTCAGGATCCAGACAGTCTTCCAGAGGTTGAAATTGCGCGTGAAAAACCACTACCGTTTAAACCGTCTGGTGGTGGATTTGGCGGAAAAGGCAAGTCTGGTCGCGGTGGCCGTCGTGGAGACGACCGTCGAGACCGTGAACGCCGTGGCAATGGACGTCGTGATGAATATCGTAAAGGTGGACGCTCAAAGGATCGATTTGATAAAGAGAAGCGTTACCGCAAGGATCATAAAAAACCTCGCAATACTTCAAGTGAGAAGAAAACAGGCTTTGTGATTCGGAACAAAGGGGATAAATAAAAAATACAAGGGTAAACACATGTTTACCCTTGTATATTTATAAGGAGACCGAAATTCGTAAACAAAACGTTTGCTATCATCTTGTGACAGCGCTATCAATTCTGTTAACATATTAAGAATACAACTTTTATTTAGCTCTGTCAACAGATTTGCTAAAAAAAATCTACTTTTTTTTAAAAAAAGAACAAAAAAATGATCATTACACAAAAACGATCAACAAAATAAGTGGTTAATATAGAAAAAATTGGGCAAAATGTTTGTTTCTTATTGAAAATGATCACTATTATAGTATAATGAAAGCAGAAATAGGAAAGTAGGACGTCATATGAAAGAGAGTAGACATGTAGCAATCTTACAAGAGTTGGATAAAAATGAAGTGGTCTCTGTTAAGGATCTAAGCGATCTCCTGGGTGTAACCGATATGACAATTCGCCGGGATTTGATGGACTTAGAAGAACAAGGCTTGTTGGTACGTGTACATGGAGGGGCCCATCGAAAAATCAAGGATAGTCTAACAGAAGTCTCCCATACAGAAAAGAACATGTTGAACGTGGAAGAGAAAAGGGAGATTGCTCAAAAATGTGCGGCTTTGATTGATGAAGGCGATACAATTTTTATTGGAGCAGGGACTACTACAGATTTTATTGGCGATTATCTTGATGGGAAACATGTTAGTATTGTCACTAATTCCTTGCCTATTTTTGAAAAATTAAAAGACCAGCCCAATTGTGACATCATTTTAGTTGGCGGACGCTATAGGGTCAAGACACAGACCTTTGTAGGACAGTTTGCCAATAAGCTCTTAAAGGAAATAAAAGTTTCGAAAGCCTTTATCGGGGTAAATGGGATTGATGGTCATACAGCAATGACCGCAAACGAAGAGGAAGGAAATGGCAATAAAATTATTCTCAACAATGCCATTGAAAAGTATGTAGTCGCAGATAACACTAAGTTTGATAGCTATTCTTTCTATGCTTTTTACCGTTTAGATGACTTAGATGCGGTGATTTCGGATCATTCAATCTCTAAAAAGGTGCGTGAGAAATACAATTCTTATACAAAAATTTTGTAAAGCTTCGTACAGAAACAGCTAAAAGACCAGAACTTAAGCATGTTCTGGTCTTTTTCTTTTTTTCTCATATAGCATGAACTACAAACAAATTTATAAAAAATAAACAAAAAAGAACAAAAAATTACATATTGTAATTGACAGCGTATTCATATAGTGATATACTTATCGTATAAATTAAAAAAGGTAAAAAGTGGAAGGGGTGAAAAGATGGGATTAAATCAACTGTTTAATCGAGAATTAGTCTTTTGCCTAGATGTTGCAGATCAAGAAGAATTGTTTGAGCAGATTGCAACTTTATTGGAAGAGCGTCAGATTGTGACAGATTCTTATCGAGCTGCATTGAAAGAAAGAGAAAAATCGTTCCCTACTGGTTTAGATATGGAATTTCTAGGGAAGGATTTGCCGAATGTGGCCATTCCTCATACGGATATCATCCATAACCTGACAGAGAATATTGTAGTCGTTCGATTAAAAAATCCGGTAACCTTCCACAATATGATCGCGCCTGATAAGGAAGTAGAAGTTTCGCTTTTATTCTTCATCATTAACAATTCTAGTTCCAGCCAAACAAACATTTTGGCACATTTGATGGATTTCTTATAGGAAACAATGACAGTATAAAATGCAGAAGTTAGATCAAGGCCTTTGTATTTAATCGGAAAACATATATAAAAGGAGTATGATATGTCAGTTATTATTGGTGCGGATGTAGCAGGTATTCGCTTAAAAGAAGTAGTCAAAGAATATTTGGAATCAGAAGGTTTCCAAGTCGTGGACGTGACAGAAGAAGGACAAGACTTTGTCGATGTGACCTTAGCTGTTGCAAAAGAAGTGAAACAAGCAGAAGATAATCTGGGTATTGTTATTGACGCTTACGGAGCTGGTCCATTTATGGTCGCAACTAAAATTAAAGGAATGGTTGCAGCAGAGGTTTCAGATGAGCGTTCCGCTTACATGACTCGTGGCCACAACAATTCTCGCATGATCACCATGGGGGCTCAAATCGTGGGTGATCAATTGGCCAAAAATATTGCCAAAGGTTTTGTAAACGGTAAGTATGATGGCGGTCGCCACCAAATCCGTGTCGATATGCTTAACAAGATGTGCTAAGGGGAGGAGTAAAAGAATGAAAATTGCAATTGGATGTGACCATATTGTCACGAATGAAAAAATGGCTGTTTCTGAATTTTTGAAATCAAAAGGCTTTGAGGTCCTTGACTTCGGAACCTATGACCATGCGCGCACCCACTACCCAATTTTTGGGAAGAAGGTTGGAGAAGCAGTAGCTAGTGGTCAAGCAGACCTTGGAGTATGTATCTGTGGAACTGGTGTTGGGATTAACAACGCGGTTAACAAGGTCCCTGGAATCCGTTCAGCTTTGGTCCGTGATATGACCTCTGCTCTTTATGCCAAAGAAGAACTCAATGCCAACGTCATTGGTTTTGGTGGGAAAGTAACTGGTGAGTTGCTCATGTGTGATATCATTGAAGCCTTCATTCATGCGGAATACAAACCAAGTGAAGAAAATAAGAAATTGATTGCCAAGATTCAACATTTGGAAACTCATAATGATCACCAAGAGGATACAGACTTCTTTACAGAATTCCTTGAAAAATGGGATCGTGGTGAATACCACGACTAAGAGGTGAAGATATGATCTTAACTGTCACCTTGAATCCTTCCATTGATATTTCTTATCCCTTGGAAGAATTGAAGTTGGATACCGTTAACCGTGTTTCAGAAGTTTCTAAAACAGCAGGTGGTAAAGGATTAAATGTCACCCGTGTCTTAGCTGAGAGTGGTGAAATAGTTGGAGCAACGGGTTTTGTTGGGGGGACCAATGGTCAATTCATCAAGACCCATCTTCCACGAGATGTCCAATCCTTCTTCTATGATATTCTGGGTGATACACGAAACTGTATCGCCATCTTACATGAAGGAAATCAAACGGAAATCTTAGAAGCGGGCCCAGAAATTATCCGGACAGAGGCCTTGGGATTCCTTCACCATTTTAAACTCCTCATGCCGACAGCAGATGTAGTTGCTATTTCGGGAAGCCTTCCTACAGGTCTACCGGTGGACTATTATGCGAGCTTAATTGAGATTGCAGGAGAAGCAGGAAGTAAAGTTGTGCTTGATTCATCAGGTAAATCTCTAGAAGCGGTTCTTCACTCACCATTCAAACCAACGGTGATTAAACCCAATCGCGAAGAATTATCTCAACTCTTAGGACGGGATGTTTCAGCTGATTTTGAGGATTTGAAAGAAGTCCTGAAAGATTCGTTATTTGAAGGCATTGAATGGATTATCGTTTCCTTAGGTGGAGATGGTGCTTTTGCCAAACACGAGGATGTCTTCTATAAAGTGGACATTCCAAAAATTGAAGTCGTCAACCCAGTGGGATCTGGTGATTCAACCGTGGCTGGGATTTCTGCTGGTCTCAGTAGCGGGAAGGATGACGCAGCTCTTTTGACCCATGCCATGGTCCTTGGGATGCTAAATGCTCAAGAAAAGATGACCGGACATGTCAATATGGCCCACTATGATGATTTGTATCAACAGATAAATGTAAAAGAGGTATAAGATGGTATTAACAGAACAAAAATGCAACTATTTAGAAAAATTGAGCACCAAAGAGGGTGTAATCTCAGCCTTGGCCTTTGACCAACGCGGTGCTTTGAAACGCCTCATGGCTCAGTATCAAGACACAGAACCAACAGTGGCTCAAATGGAAGAATTGAAGGTCCTAGTGGCTGAAGAATTGACGCCATTCGCATCTTCTATGCTCTTGGACCCTGAGTATGGACTTCCAGCAACCAAGGTCTTGGATGCAGAAGCAGGTCTCTTGTTGGCTTATGAAAAAACCGGCTACGACACTTCTAGCACTAAACGTCTGCCAGACTGCCTTAACCTTTGGTCAGCTAAACGCATCAAAGAGCAGGGTGCAGATGCAGTGAAATTCTTGCTCTACTATGATGTCGATAGTGCAGAAGAACTCAACCAAGAAAAACAAGCCTACATCGAACGCATCGGTTCAGAATGTGTGGCAGAAGAAATTCCATTCTTCCTTGAAATCTTGGCTTACGATGAAACAATCGCTGATGCAGGTTCTGTAGAATATGCTAAAGTAAAACCTCGCAAAGTCATCGAAGCGATGAAAGTCTTCTCAGACCCACGCTTCAACATCGATGTCTTGAAAGTAGAAGTGCCAGTTAACGTCAAATACGTAGAAGGATTTGGCGATGGAGAAATTGTGCATAGCCGTGAGGAAGCTGCAGCCTTCTTTAAAGAACAAGAAGAAGCAACCAACCTTCCATACATCTACTTGAGTGCAGGTGTTTCTGCTAAACTCTTCCAAGAAACCCTAGTCTTTGCGCATGAAGCAGGCGCAAACTTCAACGGGGTTCTTTGCGGACGTGCAACTTGGGCTGGATCTGTAGAAGCCTACATCAAGAATGGGGAAGAGGCGGCTCGTGAATGGTTGCGTACCGAAGGTCGTCGCAACATTGAAGAACTCAACCAAGTCTTGGACCAAGTCGCAACTTCTTGGAAAGAGCGCATTTAATTACTTTGTTCCTAACGTATAAAATAGTCTTTCTAGCCATCTAGAAGGGCTATTTTTTTGTTTGGAGAAAGGAATCATCTTGGTCTTTCGTCAAAAATTGGTTCCCAATGTTCATAAATCTGATTAACATTTCTTTCACTATTCAAATAGCTTCTGATTTGTAAGAATTTATGTGATTATTTCACATTGCAATCGAAAATAAGAGTGTTTTACAGTATAATAGATTTATAAGAATAAAGGAGTTGGCGTATGGAAAGGATCGTATATAGAGAAGCGAGGCTAGACGAGTACAAGACGATTGGAAAAGTCTGTTCTGATGCTTTTATAAATTATCCATTTTTAACCGTCATTAAAGAAGATTTAAAAAAGCCTGAATACTTTCCGGCCTTTATTGAACTATTGCATACCTTATTAGTCAAGCTGTACATCAAAGGGGAAACTTGCTTAGTTGCTGAACGAGACGGGGAAATCATAGCGGTGGGGCTGTTGCAACAAAAAGATTTCTCGATGGTCTCTTACTTACTAAATGGGATTTTTAAGTTATTCCGTTATATCACACCATTAAATTTGCTGAAATACCTAGATCTCGTAGAACGTTCAGAACAGCATTTGAAAAAGTCCGGAGACTTTGACTGGTATTTAATGATGTTTGCAGTGAGCCCAACTGTTCAGGGACAAGGTGTTGGCAGTCATTTCCTCCAAAATGGGATTGAACCTTACGTAAAGGCCAAAGGTTGTAAGCGTCTAGGCTTGATTACCAGTACCCAGCAAAATGTCTTTTTCTATAAGAAGAATGAATTCGTCCTATTAGATTCTATGGTTCTCGACTATGGAAAGCAGTCTGTTGGGAATTGGGCTTTTTTAAAAAACCTTGATGACGAATCCTAGATTATTTTAAAAAAAGGAGCTTTTGGGGCTCCTTTTAGCATGCAAACAGATGATTGTTACACCATTTAGGTGTCTTTTTGTTCTGGATCTAGCTTGGATTGTTGATGCTTGATATAGGTCAATTTTTCCTCCCGGCTCTTCCGTTTAAAAAGTGCTTCCGCAGACATAGCAGCTCTTTTGTCGGGAAAAGACTCCTGGTAGATCAAGGTCACAGGAAGTCTAGGACGTGTATATTTGGCGCCTTTGCCAGCATTGTGAGTTTTGATACGGCGCTCGATATCGGTCGTGTAACCAGTATAGAGGGTACCATCCGCACACTGGACTACATACATATAAGCTTTAGTTTCCATAATAAATCTCATGAATCTCCGGCGTATAGCTTCCATCTTCTTCATGGATGAACAGTGGAGGAAGAATTTTTAGACCATCCCGTGATCCATCTTTAATGGCTTCAATGAGGAGCATGTTGGCATCTTTATGGACCTTGGGATAGACAAATTGAATCCGTTTGGGAGCCAGATTGAAGCGTTTCATGGTTTCGATGATATCTAAAAAGCGATCCGGACGATGCACCATGACGAGTCGGCCATTGGATTTGAGGGTCCGTTGGGCCACTTGACAAATTTGGTCCAGATTGGTGGTAATCTCGTGACGGGCTAGCAAATAATGAGGACTCTCGTTTAAATTGGAGTGCTCGTCCACTTTAAAGTAGGGAGGATTACATAGGATAATGTCAATCTTACTACCGGGGAAATGGTGGGGCAAGTTTTTTAGATCATCTGTAATCATGGACATACGGTCAGACAGACCGTTTAATTGGATTGAACGTTCCGCCATATCCGCTAGTCTTTCCTGTATTTCTACTCCAACGATGGTTGCTTTCGTGCGCGTGCTAGCAAAGAGTCCGACAGCACCATTGCCGGCACAAAGATCGACAATCAGACCGCGATTGGGCAGTTTAGGAAAGCGTGACAAAAGGACACTATCAATAGAATAGCTAAAAACTTCTCTGTTTTGAATTATTTTCACATCACTGGAAAATAGTTTGTTGACGCGTTCGCCGTCTTTTAATTCGATATCGTTCATGGCTCTATTATAGCACGAAAAGAGGATGGGGAAAAGCTAGGAATGATGAAAATATTACCGTAACAAGGATATTACTTTTACGCATAAAATCATTTGCCTTATTTTAAATAATATGATAACATTATAAAAAATAAAGGAGGTTTTGTTTATGAACAAAACAAAAAAATGGTTAGCTTTAGGATTTAGTCTTTTCTCAATTAATCTGCTAGTTGCTTGTGGCAATTCTCAAAAAACTTCAGATACAGCACCACAAGAAGCTCAAACCGAGAAATCGTCAAGCAGTGAAGCTAAAAAAGAAAACAAATCAACTTACTCAATAGGTGATACGATCACTTTTGATAAGTATGCTGAGTATACTATTACTAATGTTGAGTGGACAGATGAACGAAATGAGTTTGATAATTCAAATCCAGATAAAGTTTTAAAAGTTACATATAATGTTAAAAATCTTTCGGACAAAGATATGCCTATTGGAATAGATATTAATTTATATGTAGGTGGAAATAAAATGGAAAGTTATGCCAATGAGCATACCATGGGTTCAATTACACCTGGTAGATCAATGGAAGGAGCTGTTGTACATTTTGGTGTTAAAGGTGAAGGGAATTTAGAATTAGAAATAAAACCTTTCTCTGCTTTTGGTGAGAAACCTGCTATTGTTCCTATTGATGTAAAATAAAAAAGTTGAGAGTATCTTACTCTCAACTTTTTTAATCAAACTCATATTTTTGATAAATCGTCGCCAAGATGAAGATCCCTGTAAAGAGGGACATCAAGGCAAGGTAGACTGGGAAGGTCACAGCTGTCAATGTTCCAATTTCAATCAGACCTTTCAAGTAAAAGGCAGAAAGGTAGAAACCACAGACAGAGAAGATGATTAAGAGTCCTCGCCAGATATTGAGTGGTAAGCAAGCCCGAATAACAGACAAGAAACCAATAGATCCTAATAGGTAGTAGGAGAGGGTAGACATATCTTGGCTAGACCAGCCATGATGAGCTCCCCATAAGCGAACAAACAGGACACTAAAGACAACCATCAAGGCATTTGGCAAGGCCAGATGCAAGGAACGTTTGAGGAAGTGTTTTTCCACTGGCTTAATATTTCGTTCAAAGGTCAAGACAAATGGTGGGAAACCTTCAACAAACTGGTCGATCAGCGTAATCTGAATCGGAATAAATGGGAAAATCAACAAGTAGTTCACATCAAAGAACAGGGCACTTGCGATACAGATAATGGCCAGAATGAAGGAGTAGATGGTTTTAATAAAGAAGATAGGAGCAATCCGTCCAATGTTATTGACGACCCGACGACCTTCAAAGAGAATTTCTGGAACATCATTGAAGTCTGAGTTTAACAAGACCAGATTGGCAATTTGACGTGTTGCAGGATCTCCTTCGGCCATCACGATGGAGCAGTCAGCTTCTCGTAAGGCTAGGATATCATTGACCCCATCTCCTGTCATAGCAGTGGTACGACCAGCGGCCTTGAGGGTTTGAATCAAGAGTTTCTTTTGGTGAGGAGAAACCCGTCCAAAAATGGCTGTACTTTCAGCTAGGTCCACCAACTCATCGTCCTCAATCTTAGAACAGTCAATATAACTTTCGTAGCTTTCAAAACCAGCTTCCTTAGCAATGTAAGAAACAGTGACTGGATTATCACCAGAGATGATTTTGAGATCTACATCTTGGGAGCGAAGATAATCCAAGGTTTCGGCAGCTCCTTCGCGGATTGGATCGAGGATTTCAATGACGGCGATTGCTTCTACATCACTTGGCAAAGTCAAATCATGCATATCGATGGCTTCCACACTGCGAGCTAAAATCAAGACCCGTGATCCATGGGCTTGGGCTTCCAATACCGCTGGAGGATTTTCTTTGAGGAGCATTTCTGGGGCCCCTAAATAAATGGTCCCCAAGTTGGTCAGAGTCATGGCACCCCATTTTCGATCACTTGAAAATGGAATGATTGATTCGGCTGTATAAGCATGTTCTAGCTCACCATATGCTTTGCGGATAGCTTGGGCAGTTGGGTTGTTATCCTCAGAATTTTGCATATAGGCAGCGAGAATAACTTTGATAGTTTCTTCAGAAAAGTGTTCAGACAGGGAGTGAATGCCTTTGACGGTCATTTTTCCTTGGGTGATGGTTCCTGTCTTATCCAAACAAAGTGTATCGACACGAGCCAAGGTTTCCACAGAGTACATCTCTTGGACCAAGACCTTGCGCATCCCTAATTTGATCACGGCTGTCAAGAGTGAGGTCACTGTCAGAAGGGCAATCCCTTTTGGTAACATGCCCAGGAGAGCAGTGGAAGAGGTAATCACAGAATCTTTCACTGGAAGCAGTTTAATCAAAAAGGCTTCACAGAAGAGGGCGATTCCAAATGGGATAATAATCTTACCAGTGAAACTAGAAATTTTTGCGAGATTATAGAGAATGCGGGAATTGATGGGTTTGAGAGTTTTTGCCTCGACCATCAATTTATTAGCATAGTTATTGGCCCCCACACGATTGACACGAGCGTAGACTTGGCCACTTACTAAGAAGCTTCCGGATAGAAGTTCATCTCCCTCTCCCTTGAGCACCAAGTCACTTTCTCCTGTCAGCATAGCTTCGTTGGCTTCTGCAATCCCGATTTGAACGATGGCATCACTCGGAATTTGGTCACCTGCCGAAAGCTTAATCACATCGCCAAGGACAATTTCCTCTGGATCAATGCTTTCTTCTTCCCCCGATCGGATGACAGTAACGAGCTCCTTACTCATCAAATTCAATTTATCAATCATCCGTTTAGCGCGGAGCTCTGTGGCAATTCCGGATAAGGCATTAAAGCAGATGACTGCAAAAAAGACTAGGTTACTCCAGGCTTGTACCGCAACCAAAGCGAGAGCAATCACAAAGTTCAGAGCATTAAACAAGGTAAAGACGTTACGCTTGATAATTTGCCAGGTACTGGTACTGGTATTCGCTTTAAATTCGTTGGTTTGGCCACGCTGTATTTTTTTGCGGACCTCTTCATAGGTTAATCCCTTTAATTCATTCATTTCCATAGAAACATGATATCATTTTTTTAAGAAAAAGACTAGATGTAGTCAATTTGTTAAGTCATCCATTTTTTGAAAAGATTTGCGGGGAACAAAAGGATAAGGTATAATGGTTAAACAAGAGAATTATCAAAGGAGAAAGCATGTTTTATACCTATTTACGTGGGTTAGTGACCTTTATTTTATGGGTTCTGAATGGAAATGCTCATTATCATCATAAGGAACTGATCCCAAGTCAAGAAGAAAATTATATACTTGTCGCTCCTCACCGGACTTGGTGGGATCCGGTCTATATGGCCTTTGCGACCAAGCCTAAGCAATTTATCTTTATGGCCAAGAAAGAGCTCTTTGCCAATCGAATTTTTGGTTGGTGGATTCGCATGTGTGGAGCCTTCCCAATTGACCGTGAAAATCCAGGTGCAGCTGCTATCAAATATCCAGTCAATATGCTCAAGAAAAGCAAGCGTTCATTGATTATGTTTCCAAGTGGAAGCCGCCATTCTCAGGATGTGAAGGGTGGAGTTGCCGTGATTGCCAAAATGGCCAAGGTTCGTATTATACCTGTAACTTATACTGGTCCAATGACCTTGAAAGGACTAGCTAGCTGTGAACGGGTTGACATGAACTTTGGGCACCCTATTGATATCTCTGATATTGCAAAAATGAATGATGAGGGAGTGGAAGAAGTTGCAAGACGTATCCAGGCTGAGTTTGATCGCTTAGATGCGGAATCTCAGGCACTCCGCAATGACCGGAAACCTTTTATTCTCATCCGTTTCTTGAAGTTTTTATTGTTGCCATTTGTCTTGGTTGTCGCTTTACTGACCCTCTTGTTTAGTTATATCGCAAGTTTCGTTTGGGATCCAGATAAGCATCGGAAAGACTAGACAGCTCTCTAGATAAAAAGAATGTCAAAAATCATGTGATTTTTGACATTCTTTTTTTATTTGTTTGATTTTTTACGAATAATAAAAATAAAAGGGGTATTTATGGAGACATGGATTGAGAAAATCAAGGAATATAAACTGTTTTTAGGCTTGGCTGCTGTGGGGCTAGTGGTGGGAGGAGTGTTCCTTTTTTGGCCTAAGCCAACCCCACAAGCGCCAGAAACAGTCATTTCCCAGTTAGAAACGGTGGAGCAAGAGAGTTCTCCTAAGGGAGATTCAAGCTTTACTTCGAGCTCTCAGGAGAGAAGTGAGGAAAAGACCGACTCCTCGCATGAGAAAATCATGGTGGATGTGAAGGGAGCTGTCAGACAGGCGGGAGTCTATGAGCTTCCGGTGGGGAGTCGGGTCTATGATGCAGTGCAAAAAGCAGGAGGGATGACAGACGAAGCCAATAGCCAATCTGTCAACTTGGCTCAAAAATTAGAGGATGAGTCTATCGTCTATGTTGCTAAGAATGGAGAAGAAGTAGCGCCTGTTGCGTCTGCTTCTGCAGGGACGACAGGTGGTGAAAACCAGCAAAAGGATGGCAAGGTTAATCTCAATACAGCCACAGAAGTAGAATTACAGACTATTTCTGGGATTGGTCAAAAACGAGCTCAGGATATCATTGCTTATCGAGAGGAAAAAGGAAAATTTCAATCTGTTGATGAATTGAAAAATGTTTCTGGGATTGGCCAAAAGACACTAGAAAAGTTAAAAGAGCATGTTACAGTGGATTAGAAGCATCAATATTCATCCATTTCATCTGACTCTTCCCGTCTTGCCTCTTTATTATTGGATGTATACAGGTCACTTGCTCGCTCCAATCTTCCTTCTGGCCTTCTTCATCTTGTTTAGTAGACGCTACAATGGCAAACAATTTCTAATCCTAGTAGGGCTTCTCTTGTTTGCTGCACTTTGTTTTGCTTTTCGAGTCGAACATGGTAAGCAGGAAGCGCGGGATCAAGAGGTTCCAAGGGTTATTCAGCTCTTACCGGATACCATCAAGGTGAATGGAGATGCCTTATCCTTTCGTGCTCAGTCAGGTAGTCGTACTTTTCAGGTTTTCTATCAGCTTCAGACAAGGGAAGAACAAGCCTATTTTAAACACTTGGATCATGGGCTAGAATTAAGAATAAAAGGAGAATTAGAGACCCCGACAAAACAGCGAAATTTCATGGGCTTTGATTACCAGGCTTATCTTAAAACACAAGAGATCTATCATCTTTTGAAAATCAGCAAGATCCTTGAAAAGAGACCGGCTGAACCTAGAGATTTAATAGGCCTCCTGTCTAGTTGGAGGCGAAAGGCCCTTGTATGGGTTCATCAGCATTTCCCCCAGCCCATGAGTCACTATATGACGGGCTTGCTTTTTGGTTTTTTAGATGTAGAGTTCGAAGAAATGAGTCAGCTGTATTCGAACTTGGGGATTATCCATCTGTTCGCCTTGTCGGGCATGCAGGTCGCTTTCTTCTTAGATGCCTTTCGGCGCTTCTTTCTCCGCTTGGGATTGGAGCAGGAAAAGGTTGCCTACCTCCTCTATCCATTTTCGCTCCTTTATGCTGGGATGACAGGTTTTTCGGTTTCGGTCGTTCGAAGCCTCTTACAGAAACTCCTAGCCCAGGCTGGGATCAAAGGAATGGAAAATATGGGAGTCACTCTCCTTTTATTACTCCTTCTTTTACCGTCCTCCTTGTTGACTGCTGGAGGTCTCTTATCCTGCGCCTACGCCTTTATATTGACGCTGACCTCTTCCGAAGAGGAGAAGGAGGGAATCCAAAAAGTCGTCAAGGAGAGTCTAGTGTTAACACTAGGGGTTCTTCCTTTTCTCACTTTTTTCTTTGGAGAATACCAACCCTGGTCCCTTCCTCTAACCTTTATTTTTTCTCTCTTATTTGACCTTCTGTTGTTGCCAGGACTGAGTGTCGTCTTTCTCCTTTCTTTTCTGTATCCCTTGACCTTCTGGAATCCTTTCTTTGTCTGGATGGAAAAAAGTATGGAGTATCTAGCGAGCTTCACTAGTCAATCCTTGGTTTTCGGGCAGCCAAGCATTTATTATTTCATCTTGCTCTTGTGCTTGCTAGCTTGCCTCTATGAGATGCGCAAGGTTAAGAAATGGAGATACCTGTTCCTACTCTTAGTATGCTCTGTATTTGCCCTTGTGAAGCATCCTTTAGAAAATGAGATTACCATCATTGATATTGGTCAAGGTGATAGTATTTTGCTACGTGATTGGCGTGGGAAAACCATCCTAATTGATACAGGAGGAAAAGTGGACTTTGGCCAAAAGGAGGCATGGAAGAAGCGAAGGTCTACTAGCAATGCAGAACGGACCCTGCTTCCCTATCTCAAGAGCAGGGGGATTGACCAGATTGATCATATGATTCTCACGCATACTGACACAGATCACATGGGAGATTTGGAAGTGCTCGCGACTAAGGTTAGGATAAAGGAAATCAACATTTCCAAGGGGAGCTTAAAAAAAGACTCTTTTGTCCGTTTGCTCAAACGGTTGAACTTACCGGTAAAAACGTTGGAGGCTGGTGATCAATTGTCGATCTTTGATGGGAGTGCAGAAGTCCTCTATCCGGTAGAAGTAGGAGATGGGAGTAATAACGATTCCATTGTTCTTTATGGCCGCTTTTATGGGTGGTCCTTCCTTTTTACAGGAGATTTAGAAGAAGAAGGGGAAAAGACCTTGTTAGCCCGTTATCCTCAACTGCGCGTAGATGTGCTAAAAGCAGGCCACCATGGTTCTAAGGGATCTTCTCACCCTGCCTTCTTAGAGAAAATCCAAGCAAAAATTGCCTTGATATCTGCGGGTGAAAAAAATCGTTACCAGCACCCTCATCAGGAAACCTTGGAGCGTTTCAAAGAGTTACAAATGACTGTTTTTCGTACAGACCAGCAAGGAGCGATTCGTTTTAGAGGTTGGAATCAGTGGAAGATTGAAACCGTTCGATAGGAGCTGTTTGATTTCTAGCTTGAAAATTGCTATGATAAAGTCAAGGAAATGAGGTTACAAGTATGAAATCATTACAGTTGTTTTGGACGCAATATGCTGATTTTTCAAGAAGATCAGATAGAAAAGAATTTTGGATCAGCCAAGCCTGGCATTTACTATTTACAAGTCCATTTTGGATTTACCAATTGGTCTTACTCTTTTCAAATTCGAAATCAGAGGAAGAGGTGATTCCCTTGACCGGGATGGACGTTTCGGCTTGGTTCAGCATCTTTTTTCTCCTTTATCTCTATCTTATTTTTGTTCCCCAGCAAGCAGTAGTCGTTCGGCGATTGAGAGATGCAGGTCTTCATTGGTCTTTGGTTTTCCTATTTCTAGGTCCTATCTTGCTCTACCTTTTATCTCCTATTTCTATTTTTCTAGTCTTAGCTCTTGCGGGTTTGCTTTGTTTAGCATGTCTCTTGGTCCTTCCAAGTGCTAGACTTGCACAACCGGACCAGATTGCTTCTCCAGTATTTGCTTCGACGAGTCCCGAGGTCTCTTCGCCAAGTATTCCTTTCCATTTGATGGAGCCCAACAGTTTTTCAGCTATTCCCCAGATTGTTTCGGCTCCACCAACTCCACTAGAGAAAGCGCCACTTGAAAAGAAAATGGAATCGGAACAGACTCAGTATCATTTTAGAGAGTGGAATGAGGTACCTTCAGAACATGCAGGCTTTACAAACAATTAAAAAAATCAGTTCCGAGAACCTTCCTCCTATCCTGGTTCTTTCAGGAGATGACATCGGTCAGTTTGAGTGGATGAAAGAGCAACTTTTAAAGAAAGTAGGCTACGATTCATCTGATTTAAACTATTCTTATTTTGACATGAAGGAAACAGCTTATTCAGAAGTTGAGCTTGACTTGGTCAGCCTCCCATTTTTTGCGGATGAAAAAATAGTGATTTTGGATCATTTTGTCGATGTGACGACCGCGAAAAAAAGATACCTGACGGATGATGAATTGCAGTCCTTTGAAGATTACTTATCGGCGCCTTTAGAAACGACTCGCTTAATTGTTTTTGCGGAAGGAAAACTGGATAGCAAGCGAAGGATTGTCAAGCTTTTAAAACGGGATGCCCAGGTGCTGGAGGCAACTGAATTAAAGGAACAAGAGTTGCGTGCCCATTTCACGGAAGAGATTAAGTCACTAGGGCTAGCGATTGATTCACCAGCATTCGAACAACTTTTGATCAAATCTGGCTTTGATTTTAGTGAGATTCAGAAAAACTTGGAGTTTCTTAAAACGTACAAAGGAGCTTCGAGCATTACCATCTCAGATATTGAAGAGGCTATTCCGAAGACCCTACAGGATAATCTGTTTGATCTAATCCAGATGATTCTAAAGAAACAAATTGATCCCGCCCGTAGTTTGGTTAAGGACCTACGGTTACAAGGCGAAGATGAAATCAAACTCTTGGCCATTTTATTGAGTCAGTTCCGCGTCTACACACAGGTCAAACTGTTGAAGCAAGAGGGACGGACAGAATCTCAAATCGTTTCAGACCTATCAGAGCTGACCGGCCGAAAAGTGAACCCCTACCAAGTCAAATTTGCCCTAAGGGATAGTAGAGGAATTTCTCTTTCTTATTTGGAGCAGGCTATTTGTCTTTTGATTGATACCGATTTTCAAATGAAATCGGGAACTTATGAGAAAGATTATCTATTTGATTTAGCTTTACTAAAGCTGGCTAACCCATCGGTGTAAGCAGAATAGTTGAATAAATTAGATGATTGCGTTATCATTTTTATATACATAAAGAAAAAGAGGTATTTTCCATGGCAATTATTTTACCAGATCTTCCATACGCATACGATGCATTAGAACCATATATTGATGCTGAAACAATGCACTTGCACCATGACAAACACCACCAAACATACGTAAACAATGCGAATGCTGCTCTTGAAAAACACCCTGAAATCGGTGAAGACCTTGAAGCTTTGCTTGCAGATGTAGAATCTATCCCAGCTGATATCCGCCAAGCGCTTATCAACAACGGTGGTGGACACTTGAACCATGCTCTTTTCTGGGAATTGATGACTCCTGAAAAAACAGCTCCTTCAGCAGAACTTGCAGCAGCAATCGATGCAGCTTTCGGTTCATTTGAAGAATTCCAAGCAGCCTTTACTGCAGCGGCTACAACACGCTTCGGTTCTGGATGGGCATGGTTGGTTATTAACAAAGAAGGGAAGCTTGAAGTGACTTCAACAGCAAACCAAGATACACCAATCTCAGAAGGGAAGAAACCAATCTTGGGCTTGGATGTTTGGGAACATGCCTACTACGTGAAATACCGCAATGTACGTCCTGATTACATCAAAGCTTTCTTCTCAGTAATTAACTGGAACAAAGTTGATGAGCTTTACGCAGCAGCTAAATAAGCTTTCATAATAAAAAAGTTTGAATCAAAAGGTAGCTTAATGGTGCCTCTCGATTCAGGCTTTTTATTTTTCAAATTGGTCGAATTAGATTCAAATGAATCTCCCATTTTGGAAGGGATATTTCTTGCGTTTATACTTGAAAATGATACACTAGAAGAGTATGTGAAAGTGAGGAAAAAAGCTTCCTACATAAGGAAGAAACTCCGGTCACTTTTTCTGAAAAAACTATGCCTCGAAAAAAGGGAGAATGAAAATGACGAGTATTACGATTACTAAAGGAGCAGTAGATACTCCACTTTATTTAAAAATGCTCAACCGCCATGGTTTGATTGCGGGAGCTACTGGAACAGGGAAAACCGTTACCTTAAAAGTGATAACTGAAAAATTGAGTCAGCAAGGGATTCCGGTGTTTCTAGCAGATATCAAGGGAGATCTATCAGGTCTTGCTAAAGCAGGACAATGGACGCCAAAGATGGAAGAGCGCTATAAACTACTTGGTATTACAGATCCTTTTGAACCTCAAGCTTTTCCAGTTCGCTTATGGGATGTCTTTGGTCAAGCAGGCCATCCCGTCCGTGCTACGATTGAAGGAATGGGCTCTCTTTTGCTAGCGCGCTTGTTGGAACTCAACGAAACGCAAACAGGGATTTTGGCCATCGTCTTTAAATTAGCCAAAGAAAAAAATTGGCCTTTGATTGATTTGAAGGATTTGCAGAGTCTTTTGAAGGAAGTCTATGACCATGCCTCAGATTATTCCGCTCAATACGGCAATATCAGTAAACAATCAGTAGGAGCTATTCAACGAAGCTTGTTAGTGCTAGAGCAAGAGGGAGCAGATCAATTCTTCGGAGAGCCTGCCTTGGATCTTCAAGATTTTATGCAATTGGACAGCAGTGGACGAGGCTACATCAACATTCTATCAGCGACTCGTCTTTTCAACTCCCCTAAGCTCTATTCAACCTTCCTGATCTGGATGTTGTCTCGTCTGTTCGAGACCTTACCAGAAGTTGGAGATCTAGAAAAACCGAAATTTGTCTTTTTCTTTGATGAAGCCCACCTCTTGTTTAATGATGCGAGCAAGCTCTTCCTGGAAAAAGTTGAGCAAGTCGTTCGCCTTATCCGGTCTAGAGGAGTGGGGATCTACTTTATTACACAGAATCCTCAAGATCTTCCTGAATCTGTCTTAGCCCAACTTGGGAATCGTGTCCAACATGCCTTGCGTGCCTATACGCCAAAGGAAATGAAAGCTATTAAAGTTGCTGCTCAAAGCTTCCGACCAAACCCAGAATTTGATACGGAAACTGTCTTGACGGAGTTGGGAACAGGGGAAGCTCTCGTTTCCTTCCTAAATGAAAAGGGGCAACCAAGTGTAGTTGAACGTTCTTATATTTTGTCTCCACAATCCAGTTTTGATTTGTTAAACGAGAGTGAACAGTTGGCCTTGATTACCAGCTCTCCTTTCCATCAAAAATATGCCGTTCGAGTCGATAATGAATCAGCTTATGAAAAATTGACTGAAAAAGCTAGCAAGGAAGAGGAAGAAAAGACGAGAGTTGCAGAAGAGAAGGCCAGTCAAAAACGGAGTCCAGGCCGTCCACGGAAATCTAGTATAGAAAAGGCCAAAGATTCCTTTATCAGTTCCTTGTTCCGTACCATTGCACGCGAAGTTGCTAAATTGATTATGGGCTCCTTTAAGCGCAAATAAGACAGTCAAAATCAGATGGATTCTTAGAAACATGAGGAAGGATTGAGCTTGGGATTGCTAAAAAAGTTTCTGCTAGAAGAAATCGTTTTCTGATCCAGAAATGCCTTGTTATTTTAAAGAGAATCTTTTATAATTAACTTCATATGAAAAAAATATTTAATGTTCGATCGATCATGATTGTATTAGGAATTTTATTATGTATAGGAGGAGTTGGAGCATTAAGTTACCTCCATCTACATCAAGTTTCGGCTTCACCGCTTGCTCAAGAGGGAATGAAGGCTCAACCAGTCGAGTCCAAGCAAGAAAAGCAGCCCCTTCAACCTCCACGTGTTAAAAGTCCTGAGGAGAAACAAGCCGTCATGGATCAGGATCGTGAAACCATGGAGAATTTGGGTCTTGTCTATGATTATGCCAATAAAGGCTTGGTAGAAGTTGTACAGGACTATATGGCTGAATATGGAATTGATCCTTCCCAGATTACCTTTACCTATAAAAATCCTGCGACAGGCCAACAATTTTCGATGAATGAGTTGCAGCCGATGACAGCGGGAAGTACTTATAAACTGCCCCTAAATATGTTAGTCGTGGATGAAGTCGATGAAGGGAAGTTAAATTTAACGGATGAATTTGATATTACCAATACTTACTACGAGTACCTTGGAGAGCACGATAATTATGTAGCTGCCTTTGGTGGATCCATGACTATCCCAGATATGCAGCGTTATTCACTTGTGTATTCAGAAAATACGCCGGCATATGCCTTGGCCGACCGCTTTGGTGGCATGGACAATGTTTATGGGAAGTATGAAA
Source organism: Streptococcus sp. AM28-20 (assembly GCF_003603595.1). Lineage (NCBI taxonomy): Bacteria > Bacillati > Bacillota > Bacilli > Lactobacillales > Streptococcaceae > Streptococcus > Streptococcus sp. AM28-20. The sequence goes on from NZ_QTNK01000001.1 coordinate 158,320, forward strand.
AATATGGAAAATCCCGTGCAGAAATAAAAACCATTAGTCCTGAAAACAAAACGACATCTGATTACTATATTCAAGTCTTGGACTATCTTTGGAATCATAAAGAAAAGTATGGGGCCTTGCTAGAATTGATTGGAGAGTCCTTCCCAAATGAATATTACAAACGGTATTTACCAGATTTAGTCATTCAGCAAAAACCTGGTTATGTAGCGGAAGCCCTCAATGTCGAAGCCATTGTTTACGAACAAACACCCTACCTCATCTCGATTTTTACAGCTGGTCTAGGGGGAACAACCCCAGAAAGCACGGAGATCAGTGGCTACGGTCTTCATTTACTTGGCCAACTCTGCTATGTGATCAATGAATGGCACCGTGTAAATGTTAATTAAGTAATTAGAACCTTTCCCAGGATAGTCTTGGGAAGGTTTTTGCTTTGCAAAATGATTGTTTAATGACTAAAATCTTATTGACATTCTTTGAGGTCGGTGCATAAATATGATATAATAACTAAAGAACCTAAAGAAAGAATAGAAATGATTACAAAAGAAGATTATCAGTTGATTCGATCCCATCCAGCTTTCTCTGAAATTCCAGTTGAAAAATTTGATAAATTAGCTGTAGAAATCCATTATAGAGAAATCCCAAAGGGACAAATCCTATTTTTTGCTGGTGATAAGCGTGACCGGATTTTTTTACTAGTAGAAGGCTATGTTCGTATTGAGGAGTTTGACTCTTCAGATACCTTTTCGTATATGGACTACATCAAAGAAGGAGCTGTCTTCCCATACGGTGGTATGTTTACAGACTCAAATTATCACTATACAGCCACTTCCATGACGACGGTAAAATATTTCAGCATTCCTGTTCAGCTGTATGAGGAAATTGTTCAGTTCAGTATGGATCAAGTTCTCTTTATTACGAGAAAACTTTCAAAAATTTTGGAATTCCAGGAGTTGCGGCTTCGCAATGTGGTGGCAGCCAGCGCCAGTGATCGTGTGATTCAATCCTTAGCTCTGCTCTGTAAGGATTATCAAAAGTTAGGATCGACCATTCCTTTTCCAATGAGTATGAAAGAGTTAGCCAGATTAGCTGCGACGACTAGAGAAACCGTCAATCAAGTATTAAAGAAGCTTATAGAAGAGGAAAGAATCGAATACAAGCATAAAAAATTAACCTTTCTCGATCTTCCTTTCTTTTTAGATAGTTTTAAAGAAGCCTAATAGGGCTTCTTTTATTTTCTATCAAAAACGTTAAAAACTTTTAAAAATCAAATAAAAAATATTTATCCGTAAAAAGAATATATATAACAAAATATCCAAAGAAAGCGGTTCATATTTCATAAAATAAGGGTTATATTTAAAAAAATGTCAGATTCTTTGCATTCGTAATGGAAGATTGACTGTGAAAGCGGTACCAATTGGTGATAAAATGAAACCTGTAAACGGGATTAGCTAAGCTAAACCGCGAGAAAAAGGAGGACTATAAATGTCTACACACCCAATTCATGTTTTCTCAGAAATTGGAAAACTGAAAAAAGTTTGTTTGCACCGTCCAGGTAAAGAGTTGGAAAACTTGATGCCTGACTATCTTGAACGTCTTCTTTTTGATGATATTCCATTCTTGGAAGATGCTCAAAAAGAACATGACGCATTTGCTGAAGCACTTCGTAACGAAGGAATCGAAGTACTTTATCTTGAGCAGTTGGCTGCTGAGTCATTGACTTCACCAGAAATTCGCGATCAATTTATCGAAGAATACCTTGATGAAGCGAACATTCGTGGACGCCAAACAAAAGTTGCGATCCGTGAATTGCTTCACAGCATTGAAGACAACCAAGAATTGGTTGAAAAAACAATGGCAGGGGTTCAAAAAGCTGAACTTCCAGAAATTCCTGAAGAAGCAAAAGGATTGACAGACCTTGTTGAATCTGATTATCCATTCGCTATCGACCCAATGCCAAACTTGTACTTCACACGTGACCCGTTTGCTACAATTGGTAATGCAGTATCATTGAACCACATGTACGCAGATACACGTAACCGTGAAACATTGTATGGTAAATACATCTTCACATACCACCCAGTCTACGGTGGAAAAGCAGAACTTGTCTACAACCGTGAAGAAGATACTCGTATCGAAGGTGGAGATGAGTTGGTACTTTCTAAAGATGTATTGGCAGTTGGTATCTCACAACGTACAGATGCTGCATCAATCGAAAAATTGTTGGTAAACATCTTCAAGAAGAACGTTGGCTTCAAGAAAGTATTGGCCTTCGAATTTGCTAACAACCGTAAATTCATGCACTTGGATACAGTATTCACAATGGTGGACTACGATAAATTCACAATCCACCCAGAAATCCAAGGTAACCTTCGCGTCTTCTCTGTAACTTATGAAAACGAACAATTGAAGATCGTTGAAGAAAAAGGTGATTTGGCAGAACTTCTTGCTGAAAACCTTGGTGTTGAAAAAGTTACTTTGATTCCATGTGGAGATGGCAACATCGTTGCTGCTGCGCGTGAACAATGGAACGACGGATCAAATACTCTTACAATCGCACCTGGTGTGGTAGTCGTATACGACCGTAACACTGTTACTAACAAGAAATTAGAAGAATACGGACTTCGTTTGATTAAGATCCGCGGAAGTGAATTGGTTCGCGGTCGTGGTGGACCTCGTTGTATGTCAATGCCATTCGAACGTGAAGAAATCTAATCATCCTTCTACAGTTTAGAGGGCTCAGTGTCTAAACTGAGCCCTCTAAACTGAATGACAGGATCTTATCATGCATAATTAAAGGAGATAATTAATGACAACTTCAGTATTCCAAGGACGTAGCTTTTTAGCAGAAAAAGACTTTACACGTGCAGAGTTAGAATACCTTATCGGACTTTCAGCTCACTTGAAAGACCTTAAAAAACGCAACATCCAACACCACTACCTAGCTGGTAAAAACATTGCGCTTTTGTTTGAAAAAACTTCAACTCGTACTCGTGCAGCCTTCACTACTGCAGCTATCGACCTAGGTGCTCACCCAGAATACCTTGGTGCAAACGACATCCAACTTGGTAAAAAAGAATCTACAGAAGATACTGCAAAAGTTCTTGGACGTATGTTTGACGGTATTGAATTCCGTGGTTTCAGCCAACGCATGGTTGAAGAATTGGCTGAATTCTCAGGTGTTCCAGTATGGAACGGTTTGACTGACGAATGGCACCCAACACAAATGCTTGCAGACTACTTGACTGTTCAAGAAAACTTTGGACGTCTTGAAGGTTTGACACTTGTGTACTGTGGTGACGGACGTAACAACGTTGCTAACAGCCTTCTTGTAACAGGTGCTATCCTTGGTGTGAACGTACACATCTTCTCACCAAAAGAACTCTTCCCAGAACAAGAAATTGTTGAATTGGCAGAAGGATTCGCAAAAGAAAGTGGCGCTCATATCTTGATCACTGAAGATGCTGACGAAGCTGTGAAAGGTGCAGATGTACTTTACACTGACGTTTGGGTATCTATGGGTGAAGAAGACAAATTTGCAGAACGTGTTGCCCTTTTGAAACCTTACCAAGTAAACATGGAATTGGTTAAGAAAGCTGATAACGAAGACTTGATCTTCTTGCACTGCTTGCCAGCTTTCCACGACACAAACACTGTTTATGGTAAAGACGTTGCTGAAAAATTCGGCGTAGAAGAAATGGAAGTTACTGACGAAGTGTTCCGCAGCAAATATGCTCGTCACTTTGACCAAGCTGAAAACCGTATGCACACAATCAAAGCGGTTATGGCAGCTACTCTTGGTAACTTGTACATTCCAAAAGTTTAAGACTTTATAACCGTATACCAACAGCTATAGGGGCTGGACTGCTAGCTTTAGTCCTGCCCCTATTTTTTATAGAAAGGGAAAAACTATGTCAAGAAAAATCGTCGTTGCTTTGGGAGGAAATGCCATTCTCTCATCTGATCCTTCTGCAAAAGCGCAACAAGAAGCACTTGTAGAAACTGCAAAACACTTAGTAAAATTAATCAAAAACGGAGATGACTTGATCATCACTCACGGAAATGGTCCTCAAGTAGGAAACCTCTTGCTCCAACACTTGGCAGCAGATTCTGAAAAAAACCCAGCTTTCCCATTGGATTCATTGGTAGCTATGACAGAAGGAAGCATTGGTTACTGGCTTCAAAATGCTCTTCAAAATGCTCTTCTTGAAGAAGGCATCGAAAAAGATGTGGCTTCTGTTGTGACACAAGTCGTTGTTGATAAAAATGACCCAGCTTTCGTTAACTTGAGCAAACCAATCGGCCCATTCTACTCTGAAGAAGAAGCAAAAGCTGAAGCTGAAAAATCAGGTGCAACTTTCAAAGAAGATGCAGGTCGTGGCTGGCGTAAAGTTGTTGCTTCACCAAAACCAGTGGATATCAAAGAAATCAATACTATCCGTACCTTGTTGAACGACGGACAAGTCGTTGTAGCTGCCGGTGGCGGTGGTATCCCAGTTGTGAAAGAAGCAAATGGTAGCTTGACTGGTGTTGAAGCTGTTATCGATAAAGACTTTGCATCTCAACGTTTGGCTGAATTGGTAGAAGCAGACCTCTTCATCGTTTTGACAGGTGTAGATTATGTCTTTGTGAACTACAACAAACCAGATCAAGAAAAATTGGAACATGTCAATGTAGCTCAATTGGAAGAGTACATCAAACAAGATCAATTTGCACCAGGAAGCATGCTTCCTAAAGTAGAAGCGGCCATCGCCTTTGTAAATGGTCGTCCAGAAGGAAAAGCAGTCATCACTTCTCTTGAAAACCTTGGCGCTTTGATTGAATCTGAAAGTGGAACAATTATCGTTAAAGACTAATTCATAAATATGAGGAGGGGAGTAGATTCCATTTTTACAGGATTTTGTACTTAGATTCTCCCCTCGTTTTTTCTAAAAAAGTTTAGGAAAAACTAGTTTTTTAATCTTAAATATGATAAAATAAACATATAGGTAAGCGCTTTCTAAAAGTTTAACCTTTTGAAAGACTCACTCAAACTTTGTTGCGTTAGGAGGATAAACAAATGAGTGAAAAAGCGAAAAAAGGGTTTAAGATGCCTTCATCTTATACCGTATTGTTAATCATCATTGCGTTTATGGCAGTGATGACTTGGATTATCCCAGCAGGGGCTTTTGTCGATGGTGTGTATAAATCACAACCTCAAAACCCTCAAGGTATCTGGGATGTCTTGATGGCACCGATTCGTGCTATGCTAGGAACTACTCCTGAAGAAGGATCTTTGATTCAAGGAACTAGTGCAGCGATCGACGTAGCCTTCTTCATCTTGATGGTTGGTGGTTTCCTTGGTGTAGTTAATGAAACTGGTATGCTAGACACTGGTATTGCTTCCATCGTGAAGAAATACAAGGGTCGCGAAAAAATGTTGATTTTGGTTCTTATGCCTTTGTTTGCCCTTGGTGGTACAACTTATGGTATGGGTGAAGAAACCATGGCCTTCTATCCTCTCCTTGTGCCAGTTATGATGGCCGTTGGATTTGATAGCTTGACTGGGGTAGCCATTATCTTGCTTGGTTCACAGATTGGATGTTTGGCATCTACCTTGAACCCATTCGCGACAGGTATCGCATCTTCAACTGCAGGTGTTAGTCTTGGGGAAGGTATCATCCTTCGTTTGATCTTCTGGGTTGTCTTGACTGGTCTTAGCACTTGGTTTGTATACAAGTATGCAGATAAGATCCAAAAAGATCCAACCAAATCTCTCACTTATGCAACTCGTGAAGAAGATATGAAATTCTTCAATGTTGGTGAAGATGATGACAATGTTAACTCAACACTTACTAAGAAACAAAAACAAGTCTTTGTACTCTTTGTATTGACCTTTGTTTTGATGGTCTTGAGTTTCATCCCATGGAGTGGTTTAGGTATCAAGTTCTTTGATAACTTTAATTCTTGGTTAACAGGTCTTCCAGTAGTTGGTCAAATCATTGGTTCATCAACTGCAGCTCTTGGTACTTGGTACTTCCCTGAAGGAGCAATGCTCTTTGCCTTTATGGGTATTCTCATCGGTATTGTATACGGCCTTAAAGAAGAACAAATCATTTCTTCATTTATGGCTGGTGCAGCTGACCTCTTGAGCGTTGCCCTCATCGTAGCAATCGCTCGTGGTATTCAAGTTATCATGAACAACGGTATGATTACAGATACCATCCTTAACTGGGGTAAACAAGGCCTCAGTGGTCTATCTCCTCAAGTCTTTATCGTCTTGACTTATATCTTCTACTTGCCAATGTCATTCTTGATCCCATCTTCATCTGGTCTTGCCAGTGCGACAATGGGTATCATGGCTCCATTGGGAGAATTCGTCAATGTACGTCCTAGCTTGATTATCACTGCCTACCAATCTGCGTCTGGTGTCTTGAACTTGATTGCACCAACATCTGGTATCGTAATGGGAGCTCTTGCTCTTGGACGTATCAACATTGCAACTTGGTGGAAATTCATGGCGAAACTTGTAGTTGCTGTTATTGTAATTACCATTGCCCTTCTTCTTCTCGGAACCTTCGTTCCAGCCCTATAAGAAGTAAATGAGGTGATTCCATGAAATTTGAGATTACAAATCAAGTCAAAGATGACTTTCTAGCTTCATTAAAGACTCTGATTTCTTATCCTTCGGTTTTAAACGAAGGCGAAAATGGAACACCGTTTGGACAAGCTATCCAAGATGTCCTTGAGAAAACGTTAGAAATTGCTCAAGAAATGGGCTTTCAAACTTATCTAGATCCTGAAGGATACTATGGATATGCAGAGATCGGTCAGGGGGAAGAACTCCTGGCCGTTCTTTGTCACTTGGATGTTGTTCCAGCCGGTGATTTAGAAGATTGGCAATCGCCACCTTTTGAGGCGACTTTGAAGGATGGATGGTTGATTGGACGTGGAGTACAAGATGATAAGGGGCCATCCCTTGCGGCCCTTTACGCAGTTAAGAGTCTTCTGGACCAAGGAGTTGCATTTACCAAACGGATCCGCTTTATATTTGGTACAGACGAAGAAACTCTCTGGCGCTGTATGAATCGCTACAATCAGATAGAAGAAAAAGCAGATCTTGGCTTTGCTCCGGATTCCTCTTTCCCATTAACTTATGCTGAAAAAGGCTTGCTTCAAGTGAAGCTCCATGGACCAGGCTGGGAGGATCTTCCCTTGCAAGCTGGTCGCGCCCTCAATGTAGTCCCAGATAAGGCGACTTATAAGGGTGACCGCTTAGAGGAGCTCTTACCAGTCATCGAGCAAAGTGGTGTGAACTATACTGAAGAAGTAGGAGCAGTGACCGTTCTTGGTCTTTCTAAACATTCGAAAGATGCGGCTGAAGGTGTCAATGCCATTATCGGCTTAGCGGAAAGTCTTTCCTTAATCCAGCCTCACCCGTCTCTACTCTTTATAGCAGATGCTGTTGGACAAGATGCGACAGGGGCAGCTCTTTTTGGTGAAATCAAAGATGAACCAAGTGGTGCTCTTTCCTTCAATATTGCTACTCTCTCTATTGATGAACAGCATTCTGAAATCGGGGTTGATATTCGGATCCCTGTCCTAGCAGATAAGGATGCTTTAGTAGAGCGATTAACTGAGGTGGCGGCTAGTTACCAACTTCAGTATGAAGAATTCGATTATTTAGCTCCACTTTACGTGCCGTTAGATAGTCCATTGGTAAGTACTCTGATGAAGGTCTACCAAGAAGAAACGGGGGATCAGACTCCAGCTATGTCCTCAGGAGGAGCTACTTTTGCTCGAACCATGGAGAATTGTGTGGCTTATGGGGCACTTTTCCCTGGAGCACTCCAGACAGAGCACCAGGCCAATGAACGAGCTAAACTGGAAGATCTCTATCGTGCGATGGAAATCTATGCAGAGACTATCCGACAGTTAGCAGGCAAGGAAGCCTAATAGAGATTAGAAAAAAACGCTTAGATGGGCAGACCATCTAAGCGTTTTTATTTGCTAAAGAAGAAAGGAGGAGTGAATTCTTTCAATTTTTCAAAGCAATCCAAAGCTCCTTGATTGTCTTCGCAGATGATGAGACAGACGTCGTCCCCGCAGACGGTTGCGACAATTTGTGGTAATTCAAGGGCATCTAAGATAGCACCGAAAGACTGAGCCAGTCCAGGTAGAGTTTTCACCACCACTTGGTTTTGGACAGGACGAAGCATGACGAGGGCATCCTCCATATAAAAACGCAGTCGGTTTTCCCAGCGGGATGGTGCGATGCTATTGATGGCATAGTAAGAAGTATCCCCCTCATTAATTTTTACCAGATTCAAGGATTTGACATCTCTTGAGAGGGTTGATTGGGTCACGATGATACCGTTAGCTTCTAAGCTGTCTTGTAATTCCTGCTGGGTCCGAATCTTTTTCTCTGAAATAATGGACCGGATGAGGCGGTGGCGACTTTCGATCTTATTCATAAAGGAATCTCCTTATTTAATAAACATAGCGTCTCCAAAGCTAAAGAAACGATAGCCTTGGTCAATAGCGTGCTGATAAGCTTCTAGAGTAAATTCCCGACCTGCGAAGGCAGAAACGAGCATGACTAAGGTTGATTTTGGTAGGTGGAAGTTGGTTGAAAAGGCGTCGACAACTTGCCACTGATAGCCTGGTTTGATAAAGATATTGGTCCAACCAGAGTCTGCTTGTACCTCTCCATTAAACTTATTTCCAATTGTTTCTAAAGTTCGGATAGAAGTGGTCCCAACGGCTACGATGCGGTGACCGCTCGCTTTAACTTGTCGAAGAGTTTGGGCAGCTTCTTCAGAAAGTTGATAAAACTCAGAGTGCATCTCATGCTGGTCTACATCATCAACGGATACTGGACGGAAGGTACCAAGTCCGACATGGAGGGTTAGATAAACCAAGTGAACACCTTTGTCTTCAATTTTTTGTAACAGCTCAGGTGTAAAATGGAGGCCAGCAGTTGGAGCGGCGGCAGATCCATTTTCTTTGGCATAGACCGTCTGGTAGCGTTCCTGATCTTCTAATTTTTCATGGATGTAAGGTGGTAGGGGCATTTCCCCTAGACTTTCCAAGACTTCAAGGAAAATCCCTTGGTAAGAAAACTCTACGATACATCCTCCGTGTTCCAATTTCTTGATGAGAGTCGCTTGGAGACGTCCATCTCCAAAACTGACAATTCCTCCCTCTTTAAGACGTTTGGCAGGTTTAGCAAGAACCTCCCATTGATCGCCCTCGATATTTTTTAAGAGGAGAAGCTCCACATGTCCCCCTGTATCTGGTTTGACCCCATGGAGACGAGCAGGAAGGACACGGGTATTGTTCATCACCAAAGCATCCCCTGGTTCTAACTCATTGATAATGGCATCAAAATGCTGGTCTTCCATCTGACCTGTTTGGCGATTGAGGATCAGTAGTTTGGAGGCATCGCGCTTTTCTAGAGGAGTTTGCGCAATTAACTCCTCAGGGAGGTGGAAATCAAAGTCGTTTGTATTCATGGTCTCTCCTTGTTTCTAAATTCTTCTATTTCTTACATTTAACCTTCCCCATTATATCATGAAATAAGAGTGAAACAAAGGAAATGACTAGCTGAATTTTGACGGAGAGAAGTGAAAAATTCCTTGTCTAGCATGAAGAAAGCGCTTGACAAAAATTGGTCTATACCATATAATGAATATAAGAAATAAGTGGAGGTTTCATCATGAAAGTTATTGAAGTAGCCAATCAAATTGAAGGAGGACAGGTTGCTTTTGACCTGTTAAAAGAAAAGTTAGAACAAGGTGCGAAAACTCTGGGGCTTGCGACTGGAAGCAGTCCACTTGAATTTTATAAATTGATTCGAGAAAGTGACTTGGATTTTTCAGACATGGTCAGTGTCAACTTGGATGAGTATGTCGGCTTGACGGGTGAAGATCCTCAATCCTATCGTTACTTTATGCAGGAAAATTTATTCAATGAGAAACCTTTTAAAGTTAGCTATCTTCCAAAAGGAAATGAAGATACTGCAGAAGAAGAAACAGCGCATTACAATGAAATTTTGGCCCAAAATCCAGTAGATCTGCAAATTCTAGGGATTGGTCGCAACGGCCACATTGGTTTTAACGAACCAGGAACCCCATTTGACAGCCAAACGCATTTGGTCCATTTGGATCAATCAACGATTGAAGCCAACTCTCGCTTCTTTGAAAAAATTGAAGATGTTCCGACTCAAGCCATTTCAATGGGGATTGCAAACATTCTCGCTGCCAAGTCCATTATTCTCTTTGCATATGGCGAATCAAAAGCTCAAGCGATTGCTGGAATGGTCAATGGTCCTAAAACAGAGAGTTTACCAGCGAGTGCCCTTCAAGGACACCCAGATGTCGTCATTATTGCAGACCAAGCAGCTTTGAGCCTACTGTAAGCAGTTAAAACAGAGAGACCTATCTGAAATATCCTGAAAGATAGGTTTTTTTATAGCTTGAAGTATGGTACAATAAGATAAAATTCTATATTTGAGGAAAATATATTTTGAAGAAGAAGTTGCTCGTTTTAGGAATTGTCGTCTTATCTTTGCTCCGGCCTTTGTCGATCGCAGCGGATGAGTTAGTGGATATGGCGCAAAAAATGTATCCGAATGATCATGTGCAGGCCTATAACCGACCAAGGTCTTCCCTCGTCATCGATGCGAATACAGGGGATGTTTTGTGGAGAGACAATATTGATGAAGTGCGGGATCCTGCAAGTATGAGTAAGCTCATGACACTGTATCTGCTTTTCGAATCCATGAAAGAGGGGAAAATCACTAAAGATACGGTTGTCACTGCAACGGCTGCGGATCAATCTATGTCAAAAATCTATGAGATTTCCAACAATAACATCGTTGCAGGAGTGGATTATACGGTCTCTGAATTGATTACCATGACTGCTGTTCCATCCTCCAATGTGGCGACGATTATGTTGGCCAATCTCCTTTCTAACCATGATGCTGATGCCTTTATTCAGCGGATGAACGAAAAGTCCAAGGAATTGGGGATGACCAATACCGTTTGGAACAATCCTAGTGGTGCGGCCATTTCAACCTTCCAAGGTTTATATACCAGTTATAACTATCCAAATGATGCAGCCAACCAAACAACTGCAAGAGACTTGGCTATTCTGGTCTATCATTTCGTGAAAGAATATCCTGATATCCTTAGCTACACCAATCAGGCTAAGGTGACCGTCAAACAAGGAACTCCTTATGAGGAAACCTTTGATACCTATAACTATTCTTTACCAGGAGCCAGATATGCTCTTGAAGGAGTAGATGGTCTGAAGACAGGTTCGAGTCCACGTGGTGCCTTTAACTACATCGCAACCGCTAAACGAGGGGACCAACGAATTATCTCCGTCGTAATGGGAGTTGGTGATTGGTCTGACCAGGATGGTGAATACTATCGACATCCATTTGGCAATGCCTTGATCGAAAAAGCTTTTGCAGATTATAGTTATAAAAAGTTATTGGACAAGGGTGTACAGACTATTGATGGAAAGACCTACACGCTAGATCAACCGTTCTATGCTACGGTGAAAAAGGGAGAAGAGGATCCAAAAATCGTTGTCAAAGATGGACAGGTAGAGGCGGATTCAGGCTTGATGACCCTATCAGAAAAGATTTCTGATGGACTTCCAGTAAAAGAAGGAGCAGTGGATCAATCAGATACCCAAAGTACTGTGGCACCATCTACAAAGAAATCCATCCGCTTCCCGCTTGAAAGTCTGGTTATTCTGGTTCCAATTGGTATACTTGCTATGATTCTGTATGTAGAAAGGGCCCATCGCAAAAAACGTGCGCTCAAGGCTCAGAATCGCTACAAAAAATAACTGATCAAAACTCAACTGAAATCCAGTTGGGTTTTGTCATTGCCTCTTCTGTTTAAAATTGAAAGGAAACTTATGAAAGCATTTCGAAATTCCTATCCTGCTTATTTATTTTTATATTGGTTTTACTTCATGTCGACTGCTCTCTTTACGACTCTCATCTCTGTCTATCTTATAGGCCGGCAGTATTCAGCCAGTCAGGTCTCTAATTTGGTATCAACGGCCTTTTTCCTATCCATGCTTGCCCAGCCCTTATTTGGTTATATCAATGAACGATTTGGCATTGTTAAAATCACCACTTTGAGCTTGGTCGTCCTCATGGCAGGGGTGGGTGGTTTTATCTGGGCCCCTAACTACTTTTGGTTGACGATTTTTTATGGTTTGGTTTTACTGTGTCTAAATGGAACGGCACCCATGATGGAAGTTTTTGCTACCCAGAGTCCCTATGCTTTTGGAAAAATTCGCGTTTGGGGAACTCTAGGCTATGCTGCTGGAGCGCAGCTAGCTGGTTGGCTCTATGCTCATCTTAGCCCCCAGTCTGTTTACTATTGTGTATTGGTCACGATCCTTCTTAGTTTCTTCACTTTAGGGGCTATCCGTATCGATAAGACCAGTCGGGTACAGAAAGAAGCTGTATCGATCCGTCCTTTGCTCCACAATGGTCCCTATCTCTTTTTCTTACTTTTGATGGGGCTTGTATCAGGTGTGGGCAATATCGGCCATACCTATATTCCAGCTCTCTTGATGGATAGTGGGCTCCCTGTCCAAATCGCATCTACGGTTGTGGCTATATCTGTCGTTGTTGAAGCGCCTCTTATCTTTTTCTCGGACCGTTTTATGGACCATTGGCCCTTGCGTCTACTAATTTTGCTTCCTGTGGGGATTCTCTTGCTCCAGTATGTCATCTATGCTCTTCCGAGTCCTGTCTTCTTAAAAGTGCTAGTCACTCTTTTGGCCAAACATACGACGGGGATGGTGTTGATCATGGTCTCTTTACGTTTTATCTCCCAACAGGTGGATAAGAAAGATCTAGTCTTAGCCATGGCTCTCATGCAGGGAGTTCGCTACCTTGGTACCATTTTATTGCAACCGATAGCGGCTTTCTTTGTGGATCACGGAGGATTTTCAATGATGAGTTACTTCTTGGCGCTTGTCCTGATCCTCGTCCTTCTTCTCAGTATCTTTTTAAAGATGCCAAAAGGAAAATCTCCGGGTCTCTTTGGGAGTATGAAGGAGTAAAAAGATTAGGAAATAGTGTTTCTGAATAGAGGGACTTATGCTATAATGGAGAACGATGATGATGAAAGAAATGAGAGAGAATGAAGTTTAAACGTGCCTTATTTGCGACACTTTCCCTTGCTTGCCTATGTTCCCCACTGCTAGCAAAGGCGGATGATCTTTACCAACAAGAAGACATCATGTCGATCACAGAAAAATCAGGGACATCGGTGGATGAATTTTTCCGTCCCAAGGCAGATATTGTCGTTGATGCTCACACAGGAGCGATTGTTTATGGAGATAATATTGATGCACCTCGTGACTCCGGTAGCATGGCTAAATTGATGTCTGTCTATGTTCTTCTGAAAGCCATTCAAGAAGGGCAACTGGATTATGACACCCTAATTACCGCGACAGATACAGATGTGATCATTTCTCAAAATCAGAAGTTGAGCAATAGTCCGATTGTGGCGGGTGCTAAATACAAGGTATCGACCCTCCTAAATATGATTTTTGTTCCTTCTTCAAGTGCTGCTACCATCATGATTGCCAATAAGGTGTCTGGAGGAGATCCGGATAAATTCTTGGATTTGATGAACCAGCGGGCTCAGGAAATTGGAATGACCAATACCAAGTGGAACAATCCTAATGGTGCCCCAACTGCAGTCTTGGATGGCTACTATAATCCGACACGCTATGATCAAAATGCCATTAACCAAACAACAGCGAGAGATATGGCTATTTTGGCCTATCACATGGTCAATGAGTTCCCTGAAATCCTCAACTACACCAAAAATGCCAAAATTACCCTCTTCCAAGGGACAGATTATGAAGAAACGCATGAGAATTATAATTATTCCTTAGAAGGTGGAAGGTATTCTCTTAAGGGAGCGGATGGTCTGAAAACAGGCTCTAGTCCGACCGCAGATTATAATTACACCTTGACGGTTAACCGTGGGAACCAGCGATTTGTTCAAGTCATTATGGGAGTTGGCCATTACGATGTGGAGATTGCAGAGAGCCTGCGCCACGTCATTGGAAATGCCCTGATTGAAAGACTCTATCAGGATTATGAATACAAAGAGGTGCTGCCGGCGGGGGATCACACCATTCAGGGGCAAACCTATCACTTAGAAAAACCTTTCTATGCTACGGTGAAAAGAGGGACCAATCCAGAGGTCAGTGTTCAAAATGGCCAGCTACAAATTGCAAATGGCTTGCAAACTGTTTCTCCGTCTATTCAGCAAACACAGGCTGTAAGTGCAGTACAGGCGTCCCATCAGAAGTCCACTAGCACGCGTCAAAAAGGCTGGGATCCAATGTGGCTTTTTTGCTTCCTTCCCTTCATTTTCCTAAGAATTTTCTTTAACATAAGATATAAGAGAAAATAAAAAGAGAGTGTGACAGAAATCGGTCATTCGTTAGAATTCGATTTCGTCGTCCCACCTCCGCACAGTTGAGTAGGGCTGTAAAAGTTGATGAAATCAGCGTAGTAGAGCCCACTCAACCACTGCGTCTTACTCGACACTCCAAAGACAATTGAGAGGCTAGGACTTTTGTCCCAGCCTTTTTCTTGTAGTGAAACAACTGAACAACCAGTTTTAGGTAGGAGAGAAGTAGTGCTAGAGCAGTGGGGGCCTCCATATTCGGATATTATTTCACAAACTATTATGAACTAGTAATTGATTTGACGGTAAAATTATTTGATGGTAAAATGGACTCGAATCAATATTAAAGGAGTTATCAAATGAAAAAATTGATTTTATCTACTACCGCTTTATTGGCAGTTGCTTCGCTTGCGGCTTGTTCAGGTAAGCAAGAAGTAAAAACCGAAGCTTCTTCATCTACTGAGAAGACAGAAAAGGTAACAAGCAAATCTTCCAGCTCATCAAAGGCAGAAAAGACTTCTTCTAATACTAGCTCTCAAACAACAAATGATATCTTCCCATCAGACGAAGAGCTTGAAAAATTAAAAACAGTTGGTGATTTTAAAAAGTGCTTCGCAAAAATCGTGGATGAATCCAATCGCCTGATGACTGAATCGATGGAATCTCTTCCTGAAAGTGCCAAAGAGTCATTTGCTCAAGTAGCAGATACGCTTAAGGAGACTCTTGCAAAAACTAAGGAAGCCTTCAATAAAGCTGTTGAGCGTTATGGGGATGATAATGCGGAAGTTCCAAAAGAGTTTCGTGAAACCTTTATTGAACAGTTGAAGGATGCTCGCGACTCTGCCAAAGACTCATCAGAGTCACCAGTTGACCAAGACTCAGACGATGAAGATAGCGATTCAGATGAATAAATAGATTGGTAGCATTGGACTTTTTGTCAAAAGCTAAATCGATAGACCGGAGATAGACTGATCTCTGGTCTTTTTTTAAAGAATCAGGGGACAAGTATGAATTGACGGCAACCTGGCTTGATGCTAGAATGGTAGTGGAATGATAAAAAGGAGAGATTGAATGAAAAAAAGACTATTATCAATGGCTGCTTTATTGGGAGCGCTTGGGCTAGTAGCCTGCTCGAATCAAGAAGGGACCTCGTCCAGTGAAAAGTCAGTTCAGAAAACAACCCAGTCTTCTAGCGCTTCTCAGGGCAAGAAAGTGACCAGCTTGAAAGGATCCACAGAGTCTCCTTTTGTTTTGTATACAGATGAGGAACTTGAAAATGCCAGAACGGTTGGGGATTTTAAAGCTCTCTATGCTTTGATGACGGACCGAACAGTTGCTCATTCGGAAGAAGCAGGAGCATCCCTCACGGGCTCTGCAAAAGAGACCTATGAGACTTACCTGAAAGACTTGAAGGAGAAAATGGAAACGAGCAAGGCCCGTTTTAATGAATTCATGGATACGATAGGGCCTGAAGATACCGATGTCCCAGAAGATACTCGTGCAACCATTGTCGAAAAATTCGAAACGGCTCGAAAACAAGCTGAAGCATCTGAAAATGGGACCTCCCCATCATCGGAAACTCCCGATCCGGCATCAGGCGAGAAAACGAGTGAGTCAGATCAATAAGCGGGGGACGTTATGTAAAGTCTCGTCTAGGATGGATGAACATTCGCTTTACACTTAAATAAGATCATATCTAAAAAAGGAGCTTGCCTCCTTTTTTTCTGTCTCCTTTATATAAGTATCCCCTATTACGAATTATATAAGTGGAGGTGATGATATGTTTATTGCAACTGATGCAAAGCAACAGCGTTGGAATTGTTTGGAGAAGGTTCCGATGAAAAAGGAGGGTCCCTTTTTCTGTCTCCTGTGTGGAAAGGAAGTCATCTTAAAGAAAGGGCCTGTGATGCGTCCGCATTTTGCCCACGTCAACCTAGAAGCTTGCCCCTTCCATCATGAAACGGAGAGTCCAGAGCATTTGGAGTTAAAGCTGGCACTTTATCAATGGGCCAAGCAACACTCCAATGCTGAAGTGGAAAGTCCTCTGCAGGCTTTCCAACAGATTGCGGATATTCTCCTTCCAGATCAAAAGCTTGCCTTAGAAGTGCAATGTAGTTCCTTATCCATGGAGCGTTTAAAAGAACGGAGCGATGCCTATCGCAAGCATGGTTATCAAGTTTACTGGTTGCTAGGGAAAAACTTATGGCTCAAGAAAAGCCTGTCAGCTCTGCAAGAAGGTTTTGTCTATTTTAGCCAAAATAGGGGCTTTCATCTCTGGGAGTTGGATCTAGAGCAACAGGAAGTTCGGCTCCACTATCTGATCCATCAAGACTTGCGAGGGCGTCTTCATTATCGGACTCAACATTTTCCTTTTTATGGTGGGAATTTGTTAGATGTTTTGCGGACCCCCTATGCCCAACAAGGTTTGCAACGAATGACGGTCTCTCTAGACAGACAGTTTAAGGACTATCTTCGTCAGCAGTTGTATTACCGGCATCCTAAGTGGATGGCCCTCCAAGAACAACTCTATCTGAAAGGAAAGCATCTCCTGGAGTTGGACTTGGAAGCCTTTTATCCCCTGTGTCGGCCACTGAAGTCTAGGAATTTTATTCAGATTAGGGGAGACTGGCAAGCCTATTATCAGAACTTTATGACCTACTATCGTTCAACTGGAATGAAAGCGACGCAGACTCTTTATTCACCTCGTTTTTATCAGAACTGGAAAGCTTAAATTTCTGTCAATCAAATACCCCCAAATGTTAATATTTCAGCAGAATAAAAGCTGAAATAGACGCGCAAAACTATTTACTTTAGTTAGAAAAGAGGTATAATATACCTAAAAACGAAAGCGAACAAACAAAGAAGAATCTGAAGTATTGGAAGGAGGAATTGAAAAAATATGAAGATTAAACATATTTTACAGTTACCCTTCGGGACGTCTATCAATTTAGACGAGAATGTCCCCGAATCCGGAGTAGTGGGCAAGTTTTTGACCGTTGATTTTGAAAATTACTATAAAGTTGTGGGAGCTCCGACGAACATTTTTTCAGAGGTCTTGATTTCAAAAGCAGAAATGTTGACGGAAGGTCAAGAAGTTCATTTTGTATAAAAATAAGTACTTAGATAATAATCTAGGTGCTTTTTATGATAGAATAGAAGCATTGGAGGATTTTTGTAATGGTAAAACAACGAAATGAAATTGATGAAAAATACCAATGGGATTTGTCGACCATTTTTGCGACGGATCAAGCTTGGGAGGAAGAAGCAACTGCCTTAGCTGCAGCCATTAAAGATGCGGCTCATTTTGCAGGTTCTTTATTGTCTTCTCCAGCCAACCTATTAGAAACCACAGAAGTTTATTTGGACTTGAGCCGTCGTTTGGAGAAGGTTTATGTCTACGCTCATATGAAGAATGACCAGGACACACGCGTAGCCAAATACCAAGAATTCCAATCAAAAGCCATGTCCCTATACAGCCTTTTAGGGGAGACCTTTGCCTTCTACGAACCAGAATTTATGGAGATCACCGAAGAGCAATATACCAACTTCTTGAAAGAAGTCCCTGCCCTAGAAGCTTATGCTCATTACTTTGATAAATTACTCAAAACCAAAGAGCATGTCCTTTCTCAAAAAGAAGAAGAATTATTAGCAGGAGCGGGTGAAATCTTCGCTGCAGCGGGTGAAACTTTTGAGATCTTGGACAATGCAGATATCGTCTTCCCGATGGTGAAGGATGACCAAGGCCAAGAAGTGCAGTTGACCCATGGGAACTATATTTCTTTAGTAGAGTCTAAGGATCGCCAAGTACGTAAGGAAGCTTACCAAGCCTTGTATGGTGTCTACGAACAGTACCAACATACTTATGCGAAGACCCTTCAGACCAACGTCAAGGTTCACAATTACAATGCCAAGGTTCGCAAATTCTCAAGCGCGCGTGAGGCAGCTCTTTCTGCTAACTTTATCCCAGAAAGCGTCTATGATAGCTTGGTAGAAGCGGTGAACAAGCACTTGCCTTTGTTGCAACGCTACGTGAAACTCCGCTCAAAAATCTTGGGAATTGAAGATTTGAAGATGTATGATGTCTACACGCCACTGTCTTCTACTGATTACAAGTTCACCTATGAAGAAGCTATTGCTAAGTCTGAGCAAGCTTTGGCGGTGCTTGGAGATGACTACCTATCACGCGTGAAGCGCGCCTTTACTGAAC
The DNA here is from genome assembly GCF_003603595.1 of Streptococcus sp. AM28-20. Lineage (NCBI taxonomy): Bacteria > Bacillati > Bacillota > Bacilli > Lactobacillales > Streptococcaceae > Streptococcus > Streptococcus sp. AM28-20. The sequence continues at coordinate 176,968 of NZ_QTNK01000001.1, forward strand.
GTTGGATCGACGTCCATGTCAACCAAGGAAAACGTTCAGGTGCCTATTCAGGTGGATCGTACGACACCAATGCCTTTATGTTGTTGAACTGGCAAGATACATTGGACAATCTCTTCACCTTGGTGCACGAAACTGGCCATAGTATGCACTCCAGCTATACCCGTGAAACCCAACCTTATGTCTACGGGGATTATTCTATCTTCCTTGCTGAGATTGCATCTACAACCAATGAAAATATCTTGACTGAGCAATTGCTAGCAGAAGTAGAAGATGATGAAACGCGTTTTGCCATTCTCAACCACTTCTTGGATGGTTTCCGTGGTACCGTCTTCCGTCAAACCCAGTTTGCTGAGTTTGAGCATGCCATTCATAAAGCAGATCAAGAAGGACAAGTCTTGACCAGCGAATTCTTGAATGAGCTCTATGCGGACTTGAACGAGAAATACTATGGTCTTTCTAAAGAAGACAATCCAGAAATCCAATACGAATGGGCTCGTATTCCTCATTTCTACTATAACTACTATGTTTTCCAATATTCAACCGGTTTTGCAGCAGCTTCTGCCTTGGCTGAGAAAATCGTTCATGGAACACAAGAAGATAAGGACAAATATCTAGAGTATTTGAAGGCCGGAAATTCAGATTACCCACTCAACGTCATCCGCAAGGCGGGTGTTGATATGGAAAAAGAAGACTACCTCAATGCCGCCTTTGAAGTCTTTGAACGTCGTCTCAATGAATTTGAGGCCCTGGTTGAAAAATTAGGATTGGCCTAAGATGGTAGAGTCTTACAGTAAAAATGCCAACCACAATATGCGCCGCCCAGTTGTCAAGGAGGAAATTGTCTCTTTCATGCGGGAGCGCCAAGCGCCGGTAACGGATGCTTTAAAGGAGCTAGAAGAATTTGCTCGACGGGAAAATATTCCCATCATCCCTCATGAAACGGTTGCTTTCTTTCGTCTCTTTTTGCAGACCATGCAACCCAAGTCAATCTTAGAAATTGGGACAGCAATCGGCTTTTCGGCCCTCTTGATGGCAGAGCAAGTGCCTGATGCAAGGATTACAACCATTGATCGCAACGAGGAAATGATTGGTTTTGCCAAGGAAAACTTTGCTCGTTTTGATCAACGTAACCAAATCACCCTCTTAGAAGGGGATGCGGTCGATCTGCTGGAGCATATCGAGCAACGCTTTGACTTGATTTTTATGGATTCGGCTAAGTCCAAGTACATCGTCTTTCTTCCAGAAGTTCTCAAACGGTTGGAAGTTGGGGGAGTGGTGATTTTAGACGATATCTTCCAAGGGGGAGATGTAGCACGTGATATTATGGAAGTCCGTCGTGGACAACGCACCATCTATCGAGGTTTGCAACGTCTTTTTGACGCCACTTTGGACCATCCTGGCTTGACGGCCAGTCTGATTCCGCTCGGTGATGGCATTCTCATGATCCGTAAAAACGAGGAAGAGATTTCCTTGCCGACAGAAGAGTAGCTTTTAGTCTTATTTAAGTTATCCTTTTGAATTTGTGGTAAAATAGAAGCAGTGAATTTTAGAATGGAGAAATAAACATGAAGAAAAAATTTGTAGCTGGAGCGGTGACCCTTTTATCCGTTGTAGCGCTAGCAGCTTGTGCAAAAGGTGGCAGTGACAAAGATATCGTCACAATGAAGGGTGACACGATCACTGTTGGTGATTTCTATGATGAAATCAAACATAACCAAGGTGCACAACAATACCTGTTCCAAATGACCATTAATAAAGTCTTTGAAAAAGAATACGGGTCAAAAGTCTCAGACAAAGATGTTGAGAAAAAAGTTGATGAGCAGAAAAAACAATTGGGTGAAGCCTTCAATAGCTACCTCACTCAACAAGGGTTGACAGAAGAAACCAACAAACAACAAATCCGTAGTAACCTTTTGTTAGAGTATGCGGTTGACCAAGCTATTTCAAAAGAGTTGACAGACGAAGCTTATAAAAAAGCCTTTGAAAGCTATACACCAGAAATCACTGCAAATGTGATAAAATTGGATTCAGAAGAAAAAGCGAATGAAGTTCTTGCAAGTGTAAAAGCTGAAGGCGCTGACTTTGCACAAATTGCCAAAGAAAATTCTACAGATGCTAGCACCAAAGAAAAGGGTGGAGAAATCAAATTTGACTCTGGAACAACAACTGTTCCAACCCGTGTCAAGGAAGCAGCATCTAAGCTTGATGTAAATGGTATTTCAGATGTCGTTATTGATCCTGCTAGTCAAAAAAGCGCTGGTGCCTACTATATCGTTAAAGTAACTAAGAAGGAAGAAAAAGGATCTGACTGGAAGAAATACGAAAAACGCTTGAAAGAAATTCTGACGGCAGAACGTAAAAATGATGCCAACTTTATCCGTAGCATCATTGCCAAAGCAATGACAAATGCCAATATCAAGGTCAAAGATGATGCCTTCAAGGCAACCTTCAACCAATACATGCAAAATATTGGTGCAACAACAGAAGATAGCTCATCTTCTAAATAAGGATATTAGTTGACGAGCATTGTATTTATCTGTATAATGAGATAGTTGAGAATAAATCATTTAGAATCAGATTCAGAGAAGTGGCGGGGGTGCGAGCCATGGAAGAGGAATGATTTTGCTACTCAATAGAACAATTACATAATCGAATGAAGAATGACAAGTTCATTGAATGAAGGTGGTACCGCGGTTTTTCGCCCTTCGTTAGTGAGCTTGTCTTTTTTTCAGCATTTCTACCGGAGATCCTTTCTAATAAGAGAAAGGTTTTCATAAGGATTTGCAGGAGGAAACTGATGAAAACGTATCTGGTCAAACAAAAGTTTCGACTTGGAGGGGAACGCTTTGATATCAAAAATGATCTGGGAATGGTAGAATACCAGGTAGAAGGTTCATTTTTGAAAATTCCTAAAACCTTTACGGTATTTGATGTGGAAGGCCAGAAGGTCAGCCATATCACGAAGAAGCCTTTTAGCCTCTTACCTCAATTCACTGTAGAATTAGCGGATGGCTCCAGTTTTTTTATCCGTAAAAAACTGACCTTACTCCGTGATAAGTACGAAATTTCTAATTTAGGACTACGCATCGAAGGCAATATCTGGGATTTGGATTTCAAGTTATTGGATGATCGCGACCAGCTGGTTGCAGAGATTAGCAAGCAAGTCTTTACCTTGACGTCGACTTATCAGGTTTCCGTCTATGAAGAGGAATATGCCAATCTGGTGATTTCCTTGTGTCTTGCCATTGACTATGTAGAAATGATGGAAAATGGCTCCTAAGCCAATCAATAGAAAACAATAAATAGAGGAGAAAACATGAAACAATTATCTAGTGCACAAGTCCGCCAAATGTGGCTTGATTTCTGGGCGACCAAAGGTCACTCAGTAGAACCATCTGTTAGCTTGGTTCCAGTAAACGACCCAACCCTTTTGTGGATCAACTCAGGGGTTGCAACCCTTAAGAAATACTTTGATGGAACTATCATCCCTGAAAACCCACGGATTACCAATGCGCAAAAAGCCATCCGTACCAACGATATCGAAAACGTAGGGAAGACGGCGCGTCACCATACTATGTTTGAAATGCTGGGGAACTTCTCCATCGGGGATTACTTCCGTGACGAAGCCATTACCTGGGCTTATGAACTCTTGACAAGTCCGGAGTGGTTTGACTTCCCTAAAGACAAACTCTACATGACCTACTATCCAGCTGATACAGATTCATACAACCGCTGGATCGAAGTGGGCGTGGACCCAAGTCACTTGATCCCAATCGAAGACAACTTCTGGGAAATCGGTGCTGGACCTTCTGGACCAGATACAGAAATCTTCTTTGACCGTGGAGAAGCATTTGACCCAGAAAACATCGGTATTCGCCTTCTTGCAGAAGATATCGAAAACGACCGTTACATCGAAATCTGGAACATTGTCTTGTCACAATTTAACGCGGACCCTGCTGTTCCTCGTAGCGAGTACAAGGAATTGCCACACAAGAACATTGATACGGGAGCTGGTTTGGAGCGTTTGGTGGCGGTGATTCAAGGGGCTAAGACAAACTTTGAAACTGACCTCTTCATGCCAATCATCCGTGAAGTGGAAAAATTGTCTGGTAAAGTTTACGACCAAGATGGTGACAACATGAGCTTCAAGGTCATCGCAGACCATATCCGTTCTCTTTCATTTGCTATCGGTGATGGGGCTCTCCCTGGAAATGAAGGCCGTGGTTATGTCCTTCGTCGTCTTCTTCGTCGTGCATCTATGCATGGTCAAAAATTGGGCATCAATGAGCCTTTCCTTTACAAACTGGTTCCAACCGTTGGTAAAATCATGGAAAGCTACTACCCAGAAGTCCTTGAAAAACGTGATTTTATTGAAAAAATCGTCAAGAGCGAAGAAGAGTCATTTGCTCGTACCCTTCACTCAGGTCAACACTTTGCAGAAACAATCGTAGCAGATTTGAAAGAAAAAGGCCAAACGGTTATCGCTGGTCAAGATGTCTTTAAACTCTACGATACTTATGGATTCCCATTGGAATTGACAGAAGAAATCGCTGAAGAAGCGGGTATGACAGTCGACCGTGAAGGTTTTGAAGCAGCCATGAAAGAGCAACAAGAACGTGCGCGTGCATCAGCTGTTAAAGGCGGATCCATGGGGATGCAAAATGAAACCCTTCAAAACATTACTGTTGAGAGCGTCTTTAACTACAATGCTAGTCAATTGCCTTCAAAATTAGTGGCTATCGTAGCAGACAATGCGGAAGTAGAAGCTGTTTCAGAAGGAACTGCATCACTGATCTTTGCAGAAACTCCTTTCTACGCTGAAATGGGTGGACAGGTAGCTGACCACGGACAAATCTTGGATGCTACAGGAAATGTCGTAGCGACTGTAACAGATGTTCAAAAAGCACCAAACGGACAAGCTCTTCATACCGTTGAAGTTCATGCTCCACTTGCTTTGAACCAAGAATACACCTTGGCGATCGATACGAACCGTCGTCATCGTGTCATGAAAAACCACACAGCGACTCACTTGCTCCATGCGGCTCTTCACAATATTCTTGGTCACCATGCTACACAAGCAGGATCTCTTAACGAAGTAGAATTCCTTCGTTTTGACTTCACTCATTTCCAAGCGGTAACTCCTGAAGAATTGCGTGCCATTGAACAACAAGTCAATGAAAAGATCTGGGAAGCCATCGCTGTGGAAACAGTTGAGACTGATATTGACACAGCTAAAGAAATGGGAGCTATGGCCCTCTTTGGTGAGAAATATGGTAAGGAAGTTCGTGTTGTGACCATTGGTGATTATTCAGTGGAACTCTGTGGTGGTACCCACGTTGGCAATACTTCTGAAATCGGTCTCTTTAAGATTGTTAAAGAAGAAGGAATTGGATCAGGAACTCGTCGTATCCTGGCAGTGACTGGTAAAGAGGCCTTCGAAGCTTACCGTGAACAAGAAGATGCTTTGAAAGCAGTCGCTGCAACCTTGAAAGTACCTCAACTCAAGGAAGTTCCTCACAAGGTGGAAGGCCTTCAAGAACAACTCCGTCAATTGCAAAAAGAAAATGCAGAATTGAAGGAAAAAGCGGCGGCAGCAGCGGCAGGTGATGTCTTCAAACATGTTCAAGAAGCAAACGGACACCGTTACATTGCTAGTCAAGTTTCTGTATCAGATGCAGGTGCCCTTCGTACCTTTGCGGATAACTGGAAACAAAAAGATTACTCTGACGTCCTTGTTCTGGTCGCAGCAATCGGTGACAAGGTCAATCTTCTCGTAGCCAGCAAGACAAAAGACATCCACGCAGGTAACTTGGTTAAAGAATTGGCTCCAATCGTCGATGGACGTGGTGGTGGAAAACCAGACATGGCCATGGCAGGAGGAAGCAACCAAGCGAAAATCCAAGAATTGTTGGATGCCGTAGCAGCTAAATTGTAAGCAACAGGAGAGAGAGTGGGACAGAAATCGGTCATTCGTTAGAATTCGATTTCGTCGTCCCACCTCCGCACAGTTGAGTAGGGCTGTTAAAGCTGATGAAATCAGCGTAGTAGAGCCCACTCAACCACTGCGTCTTGCTCGACAATCCAAAAACAATTGAGAGGCTAGGACTTTTGTCCCAGCCTCTCTTTTTTCAAAAAAAGAAACGTACCCAATTAGAAAAAGCTTGCAACAAAAAAAGCCTTTCCGTCTGGAAAGGTTTTTATTTTATAATCCGTAGTTGTAATCGTCATCCTGCATGGCTTCTACTTCACCGAGAAGGTAACCATTTCCGACTTGTGAGAAGAAGTCGTGGTTGGATGTTCCGGTTGAGATCCCATTCATAACGATTGGGTTGACATCATCTGCTGAGTCAGGGAAGAGCGGATCTTGTCCCAAGTTCATAAGGGCTTTGTTCGCATTGTAGCGAAGGAAGGTCTTGACTTCCTCTGTCCAGCCCACACCGTCATAGAGGCTCTCTGTGTAGCCTTCTTCGTTTTCATAGAGAGTGTAGAGTAGGTCATACATCCATTCTTTGAGTTTTTCTTGCTCTTCTTCTGGTAATTCGTTAAATCCGAGTTGGAACTTGTAGCCGATATAGGTTCCGTGAACAGATTCGTCCCGAATAATCAACTTGATGATTTCAGCCACGTTAGCCAACTTGTTGTTTCCAAGATAATAGAGCGGTGTGAAGAAACCAGAGTAGAAGAGGAAGGTTTCAAGGAAGACGCTGGCTACTTTCTTTTCTAGAGGAGTTCCATTGAGGTAGATTTCATTGATGATTTCTGCCTTCTTCTGAAGGAAAGGATTGGTATTGGTCCATTCGAAAATCTCTTCGATTTCTGACTTGGTATTCAAGGTAGAAAAGATTGAAGAGTAAGACTTAGCATGGACAGATTCCATGAATTGGATGTTGTTAAAGACAGCTTCTTCGTGGGGAGTACGGATATCTGCACGAAGAGCTTGCACACCAGTTTCGGACTGCATGGTATCCAAGAGTGTCAATCCACCAAAGACTTTACCAACCAAGTCTTTTTCTTTGAGAGATAACTTTCTCCAGTCGTCCAAGTCGTTTGACAAAGGAATCCGTGTATCCAACCAGAATTGTTCGGTTAGCTTTTCCCAAGTAGATTTATCGATGACATCTTCGATGGCATTCCAGTTAATGGCTTTGTAGTAAGTTTCCATTTGAAATCTCTTTCTTTTTCTAATTCATTCGATCATACAATCATTGTTATTCTAACACAATTGTTAGCATACCGCACAAAAAGTCGGCGGACCGACTTTTGGTAGCAGTGGATCAGAGTGTCTTAGATGACACAGCTTTCACATTGGTTCGCGCCAACTTCTCCACCATCATCAGTAAAGGTACGGACGTAGTAGATAGACTTGATTCCCTTATTAAAGGCGTAGTTGCGAAGGATAGACAAGTCACGAGTGGTTTGTTTGTTTTCAGTTTTCCATTCGTAAAGCCCTTTTGGAATATCACTGCGCATGAAGAGGGTGAGTGAAAGACCTTGGTCTACGTGCTCAGTTGCGGCAGCATAGACATCGATGACTTTACGCATATCCATGTCGTAGGCAGAAGTGTAGTAAGGAATGGTTTCCGTCGACAATCCTGCTGCAGGATAGTAGATCTTCCCGATTTTCTTCTCTTGACGTTCTTCAATCCGTTGTGTAATTGGGTGGATAGAAGCAGATACATCGTTGATGTAGCTGATAGAACCATTTGGTGCTACAGCTAAACGGTTTTGGTGGTAAAGACCATCTGCTTTCACTTTATCACGAAGTTCAGCCCAATCTTCTGCATTAGGGATGAAGATGTCTTTAAAGAGTTCTTTGACACGCTCTGATTTTGGAACAAACTCTCCAGTCGTGTACTTATCAAAGTAAGTACCGTTTGCGTAGTCTGATTTTTCAAAGTTGTGGAAGGTAACGCCACGTTCACGCGCGATATTGTTTGATTCCACGAGGGTCCAGTAGTTCATGAGCATGAAGTAGATGCTAGTAAACTCAACAGACTCAGGTGATCCGTACTCGATCAATTGTTGCGCAAGATAGCTATGAAGTCCCATCGCACCGAGGCCAAAGGTATGCGCTAGGCTATTTCCATGGTCGATCGTAGGAACAGCGACGATGTGAGAACTATCTGTCACAAAGGTCAAAGCACGAACCATGGCACGAATAGAACGACCAAAGTCAGGTGAGGTCATCATGTTGACTACGTTTGTTGAACCAAGGTTACATGAGACGTCGGTCCCCATTTTAATGAATTCTTGAGCATCGTTGATCAAGCTTGGTTCTTGAACCTGGAGGATCTCTGAACACAAGTTACTCATGATGATTTTGCCATCAACTGGGTTGGCGCGGTTAGCAGTATCAATATTGACTACATATGGGTAACCAGATTCTTGTTGCAATTTAGAAATTTCTGTTTCCAAATCACGGGCTTTAATTTTTGTCTTACGGATGTTTGGATTAGCAACCAACTCATCGTATTTTTCAGTGATGTCGATATAGTTGAATGGCACTCCGTATTCACGCTCTACAGAATATGGGCTGAAGAGATACATTTCTTCATTCTTACGAGCCAACTCATAGAACTTGTCTGGTACGACGACACCAAGTGAGAGAGTCTTAACACGAACTTTTTCATCGGCATTTTCTTTCTTAGTTGAAAGGAAGGCGATGATGTCTGGGTGGAAGACGTTGAGGTAAACAACCCCCGCCCCTTGACGTTGACCAAGTTGGTTAGAGTAAGAGAAGCTATCTTCAAAGAGTTTCATAACAGGAACGACCCCAGAAGCAGCTCCTTCATAGCCTTTGATCGGTGCTCCAGCTTCACGAAGGTTGCTGAGGGAGATTCCAACCCCACCACCGATACGTGAAAGTTGAAGGGCAGAGTTGATAGAGCGTCCAATCGCATTCATATCATCTGTTACTTGGATCAAGAAACAGGAAACCAATTCTCCACGGCGGGCACGTCCAGCATTTAAGAAAGAAGGAGTAGCTGGTTGGTAGCGTTGGTGGATGATTTCGTTTGCGATGTCTTTGGCAATGTCTTCATTTCCATCTGCAAAATAGAGAGCATTGAAGAAGACGCGGTCTTCCATGCTTTCGAGATAGTATTCTCCATCATTTGTTTTAAGCGCATACTGGTTATAGAATTTATAGGCAGCCATGAAGGACTTGAATTGGAAGTTTTGGTCTTTGATAAATTGATAAAGTTCTTCCAAGAATTCTGGACGATATTTCTTGATAAAAGCTGTTTCGATATAGTTGTGTTCAATAAGGTAGTTGATTTTATCCGTTATTGAATCAAAGGCCATAGTATTTGGCGCAACATTTTCTTTAAAGAAAGCATCCAAGGCTTCTTTGTCTTTATGAAGCATGATTTGACCGTTTACTGGACGGTTGATTTCATTATTAAGACGGAAGTAGGTTACGTCTTCAAGTGATTTTAATCCCATAATGTTCCTTTTTCTAATTCAAAAACAAAGGGGAGGCAAGCTCCCCTGTACAAGTAAAAGGGCCAGGGAACACAGTAGTCAAGGACTACAGTCATCCATTCCCTAGACCAATCAAATCCTGTTTGATAATGTTAAGATAATTTCTTGAGCTTAGCTGGTTGGAAGCCAGAGAAGACTTCATCTGCCGTTTGGATAACTGGCGCAGCATTGAAACCAAGGTTCTTCACATGGTCTACAAACTCAGGTTGCTCATCTAGATTAATTTCACGGTATTCAACGTGATTGGTATCTAAAAAACGTTTGGTCATTTTACATTGAACGCAATTATTTTTTGAATAAATTGTCACCATAATGTGATCTAACTCCTCTAAATTCATAAATCTGTATCTAGTATAAACAAAAGGTTTTTTCTTGTCAAGAGTTTTAACTAAATATTGTGCACATAAATTAACTATACCGGAAGATACCACAATATGTAGTATTGTAAGAATTAGTGAAAATTGAGGAAAACGTGATAAAATATAGGTTTTTTAAGTCAAAGGAATTCCTATCTTTTTCCTAAAATTCTATATACTGTGTCCGTGAAAGCAATTCTATTTATTTAATAGAAGAAAGTAAAAAAAGAAGATCAAAAGAAGAGAAAAATTGAGTGCTTCCTGTAAGTATTTTCAGTAAGTGTGTGATAAAAATCTTGAAAAATAATGAAGAAGATGATATAATAGCAAATTGTAAGGGTTATCACAGATAACTCAAAACTAATTTTAAAAGGAGAGTCAAACTATGGCTTCTAAAGATTTCCACATCGTGGCAGAAACAGGTATCCACGCACGTCCAGCAACTTTGTTGGTTCAAACTGCTAGCAAATTTGCTTCAGATATTACTCTTGAATACAAAGGTAAATCAGTTAACTTGAAATCAATCATGGGTGTTATGAGCCTTGGTGTTGGTCAAGGAGCTGACGTTGTAATCTCAGCTGAAGGAGCTGACGCTGATGATGCTCTTGCAGCAATCGCTGAAACAATGGAAAAAGAAGGATTGGCATAAACATGACAGAAATGCTTAAAGGAATTGCAGCATCTGATGGTGTTGCCGTTGCTAAGGCATATCTACTTGTTCAACCCGACTTGTCATTTGAAACAATCTCAGTTGAAGATACAAATGCAGAAGAAGCTCGTTTGGATGCAGCTCTTGAAGCTTCACAAAACGAGCTTTCTCTTATTCGGGAGAATGCAGTAGCGAGCCTTGGTGAGGAAGCAGCACAAGTATTTGATGCTCACATGATGGTTCTTTCTGACCCTGAAATGGTTGGTCAGATCAAGGAAACAATTCGCACGAAGAAGGTGAATGCTGAGGCTGGTTTAAAAGAAGTTACAGACATGTTTATCACCATCTTTGAAGGAATGGAAGATAACCCATACATGCAAGAACGTGCAGCAGATATTCGCGACGTTACCAAACGTGTTCTTGCAAACTTGCTTGGTAAAAAATTGCCAAACCCTGCGACCATCAATGAAGAAGCAATTGTGGTTGCGCATGACTTGACCCCATCAGATACAGCTCAATTGAACAAACAGTTCGTTAAAGCTTTTGTTACAAACATTGGTGGCCGTACAAGTCACTCAGCGATCATGGCGCGTACACTTGAAATCGCAGCTGTTCTTGGTACAAACAACATTACAGATCTTGTAAAAGATGGTGATGTTTTGGCCGTATCTGGAATCACTGGTGAAGTTGTTATCAACCCAAGTGAAGAACAAATCGCAGAATTTAAAGCAGCTGGTGAAGCTTACGCGAAACAAAAAGCTGAATGGGCTCTTTTGAAAGATGCGAAAACTGTTACTGCAGATGGGAAACACTTCGAGTTGGCTGCTAACATCGGTACACCTAAAGACGTTGAAGGTGTGAATGAGAATGGTGCAGAAGCAGTTGGACTCTATCGTACTGAATTCTTGTACATGGACTCTCAAGACTTCCCAACTGAAGATGATCAATACGAAGCATACAAAGCGGTTCTTGAAGGTATGAACGGTAAACCTGTTGTCGTTCGTACGATGGATATCGGCGGGGATAAAGAACTTCCTTACTTCGATCTTCCTAAAGAAATGAACCCATTCTTGGGTTACCGTGCTTTGCGTATCTCCATCTCTGAAACTGGTAACCAAATGTTCCGTACTCAATTACGTGCCTTGCTTCGTGCATCTGTTCACGGTAAATTGCGGATCATGTTCCCAATGGTTGCTTTGTTGACGGAGTTCCGTACCGCTAAAGGTATTCTTGAAGAAGAAAAAGCGAAATTGGTTGCTGAAGGTGTTGCCGTTGCTGACGACATCGAAGTAGGTATCATGATTGAAATCCCAGCAGCAGCAATGTTGGCTGACCAATTTGCCAAAGAAGTTGACTTCTTCTCAATTGGTACAAACGACTTGATCCAATACACAATGGCTGCTGACCGTATGAACGAACAAGTATCATACCTTTACCAACCATATAACCCATCAATCCTTCGCTTGATTAACAACGTTATCAAGGCAGCTCACGCTGAAGGTAAATGGGCTGGTATGTGTGGTGAAATGGCCGGTGACCAAACAGCTGTTCCACTCCTTGTCGGAATGGGCTTGGATGAGTTCTCAATGTCAGCTACATCAGTCCTTCGTACACGTAGCTTGATGAAGAAATTGGATACAACTAAGATGCAAGAATACGCTAACCGTGCTCTTACTGAATGTTCAACAATGGAAGAAGTTCTTGAACTTTCTAAAGAATACGTGAACGTAGATTAATTGATTTTAAGAATCTGATAACAAAGTTATCACCTTGGAAGAGGTGGTAGCTTTTTTATTTTGCTACTTTATTTGTCTTATAAAGGAAGTAGCTGAATAAAAATAGAGTAGATATCCCTATATCAAAACAAAAAATCTAAATTTTCTAAAAATTTTCGGAAATAGGTTTAATTACAATGATTTTTATAGTATAATGTTAGAAAGATAGTTTGAAAGCTGAACAATTGTGAATTGATTTTAGGAAATTTCAGGGAAAACTTGGAAGTTTTGAATTATTTTCATATATTTTCATCGCATTATTCAAGAAATAATCTTGAATATTTCAACTATTTATAGTAGAATAATACTATTAGGAAGCGCTTTCATAAGAGGCGAGAGAGGTGAGTGAATGGATACGAAACAAGCATTGTACACATTTGGAACCGGAGAGAACTTTCATCTTCAACATTATCTAGGGGCTCATAAAGAGCAAGTAGATGGTGTGGAGGGGTATTGTTTCCGCGTATGGGCTCCAAATGCACAGGCAGTACACTTAGTAGGTGATTTCACCCAATGGGAAGAAAATGAAATTCCTATGGTGAGAAATGAAGCTGGTGTTTGGGAAGTTTTTACAACAGCACCTCAAGTGGGAGATATTTATAAGTACCATGTTACAAGACAAAATGGCCACCGCTTGATGAAGGTGGATCCTTTAGCGGTACGCATGGAAAAACGTCCAGGTACAGGAGCGGTTATTACTGATATTCCAGAGCGGAAATGGAAAGATGGACTGTGGATGGCGAGACGGAGAAAACTTGGTTTTCGATCTCGACCAGTTAATATCTATGAGGTTCATGCTGGATCCTGGAAACGGAATGAAGATGGAAGTCCTTATTCCTTTGCTCAGTTGAAGGAAGATTTGATTCCTTACTTGGTGAAAATGAACTATACCCATGTGGAGTTCATGCCGGTGATGGCTCACCCGCTCGGACTAAGTTGGGGCTATCAATTGATGGGTTACTTTGCCTTGGAACATACTTACGGAACACCGGAAGAGTTTCAGGATTTCGTTGAGGCCTGTCACTTGAATAACATTGGGGTGATTGTGGACTGGGTGCCCGGACACTTTACGATCAATGATGATGCCTTGGCCTATTATGATGGGACACCAACCTTTGAATATCAGGACCATCATCGGGCTCACAACTATGGTTGGGGAGCAATGAACTTTGACCTAGGGAAAAACCAGGTCCAATCCTTCCTTATTTCTAGTGTAAAATTCTGGATTGAGTTTTATCATTTGGATGGAATCCGGGTCGATGCGGTCAGCAACATGCTCTACTTAGATTACGATAGTGGTCCATGGACACCAAATATCGATGGTGGAAATCTCAATTATGAGGGGATTCATTTCCTTAAACGAATGAATGCGGTGATTAAACTTGAGCATCCTGATGTGATCATGGTTGCTGAAGAAAGTTCATCTGGAACTAAGATTACTGGTCCAGAAGAATACGGTGGCTTAGGTTTTGACTACAAGTGGAATATGGGATGGATGAATGATATCCTTCGCTTCTACGAGGAAGATCCTATTTACCGGAAATTTGATTTCAATTTGGTGACCTTTAGCTTTATGTATGCTTTCTCTGAGAATTTCTTGTTGCCGTTTTCTCACGATGAAGTGGTGCATGGCAAGAAGAGTCTCATGCATAAGATGTGGGGAGATCGCTACAATCAGTTCGCCGGCTTGAGAAATCTCTTGACCTATCAGATTTGTCACCCAGGGAAGAAATTGCTCTTCATGGGTTCAGAGTTTGGCCAATTCTTAGAGTGGAGGTCTGAAGAACAGTTAGAATGGTCTAATCTGGAAGATGACATGAACCGCAAGATGCAAGAATTTACTTCCCAGCTCAATCAATTCTACAAAGACAACAAGATGTTGTGGGAAATTGATGATAGCTATGATGGTATTGAGATTATTGATGCAGATAACCGAGATCAAAGCGTTTTGACCTTTACTCGTAAGGATAAAAAAGGAAATCATTTGCTTTGTATCTTTAATATGGCACCAGTAGAGCGCAAGGACTTTACAGTCGGCGTCCCTGTAGCTGGGGTCTATGAAGAAATTTGGAATACAGAATTAGAGAAATGGGGAGGTGTCTGGAAAGAGCACAACCAAGAAGTGAAGACTCAAGAGGGATTATGGAAAGATTATCCACAAACCTTAACCTTTACTTTACCGGCTCTTGGAGCTAGTGTATGGAAAGTGAAACGAAAACTTCGTTCCAATGTGTCTAAAACAAAAGAATAGTTGTTGGTGATCTACTGATCGCGGTCTATGATCCCATTCCTAACTCTGTAGAAGAGGCCACAGTGCCTCTCCTCAGAACTGGGAAGAAGGTCTCGTCAATCCAAAAAGGAGTAATCAATGAAGAATGAAATGCTAGCTCTGATCCTTGCTGGTGGGCAAGGAACTCGCCTTGGAAAACTCACTCAAAGCATTGCCAAACCTGCAGTGCAATTTGGGGGACGTTATCGTATTATTGACTTTGCCTTATCCAACTGTGCCAATTCAGGTATCCACAATGTTGGCGTGATTACTCAGTATCAACCGCTTGCCTTAAACAACCATATCGGAAATGGTTCCAGTTGGGGTCTTGATGGTATTAATACTGGGGTTTCTATCCTTCAACCTTATTCTGCAAGTGAAGGAAATCGTTGGTTTGAAGGAACAAGTCATGCGATTTTCCAAAACATCGACTATATCGATAGCATCAATCCAGAGTACGTGTTGATCCTTTCTGGAGACCATATCTACAAGATGGACTATGACGACATGCTTCAGTCTCACAAAGATCACAATGCAAGCCTTACCGTAGCTGTATTGGATGTGCCTTTAAAAGAAGCTAGTCGTTTCGGAATTATGAATACGGATGCCAACAATCGAATTGTCGAATTTGAAGAAAAACCTGCAGAGCCAAAATCAACAAAAGCTTCTATGGGGATCTACATTTTTGACTGGTCTCGTCTTCGCAACATGCTAGTGGCTGCAGAGAAGAGTGACATCGATATGTCTGACTTTGGTAAAAACGTTATTCCAACTTACCTTGAATCTGGAGAAAGTGTCTATGCTTATGAATTCAATGGCTATTGGAAAGATGTGGGGACTATTGAATCTCTCTGGGAAGCGAATATGGAATATATTGATCCAAACAATGCCTTGGACAGCCGGGATCGTCACTGGAAGATTTATTCTCGTAACTTGATTTCACCACCAAACTTCTTTGGCGAACATACCCATATTGAAGATTCCTTGGTAGTGGATGGGTGCTTGGTAGACGGAACAGTAAAACATTCTATCTTGTCTACGGAAGCACAAGTTCGTAAAGGTGCAGTCGTTGAAGATTCTGTCGTCATGAGTGGTGCCATTATCGGTCAAGGTGCTGTGATTAAACGTGCTATTATCGGTGAAGGAGCAGTTGTTTCAGAAGGTGTTGTCATCGATGGAACGGAAGAAGTACAAGTCGTTGGATATAACGAAAAAGTGGGGGTAGCAACAGATGAAGATTGATAAGTATTCAGCTATTTTAGGAAACACAGTAGGCTTCCATGATATGTCGTCATTGACAGATCATCGTCCTGTTGCCAGTCTGCCATTTGATGGGAAATATCGCTTGATCGACTTCCCGCTTTCTAGCCTCGCTAATGCAGGAATCCGTAGTGTATTTGGTATCTTCCAGCAAGAAAATATCAGTTCTGTCTTTGACCATATTCGCTCTGGTCGTGAGTGGGGCTTGTCAACTCTTTTGAGTCACTACTATCTCGGTATCTACAACACTCCAGTAGAAAGTTCAAACGTTGGCAAGGAATATTATGAGCAACTATTGACCTATTTGAAACGCTCTGGTTCGAACCAGACAGTCGCTCTTAACTGTGATATCTTAGTAAACATTGATTTGAACCAAGTCTTCCACTTGCACAATACCGTTGACAGACCAATCACAGTGGTCTACAAGAAAATGCATCATCGTGACATCTCTGAAGTAAATGCGGTTTTAGAAATCGATGAGACAGATCATGTAAGTGGACAAAAGTTGTTTGATGGAACAGATCCAGATGCTCTCTATAATATGTCAACGGATATCTTTATCGTTGATACACCATGGTTGATTGAAAAATTAGAAGCAGAAATCCATAAAGAACATCCAGAAAAATTGCGTTATATCTTACGTGATTTAGCGGTTGAATATGGAGCATTCGCATTCGAATACACTGGCTATATTGCCAATATTCACTCTGTTGAATCCTACTACCGCGCTAACTTGGATATGTTGGAAACCAATAAATTCATGTCTCTCTTCTCACCAAATCAAAAAGTTTATACCAAGGTGAAAAATGAAGAGCCAACTTACTATGCTCCTGGTTCGCAAATTAAGAATTCGCAATTTGCATCAGGAAGTATTGTCGAAGCTTTGGTGCATGATTCTATCATTTCTCGTCGTGTTCATCTCCACAAGGGGGCAGAAATTCGTAGCAGTCTCTTATTCCCGGGAGTCGTTGTCCATGAGGGAGCTGTCGTAGAGCATGCGATTCTTGACAAGGGCGTCGTAGTTGAGACTGGTGTAACCATTCGTGGAACCAAAGAAGCACCTCTTGTGATTAAAAAAGGTGCTGTGATTACAGAGGATATTGGATAATGAAATTATTGTTTGTTGCCGCTGAAGGAGCTCCTTTTTCAAAAACGGGGGGCCTAGGAGATGTGATTGGAGCACTTCCTAAATCCTTGGCTAAAAAGGGACATGATGTCCGTGTCGTCCTTCCTTATTACGATATGGTAGAGGCGAAATTTGGCGATCAGATTGAAGATGTGCTACACTTTACTACAAAGGTAGGTTGGAGAAGTGAGTATGTTGGGGTAAAACGTATTTTTAGAGATGGTGTTACCTTCTACTTCATTGATAATCAAAAGTACTTCTTTAGAGGACACGTCTATGGAGATTTTGATGATGGGGAGCGTTTTGCCTTCTTCCAATTGGCAGCGCTTGAGATGATGGAACGTGTAGATTTCATTCCAGATATCATCCACGCTCATGACTACCATACAGCCATGATTCCTTTCCTTCTTAAGGAAAAATACCGTTGGATTCAAGCTTACAATGGTATTAAGTCTGTCTTGACCATCCATAATCTGGAGTTCCAAGGGCAGTTTGACCCAGGGATGTTATGGGATTTGTTTGGAGTTGGATTTGAGCGCTATGAAGATGGCACTCTTCGGTGGAAAGATTGCTTAAACTGGATGAAGGCTGGGATCCTCTATGCTGATCGTGTGACGACTGTTTCACCAAGTTATAGTTATGAAATCAGAACAGCTGAATATGGTTGTGGCCTCGATCAAATCTTACGCATGGAATCTGGTAAATTAACGGGGATTGTGAATGGAATCGATACAGACCTCTACAATCCTGAAACAGACCCGCTCTTGACCTATCATTTCAATAAAGATGATTTATCAGGAAAAGCAGCAAGTAAGCGAGCTCTTCAGGAACGTGTCGGACTTCCGGTTCGTGATGATGTTCCCTTGTTTGGAATCGTTTCTCGTTTGACCCGCCAAAAAGGGTTTGATGTGGTGGTTGAAGAACTCCACAACCTTCTACAAAAGGATATCCAAATCGTTCTTTTGGGAACGGGAGATCCTGGTTTTGAACATGCCTTTTCTTGGTTTGCTCAAGCTTATCCAGATAAACTCTCTGCCAATATTATGTTTGATGTCCAGTTGGCGCAAGAAATCTATGCTGCTTCGGATGTTTTCTTGATGCCAAGTCGTTTTGAACCATGTGGACTATCTCAAATGATGGCTATGCGCTATGGTACGCTACCATTGGTTCACGAGGTAGGGGGACTGCGAGATACAGTACAAGCCTATAATGTGCTTGATGGCAGTGGTACTGGTTTTAGCTTTAACAACCTATCTGGTTATTGGTTGAATTGGGCTGTCGACCAAGCTTTGACAGTTTATACTCATGATAAGGATGCTTGGTACGGTCTCCAAAGAGAAGCCATGAGTCGTGATTTCTCTTGGGATACGGCTAGTCAACACTATGCGGATCTCTATCAGTCCTTATAAGATGAATGAAAACGCCTATTTTTAGGCGTTTTTTTCTTGAGGAAGTAAGAAGTTGCAACTAAAATATAGGGAATGAAATAAAGGAAAAAATCTAAGTAAAATAAGTTGCTAAAAGATACGAAAAAAGATAAGATAGATAAAGGTAAAAAATCACGGGAAGCTGATTTAGGGAGAGTGTTGACCTTCTCCAAAATAAATGAGACTTCCTATGATTTACAAATATTACTATGTAGGAAGTTATAGGATGAAACAAAGAAGACAAGCTTTTGAAAAGATTACCAAGTATTCGATTCGGAAATTATCCGTCGGAGTGGGTCCGGTTGCTATTGGAGCCCTTCTTTTTGCAGGGAGTGTATTAGGAGCGCCTTCTGTACAAGCTGATCAATTCACGGCAGAAGCGACGGTTCATATGGGGTATGTCACGGAAAATGAGTTGACTCCTGAGGAACAAGCGCAAGTAATTCGTGCTATTCCTGAAGAATATCAAAATGAAGATACCTTTTATCTGGTCTATAAGAAGAAAACACCTAGTCAAGGTCTACTGCCACAAACAGGGACGACCGAATTGGCGATTGCTGGCCTTAGTTTAGCGACTGCCTCTTTAGCAGTTCTTTTGCTGTCCAAAAAACATCGTAAAAAAGTAATGGGACTCCTATTAATTGGTTCCATGGGGCAATGCTTACTCTTATCCATTGATGCCGCAGCCTTGCAAAATATTGAATTAGCAAGCTACAATCAGACTCTTTCAATTGCAAGCAGTAAAGAACTAGCCAATGCTGTCATCCAGATAGAAGGCTATGACTATGTTGGCTACCTTCGTTGTCCAGTTGATCCAAGAGCTACGGGCCAAGAACCTCATGTAAGAGTGGAGGAGAAGCCAGTATCCCAACCTGCAACAGAAGGAAAGACTCTATCGCAGGTAACACCTGAAGAGAGTCCTGCTTTCCCTATAGTGGACCAGCCAAACGTTGAAGTTTCAACAGAAAGTATTCCATTTGAAACTGTAGAACAAATAGATCCTACTTTGGCCAAAGGTCAAACGACAGTTCTGAGAGCTGGGCAAAATGGGGAACAAACTGTTTTAACAGAAGTGAGTACGGTAAATGGTCAGGAAGTTCGCAAAGTACTTGAAAGAACTGTAACAAAAGAAGCAGTTCCACAAATAATTGCTATTGGAACAAAGGAGGAGATTCAACCAAGTCCTCAACCTGTTCCAGTTGTAACTGCTAAAGGAACACAGGAAGAAGGTCATGCAGGGGAAGCTCCTGTACAGCCAGAGAACCCAGCTTATACCGGTGTTGTTGAAGCCAAGGGGACGCAAGAAGAAGGTCATGTGGGCGAAGCTCCTGTACAGCCAGAGAATCCCGCCTATACAGGAGTGGTGGAAGCCAAAGGGAACCAAGAAGAAGGCCATGTTGGTGAAGCTCCTGTACAACCAGAGAACCCAGCTTATACCGGTGTCGTTGAAGCCAAGGGAACACAGGAAGAAGGTCATGTGGGGGAAGCTCCGATTCAGCCTGAGAATCCAGCTTACCAAATAATGGAAGGAACGGTTACAGAAACAGAAACAGAGGTCCTTCCGTATGAAACCGAATATGTATCAGATGCAAATCGCTATACTGATGAAGAAAGTATCCTTCAAAAAGGAGAGGAAGGTAGTCAGGAAGTTCGCCGTGTCTATAAAACGGTCAATGGCGAGAAGATTGGTGAGCCTCTCAGCACAACAACTGAAACGGTAAAAGCACCTGTGACAGAAAAAATTAGTCGTGGGACCAAGGAGATTGAAGGGCAAGCAGAGGAAGTCGCTTTTGAGGAAATTCCATTTAAGACGGTAACCGAACAAGATGCCACCCTGCTAAAAGGAAGCGAAAGGGTTTCTCAAGCAGGAAAAAATGGGAAGAAGAAAATCACCAAGCTCTATAAGACCATTAAAGGTGTCAAAACTACGGATGCTCCAACGGTTTCGGAAGAAGTAGTTGAACAAGCCCAAGATCAGATTATTAAAAAAGGAACCAAAGAACTAGCTAAGCCAACCTTGACCTTGACTCAGGTCGATAAGGAAGAATTGGAGCGTAGTGCCAAAGCTACCTATCAGTTAGACAAACCAGAGGGGGTAACCATCAAGTCCATCCAGGCTGTGTTGAAGAAGGGTGATCAAGTTGTGAAAACTTTTGCCCTTTCAGAGACTGATTTAGCAGCTGCCTTACTGGATTTAGACTACTACAAGGATTATACGCTTGCGACGACCATGGTCTATGATCGTGGAAATGGGGATGAAGAAGAGGTTCTCAAGGAAGAACCACTAAGACTTGACCTTAAAAAAGTCGAAGTCAAAAACATCAAGGAAACCAGTCTGATTAACGTGGATGACCAAGGCCTTGAGACCGATCGTAGCCTCTTGTCAGAAACACCTTCAGATGTCAAACCTTATTACTTAAAGGTTACCACCCATGATAATAAGGTCACAAAACTGGCCGTTGATAAAATTGAAGAAGTCACAATTGATGGTAAATCATTATACAAGGTGACTGCTAAAGCACCTGATCTCATCCAACGAACAGCAGATAAGCAGTTCAGTGAGGACTATGTCCATTACATTGCGAAGCCAAAAGCTCATGAAGGAGACGTCTACTACGATTTCAACGAACTTGTAAAAGCTATGCAAGCCAATCCGACTGGTACCTTTAAGCTTGGTAGCAATATGAATGCTGCGAATGTGCCAGCAACAGGAAAATCCTATGTGACCAATGCCTTCAAGGGAATTTTGGAAAGTACAGAAGGTAATAAATTTGCTATCCATAACATTACGCGACCATTATTTGGGAATATCGAAGGTGGTTCGGTTAAGAATCTCTTGCTTGAAAATGTCGCAATCGACCTGCCTGGAACAGATCGAGTAGCACCAATTGCAAATGTTATCAAGAATAATGCGACTGTCGAAAATATTAAAGTAACAGGGAATGTTGTTGGGGGCAACGATGTAGCTGGTATTATCAATAAAATTGATGGTAGTGGGAAGGTAAGTAATGTCGCCTTTATCGGAAAACTTCATGCTGCTGGAAACAAAGGTTGGTACTTAGCAGGTATTCTTGGTGAAAACTGGAAGGGTGTTGTTGAGAAAGCATACGTTGATGCTGAAATTACTGGTAATAAAGCAAAAGCTGCAGGTTTAGTTTATTCTTCTCAAAACGGTGGAAATAACCACACAGTAGGTAAAGAAGGAGTTCTCAGAAATTCAGTTGCTAAAGGTTCTATCGAGCTGAAAGAAGCGGTTCAATCTGGTGGATTACTGGGGACCAACTGGGCCTTGGGTGCCATTGAAGACAACATCACCATGATGAAAGTCAAAACAGGTGAGATGGTCTTCGGACACTCGGATATCGATGCAGATGATTACTTCACTTATTCAAGAACCAAACGGAATTTCAGTGTGGAGGACGTGAGTGAAGGTAAGAAATCCTTTAACAACTCCCGTAAAATTCCAAGTATTTCCCTTGCAGAAGCTGAGAATAAAATTGAAGCAATGGGGATTACTGCTAATACATTCACCAGCGACAAACCGATTGAAGACAAGCTCAATAACCTTCTTAACAAAGACGATCAATACAAGGCAATTGATGGCTACGACGCCGCTCGCGAACTTGCTTATCGCAATATAGCAAAATTACAGCCTTTCTATAACAAAGAGTGGATTGTCGATCAAGGAAACAAATTGGCTGCGGGTAGTCCTCTCTTGACCAAGGAAGTCTTATCTGTGACGGCCATGAAGGGCAATGATTTTGTCACAGAATTGGCTGATGCCGACCACATTCTGATCCATTACTCGGATAAGACAAAAGATATCTTTAGCATTTCACCGAAAGATTCTAAAGTCAAACAAGTGAAAGAGTACAGTGTAGCAGAACTTGGTGAAGTGGTCTACACGCCAAATATGGTTGACAAAGACCGGACTGAGCTAATTAGTGCTATTGTTGAAAAATTAAGTCCTGTAGAATTACAATCTGATCCAATCTACACGCACCTTGGTAGAACTGGTCCAAATAAAGTCAATGCCATTAAGAACCTCTATCTGGAAGAATCCTTCAAAGAGGTGAAGGATTATTTGACCCATTTTGTGAAACAGTTGGTTGAAAATGAGGACCATCAATTAAACACAGATGAGGCTGCCAAACGGGCCCTTATCAAGAAAATTGATGACAACAAGGTGGCAGTTCTTTTGGGGCTCTCTTACCTCAACCGTTATTACGGGGTGAAATTCGATGATGTCAATCTCAAGCAACTCATGTTGTTTAAACCAGACTTCTATGGGAAGAATGTTGATGTATTAGACTTCTTGATTCAGATTGGTTCTAAAGAAAGTAATATTAAAGGCGATAGAACTTTAGAAGCTTATCGCGAAGCTATCGGAGGAGTTATCGGTATAGGCGAGTTAAATAGTTTCTTAGACTATAATATGCGTCTATTCACAGAAGACAAAGACCTAAATGATTGGTTCATCAAAGCAACCAAAGAGAATGTCTATATCGTTGAACCAGCAACAACAACTCCTGAGTTTGCGAATAAGAAACACAGAGCTTACGAAGGCTTAAATAACGATGTGCATGGCAAAATGATCTTGCCACTCTTGAACTTAAAAGATGCCCATATGTTCTTGATTTCAACCTACAATACCATGGCCTACAGTTCCTTCGAGAAATACGGTAAGAACACTGAAGCGGAACGAAATGCCTTCAAGGCGGAAATTGATAAGGTCGCTAAAGGGCAACAAAATTACCTAGATTTCTGGTCTCGTCTAGCAACGGATAAGGTTCGCAATCAGCTCTTGAAAAGCAATAATATGGTGCCGACCCCTGTCCTTGATAACCAAAACTATAAAGGCATTAGTACAGATCGTTATGGACATACAGATAGTGGCAAAGATATTGCTCCAATCCGTGAATTGTACGGGCCTACCGATCGTTACCATGCGACAGATTGGCGGATGGGGGCTGTAGCTCGAATTTACGGAAATCCTTATAAAGATGATTCCGTCTTCTTCATGGTAACGGATATGATCAGTGATTTTGGGGTTTCTGCCTTTACGCACGAAACGACGCACGTCAATGACCGTATGGTTTACTTAGGTGGTTGGAGACACCGCGAAGGAACAGATATTGAAGCCTTTGCCCAAGGAATGCTCCAAACCCCATCTGTATCCAATCCAAATGGGGAATACAAAGCCTTAGGTCTCAACATGGCCTATGAACGTCCAAACGATGGCAACCAATGGTACAATACCAATCCAAATGACCTCACCTCACGTGACGAAATTGATCGTTACATGAAGGGCTATAATGATACGCTCATGCTTCTGGATTATTTAGAAGGAGAAGCTGTCCTCAATAAAGGCAGTCAAGACTTGAACAATGCTTGGTTCAAGAAGGTCGATAAACAATACCGAGGAGCTAACACCAAGAATCAATTCGATAAGGTCCGTCCTTTGAGTGATGAGGAAAAAGCCATTGCTTTGCATACAGTAGATGACCTCATTACCAACAACTTTATGACCAATCGTGGTCCTGGAAATGGAGTCTATAACCCATCTGACTTTGGTTCAGCTTATGTGACTGTGCCAATGATGACAGGGATCTATGGTGGCAACACCAGTGAAGGGGCTCCAGGAGCTATGTCCTTCAAACACAATACCTTCAGAATTTGGGGTTACTATGGCTATGAAAAAGGCTTCTTAGGATATGCTTCGAACAAGTATAAACAAGAGTCCAAACAAGCTGGACTTGCCACTCTAGGGGATGATTTCGTTATTCAGAAAATTTCTGAAGGAAGATTTAACAACCTTGAAGATTGGAAGAAAGCTTACTTCAATCAAGTTGTGACAAGTGCCAAAAAAGGAATTCAGGCTATTGACATCGATGGTAAAACCTACAATAGCTATGAAGACTTGAAACGTGCATTTGCTGAAGCAGTAGATAAAGATAAGGCTACTCTAAGTAACGGTTCTGTCAAATTTGACAATACTGTTTCACTGAAAGAAAAAATCTTTAAGAAATTGCTGCAACAAACGGACAGTTTCAAAACCCCTATTTTTAAATAGGAAGAAAATGCTCATCTGCTCGTCAGGTGAGTTTTTTCTATCATTGGTAATAATGCTTCCTCTTCTGATAAAAATAATATAAATTTGTGTGGAATACAAAAATAGACAAAGCGTCTAAAAACGATTAGGGTCTTTTGAAAACTAGTGGCAAGAGGAATTTTGAAAGTAGTAACAGAATTGCTATAAAACGTTTTCTTTCTAGGCAAACATTTGACTATTATATCTTTTAGGAGTAAACTAGAGGAGTAAAATATATTTAAGGAGAATTCATCATGAATTTAACATTTTTAGGTCTTTGTTTAGCCTGTTTTGGTGTGTCACTTGCGGAAGGTTTGATGATGAGCAATCTGTTCAAATCTGCATCACGTCAACCAGAAATTATTGGTCAATTGCGTAGTCTCTTGATTCTTGGTGTTGCCTTTGTAGAAGGTACCTTCTTTGTAACCCTAGCGATGGCATTTGTCATTAAATAGACAACTCTATTTAGAAATGGAGGTGTCAAACCATGGAAGAAAGTTTGAATCCAACCGTTAATATTGGACCAATATCCTTTGATTTGACCCTGCTTGCCATGTCTCTTGTAACTGTTTTGATGGTTTTTGCCTTTGTCTATTGGGCAAGTCGTGAAATGACCATCCGTCCAAAGGGCAAACAAAATGCTCTTGAGATGATTTATGACTTTGTGATTGGTTTTACCAAACCAAACATTGGAGAATCATACATTAAGGATTATTCCTTGTTTCTGTTTTCTCTCTTTCTGTTTATCTTGGTTGCCAATAATATTGGCTTAATGGCAAAAGTACAAACAACAAACGGTTATAACTTGTGGACTTCCCCAACAGCTAACCTTGGATACGATTTATCCCTCTCATTATTGATCACTTTGATCGCCCATGTAGAAGGAGTTCGTCGTAGAGGCGTTAAAGAATATTTGAGAGCATTTGTTACACCTGGCTTTATGACTCCGATGAACATTTTAGAAGAGTTCACCAATTTTGCTTCCTTGGCGATTCGGATCTACGGAAATATTTTTGCCGGTGAGGTCTTAGCTGGATTGCTATTGACCTTGTCACAAAATGCTTTGTATTGGTATCCTTTTGCCTTTATCGCAAACATGTTATGGACAGCCTTTTCAATTTTCATTTCATGTATCCAAGCCTATGTATTTACCATGTTGTCATCCATGTACATAGGTAAAAAAATAAACGGTGAGGAAGAGTAAGTAGAGGAGTAGAAGATGGATTTAACAATTGGTACCATTATTGGTGACTTTATACTGATCGCTGGTTCCTTCCTCTTATTAATCTTTTTAGTAAAGAAATATGCTTGGGGTAATATTACTAGTATTTTGGATGCGCGTGCTGAAAAAATTACCAACGATATTGACGAAGCAGAGGCAGCCCGTAAAAAGGCTGAGGAACTAGCTGCAAAACGCGAAGCGGAGTTGGCAGGTAGTCGTCAAGAAGCAACGACAATTCTTGAAACGGCTAAGGAAACAGCCGAAAAAAATAAGGCTCATATTCTTAGTGAAGCTAACCAAGAAGCCCTTCGCTTGAAAGAAAAAGCGCAATTAGAAATTTCGCAAAATAAAGAAGAAGCGATGAACAGTATCAAGGGAGATGTCGCAGACCTAACCGTCAACTTGGCAGGTAAATTGCTAAGCCAACAGTTGGACTCTGAAGGCCATCGCCAACTGATCGATCGCTACCTAAATGAATTAGGAGATGCCTAATGGACAAAAAGCAATTAATGGTAATTGAGAAATATTCCCAGCCTTTTGTTCAATTGGTATTTGAAAAGAATCAGCAAGATGACGTTTATGAAAAATTAAGTCAAATTAAGGCTGTTTTTGAAGAAACAGGCCTTGCTGCATTTTTAGCTCATATCGGTGTAGAGGATGAAGAGAAAGCGAAGAGTCTTCGACTCTTTCAAAACTCGGATTCAGCATTACTAGACCATTTGATTGAAGTGGTTATTCTCAATCATCGTGAAGCCTTATTTTATGACATTGTCAGAGTTAGTATGGATCAAATTCAACAGCTGAGCAACTGTTTCGAAGTAACCGTTTCTTCGGTTGCCGGACTGGATCAGGCTCAAAAAGAAAAGTTGATCCCTATTATTGAAAAGAAATTTGGTATCCAAGTTCGTTCGCTTAAAGAAGAACTGGATCCAGATCTGATTGGTGGTTTTGTGGTTTCAGCAAATCACAAGACGCTTGATACCAGTCTCAAACGTCAATTGCAAGTCATAAAAGCAAATTTGAAATAGAAAGTGGTGTGAATTTTGGCGATTAACGCACAAGAAATCAGCGCTTTAATTAAGCAACAAATTGAAAATTTCCAGCCAAATTTTGACGTCACAGAGACCGGAGTCGTTACCTATATTGGTGACGGGATTGCGCGTGCTCATGGCCTTGAAAATGCAATGAGTGGGGAGTTGTTGATCTTTGAAAACGGCTCATACGGAATGGCGCAAAACTTGGAAACGACAGATGTCGGGATTATCATCCTTGGAGACTTCACAGACATTCGTGAAGGAGACTCGATTCGTCGGACTGGTAAAATCATGGAAGTCCCTGCTGGGGACGCCTTGATTGGTCGGGTTGTCAATCCTCTTGGTCAGCCAGTGGATGGCTTGGGAGAAATCGTAACTGATACCTTCCGTCCAGTTGAAACACCAGCTCCTGGTGTTATGCAACGGAAATCTGTATCAGAGCCTCTTCAAACGGGCTTGAAAGCCATTGATGCCCTTGTTCCGATTGGACGAGGCCAACGGGAATTGATCATCGGAGACCGTCAAACAGGAAAAACCTCAATTGCCATCGATACTATCTTGAACCAAAAGGATCAAGATATGATCTGTATCTATGTAGCAATTGGACAAAAAGAATCAACGGTTCGGACACAAGTAGAAACACTTCGTAAGTATGGGGCTATGGATTACACCATTGTGGTGACGGCATCAGCCTCACAACCATCTCCACTCTTGTTCCTTGCACCTTATGCAGGGGTTGCTATGGCCGAAGAGTTCATGTACAATGGCAAACACGTTTTAATCGTCTATGATGATTTGTCTAAACAAGCCGTTGCATACCGTGAATTGTCTCTTCTTCTTCGTCGTCCGCCAGGACGGGAAGCCTTCCCAGGGGATGTTTTCTACCTTCACAGCCGTTTATTGGAACGTTCTGCGAAAGTATCGGATGAATTGGGTGGTGGTTCCATTACTGCGCTTCCAATCATTGAGACACAAGCAGGGGATATTTCTGCTTATATCGCGACTAACGTAATTTCGATCACAGATGGCCAAATCTTCTTGCAAGATAGCCTCTTTAACTCAGGAATTCGTCCAGCCATTGACGCAGGATCATCTGTGTCACGGGTTGGTGGATCAGCCCAAATCAAGGCTATGAAGAAGGTTGCGGGGACTCTCCGTATTGACCTAGCTTCTTACCGTGAGTTGGAAGCCTTCACCAAGTTTGGTAGTGACTTGGATGCCGCTACTCAAGCTAAGTTGAACCGTGGTCGCCGGACAGTAGAAGTCTTGAAGCAACCAGTCCATGAACCATTAACTGTCGAAAAACAGGTAGTCATCTTGTATGCTTTGACACATGGATTCTTGGATAGTGTACCTGTTGATGATATCCTTCGCTTTGAAGAGGAATTGTTTGCCTTTGTAGAAGTGCATCATCCAGAAATCTTTGAAACCATTCGGACGACCAAAGATCTTCCAAGTGAAGAAACAATGGATGCAGTGATTACTGACTTTGTCAACCAATCAAGTTTCAAATAGAAATAGGAGTGGCAGATGGCAGTTTCTTTAAATGATATCAAAAATAAAATTGCATCGACAAAGAATACCAGTCAAATTACAAATGCTATGCAGATGGTATCTGCTGCCAAACTTGGGAAGTCTGAGCAAGCTGCCAAGGACTTCCAAATTTACGCATCTAAGGTTCGTAAGCTATTGACCGACCTCTTACATGGACATGAGGCTGAGAATGATAAGTCTAAGTACCATCCATTTTTAAAGAGTCGGCCTGTCAAAAAGTCTGCTTATATTGTCATCACTTCTGACCGTGGACTAGTGGGAGGATACAACGCCTCTATTCTCAAGTCTGTCATGGAATTGAAGGAAGAATACCATCCAACGGGTGAGGATTTCGAAGTCATCTGTATTGGAAGTATTGGGGCAGATTTCTTTAGAGCAAGAGGCATCCAGCCGGTTTATGAACTACGTGGCCTAGCTGATCAACCAAGCTTTGATGAAGTGCGGAAGATCATTAACAAGACAGTCCAAATGTATCAAAATGAATTGTTTGATGAATTGTATGTCTGTTATAACCACCACGTCAATAGTTTGACCAGTCAATTGCGGGTTGAGCAAATGCTTCCGATCATTGACTTGGACCCCAACGAAGCAGATGAAGATTATATCTTGAATCTGGAGTTGGAATCAGACCGAGATGCGATTTTGGATCAATTGCTTCCACAGTTTGCTGAAAGTATGATTTATGGAGCCATCGTTGATGCCAAAACAGCTGAAAATGCTGCCGGTATGATGGCCATGCAAACAGCAACAGACAATGCCAAGAAGGTAATTGATGAATTGACCATTCAATACAACCGAGCTCGTCAGGCAACCATTACGCAAGAAATTACGGAAGTTGTTGCAGGAGCGAGTGCGCTTGAGTAGTTGATTCGATGCACATTTTAACAATACAAAAATAAGCTTGCTTATATGTATGACCAAGCTTAGAAACTTAATAGAATAGGAGAATGACATGAGTTTAGGCAAAATTTCTCAGGTTGTAGGTCCTGTCGTTGACGTAGCTTTTGCTGCGGGCGATAAACTCCCTGAGATTAATAATGCGCTTGTAGTCTATAAAAATGACCAACAAAAATCAAAAGTCGTTCTTGAAGTAGCTCTTGAACTTGGGGATGGTGTCGTTCGCACCATTGCCATGGAATCAACAGATGGCTTGACTCGTGGGATGGAAGTATTGGACACTGGTCGTCCAATCTCTGTGCCTGTCGGAAAAGAAACTCTTGGACGTGTTTTCAACGTCTTGGGAGATACCATTGACTTGGAAGAAGCATTTCCAGAAGATGCTCCTCGTGAATCCATTCATAAAAAAGCTCCATCCTTTGATGAGCTTTCTACTTCAGAAGAAATTCTTGAAACAGGGATCAAGGTCATTGACCTCTTGGCCCCTTACCTGAAAGGTGGGAAGGTCGGCCTCTTCGGTGGTGCCGGAGTTGGGAAGACCGTCTTAATTCAAGAATTGATCCACAACATTGCCCAAGAGCACGGTGGGATCTCCGTCTTTACCGGGGTTGGTGAACGGACCCGTGAGGGGAATGACTTGTACTGGGAAATGAAGGAATCTGGCGTTATCGAAAAAACAGCCATGGTCTTTGGACAAATGAACGAACCACCAGGAGCACGGATGCGTGTAGCCTTGACTGGTTTGACCATTGCGGAATACTTCCGTGATGTGGAAGGTCAAGACGTTCTCTTGTTTATCGATAATATCTTCCGTTTCACCCAAGCCGGATCAGAAGTATCAGCCCTTTTGGGACGGATGCCTTCTGCCGTGGGTTATCAACCGACCTTGGCAACTGAAATGGGTCAATTGCAAGAACGGATTACCTCAACCAAGAAAGGTTCTGTTACATCGATCCAGGCCATCTACGTGCCAGCCGATGACTACACAGACCCTGCACCAGCAACAGCTTTCGCCCATTTGGACTCTACGACCAACTTGGAGCGTAAATTGGTTCAATTAGGGATTTACCCTGCCGTGGACCCATTGGCATCAAGCTCGCGTGCCCTTTCCCCAGATATCGTCGGAGAAGAGCACTATGCAGTGGCTTCTGAGGTCAAACGCGTCCTTCAACGTTACCACGAATTGCAAGATATCATTGCTATCTTGGGGATGGATGAATTGTCTGATGATGAAAAGACCTTGGTGGCTCGTGCCCGTCGTGTCCAATTCTTCTTGTCTCAAAACTTTAACGTGGCGGAACAATTTACTGGTCAACCAGGTTCTTATGTACCGGTTGCTGAAACTGTTCGTGGCTTTAAGGAAATTTTGGATGGGAAGCATGACCACTTGCCAGAGGATGCTTTCCGTGGAGTCGGTTCGATCGAAGATGTGATCGCCAAAGCTGAAAAAATGGGATTCTAAGAAGAGGTGAAAGATGAGTCAAATGAACGTCCAAATCGTTACACCGGATGGACTGGTTTATGATCATCATGCCGCATTTGTATCTGTCAAGACAATTGATGGTGAATTAGGGATTTTACCTCATCATATCAATACCATTGCGGTTTTGGCTGTAGACCAAGTCAAGGTTCGTCGTGTCGACGATGACAAACATATTGATTGGATTGCAGTCAATGGTGGGATTATCGAAGTAGCGGATAATGTCATTACCATTGTAGCGGATTCAGCTGAACGCGCCCGAGACATTGATATTAGCCGGGCTGAGCGTGCAAAATTGCGTGCGGAAAAGGCTCTTGAAGAAGCCAAAGATCAACATTCTGTTGATATGGAGCGTCGTGCAAAAATTGCCCTTCAACGAGCTATTAACCGGATTAATGTCGGAAATCGATTATAAATACAAAAAGAAGTTGATTGGATCGACTTCTTTTTTTCGCATCTTAAGAATATGAAAGGAAACTTTGTCTTATGGTATAATAGAGGTATGATTCAAATGATTTTTACTTTTTGCAGTCACCTATTATTTATTTCTTTTGCCTACCACCTTCTTTCAACAGTGGTTCAGTGGGAGCGTTTTTTAAAGGTAAGTGCTGATACAGCCGTGAAAATTCGTCTTCTTATTCTATTGATCAGCATTAGTTTAGGGTATTTGACCAGTAGCTTCTTTATCAGTGTTTATGAATTCAGTCGGCAGTTGTTTAACGGGAACTTTTAGCTTCTTTTTTGATGAATTTATGGTATGATAGTAGTCGTGACTGAATGAAATGGAGTAATAACGAGTATGGATAAAATTATTGTAAACGGTGGTCAAAATCGCCTAGTTGGAACTGTGAAGATTGAAGGAGCAAAGAATGCCGTCCTTCCCCTTTTAGCAGCAACTGTTTTGGCCAGTGAAGGAACAACGACTTTGACCAATGTTCCTGTTTTATCTGATGTCTTTACCATGAATAATGTCGTTCGTGGCTTGAACACTCAAGTGACGTTTGATGAAGAGACCAATACAGTAGTCGTTGATGCAACTCAACCTTTAACAGAAGAAGCGCCTTACAAATATGTCAGCAAGATGCGGGCTTCGATCGTCGTATTAGGTCCTGTCTTGGCTCGGAATGGTCATGCCAAAGTTTCCATGCCGGGTGGATGTACCATTGGTAGTCGTCCAATCGATTTGCACTTGAAGGGATTGGAAGCCATGGGGGCCAAGATCACTCAAACTGCGGGCTATATTGAAGCAAAAGCAGATCGTCTTCATGGAGCGCATATCTATATGGATTTCCCATCCGTAGGTGCGACGCAAAACATCATGATGGCAGCAACTTTGGCAGATGGAACTACGGTTATCGAAAATGCAGCCCGCGAACCTGAGATTGTGGACTTGGCCTCTCTTTTGAATAAGATGGGTGCTAAGGTGCGTGGAGCAGGCACAGAAACCTTGACGATTGTTGGGGTGGATCGCTTGCATGGCGCGGTTCACAATGTTGTTCAAGACCGGATTGAGGCAGGTACCTTTATGGTTGGTGCAGCCATGACAGGTGGAGACGTTTTAATCGAGGATGCTATCTGGGAACACAACCGCCCTCTTCTTTCTAAGATGCAAGAAATGGGTGTTGAAGTAACGGAAGAAGAAAATGGTATTCGCATTCGCTCAGATGTCTCTAAATTGAAACCAGTGACGGTAAAAACCCTTCCTTATCCAGGCTTCCCGACTGATATGCAAGCCCAATTCACTGCTTTGATGGCCATGGCCTCTGGTGAATCGACTATGATTGAAACAGTCTTTGAAAATCGTTTCCAACACTTGGAAGAGATGCGTCGGATGGGCTTACACTCAGACATTATGAGAGATACAGCCCGCATCCAAGGTGGAGCTAGCTTACAAGGGGCTGAAGTGATGTCGACAGACTTGCGTGCTAGTGCGACCTTGATTTTAATGGGGCTTGTAGCTGAGGGAGAAACCAAAGTTAGCAAGTTAACACACCTTGACCGTGGATATTTTAAATTCCATGAGAAATTGGTGGCTCTTGGAGCAGATGTACGTCGTGTGAAGGAAGATGATGATGAAAACTAAATTAAAAGCAATTGGAAAACAATTGGGAATCGTCCTATTGGTTCTTACTATTTTAGCGATTGTCTTCGCTCTTGGCTTGGTCATTGGATATGGTATCATTGGTAATGGGAAGGATCCTTGGTCTATTCTCTCGCCAGATACATGGAAGGAAATCCTTCAGAAATTTACAGGTAAGTAACTATTTATCAAAAGAGGAGCTTGAGATCGTGATCCCAGGCTCTTTCCAATTCAGTAGAAATAGAGGAAACCATTGTGGCAAACAATCAAAAGAAACCACTTAAAATGAAAAAATCGGGACAAACCTTACTAGGCTTGGTGGTGGCTGCAGCTCTCTCGATCGGCGGGTATTATTTTAGTCATCCCCAGCCAGTCGCTAGTCACTCTCAAGTTCAAACGGTTGTCACTTCGAGTCAACAAGCAACACCGAGTAAGGAACTAGCAGAGAGTGTTCTGACGGATGGTGTTCGTACGAAACTAGGAAAGAACATTCAATGGAACGAAGCGGGCGCTTTCATTATTAACCAGAACAAAACCAATCTGGATGCAGATGTTGCGAGTCTCCCTTATGCAGATACGAAGACAAAGACTGTAAAAGGACGAGAAATCCCAACAGTTGCCAACGCTTTGATGACCAAGGCGACTCGTCAATACCAAAAGAGAGAGCAGACAGATGTAGATTGGACGCCAGCTGGATGGCACCAAGTAACCAATTTAGCTGGGGAATATGACCATGCGGTTGATCGGGGACACCTTCTCGGCTATGCCTTGATTGGCAAGCTTGATGGCTTTGATGCCTCAACGAGCAATCCAAAAAATATAGCGGTTCAAACAGCTTGGGCGAATCAAGCGCGTGATAGTTTTTCGACAGGACAAAATTACTATGAGACCCTTGTTCGGAAGGCCTTAGACAATAATAAGCGGGTTCGTTATCGGGTGACTCTCCACTATGCATCGGATGATGATTTGGTACCAGTCGGCAGTCAAATTGAAGCAAAATCTAGTGATGGTAGTCTAGAGTTTAATGTTTTTGTTCCAAATGTTCAGAGTGGGATTAGTTTGGATTATCGTACGGGAAAAGTAACAGTGCATCGTTAAGCTAAACGGAAAAGAAGAAGCAAGATAAGAAGGATTCGGTTGGCTTTGTAGTCAACTGAATCTTTTTCTTTTCATGACTGCAATCTTTAGTTTATTTTAAGAAAATTAAGGTATACTATGCTCTTCTAGACCTAAACAGAGGTCTTTCCAAGAAAAGGAGGAGCTTATGAGAACTATTATAGCCATGATTCGTTTTCTAATAAGGGCCATTTGGAGTCTTGTTTGGGGCTTGTTTTGGACCCTGGCCCTCAGTTTTGCCCTAGTAGTTGGTGTTCTGTTCTTTAGTGGCAAAACCGGTAGCGGGATAGACGGCGTCAGTCGTGCGGCCCAAACGGTTGTCACGCAGGTGGATGCTTACTTTCATCGAACTGGTCCTATGCTAAGTCAAGGGAGCCCATCTGCTCAAGAAGGCCTAGCAACTGATGGCCATACCTCTACAGGAGCAAGGTGGGATCAGGCAACTGCAAAAGTTTATCTAGATCCTGCGATGGATGAGACCTTTACCCTTGCTTATGAGGAAGCGCTTGAGTCTTGGAATCAGACAGGGGCCTTCACTTTCCAACTTGTCACCAGTGAAGAAGAGGCGGATATCCTCCTAACAGAGATGGATGATAGCACGGTTTCTGCAGCAGGTGAAGCAGAATCCCAGACCAATGTTTTAACTCATCGATTCAAACGTGTGATTGTTCGTTTGAATCGCTATTACCTATTAAATAAGCAGTACAACTATTCCCATCAACGGATTGTGAATACAGCTGAGCATGAACTAGGCCATGCCATTGGTTTGGACCATAATGAGGAAGAGTCCGTCATGCAGTCGGCTGGTTCCTTTTATAGCATCCAAGCGAGGGATATTGAAGCTGTTCGTCAACTATATAAGGAGTCAGAATGATCAAACGGATACTGTATCTTATTCGAACCTTTCCAGAACAAGTGGCACTCTTTGTGTTTAACTCTGGAATCTTTCTATGGATATCCCAAAAAGGGCAAGTAATTTCCCATGAATTAGGCATTCAACAGGCTTGGGAAAATTATGCTCCTGAGGGAGTCCGTCAATTTTTCGGAGACAATAAGGAAGCTGTTCAAGCTTTCTTCTCCCATTCGGCCATTACTTGGCTGATTGGCTCCATGATTATCCTGCTTGTGATTCGCTTTGTGAAGGGCGTCATCAAATGGGGCTTGTTTTTGCTAGTGATTGGCATCGGGCTTTTCCTAGCCTATCAGTACAGTCAAATGGCTTCCAATGTCTCAGCGATTTAAAAAGTGAAGAAAGGTCAAGCGCGTCTAGCGTTTGGCCTTTTCTTCAATTGTCAATTTGTCAAAAGTAAGGTACAATGAAACTATGATTATTTTACAAGCCAACAAAATTGAACGCTCTTTTGCAGGGGAGGTTCTTTTTGATAATATCAGCCTGCAAGTGGATGAACGGGATCGAATTGCTCTGGTCGGAAAGAACGGCGCAGGCAAGTCTACGCTCTTGAAAATCTTGGTGGGAGAAGAAGAGCCGACCTCAGGAGAAATCAATAAAAAACGCGACCTTTCTCTCTCTTATCTGGCCCAGGATAGCCTCTTTGAGTCGTCTAATACCATCTACGATGAGATGCTCCATGTCTTTGACGATCTTCGTAAGACGGAAAGAACCTTACGGCAGATGGAGCTCGAGATGGGGGAAAAAACTGGAGCCGATTTGGAGAAACTCATGCAGGATTATGACCGGCTCTCGGAAGAATTCCGTCAGGCTGGTGGCTTTACCTATGAGGCAGATATCCGTGCCATTTTAAACGGCTTCAAGTTCGATGAATCTATGTGGCAGATGAAGATTGAAGAGCTGTCTGGAGGGCAAAATACCCGTTTAGCTCTGGCCAAGATGCTCTTGGAAAAGCCAAATCTTTTGGTACTGGATGAGCCGACCAACCACTTGGATATTGAGACCATCGCCTGGTTGGAAAATTACTTGGTCAATTATAGTGGGGCCCTTCTCATTGTCAGTCACGACCGGTATTTTCTAGATAAGGTAGCAACCATTACTCTGGACTTGACCAAGCATTCTTTGGACCGCTATGTCGGCAATTACTCCAGCTTTGTCGAGCAAAAAGAGCAAAAACTCCTGACCGAAGCCAAGAACTACGAGAAGCAACAAAAAGAAATCGCTGCTCTCGAAGACTTTGTTAATCGCAATTTAGTGCGGGCTTCGACCACCAAGCGGGCCCAGTCTCGTCGCAAGCAGTTGGAAAAAATGGAGCGTCTAGACAAGCCCGAAGCTGGGACCAAGTCTGCCCATATGACCTTCCATTCTGATAAGACCTCTGGCAATGTCGTTTTGACAGTAGAAGAGGCAGCTGTCGGCTATGACGATCAAGTCCTATCAGAGCCCATCAATCTGGATATCCGCAAGATGAATGCGGTCGCTATTGTAGGACCAAATGGGATCGGGAAATCGACTCTTATCAAGTCCATCGTTGGACAGATTCCTTTTATCAAAGGAGAAGCCCGTTTTGGGGCCAATGTCGAGGTAGGCTACTATGACCAGATTCAGAGTAAGCTAACCCCTCACAACAGTGTTTTGGATGAACTCTGGAATGACTTTAAGCTAACACCAGAAGTGGAAATTCGCAATCGCCTGGGAGCCTTCCTTTTCTCTGGGGACGATGTCAAGAAAACCGTCGGCATGCTGTCAGGTGGAGAGCGGGCGCGCCTGCTCTTGGCTAAACTATCCATGGAGAATAACAACTTTTTGATTCTCGATGAGCCGACCAACCACTTGGACATCGATAGCAAGGAAGTGCTGGAAAATGCCTTGATTGATTTTGACGGGACTCTTCTCTTTGTCAGCCACGACCGCTACTTTATCAATCGGGTAGCCACCCAAGTCTTAGAACTCTCAGAAGAGGGTTCAACTCTTTACCTAGGAGACTATGATTATTATCTGGAGAAAAAAGCAGAGTTAGAAGCCCTTGCTGCAGCGCAAGCAGAAGCGGTGCCAGCTGCTTCAATGGAAGAAGTCACCAGCAATGATTATCACTTGCAAAAGCAAAACCAAAAGGAACTCCGTAAAATCACTCGTCGCATTGAGCAATTGGAAGCGGAGATGGAAGAGCTGGATCAAAAAATTCAAGCCATTACCGAAAGCATGCATAGCACCAATGATGCGGAAGATTTAGTTCAATTGCAAAGCAATCTGGACCAATTGACCATCCAACAGGAAGCGGTTATGGAAGAGTGGGCAGAATTGTCAGAGCAGGTGGAATAGATGGAAGATTTAGGCAAAGTTTTTCGTGAATTTCGAATGAGTAAAAATTATTCATTGAAAGAAGCTGCAGGAGAAACCTGCTCGACCTCTCAGTTATCCCGCTTTGAATTGGGGGAGTCGGATCTAGCTGTCTCGCGTTTTTTTGAGATATTAGACAATATCCATGTGACGATTGAGAATTTTATGGATAAGGCCAGAAATTTTCAACACCATGAGCATGTGGCCTTGATGGCCCAGATTATTCCTCTTTACTATTCAAATGATATTACTGGTTTTCAAAGGCTTCAAGGAGAACAACTTGAAAAGGCTAAAAGTTCGACCAATCCTCTTTATTTTGAATTGAACTGGATTTTGTTACAAGGGCTGATTTGCCAGAGAGATGCCAGCTACACCATGAAGCAGAGTGATCTGGACAAGGTGGCGGATTATCTCTTTCAAACGGAAGAGTGGACCATGTATGAGTTGATCCTCTTTGGCAATCTTTATAGCTATTATGATGTGGATTATGTCACTCGGCTTGGTAGAGAAGTGATGGAGCGTGAAGATTTCTACAAGGAAATTGGTCGCCATCGAAAACTGGTCTTGATTCTGGCCCTCAATTGTTACCAGCATTGTTTAGAACACCGTTCTTTTGAAAATGCTAGTTATTTTGAAGCCTATGTGGAAAAGATTATCGGCAAGGGAATTAAACTCTACGAACGCAATGTCTTTCATTACCTCAAGGGATTTGCCCTCTATCAGAAGGGTCAAAAGAAAGAAGGCTGTCAGCAAATGCAAGAGGCTATGCATATTTTTGATGTGCTGGGACTACCAGAGCAGGTAGCCTATTATCAAGAACACTTTGATAAATTTGTAATAGATGAATGTTCCTAAATAAGCAAGAGATAAAGGAGATTTTATGAATCGACATGCGGTCCAATTAATTAGTCGTGGAGCGATTAACAAAATTGGAAATATGCTCTATGATTATGGGAATAGTGTCTGGCTGGCCTCAATGGGGACTATAGGAAAGACGGTATTAGGAATCTATCAGATTTCTGAGTTAGTGACAGGGATTCTCGTCAATCCTTTTGGAGGAGTGATTTCAGACCGTTTTTCTCGTCGCAAGATTTTGATGACGACCGACTTGGTTTGTGGACTCCTTTGTTTGGCGATTTCTTTTATCAGAAGTGATCGTTGGATGATTGCGGCCCTGATTTTTGCCAATATTGTTCAGGCCATTGCATTTGGTTTTTCTCGACCTGCCAATAAAGCCATTATCACAGAGGTGGTAGAGAAAGAAGAGATTGTAACCTATAATGCGCACTTGGAGTTGGTCTTACAGGTTGTTAGTGTCAGTTCACCTGTCTTTTCTTTCCTAGTTCTACAATTTGCCAGTCTCCATGCGACCCTCTTACTAGATGCGCTGACCTTTTTTATTGCATTTGTCCTAGTGGCATTTCTCCCGAAAGAAGAAGCTAAGGTTCAAGAAAAGAAACAGTTTACGGTGAAAGATATTTTTTCTGATATCAAGGAGGGGTTAGACTATATCTGGCATCAGAAAGACATTTTCTTTCTCCTCTTGGTGGCTTCCGGTGTTAATTTCTTTTTTGCGGCTTTTGAGTTTTTACTTCCCTTTTCCAATCGACTCTACGGGGTCAAGGGGGCTTATGCGACCATCTTAACATTGGGAGCTATCGGATCTATTCTAGGAGCACTTGTTGCCAATAAAATTGCATCAAGTATGAAAACTCTCCTGTTTTTACTGATTCTGGCAGGTGTAGGAGTGTTCATGATGGGCTTGCCCCTTCCACCTTATCTTTCCTTTTCGGGAAATCTGGTCTGTGAATTTTTTGTGACCATTTTCGACATCCACGTTTTTACTCAAGTGCAAACCAAGGTGGAAGATGATTATCTGGGGAGAGTCTTGAGCACGATTTATACTTTGGCTGTTCTTTTTATGCCCATCGCCAAAGGTTTGATGACTTGGTTACCAAGTGTCCATGTAGAATCCTTTCTCCTGATTGGAGCTGGAGTTATTCTCTTTTCACTCTTGGCTCAGCTAGTAGCTAAGCAGTTTCAATCAAAAGAACAGTAGGTATCCTTTTATAAAATTGCAACCTATTATTTTTCCCAAATAAGGGACAAAATGAAAACCTCTTTCATGAACTGATACAATAGTTTCAGAAAATGAAGGAGGTTTTTTTATGAAGCGACATGCAGTCCAGTTAATTTCTCGTGGTGCGATCAATAGAATGGGAAATATGCTCTATGATTATGGGAATAGTGTCTGGCTGGCCTCGATGGGGACGGTAGGAAAGACAGTATTGGGGATTTATCAGATTTCTGAACTTGTGACCTCCATTCTAGTTAATCCATTTGGAGGCGTGATCTCAGATCGTTTTTCCCGTCGCAAGATTTTGATGACGACCGACATGGTTTGTGGGCTTCTTTGTTTGGGCATTTCTTTTATCAGGAACGATCGTTGGATGATTGCAGCCCTGATTGTTGCCAATATTGTCCAAGCCATTGCCTTCGCTTTTTCTAGAACTGCCAATAAAGCCATTATTACAGAACTTGTAGAGAAAGACGAGATTGTGACTTATAATGCCCACTTGGAGTTGGTCTTACAGGTTATTGGTGTCACTTCTCCCGTGTTCTCTTTTCTTATTTTACAATTTGCCAGTCTCCATGCGACCCTCTTACTGGATGCACTGACCTTTTTCATTGCTTTTGTACTGGTTGCTTTACTGCCGAAAGAAGAAAAGGTTCAAGAAAAGAAAGGGTTTACGGCAAAGGATATTTTTTCTGATATAAAGGATGGATTGCACTACATCTGGCAGCAGAAAGACATTTTCTTTCTCTTGTTGGTTGCTTCCAGTGTCAATTTCTTTTTTGCAGCTTTTGAGTTTTTACTTCCCTTTTCCAATCGACTTTACGGAGTCAAGGGGGCTTATGCGACCATCTTAACCTTGGGAGCTATCGGGTCCATTATCGGAGCCTTGATCGCCAATAAATTTAAATCAAGCATGGAGATGCTTCTCTTCTTATTGATTTTAACAGGAGTAGGAGTATTCATGATGGGCTTACCTCTTCCTCCTCTCCTTTCCTTTTCTGGAAATTTAGTCTGTGAACTCTTTATGACGATTTTTAATATCCACTTTTTTACCCAAGTGCAAACCAAGGTGGAAGGAGACTATCTAGGCAGGGTCTTAAGCACCATTTTTACCCTGGCCATTCTCTTTATGCCCATTGCCAAAGGCTTGATGACTTGGTTGCCAAGCGTCCGAGTAGAATCCTTTCTCCTGATTGGCGCTGGCGTCATTCTCTTTTCCTTCCTAGCCCAACTAGTAGCCAAGCAGCTACCATCAAAAAGTCATTAGATCAGCATGAAAAAAAGCACCGACTGGTGCTTTTTTTGATCTAGACAAACTATTTTACAGAAAACAACCGAAGCGATGCTAAAAAATCAATCGGTGCTTTTGTTTTCGATTTGTTCGATTTTTTCTTCTTTTTCGCTCGACATCTTTTGTCCTAGTTGTTTTTTCGCAGATTTTAATTCATGTTTTAATGAGAAATTTTTTGGAAGGCTGACTAAGAAAGTCACTAGCGAACCGAGAAGGACACAGATCAGAATCAAAATGATGAGAGGGAGTTTAAATTGGACCAGCAAAAAGTTCACAGTCACCGTTTGCATATTGGCCAAGGAAATAATTGCAATGAGCAGTACAGAAATCAGTAGTGTAACATATTGTAGTTTTCGTTTATTCATTTTGTCTCCTTATTCTTCTAATTCAGCCTTGCTTTTCACATCAGCGTATTCTTCTGCTTTTTCAAGGCTTAAGATATCATTGTAAGTCGCTAGGTCGATGTCTTGTCCATATTTTTTCTTTAGAGCAGTTGTCACCAAGCGATAGGCTAAATTGGCGTTACGAGAGAGGATAGGGCCGTGGAAGTAGCTCCCAAAGACGTTTTTGTAATGAACGCCTTCGCACCCATCTTCCTTGTTGTTCCCATTTCCATAGACGACCTTGCCCAGCGGTTTTTCATCCTCTGCCAAGAAGGTCCGACCCTGGTGGTTTTCAAAACCATAGTAGGTTTCATTGAACTCTTCGTTATGGATCTTGATGTCGCCAATATAGCGGTTGTTTTCTTGGTTGAGAGTGTAATGCCCCATAATACCAAGACCTTCAATGCGTTTGCCAGAAGCTTCAATGTAGTACTGACCTAGAAGCTGAAAGCCACCACAGATAGCAAGGACTACACCATCGTCATGAATAAAGCGCTCGAGGTCTTCTTTTTTATCTGGTAGATCTTCTGATACAATGGTCTGTTCGTAGTCTTGACCTCCACCGAAAAAGGCAATATCGTAGACTTCTGGATCAAAGCGGTCTTTGAGAGAAACGATATCCACAGTGACATGAGCACCAAGCTTCTCCGCAACGTACTTGAGCATGAGGATATTTCCATTGTCGCCATATGTATTCATCAGATTCCCATAAAGATGGGCAATTCTCAATTCGTATTGGTAGGTTTCCTGATCAGGGGATTGTAGTGAAGTGTAGGTCATTAATTCATCTCCTTTCCAATCAGGTGTTCTTGAGCTAGAAGTTCACGGAATTCTAGCATGGCCGTATAGGTGGCTAAAATATAGGCGTGAGGGGTTTCCTGTTGCTGGATGCGTTGGAAGACCTC
The DNA here is from genome assembly GCF_003603595.1 of Streptococcus sp. AM28-20. Classification (NCBI taxonomy): domain Bacteria; kingdom Bacillati; phylum Bacillota; class Bacilli; order Lactobacillales; family Streptococcaceae; genus Streptococcus; species Streptococcus sp. AM28-20. The sequence continues at coordinate 218,693 of NZ_QTNK01000001.1, forward strand.
TTTTAATTCAGCTATTTCTGTGATCTTTTCAGCAGGATAGCCTGTAACCCGAAGTCGCCGAGCAATTTCAGAGTGGCGCACCCCTCCAGCATTGATCTCTGGAATGTCCATTTGAGTGATTTGTTCAAAGTCTGCATCCCAGATCCAGCTGGTGTCTATCCCGTCAGCATAGTTGGCATTGAGAAGTACGGACAAGCTGAATGGATAAGGTGCTAGCTTGATCATTTCAATAGCCTGCGTCGCACCGACTGGATTTTTGATCAGGACCAAGGTACATTCCTTGTCCCCAATCTTAAAAGTTTCTTGACGACCAAAGACAGCCTTACTCTTGTCGAAACCACGCTTAATGACGTCTGGACTTACTTCAAAATAATGGGCAACAGCAACTGCAGCAAGGGCATTATAAATATTATAGAGGCCCCCGATATTGATGTGGTAATTTGTGCCGTTAATCTTGAAGTGAGAAGAAGTATTGGTTAACTCGGTCAATTCATCGACAGCGACTGTCAAAGGAGGACGGTGGAAGCCACAGTTTTCACAGAGGTAATCCCCTAGATTCGCATAGGTATTCAACTGGTAGGTCAAGATGCCATGACATTCTGGGCAGACGATTCCTTCTGTATTGTAATGAGCTAGCTGTGGAGCAGTTTTTTCCGTCTCAAAGCCAAAATATTGAACGGGATTTGGTAGGGGAAGGGTATGGAAAAGAGGACTATCCCCATTCATCAAAACAGTCGCTTGAGGCGCATTTTTAATCCCATCCAAGATCATCCGATAAGTCGTGTAGATTTCTCCGTAGCGGTCCATTTGATCGCGGAAAATATTGGTGATCACAAACAAGGTCGGTGTGATGTAGTCACAAATCCGAGATAGGCTGGCTTCATCGATTTCAAGAACAGCGATTGGACGACCAGAAGAACCTTTTGCGTTCAAGAAAGTAGTCGTAATCCCTGAAATCATATTGGCACCACTAGGATTGGTCACGATAGGTCCAAAAGCCTCCTGAAGAATGCCTACAGTGAGAGCCGTTGTTAGTGTTTTCCCATTCGTACCAGTGATGACTACAATTTCGTAGTTCTGGGCCAGGTGTTGTAAAATATCTTTATCAATTTGAAGGGCAATTTTTCCAGGAAAGGTAGAGCCACGTCCAAGCATACGCAAGAGGTGACTACTTATTTTTCCGGCAATAAGCCCCATACTAGTCTTAATCTTCATAATTCATATTTTATCACAAAAACCAACAGAAGGTTACAGAAAAATCTGTTGAAACATGATATAATGATGTAGAGTGGTTTGAACGCGCTATCCTTTTGATAGAAGCCTTGCTGTTGCTAGTAAGATTCTACAATTTGTTAGCCGTTCGATAAGCCTAGAAGAGAAGTGGTAGGTATGAGATCGTGAACATCCAACAACTGTCAAATCCCCAGTACTGGGCCAGTTTATTTCCCACTCCCTGGAGTGTGGTTGTCAACCTTATTGACATTGCCCTAGTGGCTTGGTTATTGTATTATTTTATCAAAGCCATTGTCGGCACTAAAATTATGATTTTAGTCCGTGGTGTCTTGACCTTTTTCTTATTTGAGTTAATTGCCAATATGATTGGTTTAACGACCATTTCTTGGTTGATCAACCAAATCATCACCTACGGGGTCATTGCTGCGGTAGTGATTTTCTCTCCGGAAATTCGGACGGGATTAGAACGATTAGGTCGAGCAACTGAATTTTTCTCAACCAACCAGATTAGTACAGAAGAAAAATTGGTTCAATCTTATGTAAAAGCAGTTGCCTATATGAGCCCTCGGAAGATTGGGGCCTTGGTTGCGATACAAGGAAGTAGAACCCTTCAAGAATACATATCCACAGGTATTCCCCTTGATGCAGATGTATCAGGTGAACTACTGATCAATATTTTTATCCCCAACACCCCACTTCATGATGGGGCTGTGATTGTTACCAATGATAAAATTGCTGTATCTTGTGCCTATCTTCCCTTAACAGAAAGCACGGGAATTTCAAAAGAGTTCGGTACGCGACACCGGGCTGCAATCGGCTTGTCTGAGGTAAGTGATGCCTTCACCTTTGTTGTTTCGGAAGAAACGGGTGGTATCTCCATTGCGAGAAATGGGAGCTTTAGAAACGACCTCAGTATCGAAGAATTCGAACAAGAATTGCGTTCCTTCATTATTCCAGAAGATCAAGGAAAAAAAGATTTGAAATCAAGAATTTTTGGAGGACGTATCAAATGATTCCAAAAAGAAAAATTGTCTATATTGTGACATCAGTCTTTTTCTCAAGTCTCTTATTCATCATTGCCACCTCTGTTAATTTCCAAAATAACAGTAGTGCTCGTCAAGTGAGCTCTGAAACTTACACGAACACCTTAACCAATATTCCGATTGATGTAAAATATAACGATAGTAAATATTTTGTTAGCGGGATTAGTTCAGAAGTAACAGTTTTTCTGAAGGGATCTAACCGTGTCGCCTTAGCATCAGAAATGCAGGCTAGTACTCGTAAATTTAAAGTGGTAGCCGATCTTAGCAATCTGAAAGAGGGCCAGCATGAAATCACCTTAAAGGTCGAAAACCTACCTTCTGGTTTGACTGCAACCATTGAGCCTGAGAAAGTTACTGCAAAAATTGGTAAGAAAAAGACGAAAAAGTTTGATGTTTCCGTCACGGTACCAGACAAACAAATTGCCCCAGGGTGGAATCTCTCACATGTTACTTTTTCTGAAGATAAGGTCTCTGTAACCAGCGACCAGGATACTTTAGCCAAAGTTGATCATGTAGAAGCCATCTTCCCTGAAGGAGATCTTTTAAGCAATACCTACACAGCAACCGTCTCCTTGAAGGCAGTAGATAGCGAGGGAAATGATTTGCCAGTTATTATCTCTCCATCAGAACTATACATGAAGGTTGAGTTGAAACAGACAAGTTCTAGCTCTTCTTCATCCAGTTCCTCATCAAATAATAGCAATTAATAAAGAATCATCGAAAGGATTATCATAATGGGTAAATATTTTGGAACGGACGGAGTCCGTGGAGAAGCAAACGTCGAATTGACGCCAGAGTTGGCCTTTAAGCTCGGTCGATACGGAGGTTATGTCCTCAGCCAACATGAAAAAGGAACTCCACTTGTTTTCGTAGGACGAGATACCCGTATTTCTGGTGAAATGTTAGAAAGTGCTCTCGTAGCAGGTCTCCTATCTGTAGGGATTAAAGTTTATAAACTCGGTGTCATCGCGACACCAGGTGTAGCTTATTTGGTTCGTTCTGAAGGTGCAAGTGCTGGGGTCATGATTTCTGCCAGTCATAATCCAGCCTTAGACAATGGGATTAAATTCTTTGGAAATGACGGCTATAAATTAGACGATGACCGTGAACTAGAGATTGAAGCCTTATTGGATGCGGAGTCTGATACTCTTCCTCGTCCTAGTGCGGAAGGTCTTGGAACGGTAATGGACTATCCTGAAGGACTTCGTAAGTATCAAGAATACTTAGTTTCAACTGGAACCCAGCTTGAAGGAATGCACGTGGCTCTAGATGCTGCGAATGGTTCAGCATCTACAAGTGCCCGCCAAGTCTTTGCTGACTTAGGAGCACGTTTAACAGTTATTGGAGAAAGCCCAAATGGTCTTAATATCAATGATCAAGTGGGCTCTACCCATCCTGAGGCTTTGCAGGAGGCTGTTCGAGAGTCTGGTGCAGCTATTGGTTTGGCTTTTGATGGTGATAGTGACCGTTTGATTGCGGTTGACGAAAATGGGGACCTAGTCGATGGTGATAAAATCATGTACATCATTGGAACCTACCTTTCTGATAAGGGCCTCTTAAAAGATAACACCATCGTAACGACGGTCATGTCCAATCTTGGATTCCATAAAGCCTTGGATGCCAAAGGTATTCATAAGGTTGTGACTGCTGTAGGAGACCGCTATGTAGTTGAAGAGATGCGGAAGTCCGGATACAATCTTGGTGGAGAGCAATCTGGTCACGTGATTGTCATGGACTACAATACCACTGGAGATGGCCAGATGAGTGCCGTTCAATTGACTAAGATTATGCAAGAAACTGGTCGAACCTTATCAGACCTTGCATCAGAAGTTACCATCTATCCTCAAAAATTAGTTAATATCCGTGTTGAAAATAGCATGAAAGATAAGGCTATGGAAGTTCCGGCCATTCGTGCAATTATTGAAAAAATGGAAGCTGAAATGGCTGGGAATGGTCGTATCTTAGTTCGTCCAAGTGGTACCGAACCACTACTTCGTGTCATGGCAGAAGCTCCGACTGATGAAGAAGTGGATTACTATGTGGATACCATTGCTGCTGTAGTCAAAGATGAAATTGGTCTTGAAGATTAAATAAAGAAGTAAACTCTCCAAGTGAGAGTTAAGGAGGTCAATATGAAATATTTACGTCGAGTGATGTGGGCTCTAGCCCTTGTTGCTACAGTTCTCTTTTCGAATGCTTTTGTGCAAACGATTCAAGCGTCTGAAGTCCTGTCTTATACGCAAACAGCTAGTCTGACCAAGGAAAACCAAGTAGTAACCAGTGGAACTACAGTCTTATCAAACGAAAAATTGTCCGCTACCATCAATGTAGCCTTTCCAGATACACAATCCATTCAAGCAGGTGACACCCTGACCTTGTCTTTGCCTAAAGAATTAACCTTCTATACAGCTCTAGAATTTGATGTGGTAGAAGAAGGCCAAACAAATGGTCAGACAGTTGGGAAAGCTGTTGTCAATTCGGCAAACAAGACTGTAACGGTTACGTTTAACGATTACTTTGCTTCACACCCACTCAATAAACGCGTTTCTTTACGTTTTGATGTGAAAGTTGATCCAGAGGTTGTTACCAAAACATCCCCACTGACCTTTAAAATTGGCAATACAGATTTTTCATTAAACTACGAAAAAACAGATGGTCAAGCTGGTGACTATGAAATGAAATATGGCTACCAAGACCAAACAGATCCAACGATTGTAAAATGGCGGATTATCTTAAATGCTCGTCAAGATATCCTTCGTGGAATGGTCATTAAGGATCAATTTGGAGATGGTTTGACACTGGTAGAAGGTAGTTTCCGTGCGGTTCGCTTTAATCCAGTAGATGGTGGAATTAGAAACGAAGCCCATATTTTAAGTCTGCCAGTATTAGACAATTTCAGTAAAAAAGCTGTCTTCGACAAGAATGCAGCTGGTCAGATCACAGGATTTACTATTGAATTTGGAGATAACTACCATTGGCCAATGTACATTGAATACTCTACTAAAGTAGCTCCTGGTACAAAAGTTGGAGATCTCGTTCATAATACTTTGACATGGACAGCAACCAATTTCCCTGAGCCTCGTAGCTTAATACGAGAAGTGAGACTGGAATCAGGATCTGGAGAAGGATTAGGTGAGAAAGAACAAACCCCACCGACTTCAAGTTCTAGTTCTTCATCGAGCTCATCCTCTTCATCAAGTTCTAGTTCTTCATCGAGCTCATCCTCTTCATCAAGTTCTAGTTCTTCATCGAGCTCATCTACAGCAACAACGACATCAAAACCTTCCGATCCGACTACAACAGAAAGCAATGATATTCCAAAAACTGGGAAGAAAAAAGTCCTTCCTCGTACGGGTGAAAAGATGACGCCTGTGATTATCCTGGTTGGTATCTTGGGTTGTGCGGTTGGCTATACTGTGTTACGCTCTAAGAAGCTAACCAAATAATACTCGTTATTAAAAGGCTGGAATTTTCCAGTCTTTTTTGATGCTTCTATAAAAGTGTAGTTAAACAAGTGTCGATGTTGAAAAATTTATTTCATCCAATAGCTCCCTTTCCTCTAGGAGGTGGATGTTTGAAAAATGCCCTTATTCGTGGTAAAATAGGGCTAATGAATTTATTGTAATTGAGGTAAAAAACGTGGCTTTTGGAGACAACGGAAAACGCAAAAAAACTTTCTTTGAAAAATTGACCATGCTGGTCATTGTTATTATGTTGATTGTAACAGTTGGAGCAATCTTTGCTGCAGCTTTGGGTGCACTATCCTACTAAGGGACTACCAAGCAACACTTGGTTATAAAAGGAAAACGATAAACTATGAGTATGTTTTTAGATACAGCCAAGATTAAGGTCAAGGCTGGAAATGGCGGCGATGGCATGGTGGCCTTTCGCCGTGAAAAGTATGTTCCCAATGGCGGCCCTTGGGGTGGTGATGGTGGACGCGGAGGCAATGTGATCTTCGTTGTAGACGAAGGCCTGCGCACGCTGATGGACTTCCGTTATAACCGGCATTTCAAAGCCCAAAATGGGGAAAAAGGAATGACCAAAGGGATGCACGGACGGGGAGCAGAAGATCTCTATGTGCGAGTGCCGCAAGGAACAACTGTCCGAGATGCTGAGACTGGTAAGGTCATTACCGACTTGGTTGAAAATGGGCAAGAGTACATTGTTGCCCATGGAGGACGTGGAGGGCGCGGGAATATCCGTTTTGCCACTCCTAAAAATCCAGCACCTGAGATTTCAGAAAATGGGGAACCGGGTCAGGAACGCGAACTCGAATTAGAACTCAAAGTCTTGGCAGACGTTGGTCTGGTTGGCTTCCCATCAGTAGGGAAATCAACTCTTCTTAGTGTGATTACTTCTGCCAAACCAAAAATTGGGGCCTATCATTTTACAACCATCGTTCCAAACTTGGGCATGGTTCGGACGCCGTCAGGTGAATCCTTTGCAGTAGCAGACCTTCCTGGATTGATTGAAGGGGCTAGCCAAGGGGTCGGACTGGGGACTCAGTTCCTTCGTCACATCGAGCGCACCCGTGTCATCTTGCATGTCATCGATATGTCAGCCAGTGAAGGACGCGATCCTTATGAAGATTACGTTCAAATCAATAAAGAGCTTGAAACCTATAATCTTCGCTTGATGGAACGTCCGCAGATTATCGTGGCGAATAAGATGGATATGCCAGAGAGCCAGGAAAATTTGAAAGAGTTCAAGAAAAAATTGGCGGCCAATTACGACGAGTTTGATGAACTACCACAGATCTTCCCAATCTCTAGTTTGGCGCATCAAGGTTTGGACAATTTGTTAGAAGCAACAGCAGACTTGTTAGACAAAACACCAGAATTCTTGCTCTATACAGAAGAAGATATGGCGCAAGAAGAAGTCTACTACGGCTTTGATGAGGAACAACCAGCCTTCGAGATTAATCGTGATGATGATGCTTCTTGGATCTTGTCCGGTGATAAGCTAGAGAAGCTCTTCAATATGACCAATTTTGATCGCGACGAGTCTGTCATGAAATTTGCGCGTCAATTGCGCGGAATGGGTGTCGATGAAGCCCTTCGTGCGCGTGGTGCCAAAGATGGAGATATCGTACGTATCGGTAAATTCGAATTTGAATTTGTTGACTAGTTAGAGCTAAAGAGGAGAAGAAGATGGGAGATAAACCAATATCTTTTCGTGATAAAGACGGAAATTTTGTCTCTGCTGCAGACGTTTGGAATGCAGAAAAATTGGAAGAACTCTTTAATAAGTTGAATCCCAATCGTAAGTTACGGTTAGAACGGGAAAAACTAGCAGCATCCAGTGAACATTAGGAATCAGGAGAAGAAAATGGCAAAAACAATTCACACAGACAAAGCACCAGCAGCAATTGGTCCTTATGTTCAAGGAAAAATAGTGGGCAATCTCTTATTTGCAAGTGGGCAAGTTCCCCTTTCACCAGAAACAGGTGAAATTGTTGGTGAAACCATTCAAGAACAAACCCAACAAGTCTTGAAAAATATTGCTGCTATCCTTGAAGAAGCTGGAACGGACTTTGATCACGTGTTGAAAACAACCTGTTTCTTAGGTGATATGAATGATTTTGTACCTTTTAATGAGGTTTATAAGACAGCATTTTCAAGTGAATTTCCAGCACGTTCTGCAGTAGAAGTGGCTCGCTTGCCACGCGATGTCAAAATCGAAATCGAAGTGATTGCAGAAGTATAGTCTCAATAGAAGGAATGCATTCGGGTAAAAGGAATGTTGGAGTGAGAGCCATCGACTGACCAACTGGAAAGATGATGCCCTCCTCCTTTTTTGTAAGGAAAAGGTGATTAGGATGACAGATACAGAAAAAACAATTCAACTGGTCATTGTAACAGGAATGAGTGGAGCAGGGAAGACCGTAGCCATTCAGTCCTTTGAAGATATGGGCTATTTCACCATTGATAATATGCCTCCAGCTCTCTTGCCAAAATTTATAGAGCTGATTCAACTCTCGATGGACAATAACAAATTGGCTCTCGTCGTGGATATGCGTAGTCGGTCTTTCTTCGCAGAAATTCGCTCCATTTTGGATGAATTAGAGAATCACGAAGGAATTGATTTTAAAATTCTCTTTTTGGATGCGACCGATAGTGAATTGGTTGCTCGCTACAAAGAAACCCGTCGTAGTCATCCACTGGCTGCTGATGGGCGCGTCTTAGATGGGATTACTCTCGAACGTGAACTTTTGGCTCCGCTTAAAAACATGAGTCAAAATGTCATTGATACGACGGAATTAACTCCACGGAACCTTCGAAAAGTGATTGCTGAACAATTCTCCAGACAAGATAGCCAGCCTGAGTTTCGGATTGAAGTCATGTCCTTTGGTTTTAAGTATGGTTTGCCTTTAGATGCAGACTTGGTCTTTGATGTTCGTTTCCTACCTAATCCTTATTACCAACCAGAGCTACGGAATCAAACGGGGCTAGACGATGATGTCTATAACTATGTCATGGATCACAAAGAATCAGAAGAGTTTTATCGTCATCTTTACGAGTTGATTGCTCCCATCTTGCCAGCATACAAACGAGAAGGGAAGTCTGTCTTGACTATTGCTATGGGATGTACAGGCGGTCAACACCGTTCAGTTGCCTTTGCGGCACGGCTCGGACGTGATTTAGCTAAAGATTGGACGGTTAATATGAGTCATCGCGACAAAGACCGACGGAAAGAAACGGTGAATCGTTCATGAGAAAACCAAAAATGACCGTCATCGGAGGCGGTACAGGGATTTCTGTCATCTTGAATAGCCTACGGAAAAAGGATGTTGAAATTACGGCCATTGTGACAGTGGCGGATGATGGTGGTAGTTCTGGAGAACTTCGAAAAAATATTCATCAATTGACCCCACCAGGCGACTTGCGAAATGTACTAGTAGCCATGTCTGACATGCCTCGCTTTTATGAAAAAGTCTTTCAATATCGTTTTGCGGAAGACGATGGGCCACTAGCTGGTCATCCTCTAGGGAATTTGATTATTGCCGGAATTTCTGAAATGCAGGGCTCGACCTATAATGCCATGCAATTGCTTACGAAATTTTTCCATACGACAGGAAAAATTTATCCTTCCAGCGATACACCGTTGACCCTTCATGCCGTCTTTATGGATGGGTCAGAGGTCGCTGGGGAGAGTGAAATCGCCCATCATGAGGGCATGATTGATTATGTCTATGTCACTAATACCTATAATGATGAGACGCCGAAAGCGAGTCGAAAAGTGGTAGATGCGATTTTAGAAAGTGATATGGTTATTTTAGGGCCCGGTTCTCTCTTTACATCGATCCTTCCTAATCTAGTGATTGAAGAAATTGGACAAGCCTTGCTTGAGACAAAAGCAGAGGTCGCTTATGTCTGCAACATCATGACCCAACGAGGGGAGACAGAACACTTTACTGACAGTGACCATGTATCTGTCCTTCATAAACACTTGAAGAAGCCTTTTATTGATACTGTTTTGGTCAATATTGAAAAAGTACCTCAAGAATACATGAACACGAATCGCTTTGATGAATATCTGGTTCAAGTGGAACACGATTTTGCAGGTTTAAAAGCTCAGGTGCCCCGAGTTATTTCAACCAATTTCCTACGCTTGGAAAATGGCGGAGCCTTCCATGATGGAGAAGCTGTTGTGGATGAACTGATGCAAATGGTACAGGTGATTAAATGAGTTTTACCATTAAAGTAAAAGAAGAGCTCTTGACCCTTCACCGCTTTGAGAAAAGTGAATTATCTGCTCTGATTAAGATGTCAGGTAGTTTGGGCTTGAGTATGGGGGGCTTAAGTTTGTCTCTGACAACGGAGAATGCTAAGATTGCCCGCCATATCTATGAATTGATTATGGAGTTTTATCAGGTCAAGTCGGACATTCGTCACCACCAAAAAACCAATTTGAAAAAGAATCGCGTCTATACTGTTTCTATTGATGAAAAAGTCGAAGAGATTCTTGCAGACCTGCATTTGGCTGATTCTTTCTTTGGTATTGAGACTGGGATTGACCCGAGAATCTTAGAAGAAGACGAAGCAAGTCGAGCTTATCTGAGAGGAGCTTTCTTAGCAAGTGGGACCATCAAGGATCCAGAATCAGGACGCTATCAATTAGAGATTAGTTCGGTTTATTCTGACCATGCCCAGGATTTGGCCAACCTGATGCAACACTTTTTGTTAGATGCCAAGACCATCGAACGCAAAAAAGGAGTTGTCACCTATTTGCAGCGGGCGGAGGATATTATTGATTTCCTCATCTTGGTAGAAGCGAAGCAGGCCTTGGAAGAATTTGAGTCTGTCAAAGTCATGCGAGAGGCGCGCAATGATCTTAATCGAGCCAACAATGCTGAAATGGCCAATATAGCGCGGACGGTTACAGCTAGTATGAAGACCATCAACAATATCGTCAAAATCATGGATACTATTGGATTAGGTGGCCTTCCTGTCGAGCTTCAGGAAGTTGCTTATGTTCGAATTCAGAATCCCGACTATTCCATTCAGCAAATTGCAGATGCCTTGAAAACGCCCTTGACCAAAAGTGGCGTCAATCATCGCTTGCGGAAAATCAATAAGATTGCAGAAGAATTGGATAATTTGTAAGCAGAAAAAATCCTTTGAATCTTTTGATTCAAAGGATTTTTCTTATAAGCTAGTCGAGTGAACTGGTTGAACTTTCTTATCTGGATAGATGTAGTTAATGGCGTTATTCACTGCTGTAGGAGCTTCGCCTAAGCCGGTTGCAATTAAATCAATTTTCCCATCATAGAAGCAACAATCGCCACAAGCATAGATTCCTTCCCGACTGGTCTCCTGTTTGCGATTCACGAGGATTTTATGACGTTGGAGATCCAAGCCCCATTCTTTTAATTTGCCAACTGACGATTTGAAGCCGTAGTTGACAAAGAGTTCATCGATAGGGAGTAATTGGGTTTCATCTGATTTGACCTTGGTGATTTCCAAGTGGCTGGCACGGCCATTTTCTCCGATTAAGCGACTAGGAACATAAGGAGTTTGAATAGAGACAGAAGAAGCCTTTAATTCCTCAACGCTATGTTCGAGAGCTCGGAAATTATCACGACGATGGACCAGAGTTGTCGGTGCGATTTTTTCAAAGGCCAGGGCCCAATCGACTGCTGAATCTCCTCCACCTAGAATAGCAACTTGTTTGCCAGCATATTGTTGGATATTTGAAACATGGTAGTGGACGTTCTCAAATTCTTCAGCCCCATCCACTTCTAATGGACGTGGTTTGAAGGCACCACCGCCCATAGCAATAATGACAGCACGACTGAAATGTTGGTCTTTATTGGTTTCAATTAGGAAGTGATCTTCGTTTTTATGAATGTCCAAAACAGTTTCATTCAAACAAATGTCGGTCTCGAATGTTTTTAATTGATCGATCAACCGATTGGACAATTCTTCCCCTGTTAGGTTGGTAAAACCAGGGACATCTAGGATACGTTTCTCAGGATAGAGAATAGCAGGTTGACCACCTAGTTGAGGGAGGGAATCGATTAATTTCACTTTTACTTGACGCAGATGGCCATAGAAGGCAGCAAAGAGCCCTACAGGGCCACCGCCGATAATGGTAATGTCATAGATTTCAGACATGGTATCTCCTTTGTGATGTGTAACTAATCCTATTGTATCATAATTCGGAGTTAAATAGAAAGTGGAGGATAATACAAGAATTAAAAAGGATGAATCAAGGGATTAAGATATATTTTTTAAAAATAATGTTCGGTTTATTTACAAGTGTTCGATATTCTGATAGAATAAATTATTATTATTTTTTTATAAGGAGATTATTCAAAAATGCAATTTGATTTTTGGGTTAAAGTTGCGACCGAATTTATTGCAACAGCTTTATTGATTATTTTAGGAAATGGTGCCGTTGCAAACGTTGAATTGAAGGGTACCAAAGGGCATCAAAGTGGATGGCTCGTGATTGCAATCGGGTACGGAATAGGTGTTATGATGCCAGCCTTGATGTTTGGTAATGTATCAGGAAACCATATCAACCCTGCTTTTACGATTGGACTTGCAGTTAGTGGCCTCTTCCCTTGGGAAAATGTTTTATACTACATCGTTGCTCAAGTTCTTGGAGCCATGTTTGGACAATTGGTTGTCGTTGCGACTCACCGTCCATATTACCTTCAAACTGAAAATCCAAACAATATCTTGGGAACTTTCTCAACGATTTCTAGCTTGGATAAAGGAACACCTGAATCACGTAAAGCAGCAACCATCAATGGTTTCGTCAATGAGTTTGCAGGGTCATTCGTTCTTTTCTTTGGGGCACTTGGCTTGACAAAACACTTCTTCGGTGCTGAGGTTGCTTCTCTAGCTCAAAGAGCAGCGACTGAGCAAGGAGGGATTTTTGATGCTTCTTCAACAGCTGCAAAATTGGCTTTGTCACAAGCACATGCTCCTGGTCTAGGAATTGCTCACTTGGCACTTGGATTCCTCGTTATGGCTTTGGTGACATCACTTGGTGGTCCTACAGGACCTGGTTTGAACCCTGCACGTGACCTTGGTCCACGTTTGGTTCACGCCTTCCTTCCAAAATCTGTCTTAGGTGAACACAAGGGAGATTCAAAATGGTGGTACGCTTGGGTACCAGTTGTAGCACCAATCTTGGCTGCAATCGTTGCCATTGCTCTCTTTAACTTCCTTTATATGTAAGACTAGAACACTTTTCGTAGACATTACGGAAAGTGTTTTTTATCTTTTAATGAGGAAACAGTTTTTTCTAAAGGGAGTAGGGATGAAAGAAAAGAATTTAATAGAAGATAATAGAAGAGCTGATTATTTTAGTTTTCTATATTATTTGCATGAGAAGAAAGTGTTTCATTCGGAGTCACTTGCTGTTCTTTGTCAGTATCTAGTAGGATTGGAATCAGTTAATATCGAGTAACTAAGGGATGTGCGCTGGATAGAAACTCAAATTTTGCGTCATCTGGTCTATCATTTTGATGAGAATGATCTAAGTAAAATTAGTAATCTCCCAATGGATTATTGGGAGGAAGTAGAAGCATTTGAACAAGTAGTATCAAAACTTTATAATCGTTATGAATGAAAGGAATTCAGAAAAGAATGAATCCTCGAATAGATTTGATAAACGTTTAGAGAGTTGCCAGAGATGAATTCCTTTAACTTTTTCTTGACAATCTTTAGAATTCCGTGTAGAATAGAATAGATCTTGAACTTGAAGGGAGTGAAAAACATGTCAAAAACAGTAGTACGTAAGAATGAATCTCTTGACGATGCTCTTCGTCGTTTCAAACGCGCGGTTACTAAAGCTGGTACTCTTCAAGAAACACGCAAACGTGAATTCTATGAAAAACCTTCTGTAAAACGTAAACGTAAATCAGAAGCAGCTCGTAAACGTAAAAAATTCTAATTGAAGACAAGAACAGACCTCGGTCTGTTTTTTGTTTCTCTAGAAAAATCGAAGACAAAAAAACCGACCTTCAAATTAGAAGATCGGGTCTTTTTATCTGATTATTTGTTTGCAAGCAAGTCGCGGATCTCAGCAAGCAACTCTTCTTGAGTAGGACCAGCAACTTCTTCTTCAGTAGCTTCTTCCTTTTTACCAAGGTTTTGAGCTTTTTCAGCGGCTTTCACTACGAAGAAAAGAACAGTACCGATAACAAGGAAGTTGATAACAGCGCTCAAGAAGCTACCGTATGCAACACCGTTCCATGTCAATTCAGCAATATTTTTAACATGAGCAGCTTCCAAAGCTGGGTTCAAAATAAGTGGAGTGATGATATCGTTCACAAATGATGTTACGATAGCTCCAAATGCAGCCCCGATGATAACTGCAACAGCAAGGTCAACAACGTTCCCACGAAGGAGAAAAGCTTTCAATTCTTTTAACATATCCTAAAGATGTCCTTTCATAATAAATTTTTTACAGACCATAGTATAACCAAAATGTTTGTTGAATTCAATAATTATGCTCAAATTTTTTAAAAAAGTTGATTTAAGCAATCAGTTGATTCTAGAAAGTATGGAAAGATGTGGAAAAATAGGATGAAAATCAATCTGAATGATTTACAATTGACAAAAATTAGTTTAAAATAGTTAATGATATTCTATGGTAAAATGGAGGCACTGTTTATGGTTGACAAACAACTGATTTCAGAAATTAAAAACAGTGTGAATATTGTAGATGTAATCGGAGAAGTCGTTCAATTGACAAAGGCAGGACGAAACTTTTTAGGTCTCTGCCCTTTTCATGGTGAAAAGACGCCTTCTTTTAATGTCGTCGAAGATAAACAGTTCTATCATTGTTTTGGTTGTGGCAAATCAGGCGATGTTTTTAAGTTTATCGAAGACTATCGTGGTGTCTCCTTCATGGAAGCTGTTCAAATTGTTGGAGATCAGGTAGGCATTCAGGTGCAAGCTCTTGCTCCCTCTCAGTCCAGGGGACACCAAGCAGATGGGAAACAACCTTTTTATGAGATTCATCAAGAGGCTGCCAAATTCTATCATGCAATCCTGATGACGACAAAGATGGGAGAGGATGCTCGGCAATACCTTTATGATCGAGGGCTTGATGATGAGGTGCTTCGGCATTTTCAAATAGGCCTAGCACCAGCAGAAGGAAATTATCTGTATCAGAGTGTTTCTGGAAAGTTTTCAGAAAACATTATGGCCGAGTCGGGTCTCTTTCATATTAGTGATATGGGGACTATGTATGATGCTTTTCAAGATCGCATCATGTTTCCCTTATCGGACGATACTGGTCGAGTTATTGCTTTTTCTGGTCGACTTTGGCGTGACCAAGCCGAAGGGACCAAGCCTCAGGGGAAATATAAGAACAGCCGTAGTACGCTCCTTTTTAACAAGAGTTATGAGTTGTACCATTTAGATAAGGCCAAGCAGGTCGCTAAGAAGAACCATGAACTCTACTTAATGGAAGGATTCATGGATGTCATCGCAGCCTACCGGGCTGGGATTGAGAATGCGGTTGCTTCCATGGGGACAGCACTGACCCGTGAACATGTAGCCCATCTCAGCAAATTTACCAAAAAGGTTATCTTGGCCTATGATGGAGATAAAGCGGGAAGGCTAGCGACAGCAAAGGCTTTAGAGGTTCTGGAAAAACTGGAAGTAGAGGTTGTCCAGATTCCTGATCAGATGGACCCTGATGAGTATCTCAAAAAGAATTCACCGCAAGCTTTAGCAGACTTATTGGAAAAAACGCGTCTTAGCCGCATAGAATTTCTCATGGATCATTGGAAGCCAGACAATATTGAAAATTTGCAGGCGCAGATTGAATTTGTTGAGAAAATGGCTCCTTTAATTGCTCAGACGCCATCTGTAACGGCACAAAACACCTACATTTATAAATTAGCCGACCTCTTGGTTGATTTTGATTATTTGCAGGTGGAACAAACGGTTAATGCTAGTCGTCTTCAGATGCGTAGTCAGCGTCAAAATCAAGGTCCAATCCAGACACAGGCTCCAATTGCTAGTCCAACTGTTGTACAGAAGCAGTTGCCTCGCCTGGTTCGGGCTGAGAATCATCTTCTTCATCGGATGAACGCTTTTCCTTATGTTTTGAATGAATATCGTCTTCGGACAGATTTTTCATTTGATACCCCTGCCTTGCAAACCTTGTACCAACTTCTTTGCCAAAATGGAGAAGTGACATCGCAGGATTTGTCCGAGCAGACAGAGGAAGTCCAACGAGCCTGGTATCTGATGTTAGAAGAGAATTTACCGGATGAAATAGCGGAGAATGAGCTGGAAGAAGTGGAAGAAACGAGAAATCGTGAGCTTCTCCGTAAAGAAAGTCAACAAATAGGGAAAAAAGTCCGAGAAGCCTCTCACAGTGGAGATGCGGATCAGGCTTTATTGGAACTCGAGCGACTAATCGCTCAAAAAAGAAGAATGGAGTAGGAATGGCGAAAGAACAAAAAGATATCACAACTTTAGATGTCCAAATTGCAGAGTTTATTCGTAGTCATAAGAAAAGTGGTACTGCAACAGATGATGAAATCAATGATCAATTGGTCATTCCTTTTACTTTGGATGCCGATGGAATTGATGATTTGTTGCAACGGATTCAAGATGCTGGGATTTCAATCACGGATAAAGAAGGAAATCCAAGTGCGCGTGTCCTGAACAACGAAGAAGAAGAACCAGAGTTGACGGATGAGGAATTGCTTGGAAGCAACTCTGCTAAGGTCAATGACCCAGTACGGATGTACTTGAAGGAAATTGGGGTCGTTCCTCTTTTGACCAATGAAGAAGAGCAAGAATTGGCCATCTTGGTGGAACAAGGAGACTTGGAAGCTAAGCAACGTTTGGCAGAAGCCAACCTTCGTTTGGTTGTTTCTATTGCGAAGCGCTATGTTGGTCGTGGGATGCAATTCTTGGATTTGATCCAAGAAGGAAACATGGGCTTGATGAAGGCCGTTGATAAGTTTGACTATACCAAGGGATTCAAGTTCTCTACTTATGCGACTTGGTGGATTCGTCAGGCTATCACCCGTGCCATTGCAGACCAGGCTCGTACCATTCGTATTCCTGTCCACATGGTAGAAACTATTAATAAGTTGGTTCGTGAACAACGCAACCTCTTGCAAGAATTGGGACAAGATCCTACACCAGAACAAATTGCTGAACGCATGGATATGACTCCTGATAAGGTGCGCGAAATCTTGAAGATTGCCCAAGAACCTGTTTCTCTTGAAACGCCAATCGGGGAAGAGGACGATAGCCATTTGGGAGATTTCATCGAAGACGAAGTGATTGAAAATCCAGTAGATTACACCACTCGTGTGGTACTACGCGAACAATTGGATGAAGTCCTTGATACTCTTACCGACCGGGAAGAAAATGTCCTTCGTTTACGTTTTGGTTTGGATGACGGTAAAATGCGGACCTTGGAAGATGTGGGCAAAGTCTTTAACGTGACCCGTGAACGGATCCGTCAGATCGAAGCCAAAGCCCTCCGCAAACTGCGCCACCCAAGCAGAAGCAAACCATTGCGTGATTTTATAGAGGATTAAAAAGGTCCGGGGGACCTTTTTAACGGTCGCCTAGAAATAAAAAAGCGACCCAGGTCCGGGGGACCTTTTTAACGGTCGCCTAGAAATAAAAAAGCGACTCAGGTCCGGGGGACCTTTTTAACGGTCGCCTAGAAATAAAAAAGCGACCCAGGTCCGGGGGACCTTTTTAACGGTCGCCTAGAAATAAAAAAGCGACCCAGGTCCGGGGGACCTTTTTAACGGTCGCCTAGAAATAAAAAAGCGACCCAGGTCCGGGGGACCTTTTTAACGGTCGCCTAGAAATAAAAAAGCGACCCAGGTCCGGGGGACCTTTTTAACGGTCGCCTAGAAATAAAAAAGCGACCCAGGTCCGGGGGACCTTTTTAACGGTCGCCTAGAAATAAAAAAGCGACCCAGGTCCGGGGGACCTTTTTAACGGTCGCCTAGAAATAAAAAAGCGACCCAGGTCCGGGGGACCTTTTTAACGGTCGCCTAGAAATAAAAAAGCGACCCAGGTCCGGGGGACCTTTTTAACGGTCGCCTAGAAATAAAAAAGCGACCCAGGTCCGGGGGACCTTTTTAACGGTCGCCTAGAAATAAAAAAGCGACCCAGGTCCGGGGGACCTTTTTAACGGTCGCCTAGAAATAAAAAAGCGACCCAGGTCCGGGGGACCTTTTTAACCCGAGCCGAGAAACTCGGAAGCGAGGAAGATCCTGTGGATCTTTTTAACGGTCGCCTAGAAATAAAAAAGCGACCCAGGTCCGGGGGCCCTTTTTAACCCGAGCCGAGAAACTCGGAAGCGAGGAATGTCCAGTGGACATTTTTTACGGTCACCCAAAAACAAGAGAGTGGCCAGGTCCGGGGGGTCTTTTTAACGGTCGCCTAGAAATAAAAAAGCGACCTAGATCCTGCGGATCTTTTTAACCCGAGCCCAGACATTCAAAAGCGACCCAGGTTCGGGCAGTCTTTTATAGAGTTTTCTTAATATTTGGGTTTCCGTAAAAAAAGAAATTCTTCATAGGGATGAACCCAACGAAGAAGGAGTAAAGAATGAGTTATACGACAGAAGAAATCGAACAAATTAAAAACCGTATTCTTGAAAACCTAGAGCAAGTCATCGATCCGGAATTAGGTATTGATATTGTCAATCTTGGTTTGGTCTACGAAATTCGGTTTGATGGTGAAACTGGTGAAACAGAAATCGATATGACCCTAACCACCATGGGTTGTCCATTGGCAGACTTGCTGACGGATCAGATTTATGATGCCTTAACAGGAATGGAAGAAGTGACTAAGGTCGATGTAAAATTGGTCTGGTACCCAGCTTGGACGGTTGAAAAGATGAGCCGCTATGCGCGGATTGCTTTAGGAATCAAATAAGATTGCTTTAAAGGAGGAACGGATGTTTCTCCTTTTTTTGGACAGATGATTTGGTTATCAAATAGTACGAACATTCGATTTTCTTTTCCGATTATATCTTGCAATCACTTCTTAGTAAGGTTATAATAGAATCATTATTAAATTAAGGAGAAGATTATGAATCAGTACCCTTTGGTCTACCTAGACCATGTTCAAAAAGTGTATGGTAAAAATATTGCTTTATATGATGTGAGTGTCAATATTCAACCGGGTCGTATCATTGGTTTGTTAGGACCAAACGGAAGTGGGAAAACCACCATTATTAAATTAGTGAATGGGCTCTTGCAACCTACTTCAGGTAATGTCTACATCCATGGTGAAGTACCGTCTGCAAAAACCAAACAAGTCGTTTCTTATTTGCCAGATACAACTTATTTGGATGAAAATATGAAGATTTCAGAAACAATCCGTTTCTTCCAAGACTTCTATAATGATTTCAATCCTCAACGTGCTTATCAATTGCTAAATGATTTACATTTACATCCAGAGCAAAAATTGAAACAACTTTCAAAAGGGAATAAGGAAAAAGTCCAATTAATTTTGGTTATGAGTCGAGAAGCGGATTTGTACATTCTGGATGAACCAATTGGAGGAGTGGACCCTGCTGCGCGTGACTACATCCTTAGAACCATCATTCAAAATCGTCGTCCAAACTCATCTGTATTGATTTCAACCCACTTGATTGCGGACGTTGAACAAGTCTTGGATGAAGCACTCTTTATCAATCAAGGTCGTATTCTGTTGCATGAAAACACAACTGTCCTTCGCAATCAATACGGTAAATCGATTGATGAGATCTTCCGTGAACAATTTAGAATGTATTAGGAGGTTCTTATGTTTGGGAAATTAATGAAATATGAATTAAAAGCAACTTCTAAATGGTATCTCATTATTTCGGGTGTGCTTGCTATTCTCTCCATTTTTGCTGGTTTATTAGCTTCTAGTGTTATAACTGGGGCATCAACTTTCACAGAAAACACAGCCTTAACTATTGGGAGTATTGTTGTTTTGGTCATTTTTGCGGGCTACATTGGCTTGACCTTGACCAACTATATCATTATTATTCGTCGTTTTTACAACAATATTTTTGGTCGTGAAGGTTATTTGACCTGGACCTTGCCAACTGGATCTCATACTGTTTTACTTGTAAAAGTAACATCTGCTTTGATTTGGAGTATCTTCTGTTTTATTAGCTTGATTCTTTCTTTGCTTATTTTCTTAGGAGTGATTGGCCTCGCTCAACAACAGAATATTTTTGATTTACTTGGTCCATTGTTCGAACATATTGGGTCATCTCTTATTTGGCAAAGCTTGCTATTTCAAGTGTTAGCGACTATTTCAGGTATTTTAATGCTCTACTGTGCCATCTCACTGGGTCAGCTCTTCATTAACAGTCGTATCGTGATGGCCTTCGTCTTTGGATTTATCCTTTGGGTTGTACTAAGTATCATTGGAAGATTGTTCCCTTCTATATCTATTTCAGAACTTTCAAGAACTGCAACTATGTCTTCTGATACCCTTAGTGATGTCTTGGTTGTTAACTTTATTCCAGCCTATATCTATGAGCTAGTAAAAATTGTAGCGATGTACTTTACCGTTCATTATGTAACAAAATTCAAATTGAACTTGCAATAAGAATGAAAGAGGAAGGAATTCCTCTTTTTCTTTTGCCATTTTACCCAAAAAATGATACACTGGAGTATATCATTTTGGGGTCGTTACGGATTCGACAGGCATTATGAGGCATATTTTGCGACTCGTGTGGCGACGTAAACGCTCAGTTAAATATAACTGCAAAAAATAATACTTCTTACGCTCTAGCTGCCTAAAAAACAGCAGGCGTGACCCGATTCGGATTGCTCGTGTCTGATGACAGGTCTTAATTTTAGCGAGATACGATCAAACTTTGTCTAGTAGTTTGATAAGAGATTGATAGACTCGCAGTTCCTAGGCTTGAGTTATGTGTCGAGGAGCTGTTAAAGCAATACATAACCTATGGTTGTAGACAAATATGCTGGCAGATGTTTGGACGTGGGTTCGACTCCCACCGACTCCATTTTTATATATGCAAACGACAAATCCTTGTCGTTTTTTGTTTCTTTAAAATCTATCAAGCAATGATATCTTGTGAGCGATTCCTAAATTTTTTGTTGACAGGAGGAGCGCTTTTCCGTATAATGGATACTAGTTTGGAAGATTACTCAAGAGGCTTAAGAGGCCGTGTTGGAAACGCGGTAGGCGTGTAACAGCGTGCGTGGGTTCGAATCCCATGTCTTCCGTTAGAGAAAGGAAAGCAGATCAGTTGATCTGTTTTTTTGTTAGGCAGGATTAGCAATGGGTAAGAGTGTCTTCTTTGTCGGATTTCCTGTATAATAGAAGGTAAGAACGGACGAAAAGGAGTGCAAGGTGATTACACAACTGGACACAAAATCGGTTTATACCTTTATGGACAGTTTAGTCTCTATTCGGGACTATATTCAGCGTGCCAAAGAAATGGGTTACCAACAAGTTGGTCTCATGGATATAGATAATTTATATGGGGCCTACGAGTTTTTAGAAGAGTGCCAAAAAGCTGGTATTGGGGCTGTCCTAGGTCTTGATTTGGAAGTCGAGTTACCAGCGGGTCCTTTGTCTATCCGTTTGGTTGCATTAGGTACCGTAGGTTATAAACATTTAATCAAGATTTCCAGCATGAAAATGATGGGGACAACTGACTGGTCGGCCTTTCAACACTTGTTGGATGATCTAGCCATCATCGTTCCCTATTTTGAAGGGATTGAGTATTTAGACTTGGGCCAAGACTTTGCGATTGGTGTCTTTCCAGATACTCCAGCGAAACAGTTTTCTCGTCCTGTTTTCCCCCTCCATACAGTCCGCTATTTTTCTACGAGTGATTTGGAGAGTTTTCAGATGCTCCACGCCATTCGGAACAATTGCAGTCTGAAGGAAGTAGGAGCTGTTGACACTTCTATGATGTTCCTGTCACCTGAAGAGTTGGAGCGGGCCTTTGCTCATAATTATCCAGAGAGTATTTCTTATCTAGAGAAGACCCTTGCGACTGTTCATTATGAGATTGATACGCAATTGAAGCTTCCTCGCTTCAATCCAGAGAAACCTGCAGTCGAGGAATTGCGTGAGTTGGCTGAGGAGGGCTTGAGAAGCAAGGGGCTGGACCAGACGGTTTACCAAGAGCGTTTGCGTCATGAATTAGCTGTCATCCATCAGATGGGCTTTGATGACTACTTCTTGATTGTCTGGGATTTATTACGCTTTGGTCGAAGTCAGGGTTACTATATGGGGATGGGACGTGGATCAGCAGTTGGTAGTCTAGTAGCCTATGCCTTGGATATTACAGGAATTGATCCAGTCAAGAACAATCTTCTCTTTGAGCGTTTTTTGAACTTAGAGCGCTATACAATGCCAGATATTGATATTGATATTCCAGATGTCTATCGTCCCAAATTTATCCAGTATGTTAAAAATCGCTACCGCAGTCCTCACGTGGCTCAAATTGTGACCTTCTCAACTTTTGGGGCCAAGCAAGCCATTCGGGATGTTTTTAAGAGATTTGGGACCCCAGAATATGAGTTAACCAACCTCACCAAGCGGATCGGCTTGCGGGATACCTTAGCTTCTGCTTATGAAAAGAATGTAGCTTTTCGCCAAGCCATCCAAAGTCGCCCAGAATACCGTAAGGGTTTTGAAATTGCGAAGAGGATTGAAGGGCAACCGCGTCAGACGTCGATTCATGCGGCAGGTGTCGTCATGAGTGGAGAAGACCTCACCAATCAAATTCCGATCAAGATGGGTGAGGAGATGAATCTGACCCAATATGATGCCCATGGTGTTGAGGCAAATGGCTTGCTCAAGATGGACTTCTTAGGACTACGAAATTTAACCTTTGCTCAACGGATGCAGGAAGCAGTGAAGGAAAAATATCAAAAGGATATTAAAATCGAGGACATTCCTCTAGAAGATCCAGAAACGATTGCTTTATTTGCTGCGGGCAATACCAAGGGAATCTTCCAGTTTGAGCAAGCAGGAGCTATCCGTTTATTAAGACGGGTGCAACCCAACTGTTTTGAAGAAATTGTTGCGACGACTTCTTTGAACCGGCCAGGGGCTAGTGACTATATCGATAATTTCGTTAAACGTAAGCACGGCAAAGAGAAGGTCGATATGATTGATCCTAGTTTGGAAGGGATTCTAGCACCAACTTATGGCATCATGCTCTATCAGGAACAAGTCATGCAGGTGGCCCAGACCTTTGCTGGCTTTAGTCTAGGAAAGGCCGATATTCTCAGACGGGCCATGGGGAAAAAGAACGTGGCAGAAATGCATCGGATGGAAGATGACTTTATCAAGGGGGCTGTCGCGCTTGGGCATAGTGCAGAAAAAGCCAAGAAAGTCTTTGCCATTATGGAAAAATTTGCTGGCTATGGCTTTAACCGTTCCCATGCCTATGCCTACTCAGCCTTGGCCTTCCAATTGGCTTACTTTAAAGTCCATTATCCAGATGTCTTCTTTGACATTATGCTCAACTACTCTAGCAGTGATTACTTGACCGATGCGTTGCAATTCAACTTCCAAGTGGCTCCTTTGACCATTAATACCATTCCTTATAAAGATAAGTTCCAAGATCAGAAGATTTATCTAGGAATGAAGAATATCAAAGGTCTTCCAAAAGATCTAGCCTTTTGGATTATTGACCAACGCCCCTTTGAGAGCATTGAAGATTTTATTTTGCGCTTGCCTAGCCAATACCACAAACTTCCTCTCTTAACGCCACTAGTAGAATTGGGCTTGTTTGACTGTTTTGAAAAGAATCGCAGAAAAGTTCTTCAGAACCTTCCCAATCTATTTGTCTTTGCGGATGAATTGGGGAGTTTGTTTGGGGAAGCTAATTATTCCTGGATGGATGCTGAGGACTACAGCAAGGCTGAGAAGTATGAAATGGAGCAAAGGGTCATAGGGGTCGGTCTCAGTCCTCATCCTCTGGTGGAAATTCTATCCGCAAGTAGCCAACCAGTACGGCCGATCGCTTCTTTAAGCGAAGGAGAACAGGCCACCATCCTAGTCGAAGTCCAATCAATCCGGACGATTCGAACAAAAAATGGGGAAAATATGGCCTTTTTACAAGTTTCCGATCTCCAAAAGAAGATGGATGTCACTCTTTTTCCGGATACTTATCGCCACTATAGTTCAAAAATAAGAGAGAAGGGCTATTACTATCTCAAAGGAAAAGTGCAATCTAGAGATGGTCGTCTTCAGATGGTTTTAATGGAAGCAGAAGAAGCCACCAATCAGCGTTTTTGGATTCAATTGTTTGATCACCAGGAGGACCGGGCAGTCTTAGATATTTTAAAAGCTTATCCAGGTCCTTATCCTGTCGTTATTCGCTATGAAGAGGAGAAAAAGACCATTCAATTAAAAGGAGTTTCCGTCCAGAAAAACGAGAAGTTAGAAAATGAGCTGTCAAGTATTGCTATGAAAACGATTTATCGATAAAATCTACGGAAAATAGGAGAAATTTGAGCCTCTTTGTGTTATAATCATTTAGAATGTAAAAGAAAAAAAGGAGCAAATATCGAAATGAAACGTATTGCTGTTTTAACCAGTGGAGGAGATGCCCCTGGAATGAATGCTGCTATCCGTGCAGTTGTTCGCCAAGCAATTTCTGAAGGAATGGAAGTATTTGGTATCTATAATGGATACGCTGGTATGGTTGCTGGTGATATCCATCAATTGGATGCTTCATCAGTTGGAGATATTATTTCTCGTGGTGGAACGATGCTTCATTCAGCTCGCTATCCTGAATTTGCTGAACGCGAAGGTCAATTAAAAGGGATCGAGCAGTTGAAGAAACATGGAATCGAAGGTGTTGTCGTTATCGGTGGTGATGGATCATACCACGGAGCGATGCGTTTGACTGAACATGGTTTCCCAGCTGTAGGACTTCCTGGAACAATTGATAATGATATCGTTGGTACAGATTTTACAATCGGGTTTGATACAGCAGTTACAACTGTTATGGACGCGATTGATAAGATCCGCGATACCTCATCTAGTCACCACCGTACTTTCGTTATCGAGGTAATGGGACGTAATGCCGGGGATATTGCCCTTTGGTCTGGTATTGCTTCTGGTGCGGATGAAATTATCATTCCAGAAGAAGGCTTTGCTATCGAAGATGTCGTTGAGAGCATCAAGAAGGGCTACGAAAAAGGTCGTACACACAACATCATCGTTCTTGCTGAAGGTGTGATGTCAGCTGCTGAATTTGGTAAAGCCTTGAAAGATGCTGGAGATACAAGCGATCTTCGTGTAACAGAACTTGGACATATCCAACGTGGTGGTTCACCAACTGCGCGTGACCGTGTCCTTGCTTCACGTTTGGGTGCACATGCTGTTAAGTTATTGAAAGCTGGTATCGGTGGCGTAGCTGTTGGTATCCGCAATGAACAAATGGTGGAAAACCCAATTCTTGGTAGTGCAGAAGAAGGTGCCCTCTTTAGCTTAACTGAAGATGGTAAGATTAAAGTGAACAACCCTCACAAGGCTGACTTGAACCTTGCAGAGTTGAACCGTAGCTTATCTTCTATTTAATATTTATTTGTTAAAATTTGTCTAAAAAGACAGTGTATTTTAAAAGGAGTCATAGAAATCATGAACAAACGTGTAAAAATCGTTGCAACCTTAGGTCCTGCGGTAGAAATCCGTGGTGGTAAAAAATTTGGTGATGATGGATATTGGGGTGAAAAACTTGACGTTGAAGCTTCAGCACAAAACATCGCTAAATTGATCGAAGCTGGTGCCAACACTTTCCGTTTCAACTTCTCACACGGTGACCACCAAGAACAAGGTGATCGTATGGCAACAGTTAAACGTGCAGAAGAAATCGCTGGTAAAAAAGTTGGTTTCCTTCTTGATACAAAAGGTCCAGAAATCCGTACAGAGTTGTTCGAAGGCGATGCTAAAGAGTACTCTTATACAACTGGTGAAAAAATCCGTGTTGCGACTAAACAAGGTATCAAATCAACTCGTGAAGTGATTGCCTTGAACGTTGCTGGCGCACTTGACATCTACGATGATGTTGAAGTTGGTCGCCAAGTATTGATCGACGATGGTAAATTGGGTCTTCGTGTTGTAGAAAAAGACGATGCAAGTCGTGAATTCATCGTTGAAGTTGAAAACGACGGTGTGATCGCTAAACAAAAAGGTGTCAACATCCCTAACACAAAAATTCCTTTCCCAGCTCTTGCTGAACGCGATAACGACGATATCCGTTTTGGTTTGGAACAAGGTATCAACTTCATCGCGATCTCATTCGTACGTACTGCAAAAGACGTGAACGAAGTTCGTGCTATCTGTGAAGAAACTGGTAACGGTCACGTTCAATTGTTCGCGAAAATCGAAAACCAACAAGGTATCGATAACTTGGATGAAATCATTGAAGCTGCTGACGGTATCATGATTGCTCGTGGTGACATGGGTATCGAAGTACCATTCGAAATGGTTCCAGTTTACCAAAAAATGATTATCACAAAAGTGAACGCTGCTGGTAAAGTTGTTATCACTGCAACAAACATGCTTGAAACAATGACTGAAAAACCACGTGCAACTCGTTCAGAAGTATCAGACGTATTTAACGCTGTTATCGACGGAACTGACGCTACAATGCTTTCAGGTGAGTCTGCAAACGGTAAATACCCACTTGAGTCAGTAACAACAATGGCTACAATTGACAAGAACGCACAAACTCTTCTTAACGAATACGGACGTTTGAACTCAGATACTTTCGAACGTAACTCTAAGACAGAGGTTATGGCTTCAGCTGTTAAAGACGCTACTAACTCAATGAATATCAAATTGGTTGTTACCCTTACTAAGACTGGTCACACAGCTCGTTTGATTTCTAAATACCGTCCAAATGCTGACATCTTGGCATTGACATTTGACGAATTGACTGAACGTGGATTGATGTTGAACTGGGGTGTTATCCCAATGTTGACAGATGCTCCATCATCAACTGACGATATGTTCGAAATCGCAGAACGTAAAGCAGTAGAAGCAGGTCTTGTAGAATCTGGTGACGATATCGTTATCGTTGCAGGTGTGCCACTTGGCGAAGCTGTTCGTACAAATACAATGCGTATCCGTACAGTACGTTAATCTAACCAATGAAAAAACCTTGTTTTCTAAGTTAAAAGCTTGGAGACAAGGTTTTTCTTTTTAGAGCAAGTTTCTGACAATTTGGGAATGTGGGTCTTTTTTATTGTCTAATAAAATGGTATAATGAAATGAGCTGAAAGGGGGGATAGGAATGTCGAAAAGGGATTTGATTCGGAATATTATCATCATTGGAATATTGGGCTTGGTACTCATTACTTTGCGCCTATTTGTTTTTCAACCATTGTGGGTATCTGATCAAATGGCCAATGCCTCCGTTAAGAAAGATGATTTAGTATTAGCGACTAAGAAGGGAAAAATTGATCGGACAGATTTGGTCCTCTATCATGTAAAAGAGAAACAATATCTTGGACGTGTCATTGCGATAGAGAGCGATGAGGTCAGCTATGTGGATGATGTCTTTTATCTGAATGGTGTAGCTACAGCAGAGCCGTATTTGGACAAGATGAAGACCAAACATTTGGCTGCCCCAAGTGGCGATTATTTTACAAATGATTTTTTCTCTAGAGAACTCAAGGGAACCAAGGCTGGAAAAGTACCTAGTAATAGTTACTTAGTTCTAAATGATGATCGCAACAATACAAAAGATAGTCGTGAATTTGGTTATATTAAAGCTAGTCAGATTGAAGGGGTAGTTGATTTCCGATTGTATCCTTTAAATAAATTCGGCTTTATTAAAATCGAAGAATAGTCCAGAAGGACTATTTTTTTCGTACAAAAAAGCTACTGCAGAACGTGTGAGCTGCAGTAGCTTTTTATCTTTGTTCCTCCCAGTTAGAGGGCTTTAGTTTTCCTTTTTACTGGTAATTTGATGAAAGACCTTTTGCCAATGTTCATGGCGACGCCAGAGACTGGTATGGATCTGGTTATTTAATTCATAGCGAATCAACTTAGTCTTTTGACTGATGGATTCGATCTCGAAATTCTTAAAGGGAATCTGATGCTCTTCCTGCAAACGGACCAGGTCCTCCTTGTGGCTTTCTTGGCCAAACTCATCGATGAGGGTGAAGTTGTCTGCTAGGAGGGTTGAATATTCTTGCTGAGCTTGCAAGCGTTCTTCGTAGGTTTTTAGTTTGAGAAGGACATTGTCCAAAATTTCATCTTCTGGGATGGAACTTGGTTCCACATGGACATCGATGTCAAAGACTCCAAATTTTTCCTTGAGAAGGCGCTCGACCTCTTCGGTAATGGCATGGCTCTCATAAACAGAAAGGTCTGGATTCATTTCGATGACGACATCTAGGTAGATATTGCTTCCGTAGGTCCGTCCTCGTTGGGATTTGACTCGGCTGACCTTTGGCAATTCTAGAATAGCAGCCTTGTATTTATCCAGAAGACTTTCATCAAATCCATCTGAGAGGCTGAAGGAGGATTCAATGAAAATATCGTAGGCTGTTTTTAGAATAAAGAAGGTAATAACGATAGCTACTAATTGGTCCACAATCGGATAGTTAAGAGCACTAGCTCCAATCGCAACAGAGGTTCCTAAAGAAGTGACTACGTCAGACAGGTTGTCTTTAGCAGCGGCATTGAGGGCCTTGGATTGGGCTTTCTTAGCTAAAGTGCGGTTATATAGATAGACTGCAAACATGACTAGGGCTGACCCAACTCCGACAATGGCCCCTAAAGGATCAATGACCGATGTTTCCCTGCTGAGGATTTTTTGAACCGTATCACGTAAGACATCAAAGCCCACATAAAACATGATGATGGAAGTCACCAGACTAGCTAGATCTTCAATCTTCCAATGACCAAATCGGTGGTCACGGTCAGCTGGCTGGCGGGCCATGCGAATGCCGATGAGAAGGGCGACATTACTAATAATATCTGATAAGTTATTAAAACCATCGGCAACCAAACTAGAGGAGTGAAGGAGGTGGCCTGTTGCTAATTTGGCAGCGGAAAGGATCAGGTAGGCTACAATACTGATCAGGGCTCCACGTTCGGCAAGTTTTAAATTACTTTGTGATTGATTCACTGATAACTCCTCCAGACTTTTGTAGATTTCCTCATCAGCGATGAATTTGGATAGTTGTTGAAGAGGAAATATTCATTCTTCTTAAGGCTTTATTATAGCCTTTTTGAGGGCAAAATTCAAATGAAGCCAACCATTTCCAAAAGGAAGAAGGGCAAAATTATGGTATAATAGAACGATTGAAAGAATGAGGAGTATGAGATGAATCCTTTATTGAAAGGTATGAATGATCGCCAGGCAGAGGCGGTCCAAACGACAGAAGGTCCCCTCTTGATTATGGCGGGGGCTGGTTCTGGTAAGACACGAGTCTTGACCCATCGGATTGCTTACTTGATCGATGAAAAAATGGTCAATCCATGGAATATTTTGGCCATTACCTTTACCAATAAGGCCGCTCGGGAGATGAAGGAGCGGGCTTACCAGTTGAATCCGGCGACCCAAGATTGCTTGATTGCCACCTTCCACTCCATGTGTGTGCGCATCCTTCGCCGAGATGCAGATCACATTGGCTACAATCGCAACTTTACCATTGTTGATCCGGGTGAGCAACGCACCTTGATGAAGCGGATCTTGAAGTCCTTGAATTTGGATCCTAAGAAATGGAATGAACGAACCATTTTGGGGACCATTTCCAATGCCAAGAATGACCTGATTGATGAAGTGGCCTATGCCGCCCAGGCGGGGGATATGTACACCCAAATCGTCGCCAAGTGTTATGAGGCTTACCAAAAGGAACTCCGTCAGTCAGAAGCAGTGGACTTTGATGATTTGATCATGCTGACCTTGCGTCTCTTTGACCAGCATCCTGATGTGCTGACCTATTACCAGCAGAAGTTCCAATACATCCATGTGGATGAGTACCAAGATACCAACCATGCTCAATACCAATTGGTCAAACTACTAGCTTCACGCTTTAAAAATATCTGTGTTGTTGGGGATGCTGACCAATCAATTTATGGCTGGCGGGGAGCGGATATGCAAAATATCTTGGATTTCGAAAAGGATTATCCTGATGCCAAGGTCGTTTTGTTAGAGGAAAATTATCGCTCCACTAAAACCATCCTACAAGCAGCGAACGATGTTATCAAAAATAATCGTAACCGCCGTCCTAAGAATCTCTGGACTCAAAATGCTGACGGCGAAGAGATTGTCTATTACCGGGCCAATGATGAGCAGGATGAAGCGGTCTTTGTGGCCAAAACCATCGAAGAGCTCAGTCGGAAAGCTAACTATAAACACCGTGACTTTGCGGTTCTCTACCGAACTAATGCCCAATCCCGGACCATTGAAGAAGCACTGCTCAAGTCCAATATTCCTTATACCATGGTAGGGGGTACCAAGTTCTACAGCCGAAAAGAAATTCGAGATATCATTGCTTATCTGAACTTGATTGCCAACCTCAGTGACAATATTAGTTTTGAGCGGATTATCAATGAACCTAAGCGTGGAATCGGACCGGGTACGGTGGAGAAGATTCGTGATTTTGCCCAAATGCAAGGGTCTTCACTCCTGGATGCTTCAGCCAATATCATGCTCTCTGGCATCAAAGGAAAAGCGGCCCAAGCCATCTGGGACTTTGCCAATCTCATTCTTGATTTGAGAGAAAAATTAGACCAGCTGACCATTACAGAGTTGGTCGAAGAAGTCCTTGACAAGACAGGCTATATGACAACCTTAACCAATCAGGGAAATTTGGAAAGTCAGGCCCGCATCGAGAATATCCAAGAATTCCTGTCTGTTACCAAGAATTTTGATGAAAATGGTGAGTCTGTTGAAGATGAATCTGGTGTGGAAACCTTAAGTCGTTTTTTGAACGACTTGGCCCTGATTGCTGATACAGATGATGGCGCGCAAGAGACTTCGGAAGTGACCTTGATGACTCTTCACGCGGCTAAAGGACTGGAGTTCCCAGTGGTCTTCTTGATTGGGATGGAAGAAAACGTCTTTCCTCTTAGTCGAGCAGCAGAGGATCCAGATGAGTTGGAAGAAGAACGTCGTCTGGCTTATGTAGGAATCACGCGGGCTGAGAAGGTTCTCTTCCTGACCAATGCCAATTCTCGGTTGCTCTTTGGACGGACCAGCTACAACCGTCCGACGCGCTTTATCAATGAGATTAGCTCAGATTTATTGACCTACCAAGGTTTAGCGCGTCCGGCTAACACGAGCTTTAAGGCTTCCTATAGCAATGGTGGCGGAACGACCTTTGGAAAAGGAATGAGCCTGTCACAAGCCCTTCAAGAGCGCAAGAGACAAGCAGCCCCAAGCACTCTCACGTCCTCAAGCCTCCCCTTTGGCAATGGCAAGCAATCTGGTGCCAAAGAAAGTGTCGCTTGGTCCATTGGTGATATTGCTATTCACAAGAAGTGGGGAGAAGGAACCGTGCTTGAAGTATCAGGTAGTGGCAATACTCAAGAGCTTAAGATTAACTTCCCAGAAGTGGGTCTCAAGAAACTCTTGGCCAGCGTCGCTCCGATTGAGAAGAAATAAACAGAAACCAGTAAGCTAAGCTTGCTGGTTTTGCCTTTTTATAAAACTTCCCTTAGGTGAGGACGGACGGTAGCGACTCCCTTTGGGATTCCATACCTTAGATTTGAGCCTTCCGTCTCAAATCTGCCGAGAGAGTGGGACAGAAATCGGTAATTCGTTAGAATTCGATTTCGTCGTCCCACCTCCGCACAGTTGAGTAGGGCTGTAAAAGCTGATAAAATCAGCGTAGTAGAGCCCACTCAACCACTGCGTCTTGCTCGATAATCCAAAGACAATTGAGAGGCTAGGACTTTTGTCCCAGCCTCTTTTCTTACGGCGAGAAGTTTCAATGCTTAGCATTCTGCTTTCTCAAATGCTTTCATTTACTCTATTCATTGCCATAAACTTGATTGTGGAGGGAAATAGTAGAAGCAAGCTTCGTTTGCTGGTTTTGATTTTACTGGTAGCATGATATAATATACTAAGAATAGAGAAAGAGGCAGGCTATGAACGAAATCAAGTGCCCCAACTGTGGGGAAGTTTTTACAGTTAATGAAAGTCAATACAGCGAGCTCTTGTCACAGGTACGGACAGCTGAGTTTGACAAGGAAATTCATGAGCGAATTCGGCAAGAGTTGGCTTTAGCTGAGCAAAAGGCCCTTAATGAGCAGCAAGAGAAGTTAGCCAAGAAGGATCAAGAAATTGCCCAGTTACAAAACCAGATTCAACAGTTTGATACTGAAAAAGAATTGGCCAAAAAAGAGGTGGAGCAAACAGCTAGCCAAAGCCTGCTAGAGAAAGAAAAAGAAGTGCAAGCACTGGAAAATCAGTTGACAACTCTGCGCTTGGAGCATGAAAATCAACTTCAAAAGACTTTATCTGCACTAGAAAAAGAGCGAGACGAGGTTAAGAATCAGCTAGCCTTGCAAGAAAAGGAAGCAGCACTCGCCCAGACTTCTCTCAAAGAGCGCTATGAGGTAGAGCTGCGGCAGAAAGACGAGACCATAGAGTTCTACAAGGATTTCAAAGCTAAGCAGTCTACTAAGATGATTGGTGAGAGTTTGGAACAGCACTGCGAGTATGAGTTTAACAAGAATCGTATGGCTATGTTTCCACGAGCTGAGTTTGGCAAGGACAATGATGTCAGAACCGGCAGCAAGGGTGACTATATTTACCGTGAGGTGGATGAAAATGGTGTAGAAATCCTCTCTATCATGTTTGAGATGAAAAATGAAGGCGATGAGACAGCGACCAAGAAGAAAAACGAGCATTTCTTCAAAGAGCTGGATAAGGACCGGCGTGAGAAAGGCTGCGAGTATGCTATTCTGGTGACACTTCTTGAGGCTGACAGCGAGCTCTACAATTCGGGTATTGTCGATGTGTCCTACGCCTATGAGAAGATGTATGTTATCCGGCCTCAGTTCTTCTTGCCCATGATTACCCTCTTGCGCAATGCTGCGCTTAACTCGCTCCAGTACAAGCAGGAATTAGCGCTTGTTCGTGAACAAAATATCGATATCACCCACTTTGAAGAAGACCTAGACGCCTTCAAGGTTGCCTTTGCCAAGAACTACAATTCAGCATCCGTCAACTTCGGTAAGGCCATAGATGAAATAGACAAGGCCATCAAACGCATGGAAGAAGTCAAGAAATTCCTCACCACATCCGAAAATCAACTCCGCCTCGCCAACAACAAGCTGGATGATGTTTCCGTTAAAAAATTGACACGGAAAAATCCAACCATGAAGGCTAAGTTTGATGCCTTGAAGGGGGAATAGGAGGAACCTATGCAGATACGAAAAGCAACCATGAAAGATGCTGAAGCCCTACTGTCTTTATACGAAGACTTAGGCTATCCAACGACCGCTTCTAAGCTGTCTCGACGTTTAGAAATGATTCTTTCTCAACCACATTATGGCTGTCTTCTAGCTGAAAGAAACGGAGAAATTTTAGGTTTATTAGGTTATGCAAAGCTCTTCTTTTTTGAAGCAGATGGATCTTACTATCGTATTTTAGCTTTGTCAGTTGCAAAAGAAACAAGACGACAAGGAATTGCCAGTAGGCTAATCGATGAATTGAAAAAACAAGCGGTAAAAGAAGGAGTTGAGGTACTGGCTTTGAATAGTGGATTAACCGCTGAACGAAATGCTGCACATCAGTTTTATCAGGCAGTTGGATTTGAAAAAGTGACTGCCGGCTTTGCCTTGCATTTAAAAACTCAACATAAATAAATCATGAAAAAATAGTAGAGGGAACGAAGTAATGTCTTCAACAAAAGGGAAAACATTATATTTTAACGATAAGAGCATGGATTATGTGACCTTTGGTAAAGGTAAGCAGCCATTAGTGATTATACCAGGCTTGGGGGATGGGTTGCAGACGGTTAAAGGAAAGGCCCAGATCTTCTCCCTCTCTTATCGTCTACTTGCTAAGCGTTATAAAATCTATGTTTTTTCTCGAATCAATGAGTTGAGGCAGGGCTATACGACGCGGGATATGGCAGCAGATGTAGCAGAAGCAATGGAGACACTAAACCTAGATGCCGCCTATGTTATGGGGATTTCACAAGGTGGAATGATTGCTCAATGGCTAGCTGTAGATTTTCCAGAAAGGGTTCAAAGGCTCATCCTAGCTGTGACAACAGCGAAGCCTAGTCAACTTGCTAGAGAACGAATTGAGCATTGGCAAAAACTCAGTCAATCTGGAAATTTTAAACATCTCATGCTGGATATTGCACAGCACTCCTACACGCAAAAGAGCTATCAAAAGTGGCGGTTGCTTTATAATATCATGGGGCGCCTGGGTCGAATGAAAGATGAAAAACGAATTGTCATTCAGTCTCAGTCTTGCCTGGAACATAATAGCCTTGAGGTCTTAAAAGTAATTCAGTGTCCGACCTTGGTTCTTGGTGCCCTCGAAGATGATGTGATTGGTGTGAAGGGATCCAAGGAACTGGCAAAAGCGATTTCGGGTTGTCAGCTCCTTATTCTAAATCATTCTGGGCATGCTCTGTATGAAGAAAATAAAGTATTTCAAGAGGCTGTCTGTGGATTCTTAAACTAAAAAAGCTGGAATTTTCCAGCTTTTTTATGTTAGTTAAATCGCAAAGAGATCGTTTAGGTTTTCTGCCATGGTTGGGTGGGTAAAGATTTGTTTTGCGATGTAAGTATAAGGGATCTTATTGTCCATGGCCATGGTGATCAGGTTGATGAGTTCGCCTGCAGCTTCTCCGAAGAGAGTGGCTCCAAGAATTTCCTTGGTTTCTGGATTGACCACTGCTTTGAAGGCCCCTCGGAGGTCTGCATTGACATGGCCACGTGGCATGGCAGCAACTGGCAATTCTTTGACAGCAACTGGAAGTCCTTTGTCACGTGCTTCTTGCTCGGTCAAGCCGACTTGGGCCAATGGAGGAGCAATGAAGAGGGTTGTCGCATAATTTCTACGAGTTTCAAGATTGTAGCTACCATCGCCTGTGAGGTAGTTGAAGACAATGCGGAAATCGTCAAGGGACATGTAAGTGAACTGAGGACCACCATTGACATCCCCAACTGCAAAGACACCAGGAACGTTGGTTTCCAAATGACGGTTGACTTGAATCGCTCCACGATCAGTGATTTGGATGTCTGTATTTTCAAGCCCCAGTCCAGCTGTGTTTGGTTTGCGTCCGGTTGCGTAGAGGAGGATATCGAACTCGAAGTCTCCTTTATCGGTGACAACGGTTACGCTAGCTTCACCATCCTTGATTTCTTGGGTATGAACGCCTTGCAAGAACTGAATGCCATCTTCTTCAAGATAACCTTTTGCAAGAGCTGCAATGCTTGGCTCAATCCGTGGCAAGAATGCTTCAGAAGCGTCTAGTACCGTTACTTGGCTACCCAAGGTATTGTAGAGATGGGCAAATTCCAATCCGATTGGTCCCCCACCAAGGACACCCAGGCGTTTAGGTAGATTTTCCAAACGTTGAATACCGGTTGAATCCACAGCAAACTTGCTTTCAGCCAGTCCTGGGATTGGAAGGATAGTTGGCACTGCACCAGTATTGATAATAATGGTTTCTGCTGTCAATTCTTCCTTTTCCTCACCGGCTTGAATTTCGATGACCTTGTTGGAAACGAAACGAGCTGTTGCATCGATAATGTCTACACCAGTTCCAGCAATAGTTGCGTAGTTCTTGCCGTTGAGACGAGTGGTGACCGCATTCTTTTCGCTCATGGCTTGTTCAAAATCCAAGCCTTTTTCCGCTGCGACAATCAAGGTCTTGGTTGGGATACAAGCGATATTGATACAAGTACCACCATACATAGACTTGCTCTTTTCAATTAGAGCGACTTTTTTCCCTTGGCTTGATAATTTCGCTGCTAGTGTTTTACCAGCTTTACCAAATCCAATAACAATAACATCATACGTTAACATATGTTACACCTTCTTTCGTTTTCTATTGTATCAAACCCATTTTAAAAAGTCTGAAATCTGCTACGGGATTTTTAGGAGCTCATGGGAATGGGGAATCAGGGACAAGGAGATCCTTTTCATGGTATAATAAAGGGTCGGTGACCGTCATGGTCACACATGAGTTAGAAAGAGCAATTCAGATGGACGGAATTATTAATGTAAAAAAAGAAGCAGGGATGACTTCGCATGATGTAGTCTTTAAACTGCGGAAAATCTTAGGAACCAAGAAGATAGGCCATGGAGGAACTCTGGATCCTGATGTGGTGGGGGTGCTTCCGATCGCAGTTGGCAAGGCAACCCGAATGGTTGAATTTATGCAGGATGAAGGCAAAATCTATGAGGGAGAAATCACTTTGGGATTTTCCACGACAACGGAGGATGCCAGTGGAGAACTTGTCGAGCGGACTCCTGTGCAAGACCCCTTGGATGCAGAAGAGGTAGACCGCATGATTGCCCAGATGGTAGGAGAAATCGAACAGGTACCACCTATGTATTCTGCGGTCAAGGTCAATGGGCGTAAGCTCTATGAGTATGCGCGTGCAGGAGAAGAAGTGGAACGGCCGGTTCGGCAGGTGACCATTTATGAATTCACGCGAACAAGCGAAATTCGTTATGAAGAAGGACTAGCCCGCTTTCGCTTCCGGGTTAATTGCAGCAAGGGGACCTATATCCGGACCTTGTCTGTGGATTTAGGGCAGAAACTGGGCTATGCGGCCCATATGTCTCATCTGACACGTACCAGTGCTGCTGGCTTGTCCTTAGAAAATGCCCTAACCTTGGAAGAACTTGCTGAAAAAGTTGCGCAAGGAGATTTGAGCTTCCTTCATCCACTTGAAATTGGAACCGGAGATCTGGAAAAAGTGGAGCTGACAGTCGAAGAGGTCGGCGAAGTCCAAGTGGGACGCTTTATTCCGGTTGAGAGTGACTCCAAAGAATTGGCTGCTTTTTACCAAGGAAAATTAGTGGCCATTTTAGAAAAAAGAGAAGAACTTTACAAACCTCGCAAGGTTTTTCTGACAGAAAGTGTGTTACAATAAATTCATGAACATTTGTTATGTAACTAGTGAAAAAGAAATAAAAGCTCAAGCAGATACAGTTCTTGTCTTGGGCTATTTTGACGGTCTTCACAGAGGGCATCAGGAGCTCTTTCGGACAGCTCGTGCCATTGCGGATGAGCAAGGACTTCGAGTAGCTGTCTTGACCTTTCCAGAATCTCCAAAATTGGCCTTTGCCCGTTACCAACCAGAATTACTCCTCCACCTTCAAAATCCAGAGGAACGCTTTAAACGAATGGAAGAACTTGGAGTCGATGATCTTTATCTCATTGATTTTACCAGTGATTTTGCGGCTCATACGGCTGAAGAATTCGTTGCCACCTACCTAACAACACTTCGAGCGCGTGTCTTAGTGGCAGGATTTGATTATAGCTTTGGTAGCGATAAGAAAGTAGCTAGTGATTTAGAAACCTATTTTAAGGGCCAAGTCATAGTGGTTCCCCCTGTCCTAGACCAGGGAGAAAAAATCAGCTCAACCCGTATTCGGCAGGCCATTTCATTAGGCCAGGTCAAAGAAGCAGCCGATCTCTTGGGATATCCTTTATCCAGTCGTGGTATCGTCGTTCATGGGGATGCACGAGGCCGAACCATTGGTTTTCCAACAGCCAATCTTGCACCTATCGATCGGACACATCTTCCTCAAGATGGTGTTTATGTCGTCGAAGTAGAAGTGCTAGGGAAGCGTCACCGGGGGATGGCCTCTGTAGGAAAAAACTCGACTTTTGATGGGACAGAACTTCGCTTTGAAGCCAATATCTTTGATTTTTCAAAAGATATTTATGGACATACGATTCGGATTTTTTGGTTAGACAAGATTCGAGAAATGGTCAAATTTGACAGTGTAGAAGCGCTTGTGGAGCAACTGCGTCAGGATGAGATCATAGCTCGTCAATGGACCAGATAACTTTTGTTAGAAATTCTCCCTTAAGGGGAGAATTTTCTTTGTCTAAATTCAAAAATCACTATGCAAGCACCGAATAATTTTGTATAATAGAGTTAGCTAAGTGTGTCCAAAAAAAGAAGAGAAGAACATGATTACATTATTTTTGTCTCCGAGTTGTACATCCTGTCGGAAGGCCCGGGCTTGGTTAGAAAAACATGAGGTTCCTTTTAAGGAACACAATATTATGACGAGTCCTCTAACAACTGAGGAGTTGCGTAATATTTTAGCTCTAACTGAGAACGGTACAGACGATATTATTTCAACTCGTTCTAAAATTTTTCAGAAGTTAAATGTTGATGTAGAGGATTTATCGATTTCTGCTTTGATTAAGCTCATTGAGGAAAATCCTAGTCTTTTGCGTCGCCCAATTATTCTAGACAAGAAACGGATGCAAATTGGTTTCAATGAGGATGAAATCCGCGCATTTCTCCCTCGTGGATATCGTAAGGAAGAGTTAAGATCTGCTACATTAAGAGCGGAGATCCATTAATATGAATAAGAATTATAGTTACCCACTCGATTTATCGTGGAGCACTGAAGAGCTTGCTTCGGTGCTTTCTTTTTTTAATCAGGTTGAACAAGCCTATGAACAAAAGGCAGATGCCCGCATCTACCTAGAAGCCTATAAGGCCTTTAAGAAAGTTGTCCCAAGTATTGGCGAAGAAAAGCGTCTGGGCAAGGAATTTGAAGAGGTCAGTGGCTACTCACTTTACCGCGCAACCAAAGTTGCGAAAGAAAAAGGGGAAGGATGGTTTTCGATTGATCAATAAATTAGAATTTGCTAAGACCATTGTCAAAGAAGCAGGAAGCTATCTAAGAGAACACTTACATGACCAGCTAGCGATTACTGTCAAAACAAATCCGACGGATTTGGTGACTCAGATGGATCAGAAAGTGCAAGCAACCTTAGTCCATAAGATATTAGAAGCTTATCCAGAAGACCAAATTTTCGCTGAAGAAGATGAACTTCGTGCTCCTATTCACTCCGGCAAGGTCTGGGTGATTGATCCCATTGATGGGACCAATAATTTTGTGACCCAAAAAGAAGATTTTGCTGTAATGGTTGCCTATTTTGAAGAAGGGATTGGCCAGTTTGGCTTGATCTATGATGTCATGCGCGACCATCTCTTTTTTGGTGGAAAGGATTTTGGAGTCTTTTGTAATGACAAAGAACTGAAACCATTTCAAAATCGGCCTCTTGGGGACTTATTAGTGGCTTCCAATGTCGGCATGCTCAAATCCAACGCTTGGGGCATGGCGGATCTGGGAGCAGAGTGCTTGGGGATTCGAGTCTATGGGAGCGCTGGTATCAGCTTTACCAAGATTCTATCTGGTGGTATTTTAGGCTACTTTAGCTATATCTGGCCTTGGGATTATGCTGCTGCTGCCATTATGGGCGAGTGTCTAGGTTACTCGGTCCTGACCTTGGAAGGGAAAGAACCCAACTATGAGACCTTGGAGCCCATTATGATGGTGCCGACTTGTAAACTAGATGAAATTCAACCTTTTTTGACGAAAGGAAAAAACGCATGACCTTTCCTCAAGGATTTAAAGAAAAGTATACCCAATTACTTGAAGAAGAGGCTGAAGCCTTCTTTCAAACTTTTGATGAACCAGCCGTTTCTGCCTATCGAACCAATCCATTAAAGGCAGTGCAAATCAGAGGCGATGAGCCCATTCCAGGCATGCCTTGGAGTTACTATGGTAAGGTATCGGGGAAATCCATTGCCCATGTCACAGGTTTGGTCTACTCGCAAGAACCCGCTGCCCAAATGGTGGCTCAAGTAGCGCATCCCAGTCCGGGTATGAAGGTCTTGGATCTTGCGGCAGCCCCTGGTGGAAAGACGACTCACTTGCTCTCTTATTTAGGCAATCAAGGCCTCCTTATTTCTAATGAAATTCACAAGGGACGCTCCAAGATTCTGGTCGAGAATGTTGAACGCTTTAGTGCTCGTAACGTCGTGGTGACCAATGAATCAGCCGAACGTTTGGCAAAGGTTTTCCCAGCCTTTTTCGATCTGATTGTTTTGGATGCACCATGCTCTGGTGAAGGAATGTTCCGGAAGCAGCCAGATGCCATGGACTACTGGAATCCAGATTATCCAGCTCAATGCGCAAGTCTTCAAAGAGAAATCTTAACAGATGCTATCAAGATGCTGGCACCAGGGGGGCAGCTAGTTTATTCGACTTGTACCTGGGCTCCGGAAGAGAACGAAGAGATTGTCTCTTGGCTTTTAGAAGAATATGAGCTAGAATTGCTACCGATTGAAAAAATTAATGGTATGGTAAAAGGGATCGGACATCCTGAAACGGCCCGTATGTATCCTCATCATTTCAAGGGTGAAGGGCAATTTGTTGCTAAATTCCTTTATCACGGAGAGCCTGAAGTTAAGAAGTTCAAGGAAGGACGTTCCAATCTAACGGCTGAGCAGAAGAAGTTGTGGCAAACTTTTGCCAAGGACTGCTTAGCTGTCGACTTGGAGGGTCTCTACCAATGTTTTGGAGATCAGCTTTATCTCTTACCATCTGGACTTCCTGATTTGAAAAAGGTCAAGATTGCTCGCAATGGCTTGCATCTTGGCACCTTTAAGAAAAATCGCTTTGAACCTAGCTTTGCTCTGGGCCTAGCTCTGAAACCAGATCAAGTGAAAAAATCAGTCAGCTTGTCGGATCCAGACTTTAGTAAGTACGTGGCTGGAGAGACCATTCAGTTGGAGCAAGATTACGCAAATGGATGGTATCAGGTCCTGGCTGGAGGCAATGGTTTGGGCTTTGCAAAAGTAACGGGACGAACGTTAAAAAATTTCTTTCCAAAAGGCTTGAGATTTAGATAAATTATTAGGAAATGCGGTCTTTCTATGTTATAGTGGAAATAGAGTGATTCTTGCTAGAATACTAGAAGATGACCAAGTGTTTAGAGATAACATTTAAACGATATTTGATTTTGATTCAAGGAGACTTACATTGAATAAATGCAAAAAGCTAGTCCTTGGGCTAGCAACAGTAGCACTTGCAGCTTCTCTATCTGCCTGTGCATCTTGGATTGACCGTGGAGAAGCGATTACAGCTGTTGGATCGACAGCCCTACAACCGCTCGTTGAAGGGGTGGTAGATCGTTATGTGGAAGAACATCCCGGTAAGATTGTTAATGTCCAAGGAGGCGGATCTGGTACAGGTCTTTCTCAGGTCCAATCGGGAGCTGTGGATATTGGAAATAGTGACCTCTTTGCGGAGGAAAAAGATGGAATCGATGCTTCTAGCTTGGTAGACCATCAAGTGGCAGTAGCAGGAACAGCCATCATTGCCAATAAGACTATTTCCGTAGACGATTTGACAACTGAACAATTGCGTAAGATTTTTACTGGTGAATATACCAACTGGAAGCAATTGGGGGGTGAGGATCTCGAAATTACCATTGTGAACCGGGCAGTAGGATCCGGTAGCCGTGCCGTATTCGATGACATCATCATGAATGGGAAAGATCCTAAACAGGCTCAGGAACAGGATTCCAATGGAATGGTGAAAAACATTGTTTCCCAGACTCCAGGTGCCATTTCTTATTTGGCTTTTACCTACGTGGATGATAGTGTCAAAACCATGAAGTTAAATGGCTATGAACCAACTAAGGAAAACGTGGTGAATAATAACTGGCCAATTTGGTCCTACGAACACATGTATACCAAGGGAGAGCCAAGTAAATTGGCCAAGAAATTCTTGGATTATATGATGACAGATGAGGTCCAGCAGGAAATCGTTGGTAAGATGGGCTATATCCCAATCAATGATATGAAAGTCAGCCGTGATCTTGACGGTAACATTACGAAGAAATAAGAAGAATTAGGTAAAAAATGAACGAAGTAGCAAAAAAAATGCTCGCAAAGTCCAATAATTCTCGTTTGGAAAAATTTGGTAAAACCATTACCTTCTGTTGTATGAGTTTAATTGTCTTTGTTGTAGCTTTGATTTTGATTTTTGTAGCCCAAAAGGGATTATCGACCTTCTTTGTCAACAAGGTCAATGTCTTTAGTTTCCTTTTCGGATCCACTTGGAATCCGTCAGGGAAAGAATTTGGGGCTTTGCCAATGATCTTGGGTTCCTTCATTGTAACCCTCTTGTCTGCTTTGGTGGCGACACCTTTTGCCATTGGTGCAGCAGTCTTTATGACAGAAGTATCTCCTAAGGGATCTCGTCTCTTACAACCAGCCATTGAATTGTTGGTAGGGATTCCTTCCGTTGTATATGGATTTATTGGTTTGCAAGTAGTGGTTCCATTTGTTCGTTCCATCTTTGGTGGGACAGGATTTGGGATCTTGTCAGGGGTCTTTGTCCTCTTTGTCATGATTCTCCCAACAGTGACCTTTATGACAACAGACAGCTTACGGGCAGTCCCTCGTCACTACCGGGAAGCGAGTATGGCTATGGGAGCGACTCGCTGGCAAACCATCTGGCATGTCACCTTAAAGGCAGCTCGCTCGGGTATTTTTACGGCAGTTGTCTTTGGGATGGCGCGTGCCTTCGGGGAAGCCTTGGCTATTCAGATGGTAGTCGGAAACTCAGCAGTTGTTCCAACATCTTTAACAACTCCAGCTTCCACCTTGACCTCCATTTTGACCATGGGTATTGGAAATACTGTTATGGGAACAGTTAACAACAACGTTCTCTGGTCACTTGCTTTGGTGCTCTTGCTGATGAGTTTGGCATTCAACAGCGTTATCAAATTGATCACGAAAGAAAGAGGTAAGAAGAACTATGCACGCTAAAAAAATAGATAAGATAGCGACAGGGGTTCTCTATGCTATTGCTGGAATTATTGTCACTATTCTTG
Organism: Streptococcus sp. AM28-20; assembly: GCF_003603595.1. Classification (NCBI taxonomy): domain Bacteria; kingdom Bacillati; phylum Bacillota; class Bacilli; order Lactobacillales; family Streptococcaceae; genus Streptococcus; species Streptococcus sp. AM28-20. The sequence continues at coordinate 261,311 of NZ_QTNK01000001.1, forward strand.
CTTCTTTGATTCTCTATATCTTACTTAGAGGGTTGCCGCATGTGTCTTGGACTTTCTTGACCAGCAAATCCTCTTCTTACCAAGCAGGTGGAGGGATTGGGATTCAGCTTTATAATTCCTTCTTCCTCTTAGTCATTACCTTGATTATTTCCTTCCCACTTTCTTTGGGGGCAGGGATCTACTTGTCAGAGTATGCCAAGAAGGGCCCATTGACCAATTTGGTTCGGACCTGTATTGAAATCTTGTCTTCCCTTCCATCAGTTGTAGTCGGTCTCTTTGGCTATTTGGTCTTTGTAGTGCAGTTCCAATATGGCTTCTCGATTATTTCTGGTGCCTTGGCCTTGACAGTCTTTAACTTGCCACAGATGACACGGAACATTGAAGATAGTTTGCAAAACGTCCACCATACACAAAGAGAAGCTGGGCTTGCTCTTGGAATCTCTCGTTGGGAAACCGTGATTCACGTAGTGGTACCAGAAGCCTTGCCAAGTATTATTACGGGTGTCGTACTGGCTTCTGGACGGATTTTCGGGGAAGCAGCGGCCTTGATTTATACAGCTGGCCAGTCTGCTCCAGCTTTGGATTGGAGTAACTGGAACCTCTTCAGTGTGACCAGTCCAATCTCCATTTTCCGTCAAGCAGAAACACTAGCAGTCCACATTTGGAAGGTCAATAGTGAAGGGACCATTCCAGATGCTATTGAAGTATCCGCTGGTTCTGCAGCCGTTTTGTTGATCTTCATTTTGATATTCAACTTTGGAGCACGTAAGCTCGGTACTTACCTCCATAAGAAATTAACCTCAGCATAAAAGGAGAAGAAATGTCAAAATACAATTGGGATGAGAGACACATCATTACTTTTCCTGAAGAAAAGGTGGTCCTATCTACCAAAGATTTGCATGTCTATTATGGAAATAACGAGTCCATCAAAGGCGTCGACATGCAGTTTGAAAAGAATAAGATTACAGCCTTGATTGGTCCTTCTGGATCAGGGAAGTCCACCTATCTTAGAAGTTTGAACCGAATGAACGATACCATTGATATTGCGCGTGTGACTGGTGAGATCTGGTACGAAGGGATTGATGTCAACCGACCAGATATCAATGTCTATGAAATGAGAAAGCATATCGGGATGGTCTTCCAACGACCAAATCCATTTGCGAAGTCTATCTACCGCAATATTACCTTCCCTCACGAACGGGCAGGAGTCAAAGACAAGAAGGTCTTGGATGAAATCGTAGAAAAATCCTTGAAGCAAGCAGCCCTCTGGGATCAGGTCAAGGATGACTTGCACAAGTCTGCTTTGACGCTCTCGGGAGGTCAACAGCAACGCCTTTGTATTGCCCGTGCCATCTCCGTTAAACCAGAGATTTTGCTCATGGATGAGCCAGCCTCAGCCTTAGACCCGATCGCAACAGCGCAATTAGAAGAAACCATGCTGGAGTTGAAGAAGGATTACACGATTGTCATCGTGACACACAGTATGCAACAAGCAGCGCGTGCTAGCGATTATACCGGTTTCTTCTACCTTGGAAACCTCATCGAGTACGATAAGACTTCGAATATTTTCCAAAATGCGAAATTGCAATCGACCAACGATTATGTATCGGGTCACTTTGGATAAAGGAATATGACAACAAAAAGGAAAATAGAATGACAGAACCAATTTTGCAAGTCAAGGACTTGTCGGTTTATTACAATAAAAAGAAGGCTTTAAATAGTGTTTCTTTGGATTTTGCTCCAAAGGAGATTACAGCTTTGATTGGTCCTTCTGGATCAGGGAAATCTACCCTTTTAAAAGCCATTAACCGCATGGGGGACCTGAACCATGAGGTCACAACTACAGGAACCATCCTCTATAATGGACATAATATCTACGGACCACGGACCGATACGGTCGAATTGCGCAAGGAAATCGGAATGGTCTTCCAACAGCCCAATCCCTTTCCAATGTCCATTTATGATAATGTGACCTATGGCTTGATGATTAATGGTGTCAAGGACAAGGCTGTTTTGGATGAAGCGGTTGAAACCTCACTGAAACGTGCTTCCATCTGGGATGAGGTCAAGGATCGCCTGCATGATTCTGCTATCGGACTTTCCGGTGGTCAGCAGCAGCGGGTTTGTGTAGCGCGGGTCCTTGCGACCAGTCCAAAGATTATTCTTTTGGATGAACCAACTTCAGCGCTGGACCCGATTTCAGCTGGTAAGATTGAAGAAACCCTGTATGGACTAAAAGACCGTTACACCATGCTCTTGGTGACTCGATCCATGCAGCAAGCGAGTCGGATTTCCGATAAAACAGCCTTTTTCTTAGATGGCGATTTGATTGAGTACAATGATACCAATGAAATGTTCTTGAACCCAGCTAAGAAAGAAACAGAAGACTATGTCTCTGGTAAATTTGGATAGGAAGAAAATAAAATGTTACGAGTTCAATTTGAAGAAGATTTAGAAAAATTGCATAACCAATTTTATGCAATGGGAAATGAAGTGTTGACCCAAATCAATCGTACGGTTCGTGCTTTCGTCACACATGACCGTGAATTGGCCCGCCAGGTTATCGAAGATGATGCGGATATCAATGAATACGAAGTGAAATTGGAGCGCAAATCTTTTGAGATTATCGCCCTTCAACAGCCAGTTTCGCAAGACCTTCGCGTGGTCATGACGGTCTTAAAAGCAGTCTCTGACTTAGAGCGGATGGGTGACCATGCGGTTTCAATCGCGAAAGCAACTATTCGAATGAAGGGGGAAGTCCGCATCCAATCTGTTGAAGAGGAGATCAGCAAGATGGGACGTGAAGTTAAAGACTTTGTTGAAGCGACATTGGATGTTTACCTCAAAGGTGATGTAGATTTGGCCTATGAAGTAGCTAGCCGAGACGAAGTGATCAACCATTACTTTGATAGCATTCAAGAATTAGCAACAGAAGAAATTCGGAAGAATCCAGAGTCCATCGTTACCGGACGGGATTATTTCCAAGTGATCAACTTCTTGGAACGCATCGGAGATTATGCAAAAAACATATGTGAATGGGTTGTCTACTTCGAAACAGGAAAAATTGTGGAATTATAAGAAAATAAAGTCTGAGGTCATCATCTCAGACTTTATTTTCTTAGAGATCTGGTTTTACCTCCTCTTACCTTACAGACCATAGGATTTATGTTAGAATAGAAGATGAGAATAAATGAAGAAGGAGATACTCATGCAAGCAGTTGCACATTTTATTGATACATTTGTACCTGAGCACTATGATCTATTCTTAGATTTGAACCGCTCAAACAAGACTTTCTCAGGGAAAGTGACCATTACAGGAGAGGCAAAGGATACTCGCATCTCTCTTCACCAAAAGGATTTGACCATCCAATCTGCGCAAGTAGATGGACAAGATTGTGCCTTTACAGTCAATGACGAGGAAGAAGCGGTCTTTGTCGAAGTTCCTGCTACAGGTAAAGTAAACCTTACCCTCACTTATACAGGGAACATTACCGATAATATGACAGGGATCTATCCATCTTACTACACAGTAGATGGTGTCAAAAAGGAAGTGATTTCTACTCAATTTGAAAGTCACTTTGCGCGTGAAGCCTTCCCAAGTGTGGATGAACCAGAAGCCAAAGCGACCTTTGATTTGGCTGTGAAGTTTGACCAAGAAGAGGGGGAAATCGTTCTTTCTAACATGCCTGAAATCGATGTCGAAAGTCGGAAAGAAACAGGTATTTGGAAGTTTGATACAACTCCTCGTATGTCTTCTTATCTTTTGGCATTTGCAGCAGGAGATTTGCAGGGTGTGACAGCTAAGACCAAGAATGGAACCCTAGTCGGTGTTTACTCTACCAAAGCTCACCCATTAGAAAACTTGGACTTCTCCTTAGATATTGCTGTTCGTGCCATTGAATTCTACGAAGACTACTATGGAGTGGCTTACCCAATCCCTCAATCCCTTCATATTGCCCTTCCAGACTTCTCTTCAGGAGCTATGGAAAACTGGGGCTTGGTAACCTACCGCGAAGTTTACCTCCTTGTAGATGAGAATTCGACAGCCCAAAGCCGTCAAACAGTAGCCTTGGTGGTGGCTCACGAATTGGCTCACCAATGGTTCGGAAACCTCGTAACGATGAAGTGGTGGGATGACCTCTGGTTGAATGAAAGCTTTGCCAATATGATGGAATATGTCTGCTTGGATGCCATCGAACCAAGCTGGAACATTTTTGAAGACTTCCAAACGACAGGTGTACCTGCTGCCTTGAAACGCGATGCGACTGATGGCGTTCAATCCGTCCATGTGGAAGTGAAACACCCAGACGAGATCAACACCCTCTTTGACCCAGCGATTGTTTATGCTAAGGGTAGCCGTCTTATGCACATGCTTCGTCGCTGGTTAGGCGATGACGCTTTCCGCAAGGGCTTGAAAATCTACTTTGAAAAGCACCAATATGGAAATACCATTGGGCAAGATCTTTGGGAAGCCTTGGGTCAAGCTTCTGGTCGGGATGTAGCAGCCTTTATGGATTCTTGGTTGGAGCAACCTGGCTATCCAGTTGTTTCAGCTTCTGTGGAGAACGATACCTTGATCATCCGTCAAGACCAGTTCTTTATCGGAGAAAAAGAAGAAAAAGGTCGCAAGTGGGTTGTTCCGCTAAATAGCAACTGGTCAGGTATTCCAGATACTTTAGAAACAGAAGTCTTAGAAATTCCAAACTACAGTGCCTTGAAGACGGCTAATAGCGGTGCTCTTCGCTTTAATACAGAAAATACGGCCCACTATATCAGTGACTACCGTGGGGAATTGTTGGAAGACATCCTTGCTGACCTTGCTAACTTAGATAGCACTTCGAAATTGCAAGTGGTTCAAGAACGTCGTCTGTTAGCTGAAAGTGGGCAAATTTCCTATGCAAGCCTCTTGCCAGTGATCGAGCATTTGACAGAAGAAAATTCCTTCTTGGTAGTTTCTGCTGTTTCGAGCGTCTTGACTGGAATCAGTCTCTTTGTGGATGAAGGAACGGAAACAGAAGTTGCCTTCCATGAGCTCTTGAAACGGATGAACCGCTACAACTTTGAACGCTTGGGACTAGAAGCTAAGCCAGGTGAAGCAGAAGAAGACGAAAAAGTTCGTCAGCTCATGATTGCTAACATGATTAAGGCCAATGATGAAGCTGCACAAGCCCAAGCGAGTGTCCTCTTTGAAGCACATGCATCTGATCTAGAAAAACTTCCAGCTGCCATTCGCTTGCAAATCTTGATCAACCAAATCAAGCATCAGGAAACCAAGGCACTTAGTCAACAATACCTAGATACCTATGTGAAGACAGTGGATGGAAACTTTAAACGCCAGTTGGCAGCAGCTCTTTCTTACACCAAGGATGAGGAAACCTTGGAAGCTCTATTGAAGGAGTGGAAGAACAAGGATGTGGTGAAACCGCAAGACTTGGCTATGAGTTGGTACTTCAATTTCTTGCACCATGACTTTACCCAAGGAAGAACCTGGACTTGGGCGCGTGAGAACTGGGATTGGATCAAGAAGGCACTCGGTGGTGATATGAGCTTTGATAAGTTTGTTATCTACCCAGCCAACTGTTTCAAGACCCTTGAACGCTTGAATGAATACAAGGCCTTCTTTGAACCTCAATTAGAAGATATGGCGATTAGCCGCAATATCAAGATGGGAATCAAAGAAATTGCTGCTCGTATCGATCTTATCGAGCGAGAGAAAGCCGCCGTTGAAGCAGCACTTCTAGCTACAAAATAAAGAAAAAGCTCCTAGAGAAGGCTTTGCAGATCTGCAAGCCTCTCTAAGAGTTTTTTTATTTTTCTGTTTTGAAATAAGGGAGATGCTTAAGATTTCGATAAAGAATGACTGCGAAAATCGTTGTCAAAGCCATCTTAATCAAGTCTGGTAGCACAAAAGGTAAGACGACAAATTTTACTGTGAAATCCAAACTCTGATGAGTGATGAACATAAATCCTAAGGCACCGCCAATAAAGAGGACGACTTCTCCCAAGGCATTAGCAAGGAAAATACGAATGGGCTGTCCCTTTTGGCCAGCAAAGATAGAGGTAACTAAAGCACGAAGAGGAAAGAAGAAAAGGAATCCGGCAGTAGGACCGTAGAAGGAGCTGATGCCTCCGTGACCACCTGCAAAGACGGGAAGTCCAATGGCACCTAAGAGGAGGTAAATGAGAACGGAAAGAGTGGCTTCTTTTGGACGGTAGATGCTGGCGATCAATCCAATCGCTAAAGTCTGAAGCGTGATAGGAATGGGTCCAAGTGGGATTGTAAAAGGTGATAGGGCAGCAATCAGAGCTGCTCCAAGAGCAATTAATGTCATTGATTCTATTTTTTTCAAAACAGTAAACCTCGCTTTATTTTTATGGTAACTATTCTACAAAAAAGAATGCAAGCCTGTCAAGTCCTCTATTCAGCTGTGACAATTGTCTCCATCCTCATTTTAGGAAAGTTTAAGAAAAAATTTAGTCACGATTAAGGAAGAATCGGTAAACTATCCCTATCTAAACAAAGGCCTTGTTTAAATAATTTAAGGAATGGAAAGAATGCAAGCTTCGAATGAACAAAAGCAAGAAAGAACTGAAAAAATGATTGTCGTTAAGAAAAGTCCTAAGTGGTGGGCAACTGCCGCAGCAACAGGAGGACTTGTCGTAGGAATGACTGGTGGATTTGGCTTGGGAATGTTGGCGACAGCCAATACGACTCCCCAACGCCAACAAGCAGCAGTAGCTACACAAAATAGTAACCAGCCTGCCCAAAACCATCAAGGACAAAATAGCCATGGGAACGATCAAAATGGACCTTCTAACTCACAAGGTTTTGATGGCCAAAATGGTGGTCCAGGGCAAGGTGAGATGAATGGTCAACCTCCACAAGGTGGGGGACCTCAAGGTCAGCAAGGACAAGATGGATTTGGAGGTGGACCGGGTGATAGGCCCCCGCAAGACGGTCAGAACGGTGGACCAGGGAAAGGTGAGATGAATGGTCAACTGCCACAAGATGGGGGACTTCAAGGTCAAGAAGACAAGCAACAAAATGGGAAATCCAATAAAAAGTCCTCCAAGAAGTCCACTTCGAAAAAATCGTCAACCAATACAAAACATTCATCAAAGGATGAGACAGGGACAGCGGGCTAAGAAAAAGTTGAAATCGCTATCTGAAAGCTACTGAATGAAGCCTTGTCATGTTATAATAGAGTAGAAAATACTCATCATCCCTGTGGAATAATGAGAAGGAGAAAGTAAACATGATTAAGATTTTATTAGTCGAAGATGACCTCGGTTTGTCTAATTCAGTATTTGATTTTTTAGATGATTTTGCAGATGTCATGCAAGTCTTTGATGGGGATGAAGGTCTGTATGAGGCTGAAAGTGGCATCTATGACCTAATTTTACTGGACCTCATGCTTCCTGGAAAAGATGGTTTCCAAGTTCTGAAAGAATTGAGAGATAAGGGTGTCTCCACTCCAGTATTGATTATGACAGCCAAAGAGAGCTTGGACGATAAGGGCCATGGTTTTGAGTTGGGAGCAGATGACTATCTGACCAAGCCTTTCTACCTAGAAGAGTTGAAAATGCGAATCCAAGCATTGTTGAAGCGCGCTGGTAAGGTCAATGAAAATACTCTTTCTTATGGGAATGTGACCGTTAATCTCTCGACTAACTCTACGCTTGTTGAAGGGAAAGAAGTAGAACTATTAGGAAAAGAATTTGATCTTTTGGTCTATTTCCTTCAAAATCAAAATGTCATCCTGCCAAAAACACAAATCTTTGATCGACTTTGGGGATTTGATAGCGATACGACCATTTCGGTTGTCGAAGTGTATGTTTCTAAGATTCGGAAGAAATTAAAAGGTACAGACTTTGCAAAAAATCTCCAAACATTGCGTAGCGTGGGGTATATTCTGAAAGATGCTCAATAAAATTAAAAAAACTGTCAATGCGGATGACTTTTCCTATTTCATCCGCTATTTCGGACTCTTTACCTTGATTTTTTCAACCATGACCTTGATTATTATTCAAGTGATGCGTTCCAGTCTTTATACAACGGTTGACGAAAATTTAAAAATGCTCAGTAAAGATCGCTATTCGATTATCAGTTTGGCAAACCGTACAGGCAATGGGATGGGAAGAGACGAAACTGCTGATGACGGACCAGAAGATGATGAACTTGGTCCCGAGGATGGCCCTAGACCATCGGTTACTTCCAATAGCACAGCCATCCTCTTGAATGATAAATTTGAAAATGTGACGACGGATAATGGTTTCCTAGATCTAAAAACAGTAACTTTTAGTCGCAGTTATTTAAACAAGATCAAGCAGATTCAAATTACTAATCATTATAAGCAGAAGGAAAGTTACCGGGCTTATTTGGTAGATATTGATCCCGATGATTATATCGACGGGGTGAAATATGCCGTGATCATGACCAACATCAGCCAGTTGGAGCAGACCAGTGAAAAACATGAGAGTCAAATTGCCTTGGTTATGATTTGTTTCTGGGGCATTTCCCTCTTTGCAAGTATCTTCTTGGCTAAGATGAGTGTGAAACCTCTCTTAGAGAGCATGAACCGGCAGAAGGCCTTCGTCGAAAATGCTTCTCATGAATTGCGGACGCCTTTAGCGGTTTTGCAAAATCGTTTGGAAGCCTTATTCCGAAAACCAGAGGCGACGATTATGGAATCTAGTGAGAATATTGCCTCCTCTTTGGATGAAGTTCGCAATATGCGCTTATTGACGACCAATCTCTTAAACTTAGCCCGTCGAGATGATGGGATTAAACCAGAGTTTAGCGAGATCACACCATCCTTTTTTGACCAAACTTTTGCCAATTATGAAATCATTGCGGAGGAAAACGAAAAAATCTTTGAATATGAGAATCTGGTGGATAGGAGTCTGGTGACTGATAAGGTCCTATTGAAACAACTGATGACCATTTTGTATGATAATGCCCTCAAATATACAGAGGAAGAAGGGAAAATACGCTTTGTCGCCCAATTCAAGGATCGTTATCTCTATCTTCGAGTAGAGGACAATGGTCCAGGAATTGCTGATGAAGATAAAAAACGGATTTTTGATCGTTTCTATCGAGTGGATAAGGCGCGAACCCGTCAAAAGGGTGGTTTTGGTTTAGGCTTATCCTTAGCCAAGCAAATCGTAGAAGCCTTCAATGGTACCATTAGTGTTCGAGATAACAAACCTAAAGGTTCTATTTTCGAGGTAAAACTAGCAACTAAGTCAGAAAGTAAAAAGAGATCCAGTTCTAAATCAACGAAGAACAAGTAAGAGAGTGGGACAGAAATCCTAGCCTCTCAATTGTCTTTGGATTGTCGAGCAAGATGCAGTGGTTGAGTGCTCAAAGCACTGCTTTGAGGTGGCGGATAGAACTTGCGAAGCAAGAATCCTAAGCCTTTGTTCGCTTTTTAAGCTTCAAAGATGCCCTATGTTGACGGACACTATGTTTCCTTTATCTGCAACCTTCAACAGTCGCCCAGACTGTTGAAGCTGTGCGGAGGTGGGACGACGAAATCGAATTCTAACGAATGACCGATTTCTGTCCCACTCTCTTTTTCATCCATTTCAATTAATCGCTATTTTGATCTGACTAGTGTATAATAGTAAAAAAAGAAAGAGGTGTCTTATGGCTTCAAAAATGTTACACACTTGTTTACGTGTGGAGAATTTAGAAAAATCAATTGCCTTTTATGCAGATGCATTTGGCTTTAAGGAATTGCGCCGCAAAGATTTTCCTGAATACAAATTTACGATTGTTTATCTTGGTTTAGAAGGTGATGACTATGAGTTGGAATTAACTTACAACTATGATCATGGTCCCTATGTAATTGGAGATGGTTTTGCTCACGTAGCCTTGAGTACACCAGACCTTGAAGCCCTTCATGCCGAGCATAAGGAAAAAGGTTATCAAGTAACTGATCCAAAAGGCTTGCCAGGAACACTTCCAAACTATTACTTTATTGTGGACCCAGATGGCTACAAAGTTGAAGTGATTCGGGAAAAGTCCCTATAATCAGCAATCACATCACATAGGATAAAGAGCAGGTGAGAACTGACCTGTTCTTTTTTGTTTTTGAAATTGGCTATTACTAAATGACAGGGGATAGAGTAGTCCCCTAATTTCCTATTGTTTTTTAGGATTTAATTTCTAGATTTGAGAGTTTTCTACTGTTTTTTGGTGATAAAATTGCTATAATAAGAATATGAAGAATTCCTACTTGAAAATGTTTATCCTCATTATTCTAAACCTCCTTTTTATCGGAGGAATCTATCTAGCTTATCAGAAGATTGAGGAAGCACGCGCCATCAAAAATTATAATCAACAGTTTTCCAAAGCAATCCGGGAAGAAGAAGCAATTGAAAAAGACAAAGATACCACCCTTCAAAAAGGAATGGTTGGTCAATCGTATGTTGCTGCATACTACCCGAAAAATAATGAAGAACCCATCGCAGTGGTTAAAGAGAGAATTCTAGCGGATGTTGGTTCTCTTCCCCAAGAAGAGAAGAAGAACCAGCAAGCAAAAGAGCTTTTGTTCTACCATACCGAACGCTCAGAAGACCCATTTGTAGGGGTTCATCCTTATCAGGTGAAGAAGACCCAGTACAAGTGGAAAAACGGCAAGTTCATTAAAGATGAGATTGACAAACTACCTCTCCTCTATCTAACGGATGAGGGGACGGTCTTCCAATTTTCCCAATTGTTTACGGATGCAAATCTAGCAAAAGAAACTCTCTTAACAGAATTGCGTTCTCAGCTGGTCTTCCTACAGTTAGGAGAAGATAGTATTGAAGAGCTAGTGCAAGCTGTCTCAGCAAGTGATATGGCAAGCTGGCAGTTCACCTATAATCAAGGTGTTTTCTCCATCACTCTTCCAGTCACTATTGAGGGAATGGAGACCTTCGATGTACCCCTCTCGAAGCTCTATGATGTGATTGATTCTGATCGGCTGAATCCTGGAGATTTTCAAGCCTATGAGGCCTACCAAACTCAACGTCATGCTAAGATGGTTGCCTTAACATTTGATGATGGTCCAGATCCAACGACGACTCCTCAAGCCCTAGATATCTTGAACAAGTACCATGTTAAAGCGACTTTCTTTATGCTTGGGAAGAATGTCTCGGCCTATCCTGAAGTGGCTAAACGGGTACGTCAGGAAGGACATGAAATCGGGATCCATACCTGGAATCACCCTGTTTTAACCAAGTTGCCTTTAGAATCTGCCCAAAAAGAAATCATGGATACTAAAGAAGTGATTCAAAAGGTCACTGGAGTGCAAACAAAAATTACTCGTCCGCCTTATGGTTCGATTAACAGTGCTATTCAATATGCGGTAGATCAGGCCTTCATCATGTGGGATGTGGATACTCTGGATTGGAAGACCCACAATACACAAGCCATCTTGGCAGAGGTGAAAAAACAAGTCAAACCAGGATCAATTATCCTGATGCATGATATTCACCAAACATCTATCAATGCCCTTCCAGCTGTTATTGAATACCTTCAATCGCAAGGCTACACTATCGTGACGGTTGATGAACTCTTAGACCACCAAGTGGAAAGTCATCGCCTCTATTACAATCGTAATTAAAAAGAGAGTGGGACAGAAATCGGTCATTCGTTAGAATTCGATTTCGTCGTCCCACCTCCGCACAGTTGAGTAGGGCTGTAAAAGCTGATGAAATCAGCGTAGTAGAGCCCACTCAACCACTGCGTCTTGCTCGACAATCCAAAGACAATTGAGAGGCTAGGACTTTTGTCCCAGCCTCTTCTTATTCCTCGCCTATATAAAGTTGAGCTCCCTTGAGAATCAAGGGACGAACAGGGGTTAATTTTTTCAAACTTTTCAATTCTTCTGGATGGCTAACTAAGGTGATAACATAACCCTCTTTGCCCATGCGTCCAGTACGCCCAGATCGATGGATGTAGGTTTCGGCATCTCGAGGGACTTCATAATTGATGACACATTCTAGAGAGTCGATATCAATTCCTCGTGCCACCAAATCGGTTGCAAGAAGGAGTGTCAACTGGTGGTCCTTAAAGCGTTCCAGAATGACTTTACGGAACTTGACATTAACGTCACTAGCAAGTGAGACGGCGCTAACTTCCCGGTATTGGAGTTTTTCTTCGGCGCTTCCCAGGTCTGACAAGCTGTTGAAGAAAACGAGCCCACGAAAGTCTTCGACATTGGAGAGTTTTCTGAGGAGTTCGACTTTTTCTCGCTTATCCACTTCCATATAGAAGTGCTGGATATTGTCCAAGTTTTGTCCTTCCACTTGAATGGTTAGGGTATTGGGTTCGATTTGTTCTGGATCAAACTTGGTCGTTGCACTCATATAGATAAATTGATGATCTCGGGGTGCGTAGTGGCAAATCTTATCGACAAAGTGATACTGAGAGTCACTAAAAAGTTGGTCAAATTCATCCAGGATGATGGTATCGACATTCATCATCTTGATTTTCTTTAACTTGATCAATTCAAAAATACGGCCAGGAGTTCCAATGAGAATTTCGGGCCCCTTTTTGAGGCGTTCGATTTGCCGCTTCTGACTAGAGCCAGAGAGGAAAAGTTGGGCACTGAGTCCTAGAGGTTCCGCCCATTGTTTGGCAACATCAAAGATTTGTCCTGCCAACTCTGTGTTGGGAGAGAGGATCAACAATTGTTGCGCTTTTTTAGGTTTTAGCTTGAGAAGACTAGGGAAGAGATAGGCCAGGGTCTTTCCGGTTCCTGTCGGGCTGACTCCAAGCACGTTCTCCCCTTGAGTAATAGGCTCAAAGAGGCGTTCTTGGATTTCAGTGAGTTGCTCAAAGCCAAGGGTTTGAAGTTGCTCTTGCCAGAGTGGTGGAAATGCTAGTGTCATATTAGTTTTCGTCCTTAAAGTGTATTCCAGCATCTTGGCGCATAGCGTAGAGGGTTTGATGAACCATCTGTCCAGTTTGGAGCCAAGTCTGGTAAAGTGTCTGGTTGCCTTCTGTCATCATGCTAGCAAAGGCCTGGGCTTCTTCTAACATGTTATGAGGGGCAGGAGTGATGGGGAGCTGGTAGCGGTTTCCAGAATGGTCTTGAAAAAGAGCCTGACTAACGGCTTCGATCCCACTAATGAAGAGGGTGCCGTCTGTCGTATAGATTTCAGCAGGAAGATTGCTGGTCACATCTTTGCCGGCTTGAATGCCAATGACAAAGTCAGAATAAACCAAGCTACCATGTCCGTTCAAATCGATTGAATTAGGCAATTGCCGCGCTTGATAAGTTACTGATTCAGGTTGACCAAAGAGGCCGATTGCAAAGTAGAGAGGATAGACTCCCAAATCCATGAGGGCTCCCCCAGCAAACAAGTCGGAGAAAATATTGGGAGTATTTCCTTTCAAGAGCTCGGGCATTTTAGAAGAGTATTTGGCATAAGTCATGTGGCCACCCAAGATGGTCTTGTCTTTGAGAAAGTCTTGGATGATCGCAAAGGCTTTTTCATGATAGTTGCGAGCAGCTTCAAAGAGATAGACTTGGTGCTCCTTGGCTAATTTAACCAACTCTTTCCATTCCTTGGGAGTGGTGACAGCTGGTTTTTCAAGGATGACATGTTTCTTAGCCAAGAGGGCTAACTTTGCCTGAGGATAGTGGAGTGAATTGGGACTAGCAATGTAGATGACATCTAGGTCACTCTCTAAAAAGGCAATCAGGTCATCATAGAGGGCCACTTGTCCATAAGGTTGGGTGAAACTACGAGCTTTCTCCAAGGTCCGTGAATAGACCGCTCTTAACTCATACTGGTCTGTTTCTTTAGCTGCAGCAAGGAAGGAATGGGAAATGGCACTGGTGCCGATGATACCGAGTTTCAGCATGGTAGCTCCTTTCAATCAGGTATTAACTGGTTTCATTATATCATGTTTCATCCTAAAAAGATGGAATGGGCCTTTCTAATTGGGATGGAGTATAGGGGGAAATGTCTTCTTGGAAGGTTGATGAAAATCCTTAGAAAAAAGGTTTAAGTCGTGGTCAAGAGACCGCTTTTGTGATAGAATAAATAAGATTATAGAAAATGGAGAAGAAGATGCGAAACAGACCAATTATTATCGGTGTAACAGGTGGTTCTGGTGGGGGGAAAACCAGTGTTTCTCGTGCAATTTTGTCCCACTTTCCAGATGAAAAGATTGCTATGATTGAGCACGATTCTTATTACAAGGATCAAAGTCATCTAACCTTTGAAGAGCGGATTCAGACCAACTATGACCATCCTTTTGCCTTTGATACAGACCTCATGATTGAGCAAATCAATGAGTTGTTGGCTGGCCGTCCGGTTGATATTCCAACTTATGACTATGCAGCGCACACTCGTAGTGCCAAGACTTATCGCCAGGAGCCTCAGGATGTCTTTATCGTTGAGGGGATTTTAGTCTTGGAGGACAAGCGTCTTCGTGACTTGATGGATATCAAGATTTTCGTTGATACCGACGATGATGTGCGGATCATTCGCCGGATCAAGCGAGATATGGAAGAGCGCGGTCGGAGTTTGGACAGCGTCATCGAGCAGTACTTGGGAGTGGTGAAGCCGATGTACCATCAGTTTATCGAGCCAACCAAGCGCTATGCGGATGTCATTATTCCAGAAGGTGTGACCAATACCGTAGCCATCGATTTGATTACGACCAAGATTGAGAAGATTTTGAGCGAATCACGTGAAGGATAAGGATAACAAGTGAGAGAGGTTAGGAAATAGTGTCCCAGCCTCTTTTCCATGACAAATAGGGAGAAATATGAAAAAGTTAAGAAGGGAGTTTCACTCCAGAAGTAAGGCCTTTGCCTGCCTACTGACCATGTGTGCAGGTTTTTCAGATGCCTACACCTTTATCGAAAGAGGAGGGACCTTGGCCGCGGGCCAAACGGGAAACGTGGTCTTTCTTTCTGTTGGTTTAATTGGCCATGAAATCGCGGATGTGGAGGTCAAACTGGCCACCATGTTGGCCTTTATGATCGGGATTTTCTTGATGACCGTCTTTCAACGCTTCTTTAGCCATTCCGTTTGGCGACTCAGTACCTTGGTTCCCTTGGTTCTGACGACCTTGGTGGCAGGATTTCTTCCTAAAGAAGTGCCCAATGTTCTGATTGTGCCTTTCTTTGGACTGAGCTTGGGGATTGTAGCCACTTCCTTTGGAGAAGTAGATGATTACGCCTACAACCATTCTTTTATGACAGGGAATCTCAAGAAGACCATGGTCGCATATGGAAATTTTGTACGGGAGCGGAAGATGGAGTTTTTCTGGGAGTCTCTCTTTATGACTTCTTTGATTGGGAGCTTTGTGGGAGGAGCTATTCTTTCCACCTTCCTCATCCAATATTACGGCCTTCGGACCATCTGGTTTGTTTCCCTTGTTCTGACCCTCTTTCTCTCTTATCGGGCGATTCAATATGTTCGAAGGGATATCTAGTCACATTCAAATAGTTTGATCAATCGAGGCTGGGACAAAAGTCCTAGCCTCTAAATTTTCTTTGGATTATCGAGCAAGACGCAGTGGTTGAGTGGGCTCTACTACGCTGATTTCATCAGATTTTACAGCCCTACTCAACTGTGCGGAGGTGGGACGACGAAATCGAATTCTAACGAATTACCGATTTCTGTCCCACTCTCTTTTAATTGGGAATATTTGCTGGATACTTCTGATGGCAAGCTGGGTTGTTATCAAAGGTTGCTCCGTTGTAAATACTTAATTTTCTAACTAAAGTTTGGTATAATAAAGGTTATGAATATACAGGAAAAAGAATCACGTTACCAACTCTTACTAGCCCAGTTAGAAGCTCTTTTAGAGGGTGAGAGCAATGCTTTGGCCAATTTATCCAATGCCAGTGCTTTGCTCAATCAAGCCCTCCCTCATTCGGTCTTTGCAGGTTTTTATCTTTATGATCAAAAAGAGCTGATTTTAGGCCCCTTTCAAGGTCAGGTTTCCTGTGTCCACATTGCCTTAGGAAAAGGCGTCTGTGGAGAAGCAGCAGAGAAAAGAGAGACGCTGGTGATTGAGGATGTGACCCAGCATGCCAATTATATCTCTTGTGACAGTCGCGCCATGAGTGAGATTGTGGTTCCCATGGTCTTGAAAGACCAGTTGCTGGGAGTGTTGGATCTAGATTCGGACCAAGTGGGAGATTATGACGACCTGGATCGCCTTTATTTGGAACGTTTTGTAGCCATCTTGCTTGAAAAAACAAATTGGAATTTTAGGATGTTTGGAGTAGTAGACTAATGTATCAAGCCCTCTATCGTAAATACCGTAGCCAGACCTTTGGCCAACTTGTAGGGCAGGAGGTTATTGCGACGACCCTTCGACAAGCTGTCGAACAGGGGAAAATTAGCCATGCCTATCTCTTTTCTGGTCCTCGTGGGACCGGGAAGACCAGTGTGGCGAAAATCTTTGCCAAGGCCATGAACTGCCCCAATCAAAAAGGGGGAGAGCCTTGTAACGAATGTTATATCTGTGAAGCCATTACCAATGGTAGTTTAGAGGATGTTATTGAGATTGACGCTGCTTCTAATAATGGGGTGGATGAGATCCGTGATATTCGCGATAAATCGACCTATGCGCCTAGCCTGGCCCCTCACAAGGTTTATATTATCGATGAGGTCCATATGCTCTCAACGGGAGCCTTTAATGCCCTTCTCAAAACCTTGGAAGAACCGACAGAAAATGTGGTCTTTATCCTAGCAACAACGGAATTGCACAAGATTCCAGCAACCATCCTTTCACGGGTTCAACGCTTTGAGTTCAAATCCATCAAGACGCCAGCCATTCAAGACCACCTAAAAGCTGTTTTGGATAAAGAAGGGATTGATTACGAAGAAGAAGCTGTAGCCATAATTGCCCGTCGGGCAGAAGGTGGGATGCGGGATGCTTTGTCCATTTTGGACCAGGCCCTCAGCCTGACAGCTGGTGCCCAATTGACCACTGCGACGGCTGAAGAAATCACAGGTTCCATCAGTCAAGAAGCCTTAGATCTTTATGTTTCAGCTTTGTCAGCACAAGATGCAACAGCTGCCTTGGACCAGTTGAATCTGATCTTTGATAATGGGAAAAATATGGCCCGCTTTGTGACGGACCTCTTGCAGTATTTACGGGATCTCTTGATCGTTCAGACAGGTGGTGAAAATCTCCATTTCAGTGAACGATTTAATCAGAATCTAGCCATTCCACAAGCCACCCTCTTTGCTTGGATTGATCTTGCGACAAGGAGTTTAGCGGATATCAAAAACAGCCTGCAGCCGAAAATCTATACGGAGATGATGACCATTCGTTTGGCAGAATACAAGGGTGAGGGCCCTTCGGCTAGCCAAGTGGCTCTTCCAGCAGATTTTTCAGCACAAATGGACCAACTCAAAAGAGAAGTGGAGTTACTGAAAAGTCAATTAGCTCAAGTAGCAAGTGGGGCTCCTGTAGCTAAATCAAGCCCTGCTCGTCCTCAGAAGTCTAGCAAGGGCTATCGAGTGGACCGTAATAAGCTTCAAGACATCTTACAAGAAGCGGTTGAAAATCCAGATTTAGCCCGTAACAATCTCATTCGCTTACAAAACGCATGGGGGGAAATTATTGAAAGCCTAGCAGGGGCAGATAAAGCTTTGCTGGTTGGTTCCCAACCGGTTGCGGCCAATGAACGTCATGCGATTTTAGCCTTTGAGTCTGCCTTTAATGCCGAACAGACCATGAAGCGAGATAACCTCAATACCATGTTTGGCAATATTTTAAGCAATGCGGCAGGTTTCTCTCCGGAGATTCTGGCTATTTCAATGGAGGAATGGACCCAGATTCGGGCGGAATTCTCTAAGAAAGCGCGTGGTCACAAGGAAGAGGCAGAAGTGGCAGAAGAGTCCGTCATTCCGGAGGGCTTCGATTTCCTCTCTGATAAAATTATAGTTCAGGAAGACTAGGATGTGCTTTTTCCAGAAAATCATGGTAGAATAACAATATGAATAAACGTCAATTTTGGACTATGGCTATCTTTACAGCCTTAGAAACCTATTTTTTTAATGATGCTGTGATGAGGGAAAGCTACCTGGCAGCTATCTTTTGGGCTCTCTTGATATTGAGAAATTTACAAGTCAGCTATATCTTAGGGAAGTTGGTCGAAAGTATCGATCAACAGCTTAATCAGAAAAAACGAGATAAGTATAAAAAATAAGCACCAAGTGGTGCTTATTTTGTTTTAGAAAAGGACTTAGTCCTGTGCAATACAGAACTAAATCCTTTGTGTAAATGAATGGTCTAACTTTTTGGGGTCAGTACACACCAGGTGTGTTTTCTTTATGCATACAATTCTTAAATTTTTAAGCACCTTAAGTATATCATGGTGATATCGAAAAAGTTAATTTTATAACATTTGTTGGGATTGTTGCTGAGTTTTTTGTTTATCATTCGAACTTTATTATTATATCATAAAAATGATTAGAAAAACAGACTTGAATTATTTTGAAATTGGTATATGATGAAGGTATAAAAACTATTAAAATAGCCTGATAGAAAGGGGAATAAAAGAATTAATCAGGCTATATAAAATTGGTGATTGGTATTTAATGTTGTAAAACAAGAAAGGAAAAGGTAAAATATGCAATTACATAAAAAAATTTTTATAGTGGCGTTGGTTTTATCCATTTGTATCTCACTTTATTTTCTTATCAATCCGTCTAATATCTTCACCTTTCCGATCCGTGTGCATGAATTTGATGACACATTTAAATATTACATGTTTGTGAAGATTGGAATTGTATTATTATTTATCAAATTCCTACTAGATATATGCTTAGAATTTATCAAGAATTGGTTTAAAAATTTTTGATATTTCTTCACACAAAAGAGTCTGAGAAAGCGTTGTTTCCCAGACTCTTTTTTGAGCTGTTGGTCTGTTTTATAGATTCCACTGTTTGAGGGAGATTTCGCCACTGTTGAGCCAGCGTTCTTTGCCGTCCGTCAGTTGGACTAGTAGTTGTCCACTGTCCGAAATATCCTTGGCTAGGCCTTGGTAGCTAGTCTGATTTTGTTCGAAGTGGACTTCTTTACCTAGAACTAGTGAGCGTTGCTTGTAGAGGTAGATCAGCTCCTCCTCTGGACTATTGAAAAATTCCTTCCAAATCTCAGCAATCAGTTCATTGCGAGTAATGGGAGGCTGGGAGTCAAAGAGGGAACCAGCCTTGTCCTTCAGTTCCGTAGGGAAATTGGTGATGCCAAAATTAAGGCCGATACCAATGATAACATCTGTGATGAGGCCTGTTTCGATGGAGCTGATGGCTTCAGTCAGAATGCCTCCGACTTTTTTCCCCTTGTAGTAGATATCATTGACCCACTTAATATCTACATCCAATAAGGCTAGATTTTTCAGAGCCTTGTAGATAGCAGCTGCGACCATGAGGGTATAGGCGGGAGCTTGATCAAAGGGGAGATTGGGTTTGAGGTGGAGCGACATATAGATTCCACCTTGAGAAGGACAGAAGAAGTCGCGGCCAAAACGTCCTTTAGCAGCCGTTTGATAGGGAGCCAGATAAAGGGTAGAGGAGTGTCCCCCAGCTTCCATAGCATTCTTAGCGTCCAGTTGAGTGGATTGGGAATGAGGATTGTAGGAGACTGTTAGAGGACAATGCTCCTCGATAACTTGGGGGATTAGGAGGTCTCCAGAAAGGATCTTGTAGCCTCGATTTTTAACAGACTCAATCTCGATCCCTTCCTTTTCTAGACGCTGAATGGCCTTCCAGATAGACGTGCGAGACAGGCCCATTTCTTGGGCTAGTTGTTCACCGTTGACATAGTCTTGAGCTTGTGCCAAGGTTTGGTATAAAATTTCGTGTGTTTTCATAGTTTCTTAACGTGTGCTTTCACGGATGGTAAGACGAGTGGCCAGAGTATGCATAGTTGGAATACCTGAATCTCCTCTTTGAAGGTCTTGTAACAGACTGTGAATGGCCTGTTTCCCCATTTCTTCCGTATAGACAGTGACGGTAGAAAGTGGTGGATAGACATGCTTAGCAATCGAGGTATCATTAAAGGAGATGAGACTGACCTGATCTGGAACCGGAATGCTAGCTTCTTGGAGGGCACGAAGAGCCCCAACAGCCAAGGCATCGCTGGCCATAAAAAAGGCTGACGGAAGTCGATCTCCCAATTCATCAATTAAGTCTTTCATCATTTCATAGCCAGAGTCACTTGAGAAGTGGCCCACTCGGACATAGTCTGGTTGATAGATTTCTTTCTCTTCTAGAAAGTACTTAAAACTCAAGTAACGGGGATCAGTTTGAAGAGGACGATTATCGGCGGTCGTTTCTTGTCCAACAAGGAGACCAATCTGGTTGTGACCGGATTCTATCAAGTAAGCTAGCGCTTGGTAGACAGATGTTTCAAAATCTGTCATGACACAGGTATGGCCATATACTAAAGTATTGGAGTCCACAAAGACGAGTTTTTTCTGATAGCTTTCAAGTTGACGGATGGTTTCTGGGCTATATTTACCTAGAGCGATAATTCCATCAGCTTTTTCAAGAGGTCCCCAATCCTCTAAGTTAAAGACACGGAAGATTTCATGCCCGAGTTCCTGGGCTAGTTTTTCAATCCCAACGCGAATAGAGTAGTAATAAAGGTCCTCTAACTCTTCCTCTTCGGTCACCCATTCTAAAATAGCAATACGGTAGCGCTTGCTTTGAAGAGGGTTATTTTTTCGCTGTTTCTTTTGGTAATGGAGTTTCTCAGCCGTTTCAAAGATCAGTTTCCGAGTTGTATCACTAACGGATAGGTTTTGATCCTGATTGAGGACGCGAGAGACTGTTGCTTGAGATACTCCGACTTCTTGAGCAATATCTTTAATAGTAGCCATAGTTCATCCTTTATTGCTTGTTAGTTCCAGTATACTCTAAATATTAGTAAAAGGAAATAAATTTTTACTAAATTTTATGTTTGCTGCGATATTGGCTAGGAGTCAGTTGGCTATAGGCCTTAAAGGCCTTTGAAAAATAAAGGGGGTCTGAAAAGCCAACAGAGTAAGCCACAATCTTGATGCTCTCGTCTGTGTTGGTCAGCAATTGCTGGGCCCGCTGCATGCGGACCGAGTGCAGGAATTCTTTGGGGGAGATCTGGTGAAACTCCTTAAAAACAGTTGTCAGGTAAGACCGATGGACATTGAGGTCATCAGCGATCTCTTGAATACTTAGATGCTCTTTATTGTAATGCGTCTCAATCACATGCTTGCAGGTCAGATAGAGTTGATAGGTTGGTGATGGATCGTTCCGATGGCTATCAGGAGCCACTTCACTGATAAGAAATAGCAGTTCATAGATTTGCGAGAGAAGGTGGAGTTGGTAGTGCGAGGTCATCTTTGAAGCCTCTGCCTTGTGGACGAGTTGCTCCATAAACAGTCCGATCCGCTCTGTGTCCACTTCATTTTTCTTTAGAAAGCCTTTTGCATGAAGAGTTGAAAAGCGCATGAAATCACTCACCTTGGTGCCGCTAATCCCAATCCAGTAGTAGGACCAAGGATCTTCTGCATCTGCCTGGTAGTAGGTCACCATATTTTTAGGGAGAAGAAAGAGATCCCCGGCTTCTAAATGGATCTCATTTTTATTGATGTGAAAGACACCTTTTCCCTTGGTGATAAAATGCAGAACAAAATTGTCACGGACGCTAGGTCCGAATTCGTAGTTCTTCGGGCAATCTTCGTAGCCGTAAAAATCAAGGGCTAGATCAATGGTGTCGGTTTGGTATTCAGAAAAGACTAACATAGCTGAACCTCCTACCTAACATTTTACCATATATGCCCAACAAAATTCTATTTTCGGAAGCGTTTACAACAAGTAAAATAAAGACATATAAATGAAAAAAAGATATTGTAACTGAATTTAAAAATACATAGTGATATTTTATAGGAACCAAGGGGAGGAAGATATGGCAATACGTATTGAACAAAATTTGTTCTATATAGAGAGTAAAGGACTGAGTCTCATCCTTGAAAATCGCGATGGCTATTTAATGCTCAAGCATCTAGGGCGCCCAATTCCGTCCTATCATTTTTCCAATACGGTGCATGAGAAGGACCATGCTTTCGCTGGAAATCCAACAGCTGACAATCGAACTTTTAGCTTGGATACCCAGCGACAGATCTTGGGACAGCACGGGCTAGGAGATTTTCGAAGACCGTCGATCAAGATCCAACACGGTGTTACAGAAGTGACAGATTTCCTTTATGTTGGAGCCAACATCTATTCTGGTAGTGTCGAGGCGACCGGTCTTCCGAACCCTCACTCAGTAGATCAGGCTGAAACCTTGGCCTTGGTTTTTGAAGATGATCAAGCGGCCCTTCGTTTGACCCTCTACTACACCGCCTACGAGGATCGGGCAACCATCACTAGCTTCTCAAAGATTGAAAACTGTAGTGATGAAACGGTTGCGATCCACAAGGCTCTTAGTGTGTTGGCCGATGTCCCAGCAGGTGACTACGATGTCATCACTCTGCAAGGAGCCTATGCGAGAGAAAAAACAGTTCGCCGTCAGCAAGTAGAGCAAGGAATCTTCACCATCAGCTCCAACCGTGGTGCTTCTGGACACGCCCAGACTCCAGCCCTTATCCTTGCTGACCATGAAGTGACGGAAGATGCCGGTTCTGCCCTTGCCTTCCAACTGCTCTACAGTGGGAATTTTGAAGGATTTGTTCAGAAAAATCAACTCAATGAAGTTCGGGTTGGACTGGGGATCAATCCTGAAAACTTCTCTTGGGAATTGGAACCAAATCAGAGCTTTGATACGCCAGTGGCAATGATCACTTACTCCCATAAGGGATTGACCGGTCTCAGTCAAGAGAGTCAAGCATTTATCCAAAACCATATCATTCCTAGCCAGTTTGCCCATAAAGAACGTCCAATTCTTATCAACAACTGGGAAGCGACCTACTTTGATTTCAAGAAAGACAAATTATTGGAGCTAGCAGACGAAGCTCAAAAAGTGGGGATCGAACTCTTTGTTCTTGATGATGGCTGGTTTGGCAATCGTTATGATGATAATCGGGCCCTTGGTGACTGGACTGTCAATGAAGAAAAATTAGGAGGAAGTCTAGCAGAATTAATCCAAGGCATCCACGACAAGGGACTTCAATTTGGCCTTTGGGTGGAGCCAGAAATGATTTCTGTTGATAGCGACCTCTACCGAGCTCATCCGGACTGGGCTATTCAAGTCCCAGGCTATGAACACACCTATTCACGGAATCAACTGGTGCTCGATTTCGCAAATAGAGAAGTGGTAGCTTATATCAAGCAGGTCTTGGATGACTTGCTTGCAAACCATGAGATTGACTATATCAAATGGGATATGAACCGCAATATCACCAAGCTTGGAAATGGTAAAACCTACCTGGAAACCAAGATGCAATCCCATGCTTATATCTTAGGTCTCTATGAAGTAGTTTCTTCCTTAACAGAGAAGTACGAGCACATCCTCTTTGAGTCTTGCTCAGGTGGTGGCGGTCGCAATGACCTGGGTATGATGCGTTATTTCCCGCAGGTCTGGGCAAGTGATAATACGGATGCCATGGCCAGACTTCCGATCCAGTATGGATCTAGTTATCTCTATCCAACTATTTCCATGGGGGCTCACGTATCAGCAGTGCCAAATCACCAGATGGGACGGATCACACCACTAGAAACGCGTGGACATGTAGCCATGATGGGAAATCTGGGATATGAATTGGATCTGACCAGCCTTTCTCAAGAAGAGTTGGATGTCATCGCAGCTCAAGTCGCTCACTACAAAAGGATTCGACCCCTTGTCCAATTCGGACAACATTACCGCTTAATGAATCCTAGTCAAGGTGCCAACCAAGCAGCCGTCCAGTTCACTTATCAAGACCGTACGGTTGTAACCTATGTAAGGGTCTTATCAACGGTTGAGGAGATCGAGCCGACTCTGAAGCTCAAAGGTTTGGAAGAAGGTGCGCTTTATAGCTTAGAAGGGACCAACCAAGTCTATTCAGGAGCTGAGCTCATGTATGCCGGCTTAACCGTCGTTCTTCCTCAGGGAGATTTCCTCACTAAACAATATGTTTTTGTCAAAAAATAAAAGGAGACAGCCAAATGAAATGGTATAAAAAAATCGGACTTCTTGCAACTACAGGTTTAGCTTTGTTTGGGCTCAGCGCTTGCTCCAACGATGGTAAATCTGCGGATGGCACAGTGACCATCGAGTATTTCAACCAGAAAAAAGAAATGACCAAAACCTTGGAAGAAATCGCTCGTGATTTTGAGAAGGAAAACCCTAAGATCAAGGTCAAAGTCGTCAATGTACCGAACGGTGGTGAAGTATTGAAAACACGTGTCCTTGCAGGAGATGTGCCTGATGTGGTCAATATTTACCCACAGTCCATCGAACTGCAAGAATGGGCAAAAGCAGGTGTCTTTGAAGATTTGAGCAACAAAGACTATCTGAAACGCGTGAAAAATGGCTACGCTGAAAAATATGCTGTAAACGGAAAAGTTTACAACGTTCCTTTTACAGCTAATGCTTATGGAATTTACTACAACAAAGATAAATTCGAAGAACTGGGCTTGAAGGTTCCTGAAACCTGGGATGAAATTGAACAGTTAGTCAAAGACATCGTTGCTAAAGGACAAACACCATTTGGAATTGCAGGTGCAGATGCTTGGACACTCAATGGTTACAATCAATTAGCCTTTGCGACAGCAACAGGTGGAGGAAAAGAAGCCAATCAATACCTTCGTTATTCTCAACCAAATGCCATTAAATTGTCTGATCCGATCATGAAAGATGATATCAAGGTCATGGATATCCTTCGCATTGATGGTTCTAAGCAAAAGAACTGGGAAGGTGCAGGCTATACAGACGTTATCGGAGCCTTCGCACGTGGGGATGTCCTCATGACACCAAATGGGTCTTGGGCGATTACAGCGATTAATGAACAAAAACCGAACTTTAAGGTTGGAACCTTCATGATTCCAGGAAAAGAAAAAGGACAAAGCTTAACCGTTGGTGCTGGTGACTTGGCATGGTCTATCTCAGCTACTACCAAACATCCAAAAGAAGCCAATGCCTTTGTGGAATACATGACCCGTCCAGAAGTCATGCAAAAATACTACGATGTGGACGGATCTCCAACAGCGATCGAAGGGGTCAAACAAGCAGGAGAAGATTCACCGCTTGCTGGTATGACCGAATATGCCTTTACGGATCGTCACTTGGTCTGGTTGCAACAATACTGGACCAGTGAAGCAGACTTCCATACCTTGACCATGAACTATGTTTTGACAGGTGATAAACAAGGCATGGTTAATGATTTGAATGCCTTCTTTAACCCGATGAAAGCGGATGTGGATTAGGAGTAGAGAGACTATGAAAAAAGTATTACAAAAATATTGGGCATGGGCTTTTGTGGTCATCCCCCTCTTGTTACAAGCAATTTTCTTCTATGTGCCGATGTTCCAAGGAGCCTTTTACAGTTTTACCAACTGGACAGGATTGACTTATAACTACAAATTTGTCGGCTTAAACAACTTTAAGCTCCTCTTCATGGATCCAAAATTCATGAATGCGATTGGATTTACCGCAATCATCACGATTGCCATGGTGGTTGGTGAGATTGCCCTTGGGATCTTTATCGCGCGTGTCTTGAACTCTAAAATCAAAGGCCAAACCTTCTTCCGTGCTTGGTTCTTCTTCCCAGCTGTTTTGTCTGGTTTGACAGTAGCTTTGATCTTCAAGCAAGTCTTCAACTACGGTCTTCCAGCGATTGGGAATGCCCTTCATATAGAATTTCTCCAAACCAGTCTTTTAGGGACTAAGTGGGGAGCAATCTTTGCGGCTGTCTTTGTCCTTCTTTGGCAAGGGGTGGCTATGCCCATCATCATCTTCCTAGCTGGTTTGCAATCCATTCCAACTGAGATGACAGAAGCAGCAAGGATTGATGGCGCGACTAGCAAGCAAGTTTTCTGGAACATTGAATTGCCTTACTTGCTACCAAGTGTCTCTATGGTCTTTATCCTAGCACTAAAAGGTGGGCTGACTGCCTTTGACCAAGTCTTTGCCATGACCGGTGGTGGTCCAAACAATGCCACAACCTCACTTGGGCTCTTGGTTTATAACTATGCCTTTAAAAACAACCAATTCGGTTATGCCAATGCCATTGCCGTAATCTTGTTCTTCTTAATTGTAGTGATTTCGATCATCCAATTGAGAGTATCTAAGAAATTTGAAATTTAAGAGGAGAAGCACGATGAAACAAGATGAAAGAAAAGCCATGATTGGCAAATACATTCTATTGATTCTAGGATCGGTTCTAATTTTAGTGCCGCTCCTTGCCACCCTCTTTAGTTCCTTCAAACCCACCAAGGATATCGTAGACAATTTCTTTGGCTTTCCAACCAACTTCACATGGGACAACTTTAGCCGTCTCTTGGCTGATGGGATCGGAGGCTATTATTGGAACACTGTTGTCATCACTGTCTTGTCTTTACTTGCAGTAATGATCGTTATCCCCATGGCAGCCTACTCCATCGCACGCAATATGAGTAAGAGAAAAGCCTTTACCATCATGTATACCCTCTTAATCCTTGGTATCTTCGTCCCATTCCAGGTTATCATGATTCCAATTACCGTCATGATGAGTAAACTCGGTTTGGCTAATACCTTTGGTTTGATTTTGCTCTACTTGACCTATGCGATTCCACAGACCCTCTTTCTCTATGTTGGCTATATCAAAATCTCGATCCCAGAAAGTCTGGATGAAGCAGCTGAGATTGATGGTGCTAATAAATTTACAACCTATTTCCGCATCATCTTCCCAATGATGAAACCCATGCATGCGACAACCATGATCATCAATGCCCTTTGGTTCTGGAATGACTTCATGTTGCCACTCCTTGTCTTGAACCGGGATTCCAAAATGTGGACTTTGCCTTTGTTCCAATACAACTACGCAGGCCAATATTTCAACGACTACGGACCAAGCTTTGCCTCTTACGTGGTCGGCATTATCAGTATCACCATTGTCTATCTCTTCTTCCAACGCCATATCATCGCAGGAATGAGCAACGGCGCAGTGAAATAAGATACAAAGCCCGTTAAAAGCTCACAGTGCACCCTAGGGCATCCACATCCGTAAACGACTGAAGTAGTAACGGCTGTGGAAATATAGGGAATCTGAATAAGAAGCCTTGGCTTCTTGGAGGATTCATCTTTTTCACACAGAGCTTAGGGTGTGTTCAATTCTAGATACAAAGGGACTATTCAGCTTGCTGATTTCAATCGTATCCTAGAAAGCAATTCTAAAATAGAAAAACTCAAGAAAGCCAAGTCTCTTCAGACTTGGCTTTCAAATAAAGAAAAGGAGACCATTATGCCAATTCAAAACAAAACCATGTTAATTACTTACTCAGACAGCTTGGGAAATAACCTCAAGGACCTCTATGAAAATCTGGAGAAATATTTTGGAGATGCAGTAGGTGGGGTTCACCTCTTGCCATTTTTCCCATCAACCGGTGACCGTGGCTTTGCGCCTGTAGACTATGATCAAGTGGATCCAGCCTTTGGAGATTGGGAAGATGTCAAACGCCTGGGGGACAAGTACTATCTCATGTTTGACTTTATGATCAATCACATTTCCCGTCAGTCTAAATACTACAAAGATTATCAAGAGAAGCATGACCAAAGTGCTTACAAGGATCTCTTTCTCAACTGGGACAAGTTCTGGCCGGATCATCGTCCAACTCAAGCGGATGTGGACTTGATTTATAAGCGCAAAGATCGAGCTCCCAAGCAAGAAATTACCTTTGCGGATGGGACAACTGAGCATCTCTGGAATACCTTCGGGGAAGAGCAGATCGATTTGGACGTGACCAAGGAAGTGACCATGGACTTTATCCGCAAGACCATCGAATATTTGGCGAGCAATGGTTGTGACCTCATTCGCCTAGATGCCTTTGCCTATGCAGTCAAGAAGTTGGATACCAATGATTTCTTCGTGGAGCCAGACATTTGGGATTTGTTGGATAAGGTGCGCGATATGGCAGCCAGCTACGGTGCTGAGCTCTTGCCAGAGATTCATGAACACTATTCCATCCAATTTAAGATTGCTGATCACGACTATTATGTCTATGACTTTGCCCTTCCAATGGTGACCCTCTATACCCTCTATAGCTCAAAAGTGGAGCGCCTTGCTAAGTGGTTGAAGATGAGTCCGATGAAGCAATTCACGACACTCGACACCCATGACGGGATTGGGGTGGTTGATGTCAAGGATATCTTGACAGATGAAGAAATTGACTATGCATCAAATGAGCTCTACAAGGTAGGAGCGAATGTGAAACGCAAATATTCAACAGCAGAATACAACAACTTGGACATCTACCAAATCAATTCGACCTACTATTCAGCGCTTGGAGATGATGATCGCAAGTATTTCCTAGCCCGTTTGATTCAAGCCTTTGCGCCAGGCATTCCACAAGTGTATTATGTTGGATTCCTAGCTGGGAAGAATGATTTGGAACTCTTAGAAAACACCAAGGAAGGCCGCAATATCAACCGTCATTACTACAGCAATGAAGAAATTGCTCAAGAAGTAGAGCGACCGGTCGTGCAATCCCTTCTCAAGCTCTTTAGTTTCCGGAATAACTCGCAAGCTTTTGACCTAGAAGGAAGCATTGAAGTGGAAACACCAGATGAACATACCATTGTCATCACGCGCCAAAACAAAGACCAGACCGCCACAGCAGTAGCCCGAATCAATCTTGCTGACGGGACTTACCAAGTGACAGAAAACGGTCAAGACATTGTGTTTTAAAAACAATTGAAGTCAGGTGAGACATGTTTCGAATATTCCCTTTTTGATTGGACAGATTGCTGAAGATTTTATGATTTTACAGTTTTTCTCCAATATTTTTAAAACAAAGGATGTTGCACCCCTTTCTAGTAGCATCTCTACTATGCAAGTGATCCTTTTGTTACTTTGACCTTGTCAGGGTCTGACCATTCAAGATCTGCTATGATCTTCGCAAATTTTGTCTCTATCTATCTTAAAAGCTTCGTATGATACTAGGAACTTTGATACAAGAAAGGATAAATATGAGGGACCTTATTCTCTACCAGGAAACATACAAACAGTTTCATCTGCGAAATGATTTTATTTCTTATATCTTTATGATTTCCCATGATGGGAAGTTGCTCCATCTTTATTATGGACCGACCTTGCCAGAAGGGGATTATCGTCATTTGGTGGAAATGAAGCACCGCCCTATGACCACTTATCGGCAAGAAGGGGATCTTCTGTATTCACTCGAACACCTGCAGCAAGAATTTCCAGAATATGGGGCGACAGATTTTCGCCATCCTGCCTTGGAACTATCTTTGGAAAATGGTTCTCGGCTGACAGATTTTATCTATAAGGATCATGAAATTTCAAATGGAAAACCAAGATTAGAAGGTTTACCAGCAACTTATGTTGAAAATGAGGATGAATGTCAGACCTTGCAAGTCAATCTAACCGATTCGGTGTCGGGTGTGGAGGTGAGTATTCAGTATAGTATTTTCCGAGACTTCCCTGTGATAACGAGAAGTCACCTGATCAATAATCAAGGTTCAAGGCCTCTATCCATCGAAGGAGTAACTAGTCTTTCTTTAGACCTACCTGATCGAAACTATGAGATGATACAGCTTTCTGGAGCGTGGGCTCGTGAAAGGCATATTCATTCCACATTGTTACGTCAAGGAATCCAATCGATTGAATCAACACGTGGAATCTCTAGTCATCTGCACAATCCTTTCATTGCCTTAAAACGGCCAGAAACCACTGAGAATCAAGGGGAGGTTATTGGACTCAGCCTGATTTACTCAGGAAATTTCCTCCTCCAAGCAGAAGTGGATACTTTCGATGTCACCCGACTTCAAGTGGGAATCAATCCCTTCCAATTTTGTTGGAAATTAGCCCCTGGTGCTAGCTTTACAAGTCCAGAAGCAGTTCTGGTATACAGTAGAAATGGTTTAAACGATATGAGTCAAACTTTCCATTGTCTTTATCGTACCCGTCTAGCTAGGGGAGAATGGCGAGATAAGGAGCGGCCGATTCTACTAAATAATTGGGAAGCAACTTACTTTGATTTTGATCAGGAAAAACTGCTCAGGATTGCGCAAAATGCCAAAGAAGTTGGTGTCGAATTATTTGTGTTGGATGATGGCTGGTTTGGAAAACGAACCAATGATCGAGTTGGTCTTGGAGATTGGGTTGCCAATTGCGAGCGATTTCCAGATACAATCGGGGCTTTATCAGAGAGAATTCATGATATGGGCTTGAAATTCGGCCTTTGGTTTGAACCGGAAATGGTCAACAAAGATAGTGATCTTTACCGTTCTCATCCAGACTGGATCCTAGAAGTAGCAGGTCATTCACCACGTCATGGACGAAATCAATTTGTCTTAGACTTTAGCCGTGAAGAAGTAGTAGATGCAATTTATGAGCAAATGGCGCGTGTGATTGAAGAGACGAAATTAGACTATATTAAGTGGGATATGAACCGTCCGCTTACAGATGTCTTTTCTAAATCCTTGGCTCCAGATCAGCAAGGAGAAGTGTTTCATCGTTATGTTCTAGGATTATACCACTTATATGATCGTTTGACGACAGCATTCCCTTCTGTTCTCTTTGAATCTTGCGCTTCGGGAGGCGGTAGATTTGATCCAGGTTTGCTTTATTATGCACCCCAAACTTGGACCAGTGACGATACAGATGCAGTTGAACGGCTTAAGATCCAATATGGAACCAGTCTAGTCTATCCACTCTCGACGATGGGAGCACATGTGTCCATTGTCCCTAACCATCAAACCAATCGGATCACACCGCTTGCGACAAGGGGAAATGTCGCTTATTTTGGGGTCTTTGGTTACGAGTTGGATCTAGCAGACCTGACGCAGGCTGAGAAGGAAATAGTAAAAGAGCAAATTGCCTTTTACAAAAAAGAGCGATCCCTGATTCATCAAGGAAATTTTTACCGTTTGCGCTCTCCTTTTGACTCAAATCAAGTCGTATGGTCGGTTGTCAGTCAAAATCGTTCCCGAGTGATTCTGGCTCAGTATAAGCTATTGAACGAAGTGAACCGTGCTTATGATCGTGTGTATCTTCAAGGACTGAATGCAGATACTCTCTATGAAGTGGACGGGAAACAGTTTAGCGGTGCAGAACTGATGTTAGCAGGTTTTAGTCTTTCAGACGCTTCCTGTGGACAGCCTTTAAATCAAGAAAAACTGAGTTGTGATTTTGATTCTCACATTTGGGTGTTTGAAGAAGTAACATAATAAGATAAGCGAGTATCTAATTTTAGATAGTCGCTTTTAATGATTTAAAATTGAGACCGTTTACACAACTATAAAATCATGGTACAATATCCATGAAGAAAGGAGGTCGCTTTATGAAAAAAATCATTTATCCATCTGCGGCCCTATTAACGGCTTTTGCTCTATTATCGGTCCAAACAGCAAAGGCAGACACAGTTCAAACACCGGATCAAGGCAATGAACCGGTAGCAACAGTAGAGGAGGTTGTGGCATCTCCAGCTCCAGAAACCTCTACAGAAAATCAGGGAGGGGGAACTGAAACACCGGCTGCGACTGACCGTGAAGCAGTCCCTGCTACCTCGCCAACGCTAACAACAACGGAGACGGCATCTCCTGAAGTGGAAAAACTGCTTGAAGATATGCCTCTCAAGCAAAAGGTTACTCAAATGATCATGCCGGACTTCCGTAAGTGGCAGGAGGCAGGTCAGGAGTCGCCACAAGATCTCACCAAGGTCAATGCGGAAGTGGCAGAAGCTATTGATAAGTATGATTTTGGTGGCGTCATTTTGTTTGCTGAGAATGTGAAAGAAACCAAGCAAACACTGGCTCTGACACAAGATATGCAAAAGGCAGCTATTGAAAACAAGGCCAATAACGGGAAGATTCCGCTATTGTTAGCGATTGACCAAGAAGGGGGCATCGTCTATCGATTGGGTAGTGGTACAGCTCTCCCCGGAAATATGGCCATTGGAGCGACCAATGATCCCAAGTTATCGACAGAAGCTGGTCAAATTATCGGTCGAGAGCTTTCTGCACTAGGTTTGAATGTGGACTTCGCTCCGGTGCTAGATACCAATAACAATCCTCAAAACCCTGTCATTGGGCTTCGTTCCTTCTCATCTGATCCAAACCGGGTTGCTTACTTAGGTATTCCGATGATGAAAGGGATTCAAGACTACAATGTCGCTGTTGCAGCTAAGCATTTCCCAGGTCATGGAGATACAGCGGTCGATTCCCATACAGGTCTCCCCTTGGTGGATAAATCTCTTGCCGAACTTGAAAAATTGGAACTCCTTCCATTCAAAAAAGCCATGGATGCTGGCGTAGACCTCTTGATGACGGCCCATATCCAATACCCACAAATTGAAAAAGATCAAGTCGTGTCAAAAGAAACTGGTGAGAAAATCTATGTCCCAGCGACACTTTCAGATGATATTTTAACGGGCTTGGTACGGAAGAAATACGGCTATAAGGGCGTAATTGTTTCTGATGCCATGGGAATGGATGCTATCGCTAAGAACTTTGGTGAAGTCGAGGCTGTAAAAATGGCCATCAAGGCAGGGGTTGACCTAGTCTTGATGCCAACGACCCTTCGCAGTAAAACCGATTTGACCAAGATTGATACCATTGTCGATGAAGTGGTGCGTGCGGTGCAAACGGGTGACATCTCAGAAGAACGTTTAAATGAGTCAGTTCGTCGGATCCTCACCCTCAAAGAAAAACGTGGGGTCTTGAATTTTGATCCGAGTGCTCGGACACCTGAAAAAGCAGAAGAAGCAGTCGGCTCCAACCTTAATCGTGATTTGGAACGCAAGATTGCAGCAGCAGCGGTGACGGTTGTAAAAAATGAAGACAATACCTTGCCATTCAAGGTTCAAAAAGGAGATCATGTTCTCCTCCTAGGAGCGTTTGAAAATGAAGTCCCTGGACTAAATTTGGGCATGCGTCGCTTAATGGCAGAAGGGGTGCTTCCAAAAGATACCTCTTTTGTGGCGAAGAACTTCACCAAAGAATCCACCCTTGATAGTCTAAAAGAAGACCTCGAAAAAGCCACTCACATCGTAGTGGTTTCAGAGATCGGTTATGAAGGGCAACTGGATAAAAATTTCTGGCGAACCAAGATCCCAACTGAAATCGTCCATTATGCCAACACCAACCATAAGAAGGCAGCTGTCCTTTCCATCTCTAAACCTTATGATGTAGCCAACTATCCAGCAGCCAAAGCTATTCTAGCAGTCTATGGAAATAAGGGAATGGATCCGACAGAATCCCTCAAACCAGACAATGCCTTCGGTCCTAATATTCCTGCAGGAGTGGAAGTCATCTTCAATGGCAAGGAACACCTAGGTACCTTGCCGGTGGATATTCCAAAAATTGTAGATGGAAAAATGTCGGAAACAGAGTATGCTTACCGTATTGGTCATGGTCTCTTCTATCCAGCACCTGCTCCATTACCAACACCAGAAGGCCAAGACCCAACTTCACCAGTTCTAGATCCAACCCATCAGACAAAACCAGTAGTGGTTGGAAACACAGAGACACAGGTCCTTCTTAGCAAGCAAGAAAACGCAAGCTCTCTTGATGGTCCACAAGTTCGTCCGGTCTCTGTGTCACATGACACTGCTCAGGCTCCTGCAAGTGTATCCGCTAGTCCTGCTTCATCGGTATTGCCAAAGACCGGTCAAACCGAGAACCTCCTAGCCCTTATGGGTGTCAGCCTCTTAACCTTCCTTGGATCTTTTGTCTATCCAAGAAAGAAAAACTAAGGAATGAAGAATCTCAATTGGGTCACTCCCAATTGAGATTTTTTGGTAAAATTTTACTAAAATAACTCAAAAAAGAATAGTATAAGATATTGAGACGGGGAAGGAAAGCTTTATTGTGAGCTTTTTGAAGACAATGTAAAAATAAATAAAATTTTACTAAAAATACTTGAAATTATCCTTTTAATCGTTTATAATACAAGTATAAAAACGTTTACAAAACTAAAAGGAGTTTCTCATGACTACATCAATCACGTCTCAAGATCTACAAGAAAAGTTTCAGGCTGTCTTTGGCGAGAAGGCTGATCATACCTTCTTCTCACCAGGTCGGATCAATCTAATCGGTGAACACACAGACTATAACGGAGGGCATGTCTTCCCAGCAGCCATTACGCTTGGTACCTACGGGGCAGCAAGAAAGCGTGAGGATAAGGTCTTGCGTTTCTTCTCAGGAAATTTTGAAGACAAGGGGATTATTGAAGTCCCACTGGATCATCTTCGTTTTGAAAAAGAGCACAACTGGACCAACTATCCAAAAGGTGTGCTCCATTTCTTACAAGAAGCGGGACACGTCATTGATAGCGGCATGGACGTCTATGTCTACGGCAATATTCCTAATGGATCAGGCCTCTCCTCTTCAGCTTCCTTAGAGCTCTTGATTGGCGTCATCGCTGAGAAACTATTTGATCTTCAGTTAGACCGCTTAGATCTGGTTAAGATCGGGAAACAAACCGAAAATCACTTCATCGGGGTTAATTCTGGTATCATGGACCAATTTGCCATCGGTATGGGGGCTGATCAACGGGCTATTTATCTGGATACCAACACCCTAGAATATGATTTGGTACCGCTCGACCTTAAAGACAATGTCGTGGTCATCATGAATACCAACAAACGCCGGGAATTAGCTGATTCCAAATACAATGAACGCCGTGCAGAATGTGAAACCGCCGTCTCTGAACTCCAAGAAAAACTAGACATCCAAACCTTAGGGGAATTGGATCTCTGGGCTTTTGATGCTTACAGCTACTTGATCAAGGATGAAAATCGCATCAAACGGGCTCGTCATGCTGTACTTGAGAACCAACGGACCCTCCAAGCACGCAAGGCGCTTGAAGCAGGTGATTTGGAAGGCTTTGGCCGTCTCATGAATGCTTCCCACGTATCTTTGGAGCATGACTACCAAGTGACTGGTCTAGAATTGGATACCTTAGTGCATACAGCTTGGGAACAAGAAGGAGTGCTTGGTGCTCGTATGACGGGAGCAGGCTTTGGTGGTTGCGCCATCGCCCTTGTCAACAAAGATAAGGTTGAGGCTTTTGAGGAAGCTGTCGGCAAACGCTATGAGGAAATCGTTGGCTATGCGCCAAGTTTCTACATTGCAGAGGTTGCTGCGGGGACACGGGTGCTTGATTAAAAAGGAGATAGGATGACAGAACTGGTATTAGATGCATTTGTCACAGCCGTCATTGCGGTAAGTGACTATGAAGAGATGGATCGGATTTATCTAAAAAACCGCGTTAGGAGTCGCATCGGAGAAGAAGGGCTAGACGCCCCAGCCCAAAAAGAAGACTTGATTGCTCTCAAAGATCAGCTGGTGGAAATCGCTGTTGCGAATAGCAAGATCCAAGATAGCATGGCCGCAAAGGACAGCTTGGGAGCGGAGTTGATGGATTGGATCACCCCCAGTCCTAGTCAGGTCAACCGCTATTTCTGGGAGACTTACCGTCAGTCCAAGGAAGACGCGATTGCTGATTTCTATGCCCTCTCTAAGAGCAATGATTACATCAAGGTCAAGGCGATTGCGCAAAATATTGCTTTTGAGGCAGAAACTCCCTATGGCTCCCTTGAAATCACCATCAATCTGTCAAAACCTGAAAAAGATCCTAAAGACATCGCAGCGGCGAAGCTGGCTAAAGCTAGTCATTATCCGGCCTGCCAACTGTGCTTTGAAAATGAAGGCTATCAAGGTCGCCTAGACCATCCTGCCCGTGCCAATCATCGGATCATCCGCTTTGACATGGACGGTCATGATTGGGGCTTTCAATATTCCCCTTATGCCTACTTCAATGAACACTGCATTTTCCTCGATAGCCAGCATGTTCCTATGGCCATTAGCCGCAAGACCTTTGAGCGACTCTTGACCATTGTCGAGACTTTTCCAGGCTATTTTGCAGGCTCCAATGCAGATCTACCCATTGTAGGGGGATCCATCCTGACTCATGACCATTACCAAGGCGGACGTCACACCTTCCCTATGGAGCTGGCAGAGCTTGACCAAACCTTTACCATTCCTGGCTTCGAAGAGGTTCAAGTGGGCATCGTTCGTTGGCCAATGTCAGTCTTGCGTTTGCAGTCAGATAACAAGGAAGAGCTGATTAACTTGGCAGACCATATCTTAGAAAGCTGGCGAGGTTACTCGGATCCAGCTGTGCAAGTCCTAGCCACATCTGACGGTCAACCCCACCATACCATTACCCCCATTGCACGAATCCGCGATGGGCATTATGAACTGGACTTAGTGCTCCGTGACAACCAAACCTCACCAGAGCATCCAGATGGCATTTACCACCCACATGCGGATGTCCAACACATCAAAAAAGAAAATATCGGCCTGATCGAGGTCATGGGCTTGGCCATTTTACCTCCTCGTCTCAAAGAAGAGCTCAAGCAGGTCCAAAATTATCTGCTTGGACGAGAAAGCAGTGTGGCTAGTTACCACCAGGACTGGGCTACTGACTTGAAAGCCACTCACCCATCCATCATAGACGAAGCAGAGGCAGAAGCCATTGTCCGTGAATCAGTCGGTCAGATCTTTGCGCGCGTGCTCGAAGATGCCGGTGTCTACAAGCGAACAGCAGAAGGCCAAGCAGCCTTTAGACGCTTTGTCTCTACACTTTAAGTGTGGAGAAGAGGCAGAAATTTGGTACAATAAGAGAGAAGACAAAGAAGCGAAAGGAAAACAAATGGCAATACTCGTACTCGGAGGAGCTGGCTATATCGGTTCCCACATGGTAGACCGTTTGGTCAATGAAGGACAGGAAAAAGTCGTCGTGGTCGATAGCCTGGTCACAGGACACCGTGCAGCGGTGCATCCAGATGCCGTCTTTTACCAAGGAGACCTAGCGGATCAAGACTTCATGCGCATGGTTTTTAAGGAACATGCAGATATTGATGCGGTCATCCACTTTGCGGCCTACTCACTAGTCGCGGAGTCTATGGCAGATCCATTGAAATATTTTGACAACAATACAGCTGGCATGGTCAAACTCTTGGAAGTCATGCATGAATGTGGGGTGCACTACATCGTCTTTTCTTCAACCGCTGCCACCTACGGTATTCCAGAAGAGATTCCGATTCTTGAAACCACTCCACAAAAACCGATTAATCCTTATGGCGAAAGCAAGCTCATGATGGAAACCATCATGCGCTGGGCCGATCAAGCATACGGCATCAAGTATGTGCCCCTTCGTTACTTTAATGTGGCTGGTGCCAAACCAGATGGATCCATTGGCGAAGACCATGGACCAGAGACCCATCTCCTGCCAATCGTCTTACAAGTGGCCCAAGGCAAACGCGAAAAGATCGCCATTTTTGGAGATGACTACAATACACCAGATGGCACCAATGTACGTGACTATGTTCATCCATTTGACTTGGCAGATGCCCATCTGCTAGCGGTGGAGTATCTGCGTAATGGCAATCCATCTACTGCCTTTAATCTGGGCTCATCTACCGGATTCTCTAATCTTCAAATCGTTGAAGCAGCCCGCAAGGTGACGGGACATCCGATCCCACTTGAGATTGCAGATCGCAGACCAGGAGATCCAGATACCCTGATCGCATCCTCTGAGAAGGCGCGTGCAATTCTCGGCTGGCAACCAAAATTTGATAATATCGAAACCATCATCCAAACAGCCTGGGCATGGCATTCCAGCCACCCAGATGGGTACAATGATCGATAAGTAGAGGACTGCGAACATCATTTTTGAGGGTTTTCTTATAACATCTATATCTACAGTTGATCTTGCCAAATGACTGGTTTCAGACGTCAGTCATTTCCTAAATCATCATAAAATAGTGAGGGATTCAAAATGAATAAAACTGTAAAAACAGTAGCCATCTTATTGTCAGCTGGTCTTCTCTTAGTTGGTTGTGCGTCAAAAGAGAAACCAAAATCTACCGCTCAAACGTCCACTAAAGCGACGACGAAAGCGACAACTGAGTCATCAACTAAAGCAAAGACCAAAAATTCATCAACTGATGAGGTTAAAGAAGAGGACTCAAGAGTAGGTGCCCAAAAAACGGTTCTCGAAACCAGTGATGAAGCAGGTAAGTCAACCGTAACCTTGTATTACAAGGGAGATACTTTATTAGTACAAGAAAAGGTTGATGATTATAATATTTCAAAAATGGATGGAGATAACCCTCTTGAAGAAATGAAAGAAGCCGTTGCCATAAGCCAAGAAAAATTCAAAGATCTGATAGGTAACGGATTTGAACTGACATCAGAATACAAAGACGGTATCTTCTATATCTACAATACAATTGATTACACGAAAATCGATTTGCAAAAGCTAAAAGAAATCGTTCCAGGCTTTAATCCTCTAAATGACAGTACAGTTAGTTATTCTGTGACGAAAGAAAGTCTCATTAACAGTGGTATGGTCGAAAAATAATGTTTTGATATTCTAAGCGGTTCTGCACCCCAAAAAGTTAGACAGAAAAACTAACTTTTGGGGTGTTTTGTTATGAAGGTCTCTTTGTTTGTTAGAGCAGGAGGATATCGGAGAAATTTAATGGGACTGGGGGGAAAGACTTGCTCAACCCAATTACCAAAAGGGATCGCAGGAGGAGATGTGGGGGCAGGACAACGAAGCAATCCTATACAACAGTGCTTCTGCCCAGCTCCCTATTTTGACTTTATCCGCAGACGCCCTTTGTATCTTGATTTAGTCATGGAACTTCCTGGATTGCTGAAATCATCCACTGGATAATTTCACCTAACGTCCGTCCTCAAGGTCGTCAAGAATCTCTTGATCAATTGGGGAAGTTGATCTTATAAAATTTTAGGAAAGGCTTTGTCAAGTGTTGACAGGCCTTTTTTTGAATGCTATAGTAAAATCGTAAACGCTTACACAGTAGAACGAAGTAGATGAAAAGATGGGCAAGTTAGATGCCTTATAAAAAGAGGAGAAAAAACAAATGGCAGGACCAGTGATAGTTGGAGAGCACTACCGAATCTCCGTGTTAACGGAATCTTTGGTGCGCTTGGAATATTCAGAGAATGGTGTTTTTGAGGATGGACAGACGCAAGTTGTGCAAGATAGAGATTTTGGACCAGTTTCTTGTGAGATCACAGAGACCGAAGAGGTCCTCGATCTGCATACGGAGCATCTCCACCTTCATTTTGAAAAGGGACCTTTTGCACCGGATCGGCTTTTTATCGAACTCAAGGGCCAGTATGCAGTCTATGGTAGCCGATGGCACTATGGGGATCGGCCTGAGACCTTAAAGGGGACCAGTCGGACGCTCGATGAGGTCGATGGAGCTATGGAGTTGGAAGATGGGATTTTAAGCAAAGCAGGCTATGCTCTTTTGGACGATTCTGCTTCTTATTTGTATGATGTCGAAAGCGGATTTAGAGCACGGTCATGTCCAGAAGTGGATTTGTATTTCTTCGGTTATGGGCGCGATTATCTAGGGGCCTTGAAAGATTTTTACCATCTGACGGGACAGCCACCCCTCTTGCCACGATATGCTCTGGGAAACTGGTGGAGCCGGTATTGGCCTTATACCAGTCAGGAATACACAGATTTGATGGATCGTTTCAAGGCTGAAGGGGTACCTCTAGCTGTCAGCGTGATCGATATGGACTGGCACAAGACGGAGATTCCTGCTCGCTTTGGAAGTGGTTGGACGGGCTATAGTTGGAACCGGGACTTGATTCCTGATCCAGCTGCCTTCTTACATGGTTTGCATAAGCGTGGTTTAAAGGTGACCTTGAATGTTCATCCAGCAGACGGAATTCGAGCCTTCGAGGATGCTTATCCCATGGTCGCAAATCGCTTGGGACTCAATACTGAAAAGGAAGAAGTAGCCAGCTTTGACTTTTATAGTCCAGCCTTTCGTGAAGCCTATTTCGAAGATGTCCACCATCCCTTAGAAGATCAAGGAGTGGACTTTTGGTGGATTGATTGGCAACAGGGAAGTCATGGCAAGATGGATCCACTTTGGTTGTTAAATCATTATCATTATCTAGACAATTGTCGAACAGGTCAAGCTGGTCTCATCTTATCACGTTATGGGGGGCCTGGAAGCCACCGGTATCCAATCGGTTTTTCAGGGGATACCATTGTGACTTGGGAATCCCTAGCCTTTCAACCCTATTTTACCAGCACAGCTTCAAATATCGGCTACACGTGGTGGAGTCACGATATTGGTGGCCATATGCGGGGTTACTATGATGAAGACTTGGCTCTTCGCTGGTTGCAGTTTGGGGTCTTCAGCCCGATCAATCGTCTCCATAGTTCTTGTAATGCCTTTAACAGCAAGGAACCGTGGTTTTACTCGCCTGAGACCTGTCGCTTGATGAAGCGGTATTTGCGCCTGCGCCATAGCTTACTGCCTTATCTCTACACCATGAATGTGGCAACGCACGAAGAAGGGCTGCCCTTGGTTCAACCCCTCTATTACCACTACCCAAACGAAGAAGAGGCTTATGAAGCGAAGAATCAATATTTCTTTGGCAGTGAACTCATGGTGGCACCAATTACCGAAGCGCTGGATCCTGTCTTTCATAGTGCTTCTGTGAGCGTTTGGTTCCCAGACGGCGTTTGGTATGATTTCTTCCATGATTGGAAGTACGAAGGAAAAGGCAAACTCACAGTCTTTAGAGCTAGCCAGGATATTCCGGTCTTTGCGCGTGCAGGAGCCATCATCCCTATGGATGCACAACCGCAGACAGGGGTAGAGCTTCCAGAAATGCTGGACTGGCATCTCTTCCCAGGTGACAATCGTTCCTTCGTACTCGTTGAAGGAGAAGGAGATAACCGGGTTGAAACCCGCCTAACTGTCAATTGGGATGAAAGAAAGATTAGGCTGGATTTAACAGGTGATCTAACGCTGCTTCCTGAAAAGAGACAGCACCGGTTCTTCCTCCATACCTTTGAGACAGCCCCTATCTTAGTGGACAATCACAGTCAGGAGATTGCGATGGGTGTGTTGCAATCGCGTCCTACTGCCAAAGAAGATCGGATGTTTGAGCTCTTGAAATCTGCCAACCTGGCCTACGATAGGAAGAATGAATTGTTTGTGGCTTGTTCAACAGCCAAGGATTGGAAACAGTTGATGAAGATCATTACGCCTTTAGAGGAAGGTTTGCGTCAACGTCTCTTTGAAGTGATTTATTCCAGTGAAGAGAATGAAGACTTGTAAATTCTTGCAATTTCACCCCTATTTTTGTAAGATGAAAGTGATTTCATAAGCATGAAGGAGAAGAAAAAATGGAACAAAAATGGTGGCATAATGCCGTAATTTACCAAGTATATCCCAAAAGTTTCAAGGATAGTAATGGCGATGGGATTGGAGATCTCAAAGGGATCACAAGCAAGTTAGACTACTTAGAAAAATTAGGGATTACAGCCATCTGGCTTTCGCCGGTCTACAAGAGTCCCATGGATGATAACGGCTATGACATTTCAGATTATGAGGGTATTGCCTCCATCTTTGGGACGATGGAAGATATGGAAGAATTGATCGCAGAAGGCCATAAGCGCAAGATCAAAATCATCATGGACTTGGTGGTCAACCATACCTCTGATGAGCATGCTTGGTTTATCGAAGCGCGTGAAAATCCAGACAG
Organism: Streptococcus sp. AM28-20; assembly: GCF_003603595.1. Classification (NCBI taxonomy): domain Bacteria; kingdom Bacillati; phylum Bacillota; class Bacilli; order Lactobacillales; family Streptococcaceae; genus Streptococcus; species Streptococcus sp. AM28-20. The sequence continues at coordinate 303,018 of NZ_QTNK01000001.1, forward strand.
CCCTAAGCGGGATTTCTATATTTGGCGGGATGAGCCAAATGGTATTATTTCTGCTTTTAGTGGTTCTGCTTGGGAATTTGATGAGGCCTCTGGTCAATATTATCTGCATAACTTTAGCAAGAAGCAACCAGACCTCAACTGGGAAAACGAGGAGCTTCGTCATCAGATTTATGACATGATGAATTTCTGGATTGACAAGGGCATTGGTGGCTTCCGTATGGATGTCATCGATATGATCGGCAAGATCCCAGATCAGGAAATCATCAGTAATGGTCCCATGCTCCATCCTTACTTGAAAGAGATGAATCGCGCTACCTTTGGAGACAAGGATTTGCTTACGGTAGGGGAAACGTGGGGGGCGACACCTGAGATTGCCAAGCAATATTCCAATCCAAAAAATCAAGAATTGTCCATGGTTTTCCAATTTGAACACATCGGTCTTCAATACCAACCAGGGCAACCAAAATGGTACTACGCCAAGGAATTGGATGTGCCTAAATTGAAGGAAATTTTCACCAAGTGGCAGACAGAATTGGGGACAGAAGAAGGCTGGAATTCGCTCTTTTGGAACAACCATGATCTCCCACGAATTGTGTCCACTTGGGGGGATGATGGCGACTATCGGGTCAAATCTGCCAAGGCTTTGGCTATTCTGCTTCACTTGATGAAGGGAACTCCTTATATCTATCAAGGCGAAGAAATTGGGATGACCAATTATCCATTTGAGACCCTTGAGGACGTAGAAGATATCGAGTCAATCAACTATGCCCATGAAGCCTTAGAAAAAGGTCTACCGCTTGAAGTGATCATGGATCAAATCCGCCATATTGGTCGGGACAATGCACGGACACCGATGCAGTGGAATCATGAAGCAGAAGCTGGCTTTACGACAGGTCGTCCATGGCTTGCGGTCAACCCAAACTATAAAGAGATCAATGTAGAGGCTGCCCTGGCAGATCCAGACTCTATATTCTATACCTACCAAGCTCTCATTGCCTTACGAAAAGAGCAGCCTTGGCTTGTAACGGCTCATTATGAATTGGTGGACGCAGCAGACAAGGTCTTTGCCTATAAGCGGGTAGAAGGAGAGCAAGCCTATTTGGTTGTTGTCAATCTTTCAAGCCAAGAGCAAGAGTTACCGCTGGTTAATGGAGTTGAGAAGGTCATCATTGCCAATACCAAGGTAGAGCAAGTGCTTGAATTCGGCAAATTAGCCCCTTGGGATGCCTTCTGTGTCAAGTTGGCCTAATGAAGGTAAGAAAAGAGAGTGGGACAGAAATCGGTCATTCGTTAGAATTCGATTTCGTTGTCCCACCTCCGCACAGTTGAGTAAGGCTGTAAAAGCTGATGAAATCAGCATAGTAGAGCCCACTCAACCACTGCATCTTGCTCGATAATCCAAAGACAATTGAGAGACTAGGACTTTTGTCCCAGCCTCTTTTTCTTATATATAATTTCAAATCAAAATCGTTGACAGATGTAATATCTAGTATTACAATGTTATGATAATGATTACACTCTTATAAAAAGTGAGATAAGAATCTTAGCTTTTAAGAAGATGGTGAGGAAGAACATGATTGAATACAAACATGTAGCCTTAGGCTACACTGAAAAAGAGGTTCTTAGAAACGTCAACCTCTGTATTGAGCAGGGAGAATTTATGGTCTTGGTAGGACCTTCAGGATCTGGAAAAACCACCATGCTTAAGATGATCAATCGGCTTTTGGAGCCGACAGATGGCAATATCTATATGGATGAAAAACGCATCAAGGACTATGATGAACGAGAGTTACGTCTCAGTACCGGTTATGTCCTTCAGGCCATCGCTCTATTTCCAAACCTAACTGTCGCTGAGAATATTGCTCTCATTCCTGAAATGAAGGGCTGGAGCAAGGAACAAATTGCCTCTAAAACAGAAGAACTCTTGGACAAGGTGGGTCTGCCCGCTACAGATTATGCTCATCGCTTACCAAGCGAGTTATCAGGTGGGGAGCAACAGCGGATTGGTATTGTGCGGGCCATCATTGCAGAACCAAAGATTCTATTGATGGACGAGCCCTTCTCAGCTTTAGATGCTATTTCTCGCAAGCAGCTACAGGCTCTTACCAAAGACTTGCACAAAGAATTTGGTATGACGACTATTTTCGTTACTCATGATACGGACGAGGCATTGAAATTAGGCGATCGGATTGCGGTTCTACAAGAAGGAGAGATTGTACAGGTGGCGAATGCTGAGACCATTCTAGCCCAGCCAGTCAACGACTTTGTTGCGGATTTATTTGGAGGTGTTCACCATGTCTAAACTACTTGCAACCTTCCAAGAACGCTTTGGAGACTGGGTCACTGCACTGGGACAACATTTGCAACTGTCATTACTGACCTTGCTCCTTGCTATCTTTCTAGCTGTTCCACTGGCTATTTATTTAAGTAGTCGCAAGAGAGCGAGCAACTGGGTCCTACAGTTAGCTGGAATCTTCCAGACCATTCCTTCCATGGCCCTTTTGGGGCTCTTCATTCCCATCATGGGGATTGGGACGCTTCCGGCCTTGACAGCTCTGGTTATCTACGCCCTTTTCCCCATCCTTCAAAATACCATTACCGGTTTGCAAGGGATTGACCCAAGCCTCGAAGAAGCAGGGATCGCCTTTGGGATGACCAAGTGGGAACGACTCAAGAAGTTTGAGATTCCCTTGGCCATGCCCGTCATCATGTCTGGGATTCGGACAGCAGCTGTGATGATTATCGGGACGGCTACCCTTGCTGCCTTGATTGGAGCAGGGGGACTTGGTTCCTTTATCCTTCTGGGAATTGACCGCAATAATGCCAGTCTGATTTTGATTGGGGCCTTGTCTTCTGCCTTCTTAGCCATCGCTTTTAACCTGCTTCTTAAATGGATGGAAAAGGCCAAATTGCGGACCATCTTTGCGGCCTTTGCTGTGATGGTTATTGGATTAGGAGCTTCTTATACACCAAGTCTTCTTCCCAAACCGAAAAAAGAAAACCTGGTCATCGCTGGTAAGTTAGGTCCAGAACCTGAAATTCTAGCCAATATGTACAAGATTTTGATCGAAGAAAACACGGATATGACAGTGACCGTCAAACCAAATTTTGGAAAGACCACCTTCCTCTATGAAGCTCTGAAAAAAGGGGATATCGCTATCTATCCAGAGTTTACAGGGACCGTGACCGAAAGTCTCCTCAAGCCGGCGCCGCAAGTCAGTCATGATCCAGAAACAGTCTATCAAGCGGCCCGAGATGGGATCAAGAAACAAGACGACCTGGCCTTCCTCAAACCCATGGCTTATCAGAATACCTATGCTGTCGCAGTGCCTAAGAAAATTGCCCAAGAGTATGGCCTCAAGACCATTTCCGATTTGAAAAAGGTGGAAGGAGAACTCAAGGCAGGATTTACGCTAGAGTTTAATGATCGAGAGGATGGGAACAAGGGCTTGAAAAAGGTCTATGGTCTTAATCTACAAGTCTCCACCATGGAGCCAGCCCTTCGCTACCAGGCTATCCAGTCCGGTGATATCCAGATAACAGATGCCTACTCAACGGATGCCGAGCTTGCTCGCTATGACCTCGTGGTCCTCGAAGATGACAAGCAACTCTTCCCTCCTTATCAAGGGGCCCCACTGATGAAAGCTGAATTACTCGAAAAACATCCAGAATTGGAGTCTGTTCTTAATAAACTGGCTGGAAAAATCACAGCAGATCAAATGAGCCAGCTCAACTACCAAGTGGGTGTGGAAGGTAAGTCAGCTAATCAAGTAGCGCGTGATTTTTTGATTCAGGAAGGGATCATCAAGTAATAATGCGAATTTTAAATTGAAAAAAACTTTATTTAAGTTACTTACCTAGGATTTCTCTATGAACCTGATCTATTTAATGCTTAAAGGTTACTAAGAAGGAGAAAAACGGATTACCAAAAACTCATTAGAGGTTGGGCATATTGCCCCACCTCTTTTTATGATATACTAGAGTAGTTTTTGAGATTTGTAAAAAATGTGATTTTCTAGTTCAAATTTAAAAAAGAAAAGGGGAGAACATGGACATCTTTTTGAGGAGCATATCGGGCATCCTGGTCATCCTGGGCATGATTTTAGTGGGCTTTGTCATTGGTGAAAAAGCTTGGTTTGATGACAAGTCACGTGGCTTGATTGCAAAGCTAGTTACTCAAGTCGCTCTTCCCTGCTATATGCTCTACACCATCACGCAGCGCTTCACAGCAGCAGATCTGCTTAAAATGTTGCCAGCCTTGCGATTTCCTGCCCTGTCTATGGTTATTTTGCTTGGCATCGCAACAGGAGTAGCCAGGATCTTTGCAGTGAGACAGGATCGTCGTGGCCTCTTTATTTCCATGTTTTTTAACTCCAATACCATCTTCGTGGGGCTTCCCATTAACCAAGCCCTCTTTGGAGATGCCAGCATTCCCTATGTTTTGATCTATTACATGTGTAATACGACCTTTTTCTGGACTTTGGGGACCTATCTGATTCAGCGGGATGGTGAGGGAGAAGCGCAGTTTGATCTTAAAACCAGTCTGAAAAAAGTCTTTTCTCCGCCCCTGATGGGCTTTCTCTTAGGGTTAGTCTTTGTGATCCTTCATATCAAGATGCCAGCCTTTCTAGCCAGTGATTTGCAGTATCTGGGTAATTTAACGACCCCCTTATCCATGATATTCATCGGTTTGTCAGTGTCTCATGTAGGTGTGAAGCAGTTGGTTCTGGGAAAAGATCAGCTACTCATTCTACTAGGTCGCTTCGTGGTTGCCCCTCTCTTGATGGCTTCCATCGTCTACTGGTTGCCTCTTCCAAACCTGATGAAGCAAGTCTTTATCATCCAGTCCGCCATGCCTGTGATGACCAATGCGCCAGTTGTTGCCAGACTCTACGGAGCTGATAGTGATTATGCAGCGGTCATGGTGACAGAGACGACCCTTGCAACCATGGTGGTGATCCCTATTCTCATGCTGTTGATGGCTTAATAAATAAAAAGAGCTCAAGTTTTCATTGAAAAAACCTGAGCTTTTTTATATGAGAGCTAATAAAATCGTAATTACCAGAGCGATACCTACTCGAATAACATGATGAACTGGTTTGAAGTTTTCTTTGTGCTTGCCATTCCAATAGGCCCCGTAGCAAATCAAACCACAGCCAATCATCCAAAGGAATAAAGCAACAATCGGCAAAAAGAAGTAGAGGATAAGAGAAAAGGTCGTAAGGCAACTTCCAATGAACAGAAGCTGATTTCCTAGAGTATTCTTGCCCTTTCTTAATTCTGAAAGGCTAGCCAATAAATGAAGGAGGGGAAAGGCAAGGGCTAAGAAGGCTGTCAAAAAGCCGAGAAGAATGGGGATGAGCATAGTTTTCCTTTCTATGATACATGATGTAAGATCGCTCCTTAGTTAGAAGCGACGTTTAAAATCTCCAAATAAAACTGAATGACTTCTTGTTCGGTGTAAGTCTTGCCTTTTTTGAGCCACCAGCTGAGGGTTTCAATGAAGTTGGTTACGACCAGGTGTTTGAGATAGGAGTGGGGGATGTTGGGGTGCGATTGAATCAGTTTTTCAGCTACCATGGGGTAGACGTCGTGTTCCAGTTCTTTTCTCAGTTGCCGGATAAAATAATCATTTTTGGAAAGCAAGAGACTGGTTACATGGTCTTGGTTTTCCTTGAAATGCTGAAAGATATGGGCTAGGTAGTCTTGGGGAGAGAGCTGATCATCTCGCTCAAAGAGGTGATGAAAGAGTTTTTGACAGAGCTCGTCAAGTAATAATTCCTTGCTCTCGTAATGGCTGTAAAAGGTTGAGCGCCCCACATCAGCATGGTCAATGATTTCCTGAACGGTGATGGCCTCGTAGTCTTTTTGGTTGAGTAAGTGTAAGAACGCCTGATAGATAGCTTTTCGAGTTTTGGTGATGCGACGATCCTGTGCTGTCATATGGACACTTCGAACAAACTGTTCAGTAACGGACACCCTAAACGGTTTGCCCCTATCCTTTCTGTTGTGAATGTTAGATAATGATAATGAACATGATGTTCATGAATCTATTATAACAAAGGAAATAGGATTATGAAGACAAAACATGCGGTCTGGATCGCTTTTTTCTTGAATTTGAGTTATGCCATTGTTGAGTTTATTGCAGGAGGGATTTTTGGATCCAGTGCGGTCCTTGCGGATTCGGTCCATGACTTGGGGGATGCGATCGCTATTGGGATCTCTGCCTTTTTGGAGAGTATTTCCAATCGTGAAGAAGACAGCCACTATACCTTGGGCTACAAGCGCTTTAGCCTTTTAGGGGCCATGGTAACGGCTGTGATTCTCATGACAGGGTCCGTTCTAGTTATTTTGGAAAATATAACGAAACTGGTTCATCCACAACCTGTCAACGATGAGGGCATTCTCTGGCTTGGAATCATAGCCGTCAGCATCAATGTGCTAGCGAGTCTCGTCATTCGCAAGGGGCAAACCAAGAACGAATCCATTCTCAGCCTGCATTTTCTGGAAGATACCTTGGGTTGGGTGGCTGTCATCCTAATGGCCATTGTTCTACGATTTACCGACTGGTATATCCTGGATCCGCTCTTATCTCTTGCTATTTCCATCTTTATTCTGTCAAAAGCCATTCCACGTTTTTGGAGCACGCTCAAGATTTTCCTCGATGCCGTTCCAGAAGGAGTGGATATCCAGCAAGTCAAGAGTGATTTGGAGCAGTTGGAGCATGTGGCTAGTATCAATCAGCTTAATCTCTGGACCATGGATGGGCTGGAAAAGAACGCCATTGTCCATGTTTGTCTAGAGCGTGTCAACCACATGGAGGTCTGTAAAGAGTCTATCCGAGACTTGCTCAAAGACTGTGGCTTTCAAAACGTCACCATTGAGGTCGATGAAGATCTGGCAACCCACCGAGCTCACAAGCGAAATATCGAAGAGCTGGAAGCCAGTCAAAGTCATGGACATGATCACCACCACCATTAATGACGACTTGGTACGAGCAGAAGCCCATGAAAAAGTGTATACTATAGGTAAGTAAGCAATAGAAAGTAGGTTGTTCCTATGAAGAAAACAGTTTATACAAAAGCTGGGCAAGTGGGCCTTGTAGAAGTGGAGCGTCCACACATAGAAGCACCAGATGATGTCATTCTCCGCATCGTTCGCACCTGTGTCTGTGGATCTGATCTCTGGAGCTACCGCAATCCAGATATTGAAGAGGGCCACCAAAATAGTGGTCACGAAGCCATTGGGATCGTCGAAGAAATCGGAGAAGCTATTACAACGGTGAAACCGGGTGACTTTGTGATTGCGCCTTTCACCCATGGCTGTGGGGAGTGTGATGCTTGTCGTGCTGGCTATGATGGGACCTGTGACCGCCATATTGGGACCAACTGGTCTGACGGGGTGCAAGCGGAGTACATGCGCTTCGACTATGCCAACTGGGCTCTCGTCAAAATCCCGGGGCAACCGTCTGATTATACCGAAGCCATGCTTAAATCCTTCTTGACGCTAGCAGATGTTATGCCGACGGGTTACCATGCGGCGCGTGTCGCAGATGTGAAACCAGGTGACAAAGTCGTGGTCATCGGGGATGGAGCTGTGGGTCAATGTGCTGTGATTGCTGCTAAGATGCGAGGAGCATCGCAAATTGTCCTCATGAGCCGTCACGAAGACCGCCAACAAATGGCTTTGGAATTTGGTGCAACAGCAGTCGTAGCTGAGCGGGGAGAGGATGGCATTGCCAAGGTTCGTGAAATCCTTGGAGGAGGAGCAGATGCGGCCCTTGAATGTGTTGGTACTGCAGCAGCCGTTGATCAAGCCCTTGGGGTCCTTCACAATGGGGGGCGTTTAGGTTTTGTCGGTGTGCCTCACTACAATAATCGTGCCCTTGGATCGACCTTTGCCCAAAACATTTCCGTGGCAGGTGGAGCAGCCTCTGTTACCACCTATGACAAACAGTTCTTGCTCAAGGCAGTTCTTGATGGTGACATCAATCCTGGACGCGTCTTCACCCATAGCTATAGCTTGGACGAGATTGATCAAGCCTATAAAGACATGGATGAACGCAAGACCATTAAGGCTATGATTGTGATTGAATAACGAAAAGAGAGTGGGACAGAAATCGGTAATTCGTTAGAATTCGATTTCGTTGTCCCACCTCCGCACAGTTGAGTAGGGCTGTAAAAGCTGATGAAATCAGCGTAGTAGAGCCCACTCCACCACTGCGTCTTGCTCTACAATCCAAAGACAATTGAGAGGCTAGGACTTTTGTCCCAGCCTCTTTTTAGTTAAATGAACTTTTATTTCAAATCTGACATCACTTGCTTCTTGGTGAAGGTGCGCTCTTGTTTGTTGGCGAGTGCTTTGATGCGTGCATCTAAAAGAATAGCACGGCCTTCAGCGCTTCGGGTATAGATGAGGTCATACTTACCTAGGCTCTTTCGAATCTGCTCAACAAAGGCTTTCGCATCCTCTTTCCGTTTGTCAAAGAGGCTTGGTACGGCGAAATATTCTGTCTGATCGGTCACTTTTTCCTGTGCTTTCAGGATGTAACGTTGATTTTCAATTGGTGCGAAAAATTCGATCATGGTTTGCGAAAAGAGTTCTTTCTCCCTCATGGTTCCGCCCTTCAAATAAATCAGCGTGTTGATAGCATCCTTTCTGTCTCGTACTACTTGGATTCGGGTTTCCTGGGTTTGAATCTGTCCCGAAAGAAGCAGGGCTTGGTGAATAGCTTTGCCAAAGACTTCTAAGCGTTTGTATGGACTCTTATAGAGATAGTAGCGCAACCAAGCAAGGAGTGAGAGAACAGCTAAGAAGAAGAGAAGAATAAGAGAAGCTGTATTCCATCCTCCTCTAAATGAATAGTAAATAAAGTTGGCGAAAGCATCGGTCAAAGTGCAGGCTGATAGCCACCGTGCCAGCTTTCTAGCATCAAAAAATAGAGCCAGAGGTAGGAAGTGTTTGTCCACTTGGACCTCATTTGCAATCTCCATATTCTCTAAAATAGGGAGGGCTTTTTGCCAGCCATCTCTGAGTTCTTGACGATGGGTGGAGCGCTCTAAGGTCTCTGCATTCAGTTTTTCTAAGTGTTTTTTAGTATAGCGAATCTGATCAAAGGCCAGACGCTCGATGCCGGATTCAATGAAGGGTTCCTTGTAGTGGAGACCTAAAAATTGTTTCATCCGTCTCTCTAAAAGCTCCAGGTCAGGACTGTATTGTTTCAGCTGATCTGTGATGGCTTCGATTTCTTCCTTTTCAAGATCTGACTTTTCATACCATTTCTTTAGGGAAAGGTTGATAGAGACTAAATGCCAGATATTACTGGTCTTATTTGGCTCTTCGGGCCACACTCGGATGGCACGACCTCGCATTTGATTACTGAGCATAAAACTCCCGACAAAGCTAGCTAGAATCAGGGAGTTGACACAAGGAGCATCCCAGCCTTCTCCTAGAAGAGACTTGGTTCCAATCACGACTTGGATGAGCCCCTCTTGGAAGAGTTGGGTTACAGCTATCACCAAGTCATGCTGAGAGCCAACCAAGCGAACCTTGAGAAAATCACCAGGGGATAATTGGCCGACACTTTGGTAAGTCAGTCGGTTCGCTCCTAGAAGCTCTTCCAGTCTTGCCTTAGCAACTGTCGGGATGATGACGATACTACCTGTTAGGACAGCGATAGCAGGTGGACTAGCTTGCTCTATGCTTTCCCTACGAATGGATTCAAAATACGAGAGAACTCCTAATTGAGTAAATTGGGCGTCCTTGTCCCCTAGATGAACTTCAAAGTCTTGACGAATGTAGTCTGTTAAGACCAGTTGGCGCAGTTGGCTTCCAAGAGCCTGATATTCTGCCTTGAAAATCTCTCGAACCGCATTGAGTTTTCCCAGGGATTGGTTGAGCAGGAGGTCTTGTTTTTTATTGCGGACCAGTTTGACTTGTTTTCGATCGATCAAGCTCGCTGCTTTTAATTCATGGAGGAGTTGCTTTTCGTATTCTTCTGGTAGATTGTACCAGTGAGGCACCTGAAAGAGCAGACCTTGCAGGAGAATTTCAAGCCAGTCTAGGGTGAAAGCAGGAAGTTTTTTTGCTCCTAGAAGATTCTGGAAACGTTGGGGAAAGGCGATTCCCTTGCTCCGAAGAAAGATCAGGGTAGCAGAGAGATACTTGGGCTCATTGAGCAATTCATCATCACTGATCTGACCAGATAAAGCTTGGCAGGTTTGCAGGTATTGACAAAAGAGGGGGTCTGAAGTCAGTTGCTGCAAGAGGGCATTCTTTTGTTGGCTAAAAGCATCCAGCTGAGCCTGCTCTTCCTTGGTTGGAAAGGCAAAGTAGACATAGTCCTGATGGGGACAAAGGGTATCTTCTTTGACCAATTCGGGAACCGTAATTTCCTCATCAATCTCCCCACACATGCGGATATACCGATCCCAAAGGGCAGGGTCTCCTTCATAGGGAGGGGTAGCAGTGAGGGAGATCATCTTTAAGTCAGGGAAGGCTTGACGAAAGGCTTCCAAGCTCTTCCACCACTCATTGCGCAGGTGGTGACATTCATCCAAACAAAGGGTCCCGAGTGAAATAGTTTTAAAGGTAGAAAAGATATCGAATCCTTTGAAATCAAAGGTTTCAATCTCGGCTTGGTCATCGGTATCCTCAACTTGCGATTGACCGACGACTTGATTCATCGCACTGTGTAGGGCCTGATAGGTAGCCACTGTAATCAGCTTGGGATGTTTGAGGTCCTGAGAAATCAGTTGCTCCGCTTGGCTTTCATCTTTCAAAAATGCCTGGACAATCCGGTCGACCCATTGTTGACGTATAGTGACCGTAGGGGCCAAAATCAAGGTTGGCTGGCCAAAGCGCCGGATAAATTCTATTCCCAAGGTTGTTTTTCCAGAGCCAGGAGCCGCTACCAAATGCAGGTGACCATCCGCCATGAAAGCGTCACTCTTATCGAGAACGCGTTTTTGATAGTGTCTCCATTGACCTGTAAAAGCTAGTTCTTGTAACATTGGTTTCCTCCCTTGTACTGTCCCCATTATATCATAGTTGAAGACATTCATTAGAAGGGAAGTTACTATGGAAGCGAAATAGTCATATTTGCTATCTTTTCTTGACAGAGGCTCGATGGACTTATATAATGTTACAAACAAGTTTGGAGGTAGCGGATGATCCATAAGCATGAAATTCCTATTTTAGAGTTTGACGATAACCCACAGGCAGTCATTATGCCGACCCATGAGGGGCTCGATGTGCACTTGCCTGAAAAATGCGTTTATGCTTTCTTAGAGGATGAGATTGATCGCTTCGCGAAAGTTGTCGGAGCCAAACAAGTAGATAGCTTTGTCTCAGCTACCAAGACCTATCCGGTTTATGTCATGGAGCACCAAGGAGAGGAAATCTGCTTGGCCCAAGCGCCAGTTGGATCTGCCCCTGCTGCCCAATTCATGGATTGGTTGATTGGCTATGGGGTGAAGAAGATTATTTCAGCAGGTAGCTGTGGCGTCTTGGTGGACATGGAAGAAAATGCCTTTTTGATTCCGACCAAGGCCTTGCGAGATGAGGGAGCTAGTTACCATTATGTGGCGCCTTCTCGGTATATAGAAGTGGATCGTCGAGCACTGACTGCCATTGAAACGGTTCTAAAACAAGCGTCCATTCCCTATCAAGAGGTCATGACTTGGTCGACGGACGGCTTTTTTAGAGAAACGCCCGACAAGGTAGCCTATCGCATGGAAGAAGGGTGTAGTGTGGTGGAGATGGAGTGCGCCTCACTTGCAGCAGTAGCCCAGCTTCGTGATGCGGTTTGGGGCTTGCTCCTATTTACCGCAGATTCTCTTGCAGACCTGGAAAATTATGACCAGCGTGACTGGGGGTCTGAAGCATTTGAGAAAGCCTTAGAATTATGCCTAGAAATGGTTCATCACTTGTAGGTCTATTCACTTTTTATGATACAATGAAGCTATGTTAGTCAAATTATTTTTTAAACAATGGCAGTCTAAGATTAAAAGCCTGTCTCCGGCAAGGCGAATCTTTCTCAGCTTTGCCTTGGTTATCTTGATCGGCTCTTTCTTATTGAGTCTGCCTTTTGTCCAGCAAGCAAGCTCAACAGCAGGCTATATCGACCACCTGTTTACAGCAGTCTCCATGGTCTGTGTAACGGGGCTCTTTACCCAGTCAGTGGCTTCGACCTATAATGCCTGGGGGCAGTTGATCTGTATGCTCTTGATTCAGATTGGTGGCCTAGGGATCTTGACCTTTATCGGTCTCTTCTTTATGGAAAGCCGTCAAAAGCTCAGCTACAAGGACCGGCAGACCATTCGGGATAGCTTTGGCTTTAGTAATAACCAGAGCTTGGCTCGTTTTGTCCGTTCTATTTTCATTACCACCTTTACCATCGAAGGACTGGGGGCCTTGCTCCTCATGATTCGCTTCATTCCTCGCTTTGGCTGGGGCCATGGAATCTTTAACTCCATCTTTGTCGCGGTTTCGGCTTTTTGTAATGCGGGCTTTGATAATTTTGGGGGCGATAGTATGATGAGTTTCCAGACCGATTGGCTGGTGAACCTGACCTTGTCTGCCCTGATTATTACTGGGGGCTTGGGCTTTATGGTTTGGTTTGACCTGGCCACCAAGGCCCGCAATCAATCAGGACGGCGGACCTTACGCTTCCATACCAAGGTGGTTCTCTGGTTAACAGCTGCGATCCTCCTCTTTGGGACAGTAACCAGTCTCTTGACCGAGTTTGATAATCCGGCAACCATTGGGTCTCTCCCCTTGGGAGACAAGATCTTAGTCAGCTTTTTCCAAACCGTCAGCATGCGGACAGCTGGTTTTGCCTCCTTAGATTATACAGCAGTCCGGCCAGTGACACTCTTCATCTATCTCTTGCAAATGTTTCTAGGTGGAGCACCAGGCGGGACAGCAGGGGGCATGAAAATCACCACCTTCCTGGTCCTCTTGCTCCTGGCTCGGAAGGAACTATTGGGGCTACCACATACCAACTTAGGGAAACGAACAATTTCACCAGACCTTGTTCAACGTTCCTTTGGGACAGCGGTGATATTCCAGTTGACCTTCTTAGTGGGGCTATTAGGAATCTGTTTGGTGACGCCGGATGGCCAACGCTTTATTTATTTGGTCTTTGAGGTGGTATCCGCTCTAGCGACAGTGGGAGTGACCGCCAATGTAACCTCGACCTTAAATGGAGCGGGACTAGGCATTATCATGGTCCTCATGTTTATTGGGCGGATCGGTCCCTTGACCCTCATGGTCAGCTTGAACAATTACCAAGCCAAGAAAGTAGATACCTTGCAGTATGCCAAGGCAGACATCATTATCGGATAGGAGAGACTTATGGCAAATCGAACCATTGGAATTTTAGGATTAGGAATTTTTGGACAGAGTGTTCTGAAAACGCTGCAGGACCAGGATGTGGATATTATAGCAATTGATGATCACGAGGATGTGATCAACCAGTATGAATCCATGATTACAACTGGAATTGTCGGGGATATTACAGACTTGGACCTCCTGGATGCGGCAGATATTGGGAATTGTGACACGGTCGTTATCGCGACGGGGGAAAACCTGGAGTCCAGCGTGCTGGCTGTCATGCACTGTAAGGCCCTTGGCGTCGAGCACGTCATTGCCAAGGTCAAAAATGAAGTGACCAAAGAAGTCCTTGAGAAAATTGGGGCTGATTTGGTTATCCTACCAGAAGTAGAAGCGGGGATGTCCCTAGCTAAGATGATTCTCTTCCAACATGGGATTGAAGTTTTTCAGTTGGATGAAGAAGTGGTGGTAGCTGAGTTTACAGTCCCAGCTAGCTGGGTAGGCAAAAGCCTTCAAGACTTGGCAGTCAGAGAGGAGTACCATCTCAATATTATTGGTTATCGAAATGCGGAAGACCAACCACTTCAGATTCAGATTAGTCCCGATTTTATCTGGCCAGAAGGCGTGCGCGTGATGGCGGTAACAGACAACCAATATCTGGATAGAATCCAGGACCTCTTAGAGGAAAGGAACTAAGAGAGAGTGGGACAGAAATCGATCATTCGTTAGAATTCGATTTCGTCGTCCCACCTCCGCACAGTTGAGTAAGGCTGTAAAAGCTGATGAAATCAGCGTAGTAGAGCCCACTCAACCACTGCGTCTTGCTCGACAATCCAAAAACAATTAAGAGGCTAGGACTTTTGTCCCAGCCTCTTTGGTTTTATAAAATTTCCAAAATATTATTGGAAACAACAAAAAATTGACAACATTAATTTGTTAGATTATAATAAAAAACATACCATTAGTATGATAAGGAAGAGTTATAATGGCAAGAAATAGAAACTCACATGAAACTAGAAAAAAAATACTAGAAGTTTCGAAAGATTTATTTTTAGAAAAAGGATTTGATAATACGTCAATACAAGATATCATAGATGGCTTAGGTGGATTAACAAAAGGTGTTATCTATCATCATTTTGAGTCTAAATATGATATACTGCAAACAATCATTAGCGAAAATAATCAAGAAATTTTAAATTATAATTGGAGAGGAAATACTGGATTAGAAAAGATACAAAATTCTTTGATGGACTCTTTCTCTAATTTTGATCACCAAAGGCTCGTTTACTCTGCCTCAATCATGCTAAGAAGTCCACGTTTGTTAGGAGAGCAGTATCTAGGTCTATTTTCTGATTTTTTACCCGAAATTAGAGAAAAAGTTTACGAAGGAGTTGAAGATGGATCTATTAAAATAGAATATCCAGAAGAGCTAGCAGATTTAATTGTTTTATCTCTAAATATTTGGATTGGTTTTCAAATTTCCGCTTTTTCATTAGTAGAATTAAAGCGTAAAATGAATTTCATTAAACTTACCTTTGAAGGTCTAGGGGTACAGTTAATTTCTGATGAAATGATGGAGGTGATTTTCAACTTATTTGATCACCTAAAAAAATGTAAATAAGTAGTCGCATGACATTCTTGTTAATACTAATTTCTATTTATGTATTATCAATTCAATAAATTATCTTACATAATTTATAATTAAAAAATAACATACTTTAAGTATGTTATTAAAAATCTATTATACATACCGAAGGTATGTTTGTTTTTAGTATATACATACCGATAGTATGTATAGTGTCATTGTCTGAAAAATAAGCTAATTTTTAAATATTTGTTGAGATTAGTTTGAATAGTTTACTCTTTATTTACACTTTGGAGGAAAGAATCTATGTTGTCGCTTATTAAAATTGAATTAAATAAAGTTTCTAAATCTAAATTATTTTTAGCCTGGTTGTGTACTATATCTATAGTGTTAGGTATTACAGGAATCATTATTATGGGATTAGGTACTGACAATAAACTAGGAGAATTCACTGGACAGGAATCTATTGTTATTAGAATTACTGGTAAATGGGAAGGTTGGGCAATTGTAGCTTCATTGTTTTCATCTTTATTTACAAAAGCAGCATTTTTGATTTTCGAATCTTATTTATTATCTACGATTATTATTGATGAATTTAAACGAAGAACAATTTTTCAGTTGTTTTCTTACCCTATTTCTAAAATAAAGTTACTATGGGGAAAAATTATTTCAGTCATTCTAATAGCATTTATTGCTCATTTTTTTGCACATTTAGTTATTCAATTATTCATTAGATTCATGGCTGTTGTAACTGAATCTAGTTATATCCCTTTAGCTAGTCAATTAATTAACTTAGCTGCAATATCGTTTGCAACAGTACTAATAGGGTTACTACCATTTGTTTTTGGTATGATTAAGCATTCAATAGCTATAACAATGCTTACAGGACTTGGTTTAGCGGCATTACTTTCGAATGTCAGTACAGGCAGTATAACTAATAATTTTGTTGATAACTTGTTCTTCTTAATATTTGCTAGTTTTATAAGTTTAATGATTGTTTCCTTTTCAATTAATACTATTTCAAGAAAAGATATTAATATCAAGTAGCATAGTTGAGTTTAATCGAAGGAAAGTTATAATTCCTTGATGATTTCTATAAAAAAAAGAGACTGTATAAGTTGGTATTTATGCTCCGGGAGAAAAATTCTTGCATTTAAAGCTAGATATAGAAAGAGAGATAGAAATGAGAAATATTGTTGAAATAAAAGAAGTTTTTAAAACAATTGATAAAGAAGAAATTTTAAGTGGTATCAACCTTCAAATTGCTGAAGGAGAAATCTATGGTTTTTTAGGACCGAATGGTGCTGGAAAAACAACGTTAATGAAATGTATGTTATCCTTATCAACAATTACATCAGGTAGTATTGAAATTTTTGGGAAAAATCTACAAGAACACAGAGAAGAAATCCTAAGTCAGATTGGAAGTATTATTGAATCACCAATTTTTTATGATAACTGCACTGCAAAAGAAATTTTGGAAATTCACGCTCAGTATATGGGGAAAAATATTATTGAATCAGATATAATAATTGCCTTAAGAATGGTCGGATTAAAAAATACGACTAAAAAAGTAAAAGATTTTTCGTTGGGAATGAGGCAAAGGCTTGGTTTAGCTCGTGCCTTTCTAACAAAACCTAAATTGTTAATTTTAGATGAGCCAATCAATGGTTTAGATCCAATAGGAATTCAAGAAATTCGAAATCTTTTGTTATCGCTTTCTAAGGAGCATGGAATTACAATACTAATATCGAGTCATATATTATCGGAAATTTCACAGATAGCAGATAAAATTGGTTTTATCAAAAATGGAAAAATTGTTGAACAGGTCTCTATGAAAGAAATTAGGAGAGAGAATATTGACTTAGAAGAATATTTTATGTCACATTTTCTAAATGAAATTAAGAATTATGAGGTAGATTAAGGATGAAACAATTGATAAAGAACCATCAGAAGGCTTTTTATGCTTTCATGATATTTAATATACTGGTCCCTTTAACTAATATTGCTTTTGCTTATTCTATTAAAGGTATTATTGATAGTGGCATGTCCCAAAATAAAGAAGCCTTAACTCAAGCAGTACTAGTAGGGGCTATTGTTATTTTCATATATGCAGGGCTCAACTTTATATCTCTTCGATTGAAAAATAAACTTGTTAGGCAAATCATGTCAAGATACAAAAATAAGGTGTTCCAATCTATTTTAGATAGGGATTATAGAGACTTTTCTAAAGAAAAATCAGGGAAATTTATTTCTGTATTAACCGAAAATATGAAGAAAATTGAGCAAGATTATTTACACCAGTATTTTAATATTTCAAAAAACCTTTCCTTAATGATTTTTTCGCTCCTAGCTATGTTTATAGGTAATTGGTATTTGACCTTATTGGTTATCATTGCTAGTATTATACCAATGATGATTTCTGGATTCATTGGACAAAAATCAGCTTATCTTCAAAAGAGTGCTATGATTGCCGATCAGAAGTATTTAGCTAAGGTTAAAGATATTTTAGCAGGGTTTCTAGTTATAAAAAGTTTTAATGTGAAAGAGGCTATCCGTCAAGATTACAGAAATGAAAGCGAAAAATTGGATGAGATATATTTTATGAAAGGAAAATTTGATGTTTTAGCTAATGTTATTTCGCAGCTTTCGGGGATGATTGTTTTTTTAGTAGCCTTTGGTGGAGGAATGTATCTTGTTTTTAATGGCTATACCACAATTGGAAGTGTAACAGCTATTGTTCAACTGGTCAATTTTGTAGTAATGCCACTAAATGAAGTTGGTATGGGAATAAGTAAATTCCGTGAAGGTCAGGCAACACTAGATGCATTTGAGGTAAAAGATGTAATCGAACTTCAAACTGGTAAAACGAAAGAATATTTCGATGATGTTATTTCTTTTTCAAATATAGATTTTTCTTATCCTAATAATGAAGAAAAGATTTTTAATCATTTATCTTTGAAGATTCAAAAAGGGGAAAAAATTGCAATTGTAGGAATGTCAGGGAGTGGAAAATCAACTTTGCTCAATTTATTGCTGCGTTTTTATGATGTAACAAGTGGACATATTTCAATTGATAATCAAGATATACAAGCTATTTCAGCAGAGAGTCTTTATAACTTGATGACGATTGTTCAGCAAGATGTTTATATCTTTGATGATACTTTAAGAGCAAATATTACTCTTAATCAATCCTTCACTGATGAGGAAATAAAGCAAGCTGTACAGCAGTCAGGTTTAGAAAGTTATGTTTTAGAAAATGAATCTGGTCTACAAGCTTTATGTGGAGAGAATGGATCAAATTTATCTGGCGGACAAAAACAAAGAGTTAGTATTGCGCGTGCCTTGATTCGAAAAACACCAATATTATTATTGGATGAGGCTACTTCATCTTTAGATAATCAAGTAACTACTGAAATTGAAAGTTCAATCTTGGATATTCACAATTTGACTGCACTTGTAGTAACGCACAAGTTGAATGAGAACATTTTGAAAAAATACGATAGAATTCTTTTTATGAAAAATGGCGTTATTGTTGAATCTGGTTCTTTTGGTAACTTGATGGATAGGAAAGGTGAATTTTATAAATTGGTTGAGTTGAGTGTGTAGTGATAATATATTTTTCAAATATCAATAATACTAAATCGGATGAGCTCTACATAGAAAATTCTATCCCGCTTACCTTTTTGAAAAAAGTGAGAAAATATAAATAGGTTCAAAACTAAGTCATGGAACTTCGAAGAAGTTCGCTGATGTCCGTACTCATACAAGGAAAGTTAGTAAGGAAATTTCTCTTCATGTTGAAATAACAGCAGGTTTTTATTAAAAAAATTTATTACTATCTAAAAATTAAAGTTATTTTAAGCTATTTCTTATATAGTAGAATCATTAGAAATACTTCCCTTGTGGGAATAGAAGGATAAATGATGAACATTCGTAAGTTTATACGACCAGAGAAGCCCTTAAAAGAGCTCAAGTGGTATGATATCGCCATTGTAACTGCGATCATGTTTGGGCAGTTTATTGTATGGTCTACAGAACTCTTCCTTGCCAGTCTTCAACCAGTTGCTCAAACCGTTACCGCAACTACTGAAACGACTGCCAATACAGCGACGGATGGCGCAGCATACTCTAGCAACTTCACCTTGCAAATCATCTTATTAGCTCTTGCTTTGACCTACTTGCTTCTACGGAATTTTGATTTTAAACAGCTTCCGATTCGTTTTAAATGGTCCGTCCTCTTTTGGGTACCCTTTATTTTTGCCATCGTTGGTCTGTTTGGGGATATCGTGACAACGGTGAGTGGAGAGTATGATTACTTCAATATCAATCTCCTCGCTTATATCGATCCCATGCAGATTATCCACAAGTTCTTAGCGCTTAGTCCCATGGCAATTGCTTATGCCTTGCTCAATGGCTTCTACGAAGAGTTCTTCTTCTTAGGAGTCATGACATCTGTTAATCAGAAGTACAAGTGGTGGGCGCTAGCTTATTCGACCTTGATTCGGATTTCCTTCCATACCTACCAAGGTTTGCTTTGGGCAGTGGTCATCGGAGTGATCTATGGACTCTTCTACTATGTTCTTTACAAGAAGGTGATCAAAAACCTCTTACCATTTTTCCTCATGCATGCTTTAGCAGATATGTTTGGCTCTAGCATACTCTATCTTTTAATCAACTGGGAAACTTAAAAAAATAGTTGAAAAACTGGACGTTTTGTCCGGTTTCATATTTAAGATAAAGTCTTCTTAAAAACTTTCCTAAGGTGAGTACGGACGTCAGCGAACTTCGTAGAAGTTCCATGACTAATTATTGAGCCTAAGGTCTCAATAATTCCGAGTTCCTGAAACAATTGCGTTTCAGGAACTTTTCTCACGGCGGAAAGTTTTAGTTCTGTTTTAATGACTCAAAAATATATAAAGACTTTAAAAAATTATCTAACCATTTTATGAAAAAAATAGTTAGTCTACATTAAAACTGGACATTTTGTCTGGTTTTTTTATCTGCTTTGAATCTCCTGAATGATGGGAAAATCCCTGTAGAAAAGGCACAAAGATGGTATAATAGAACTATCATTTTACAGGAATCAGTACATTATGAAATTAGTCTATACAGATATTCGAACGCCTTTAACCCAGGTCTTGGTAGATGAAGCCAATCGCTTGGTTGAAGAAGGGAAGCGGGTCTTTTATATCGCGCCCAACTCTCTATCTTTTGAGAAGGAGCACAAAGTCTTGCAACTCATAGACCAGAAGGCTTCTTTTGCCATCACCATTACGCGCTTTGCTCAGATGGCACGCTATTTTACACTCAATGAAAGTCACCAGCAGCAGTCGCTCGATGATATCGGTCTTGGCATGCTCTTTTTTAAGGTGCTTTCTCAGATGCCGGATGAAGAGCTCAAGGTTTATGCCCGTCTTAAGAAGGATCCCCAGTTTATCCAACAATTGATCCAGCTCTTTCATGAGTTGCAGACAGCCCAGATGACAGCATCCGACTTGGATGCCTTGCCAGATCAGGAGAAGAGAGAAGACTTGATCCATATCTTGAAGGCTGTTCAAGACCAGTTAGTTGCAGGTTCTTTTGAGTCTGAGTCTAAGTTGGCTAGTTTTGCCTCTCATCTTATCAAGGGAGATTTGGATGAGGAGTTGAAAGACTTGGCCCTAGTAATTGACGGTTTTACGCGTTTCTCAGCCGAGGAGGACTACCTGGTTCATTTACTGCACGACAAGGGCGTCGAGATCATTATTGGGGCATACGCCAGTGAGAAAGCCTATCGCTCGACCTTTCGTGAAGGAAACCTCTACCAGGCAAGTGTCGACTTCCTGCTAGACTTGGCTAGGACCTACCAGGTCACGCCAAGCTATGTCGGTCAAGGAAAAGAGGATGCCTTTAGTCGTATGATGCGGATCTTGGAAGCTCGTTATGACTTTACAGAGGTAGAGGGTGAGCTGTTTGATCAAGATCGAGAAGCAGTAGAGATTTGGACCTGTAACCATCAAAAGGAAGAATTAGAGGCTGTAGCCCGCTCCATTCGCCAGCGTCTGTATGAGGGAGCTCGTTACAAAGATATTCGAGTCCTCTTGGGGGATGTGGATGCTTATCAGCTCCAGCTCAAAACCATCTTTGACCAGTACCAGATTCCCTTTTATCTTGGAAAGAGTGAGTCCATGTCCCAGCATCCCCTGGTCCAATGGGTGGAATCCTTGGACCGTCTTCGTCGCTATCGGTTTTTGACCGAGGATGTGGTCAATCTCTTGAAGACGGGGCTCTATGGGGCGCTAACGCGAGAGGACATCGACCATTTTGAACAATATGTTCGCTTTGCAGAAATCAAGGGTTTAGCTGCCTTTTCTCGTGACTTTACAGCCAATCACCATGACAAATTTGACCTAGAGCGTCTCAACCAGATTCGCCAGCAGGTCATCGGTCCCCTTCAGGATTTTTACAAGACCAAGAGCCAGACCAGCCAGGGGCTACTGAAAAAGTTTGCCCAGTTTTGTCAAGATGCCCAGTTGGCGCAAAACATGCAACAGTTAGCCAGTCGTGGCTCTGAACAGGAAATGGAACGCTATGACCAGGTATGGAAGTCCTTTAGCCATGTGCTAGAACAATTTGCCCAGGTCTTTGATCAAATCAAGGTGACCTTAGATGATTTTCTTAGCCTTCTCTTGTCAGGGATCTTGTTGGCAAGTTATCGAACGGTCCCAGCGACAGTGGATGTGGTGACAGTCCAGTCCTATGATTTGATTGAGCCCTTATCAGCTCCTTATGTCTATGCCATTGGCTTGACCCAGGAGCGTTTCCCTAAGATTGCCAAGGACCAATCCTTGCTGACGGATGAGGAGCGTCAGGTCCTGAACCAAGCTTCAGACCAACAGGCTAATCTCCAAATTGCCAGTCAGGACAACTTACGGAAGAATCGCTTCGTCGCCCTATCTCTCTTCAATGCGGCCACCAAACAGCTGGTCTTATCCAGCCCTATTCTTGTCAATGAGGTGGACGATAAGATGTCCCCTTACTTGTTCGAGCTGACCAAGGCACCGCTTGCTCTACCCGTCATTGAGAAGAAGGCAAGGGCCTCTAGTGAAGATATGGGGTCTTACCAGGCCCTCTTAGCTCGACTGATTGAATTGCACCAGGGAGAAATTGACCAGGAGTTGAGCAAGGAAGAAGCGACCTTCTGGGCAGTTGCCATTCGCATTCTTCGGAAGAAATTAGCTTCAGAAGGCTTGCATATCCCGCAAATTAGCCAAAGCTTGACGACCAAGGTCTTAGAGGATGAGACGCTGGAAGTCCTTTATCCAAAGGGGCAGGCCCTGTCTTTATCTGCTTCAGCTCTCAACACCTACTACCAAAACCAATACAGCTATTATCTTCACTATGTCCTAGGCTTGCAGGAGGAGTGGCACTTGCGTCCAGATGCTAGAAGCCATGGGAATTTCTTGCATCGAATTTTTGAACGTGTGCTGAAAGATCCTTCAGAAGGGGATTTTGATGAGCGCTTGAACAAGGCCATTCGCGAAACCAGCCAGGAGACAGAGTTTGCCCTCCTATATCAGGAGAATGCCATGGCTGCTTTTTCAAAAGAATTGCTCCTGGATACAGCTCGGGCGACTGGTCGTGTCCTCGCTCACAATGACAGCATAGAAACCATTGGGGAAGAAGCTCTCTTTGGCCGAGAAGATCGTCCCTTCTTAACCCTTGAGGATGGTCGTCCGCTCTTGGTCAAGGGCAAGGTCGATCGGATTGACCGTCTCTCTAATACAGGAGCCTTGGGAGTGGTGGACTACAAGTCTAGCGAGACTAAGTTTAATTTTGAGAAGTTCTTTAATGGACTCAACTCCCAGTTGCCAACCTATCTGTCTGCTATCAAAGACTTTAAGGTTTTTGATCCTGACAAGGGGATTTTTGGAGCTATGTACTTGCAGATGACGGATCCCTTGGTGCCTCTCAAGGATACCAAGGCGGTCGATGATGCTGTCCAAGCGGTTCTAAAATCCCAACAATACAAGGGACTCTTCTTGGCAGACCAGGCTAGCCAACTAGGGGAGAGCTATGAGAAAAACAAGGCCATGTTGCTGAGTCAAGAGGAGCTAGACCTGCTCTTGCTCTACAATGCTCATCTCTATCAACAAGCAGCCGAGGGCATCTTGTCGGGTGAATTTGCTATCAACCCTTATACTGAAAATGGTCGAAGCATTGCTCCGTATGTAGAACAATATAAATCGATTACGGGATTTGAAGCCAATCTCCACTTAGGACAAGCCCGCTTCTTGGAGAAACTGGACCCAAGTCGCTATGACAAACGCCCAGTTGGTGACAAGCTCCGTCAGGCCTGGATAGAAAAAATGAAGGAGGAATTGAATCAATGAAACCAATTGAATTTTTAAGTCCCGGTCAGATTCAAGACCTCCAAGTCCAAGAGGCCCGGTCTGATAAGGAACCAAAGCGGACGCCAGAACAGATAGAAGCCATCTATTCGTCTGGAACCAATATCCTAGTCTCAGCTTCGGCCGGTTCTGGGAAGACTTTCGTCATGGTCCAACGGATCCTGGATCAATTGCACCGAGGGATTTCCATCCAGCAATTGTTTATCTCAACCTTTACGGTCAAGGCAGCGACTGAGCTCAAGGAACGCTTGGAAAAGGAGTTGGAGAAGAGCCTCAAGGCTACCAAGGATGAGGAGCTCAAGCACCACCTGGCCCAGCAAATTGCAGAATTACCAACTAGTGATATCGGGACCATGGATGCCTTCACGCAGCGGCTGGTCTCCAAATATGGCTATTTATTAGGCCTCTCGCCGACCTTCCGTATCCTCCAAAGTGCAAGTGAGCAGTCCTTACTCAAGAATGACTGCTTCGAGCAAGTCTTTGAGCAGTTTTATGAGGAGCAAGGGCCTGAACGCCTCTTTAGTCGCTTGGTTATGAACTTTACAGGAAAGGGCAAGTCGCTAGCAGGTTTTAAGGATCAGGTCTACGCCCTAGTAGACTTCTTGCAATCCACTGCGGATCCTCTCGCCTGGTTGGAGGAGTCCTTCCTCAAAGGCTATCAGGATCTGGACTATGATGAAGCCTTGGATCAGTTAGCCCAAGAGGTAAAAGAGCAACTCTTTGAATTAGAATCTTTCTTAACCTTCCATCTGGCTAATGAAGGACAAGCATTTTCAGGGGCCAAGTACCAAGAAAATGTCACCGCTATTCAAGACCTGATTGCTCGTCTCAATGAGAAATCCAGCCAGGAAGCGATTTTTGAGGTCTTGGAGCGGGTGACCTTGATCTCCCGTGCCAGCGGCGGACGAAGTCTGACCATCACGACACGAAAAGAAGACCTGAAAGAGCTAGCGACTGCCTTTAATGACGAACGCAAAGAACGCATCGAAGCCTTGCGGGCAGCAGCTTCCCAGCACTACCAACTAACCTATCAGATTCGCTTCAAGGATGAACCCTTGCCTTTGCTAGTCTTGCTCAGGGATTTTGTCCAAGCTTTCTCGATTGCCTATTTGGAGCGCAAGAAGCAGGAAAATGCCTTTGAATTTGGCGACATCAGTCATTTTGCCATCCAGATTCTTGAAGAATTTCCTCATATCCGCAGTCTCTATCAGGAGCGCTACCATGAGGTCATGGTCGATGAGTACCAGGATACCAACCACACTCAAGAGCGGATGTTGGAGCTCTTGTCTAATGGCCACAACCGCTTCATGGTGGGAGATATCAAGCAGTCTATCTACCGCTTCCGTCAGGCTGATCCTCAGATTTTTAATGACAAGTTTAAGGCCTACCAAGAAGAAGGGGCAGATGGCAAATTGATCCTGCTCAAGGAGAATTTCCGTAGCCATGTAGAGGTCTTAGAAGCGACCAACCATGTCTTTGAACGCCTCATGGATGAGGAAGTTGGAGAGATCCTCTATGACCAGAGCCATCGCTTGATTGCGGGCAATCCGGAAAAGAAAGAGCCGACACCAGCTTATGAGACGGAGTTCCTGCTCTATGATGGGAGTCAGGACGCAGCTGAAACAAGTGAAGAAGAGGCGCAAGAAGGGGATAGCCTATCCTCAGGTGAAGTCCTTTTGGTCATCAAGGAGATCATCCGCCTCCACAATGAAGAAGGGGTACCTTTCAAAGATATCACGCTTTTGACGGCTTCACGGACCCGTAACGACAAGGTGCTTTCAGCCTTTGAAGCCTATCAAATTCCTATCGTTGCGGACGGGGGAGAGGAAAACTACCTCCAGTCTGTTGAGGTCATGGTCCTCTTGGATACCCTCCGGACCATTAACAATCCCTTACAGGACTATCCCTTGGTGGCCCTCATGAAATCAGCCATGTTTGAATTTGACGAGGACCAGTTAGCTCGCTTAGCTTTACAGGGAGTTGAAGGCAAGAAAGCAGAAAATCTCTATGAGAAACTGCAGCATGCTTTAGACCAGACTGGAAGTGCTCCTCAGTTGATCGATTCAAGCTTAAGAGAGAAACTCACTCGCTTTATGGAGACACTGGATGGCTGGCGTGACTATGCCCAGACGCATTCTCTCTATGACCTGCTTTGGAAGATTTACCAGGATCGCCACTACTATGATTATGTGGGTGCCCTGCCAAATGGTGCCCAACGGCAGGCCAATCTCTATGCCTTGACTATTCGGGCAAATGACTTCGAAAGTTCTAGTTTCAAGGGATTGCCTCGCTTTATCTCCATGATTGATAAGATCTTGGAAAACCAGCACGACTTGGCCAATGTTGCCCAGGCAGTTCCTAAGGATGCTGTCCAACTCATGACCATCCATAAGAGCAAGGGACTTGAGTTCCCCTATGTCTTTATCCTCAACACCGATAAAAAGTTTGTCGGCAAAGAACTGTCTACCAATGCCGTTATCAGTCGGAAAAATGGGGTGGGCATCAAGTATATTGCGAATCTTCCTGTCGAGTCTGATCAAGAGGGACTTCCTGAGGCGGTTCGATTGGTCATTGAGACCCTGCCTTACCAGCGAAATGTCGAGGAAATTCGTCTGGCAGCCTTGTCGGAGCAGATGCGTCTCCTCTATGTCGCTATGACCCGGGCAGAGCGTAAGCTTTATCTTGTCGGTAAGGGCCGGCAGGATAAGCTGGAAGAGAGAAAATGGGGAGCCAGTGTCAATGGACGCTTGAGCCCAGCTCTTCGGAAGGAGATCAATTGTTTCCAAGACTGGCTCTATGCCATTCAGGCAGTCTTTGCCCAGCAACACTTAGCCTATCGGACCCGCTTTGTGACCGACCAAGACTTGACGCCGGAGCAAATCGGCCACTTGGAGTTGAAGACGTCCCTCCCAGTCGATGACCTGAAGGACAACCGCCAATCAGAAGAGATTCGCCGTGCTCTGGATGTCTTAGAATCTGTGGACCGGCTCAACACGCAGTACCAAGCAGCTATCCAACTGCCTAGTGTGCGGACCCCAAGTCAAATCAAAAAATTCTATGAACCCATCCAAGATATCGAAGGAGTGGATCTCATGGAAAAAGCGGACGTTCCATTACCAAGTTTTGAGTTTCCAAACTTTGGCAAGGAAGAAGCTGTGACAGGGGCAGCAGTCGGTAGTGCCCTGCATGAACTAATGCAACGGATTCCATTGA
This sequence comes from Streptococcus sp. AM28-20, assembly GCF_003603595.1. Lineage (NCBI taxonomy): Bacteria > Bacillati > Bacillota > Bacilli > Lactobacillales > Streptococcaceae > Streptococcus > Streptococcus sp. AM28-20. Next base: position 329,541 of record NZ_QTNK01000001.1, read on the forward strand.
CGATGATGCCAACAATGGAGAGCCTAGCAATGATTCTCCAAGAGGTCAATGCCAGCCCAGCTGTCAAGAAGCGAATCGACCTCAAGAAGGTCTTAGCCTTCTTCCAGACTGACTTGGGCCAACTCTTGCTAAAAGAGTCCGACAAGGTCCATCGTGAAGCGCCCTTTGCCATGCTCAAGACAGATCCAGCTAGTGGCCAGGACTTTGTGGTCCGGGGGATCTTGGACGGCTACCTGCTTCTAGAAGATCGGATTCTTCTCTTTGACTACAAGACAGACCGTTACCGCAACCCTCAGGACCTGCTAGATCGTTACCAAGCCCAACTGGAACTCTACGCAGAAGCCCTCCGTCGTTCGTATGGTATAGACTGCATCGAATCGTATTTAATCTTACTAGGAGGCGAGCAATTGCAGGTCGTTTCTCTAGCAGATAGAAAGGATTAATCATGACTCCTATCGAACGAATCCAAGAGATGGAAGGCCATCTCAACGCCTACCAAGGTTTAATCGAAGAGCTTGAAGCATGTTTGCGACGAGTAGAAGCAGGCCAGTCTAGCTATATCGCCCTTCGCGATTACTACACTAGCCAGGTCTATATGGACGATGTCGAACTGTCTAATCAGCCAGACTTTCCTGAAGAGGTCTACTGTGGTGTCTTATCCGAAGATGCCGTCTACGATTTGTTGGACGAGCATTACCAAAAGGCAGTGGAGATGCTAGACCTTGCGACCAAGATGTTAAAAGAACGATAAGAACACAAAAAAACTCCGGTTTCCCGGAGTTTTCAGATTGAAGATAAAGTCTTCTGAAAAACTTTCCTTAGGTGAAATTATCCAGTGGATGATTTCAGCAATCAAGGAAGTTCCATGACTAAATCAAGATACAAAGGGCGTCCGCGGATAAAGTCAAAATAGGAAGTTTGACGCAGAATCTTTAGATTCTAGGAAGACTTATCTTTTTGACACGATTCTTAGCCCGTGTTCAATTCGTTTTGAGCCCCTTCGCTCTTTCATTTCTGGGCTCAGGCTAAAACAGTTTCCTAAACTGTTTTACTCTCAATAATTCTGAGTACCTGAAACAGATTCTGTTTCAGGTACTTTTGTCACTGCGGAAAGAAAAATATTATTAAAAGATAGTGAAGAAAACAGTAATATAGTTGCGAAGTGCTAACTTTATATATTAAGCGTTTACAATTACAACTATATAGTGTAGAATATAATTATTAAAAACACTACTTGTAGTAGTATTATTTGGGAGGTTCTTATGAACAAAAAAGTTAAAAAGGTTTTAGGTTATGGACTGGTGAGCTTAATGCTATGTGGTCCAGTGTTAGTTAGTAAAGTTGGCGCGGAAGAATCTGGATCTATCCAAACCACAGTTCAATTTAAAAATCATAAAGATGGTAGCCAGTCAGTTATAGGTAAGACAACGCCAAATACTAGATTAAGAATTGGTTATGATGGTACGGTAGAGACTGTATCCGATGGAGAAGGAAATTATGAATTGAAGATCCCAAGTGAGAGTGCTTTTAAGAATTATGAAAGGTTTACAATTTATAAAATTAATTCTGATGGAAACTCACGTTATGATACGGATGGTGTTGCAGATACTGAAGCTCCAAGTATTCCAGATTTTCATCTTATTGCAGGAGATAAAGTTATCAATGGAGAAGCAAATTACAATGATAGAGATGGAAATGCAACATTTAAAATAATTTTACCAAATGGAGATACTAAGGAGACTTCTACTGATTCTGAAGGAAGATGGGAATTCGAACTACCTGATGTCGGTCCAGGAGAAAAGATTAAAATCATATCAAGTGATAATGCAGGTAATACTTTAGAAAAAGAAATTATAGCATCAGAAGTTGAAGCGCCAGAAGTTGAAAAAAATATTCAGTTTAGCCCCAATTATCAACAATTATCAGGACGTACCTATCCAAATTCTACAGTATATGTTTTATTACCAGATGGTACTAAATTATCTGCGGAAACAGGGGATAATAGTTATTATTCGATAAATATTCCTGAAGAACACTATTTTTATAAAGGTGAAGGAAAAGCAGAGGTCTGGGTTTCAAAAAATAATAAATTTGAATCAAAAAAAATAGAAGTTGAAGGCTTTTCTGATGATGAGTCTAATTCGAATAGTGGTGTAAAGGAATTAAGTGGTACTTTATTTGTAAGGAATGATAAAAGCCAAAAATTTATGGGGTTCTCAACTACTTTTCCAAAAAATGTGTATTCATTACTTGAACTACCTGATGGATATGTAATAGAAGGTAGAACAGACGAAGCTGGATGGATAAACTTTAATATCCCAGCGGAACATGCACTTAAGAATGGTGAAAAAGGTGTTATTACTTTTAAATCTCCAGGTGGAGTTTTTAAAAACGAATTTACTGCTTATATTGTTCCACCAAAAATTGGAGTGGTAAATAATGTCATAGAAGGAAACAATACAATTGGAGGATTAGTTAATCATAATATAACGGATGAAAATGCACTAAATGAAAAATCAAAAGTTTTAATCATTCATGTAATACTTCCTAATGGGACAGAACGTTTAGTTGAACCTGATAGTAAAGGAAATTGGATTTTATCAACCCAAGTATTAAAAAAAGGAGATGTCTTTAAAGTATTCACAGAAGATACAGTAGGTAATTTATCAGACTCCTATATTATTAAAGTTGGAGAGACTCCATCAGTGGTGAAACCAGAAAATAATAATAAAGAAGAACAAAAAGTAAATAGCGAACAAGGTACAAATAACGAAACTGAGAAGAAAAGTGAAAGTAAAGAAAAAGGAAAAACGGAAGTTAAACCTATTGAAGAAAAAGTAACATCAAGTTCTCAGACTAGTCAAAAAGGAACAAGTAAAGAGACTGATTTGAATAACACATCCAGTGATAAAACTTTAAACTCAAACTCTAATGTTTCAAAAGATAAGCAAACTACTTCTAATAGTGATCGTAAAGAGAACAATGGTACAGTAGTAGGTGAGAAATCTAAAACTGGATATCCTAATAATACGAATTCAGGCTTAACTTCTTCTGTTCAGAAAGTCCAAGGTAAGCAAAACAAGTCATTACCAAATACTGGTACAGTAAATCATTTATTTGCTATGATTTCAGGCCTTGTTTCATTTATAGTTGGATCAGTCATTTTTAGACTGAAAAGAAGCAACTAACAAGCACACAAAAAAAACTCCGGTTTCCCGGAGTTTTTTTGATTGATTAGTGTGATACACGACGGCGTGCTGCTTTTTTACGATTTTCTTCGATGAAAGCTGCTTTTTGTTCTTCTGGCTCGATGACTTTCTTCTTGAAAGTGTAAACTGCACCTGCTACAGCAGCGACAGTACCAGCAACACCAGTAACAAAACCTTTACCAAATCCTTTAGCCATGAGAATTTCTCCTTTTTAGAACTTTAAATTTTTATGTTATAATATATGGTAACGAAAAAATGCGATTTTTGCAAGGAAAAACGATGAAAAATAAGATAATTGTGATAGTGGGGCCGACCGCTGTTGGAAAAACAGCCCTCGCTATCGAGTTGGCCCAGCGCTTTCAGGGCGAGGTCATCAGTGGGGACAGTCAGCAAGTCTACCGCACACTAGATATTGGGACAGCCAAGGCTAGTCCAGAAGAGCAGGCGGCGGCTCCCCACCATCTGATCGATGTCCGTGAGGTGACAGAGACCTACTCGGCTTATGATTTTGTCAAAGAAACCAGCCAAGCCATCGAGGAGATTCAAGAACGGGGCCATCTCCCCATTATTGCTGGAGGGACAGGTCTCTATGTCCAAAGTCTCCTAGAAGGTTATCATCTAGGAGGGGACGTTGCCCACGAAGATATCCTAGCCTATCGGGAGTCATTGTCTCCTCTTACGGACGAAGAACTGTTTGAGCTAGCAGCGAAAGAAGGAATGGAGATTCCGCAGATCAATCGTAGACGGGCCATGCGGGCTTTGGAGATCGCCCATTTCGGTCAGGACTTGGAAAATCAAGCTCCAGCCTATGAGACCTATATGATCTGTCTAGACGATGATCGCCAAGCCTTGTATGACCGCATTAACCGACGGGTGGATCTCATGGTTGAGCAAGGCTTGTTAGAAGAAGCTAAATGGCTCTATGATAACCATCCTGAGGTTCAGGCGGCTAAGGGGATTGGCTACAAGGAGCTCTTTCCTTATTTTAAGGGAGAGCAAAGTTTAGAAGAGGCTCTAGAGCAGCTCAAGCAAAACACGCGCCGCTTTGCCAAGCGCCAGTTGACCTGGTTCCGCAATCGGATGACGGTCCATTTTTACCAGATAGGAGAAGAAGGCTTCAAGGAGCGGGTTCTTCAAGATATAGAAAGATTTTTAAATGATAGAAACTGAGAAAAAACAGGAGCGGGTCCTCATTGTCGGGGTCGAACTCCAAGACATGGAAAACTTTGACATGTCCATGGAGGAGTTGGCCAGTCTAGCCAAGACAGCCGGAGCTGAAGTAGTCGGTGTCTACACTCAGAAGAGAGAGAAGTACGACAGTAAGACCTTCGTTGGCTCCGGAAAGCTAGAAGAAATTGCTCAAATGGTTGATGCTGATGAGGTTTCGACAGTTGTCGTTAACAACCGTTTGACCCCACGACAAAATGTGAATTTAGAAGAAATTTTGGGTGTAAAGGTTATCGACCGGATGCAACTCATCTTGGATATATTTGCCATGCGGGCTCGGAGCCATGAAGGCAAACTCCAGGTTCATCTGGCCCAACTCAAGTACCTTTTGCCTCGTCTTGTGGGTCAAGGGATTATGCTCAGCCGACAGGCTGGAGGGATTGGTTCCCGTGGCCCAGGGGAAAGTCAGCTGGAGTTAAACCGCCGGAGTGTCCGCAATCAAATCACCGATATTGAGCGTCAACTCAAGGTAGTTGAGAAGAACCGAGAAGTGGTTCGAGAAAAACGCCTAGAATCCTCTGTTTTTAAGATTGGCTTGATTGGCTACACCAATGCAGGGAAGTCAACCATTATGAATGCCTTGACCAGTAAGACCCAGTACGAAGCAGATGAACTCTTTGCGACCTTGGATGCCACAACCAAGAGTATTCATCTAACAGGCAATCTACAAGTAACCCTGACAGATACGGTTGGCTTTATTCAGGACTTGCCGACAGAGCTGGTGACCAGCTTTAAGTCAACCCTAGAAGAAAGTAAGAATGTGGATCTCTTGGTCCATGTCATCGATGCCTCTGATCCCAACCATGAAGAGCATGAAAAGACAGTCCTTCAGATTATGAAAGATTTGGAGATGCTGGATATTCCACGCTTGACCCTCTACAACAAGGCCGACAAGGTCGAGGACTTTACCCCGACTCAGACACCTTACCGCCTGGTTTCAGCCAAGGATCCCGATAGTCGGACTAAACTTCAGGACATTCTACTTGAAAAGATGCAAGAGCTCTTCCAGCCCTTTACGATTCAAGTACCTTTTGAGCAAGCCTACCGGATCCATGAGTTGGAGACCATGGCCATTCTGACCGAGCGTTCCTATGAGGAGACTGGCGAGGTCTTAACAGGCTACATCGCCCCGAAAAATGCATGGAGACTAGAGGAGTTTTATCATCATGGATTATCTTAACCTCGCCCTCAGCTATGGAGGCTATACCAGTCTAGACAAGGTCTATTTAGATCGGATCTTGGCGGGATTGACAGAGGAGCAGAAGCTCCAGTTTATTACACCACCACCGAGTGTGATCAATGCCTACTTCGCTGAGCTCTACCAAAAAAAGAGCCCAGAAGCTGCAACTGACTACTATGAACAAGTCACTGAGGCCTTTGATCTCTATCAGACACATCCCAGCTTTGAGGAGGAGAAACCCTTTGTCCGTCTCAATCTTTCGGGCAAGGCCTATGGTTTTTGCTACCGAGAGAAGGGACTGGCTCAAGTATTTGCCCAGCAAGCAGAAGCCGTCAGCATGGACCTTTTGTTTGAGATCGCGCAAATCTTTCCTCACTACCTCGTCTATGAAGAGGAAGGCTTGATCTTGATGCGCCTTGTTAGTGAACAAGAGGTAGTCGAGACCGAGGAATTGTCAGCTTTGTCGAATCTCGAAGAGCTGGCAGATGGGACCATACGTCTATCTGGTTACAACCAGGACGAATTGGTTCAATTAGCCACTGCCTATCCTGGGAAAATCGCTGTTCGATCGAAGAATCGGACAGCTATGATCTATATTAGTTAGAAAGTATACAATGGAAATTCAATTTTTAGGAACGGGTGCGGGACAACCGTCCAAATCTCGTAATGTCTCTAGTCTAGCCCTCAAACTCCTGGATGAAATCAATGAAGTTTGGCTCTTTGACTGTGGGGAAGGGACGCAGAACCGAATATTAGAAACCAGCATCCGTCCTCGAAAAGTTAGCAAGATCTTTATCACCCACTTACACGGGGACCATATCTTTGGCTTACCAGGTTTCCTATCTAGCCGCGCCTTTCAGGCCAATGAAGAGCAGACTGATCTAGAGATTTATGGACCGGTCGGGATTAAGTCCTTTGTCTTGACCAGTCTTCGGGTTTCTGGTTCCCGCCTGCCTTACAAGATCCATTTTCATGAGTTCGATGAAGGTTCACTTGGGAAAATCATGGAGACCGATAAGTTCACGGTCTATGCCGAGGCCTTGGACCACACCATTTTCTGTGTCGGCTACCGGGTCATGCAGAAGGATTTGGAGGGGACCCTCGACGCAGACAAGCTCAAGGCAGCAGGGGTTCCATTTGGACCACTCTTTGGCCAGGTCAAAAATGGGCAGGATGTTACCCTGGAAGATGGCACCAAGATCATTGCGGCGGATTATATCTCAGCCCCTCGACCTGGTAAGATCATCACCATCCTGGGCGATACCCGCAAGACCAATGCCAGCGTCAGACTTGCCGTCAATGCAGATGTTCTCGTGCATGAGTCTACCTATGGCAAGGGCGATGAGAAGATTGCTCGTAAGCACGGCCACTCGACCAATATGCAGGCAGCAGAAGTGGCGCGTGAAGCAGGGGCTAAACGCCTTCTACTCAACCATATCAGTGCCCGCTTCCTTTCCAAGGATGTCAGCCAATTGCGCAAGGATGCTGCGACTGTGTTTGAGAAGGTCCATGTGGTCAAGGACTTGGAAGAAGTGGAGATCTAAGATGCGAATTATCATCATCACAGGAGCGAGTGGAGGCTTAGCCCAGGAAATGGTCAAGCTCCTTCCTGAGGACCGGCTTATTCTCTTAGGCAGAAATCAAGAAAAACTAGAACAAGTCTATGCTGACCATCCTCAAGCCGAATGCATCGGGATCGATATCACAGATTCCTCAGCTGTCCAAAAGCTCGTAGAAGAGCTCTATCAGCGCTATGGACAGATCGATGTCTTGGTCAACAATGCAGGCTATGGGATCTTTGAGGCCTTTGATTGCATTTCTGACCAGCAGGTGCGAGAGATGTTTGAGGTCAACACCTTTGCCCTCATGAACCTCTCACGCTTGATTGGTGCCCGCATGAAGACAGCAGGCAAGGGGCACATCGTCAATATCGTCAGCATGGCGGGCTTAGTTGCAACTGCTAAATCTAGCCTTTATTCAGCAACCAAGTTTGCGGCCATTGGCTTTTCAAATGCTCTGCGTTTAGAGCTGATGCCCTTTGGTGTCCATGTGACGACGGTCAATCCGGGTCCAATTCGGACTAGTTTCTTTGACCAGGCAGATCCTGATGGGACCTATGTCAAGGCTGTAGACCGCTACATTTTGGAGCCTGACTTTGTTGCCAAGAAGATTGTCAAACACTTTGGAAAAGCAAAACGCGAGCTCAATCTTCCTTGGCTTTTGAACCTGACCCACAAGCTCTATACCCTTTTCCCACGCATCTCGGACAAGCTAGCCAGCAAGATGTTCAATTTCAAATAGGAGGAGCTAGATGGCCGCAAATATTCAAGCTTATTTAGAAAATCTCCAGCAACCCTGGGGACAGATCTATTATGATATCCTTTTTGACCAATTAAAAGACATCAAAGGTAAGCGGGTCCTTGATTTTGGCAGTGGCTTTGGACTGGTGGCCAACCACCTAGCGAAAGACAATGAGGTCCTTGCTGTGGAGCCCAATGAGGAAATGGTGGCCTTGCGGGTCCAAGACCATCCCTACCAGCAATTCGTCGGGAGTCTGGATCAGTTGGCAAGTCTTGAAGATGCCAGCTTTGAGGTCATCATCTGCCACAATGTCTTGGAGTATGTAGAGGATCGCGAGTCTGTCCTCAAGGCATTCACCCGCCTCTTGAAACCAGGAGGCCTGCTCTCCATCGTCAAGCACAGTGAAGTTGGCCGCGTCCTGCAGACCGTTGTTTTTGAAAATGATCCTCAGAAGGCGCTTGATCTCTTAGCTGGTCATGATCTGGAAACCCACTCCATGGGCTTGGCCCAGGCCTATGATCTAGATAGAGCAGTAGAAAATCTAGCCCTCAAAGTTCAGGACTACCAAGGGATTCGTGTCTTTTATGCCTTACAGGACAATCGCTTCAAGGGTCAAGAAGGCTGGCGAGAGTCCATGCTCAAGATGGAACTGGCCGTTTGCCAAGAGTCCCCTTACCGGGATATCGCCTTCTTCCAGCACTATAGGTTAAAAAGGAGTTAAGATGTTAGAGTACAAACAAGAGATTCCAGGGATGGCAGACCTAGTCGCACTCTATAGCTCTCTCGGCTGGACCAATTATACCAACAACCCAGTTATGCTGGAAGAAGCTGTCAAAGCCAGTCTCTGGCAATTGGCCGTTTATGATGAGAAAGATCTCGTCGCCTACATTCGCTTGGTAGGAGATGGCCACTCTGTCCTCTTGGTGCAGGACCTCTTGGTGCGACCAGATCACCAGCGCCAAGGCATCGGAAAGAAACTCTTAGAAGATGCTTTAGCAACTTTCCCCCATGTCTATCAACGGCTCCTTGTCACGGAACGTAGCGAGAAAAATTTAGCCTTTTACCAATCCCTGGGCTTTGTCGAACTTTCAGAGCAAGCCTGTACGGGTATGATCTATAAAAATTGATGGAGAGAGAGTGGGACAGAAGTCCTAGCCTCTCAATTGTCTTTGGATTGTCGAGCAAGCGCAGTGGTTGAGTGGGCTCTACTACGCTGATTTCATCAGCTTTTACAACCCTACTCAACTGTGCGGAGGTGGGACGACGAAATCGAATTCTAACGAATGACCGTTTTCTGTCCCACTCTCTGTCTTCATTTTCTTCTGTAAAATCTTTTATCACATTTGATAAAATGATTCATGATATAATAAATAGACTAGATGACAGGGAGAAAAGATAAACAGATGATCACGTCAAAATATGAATGGCAGTTTGCTGCGCCCTTTTCAGATGATACGTTTTTGGCGCAAGCAAAGAAGAGAGGATTAGAAGCATCCGCAGCCAAGTTACTGGGAGAACGAGGGATCCAGTCGGAAGAAGCGCTGGATCGTTTTCTAGAACCGCGGCTAGAAGATATCCATGATCCCTACCTGCTTCACGATATGGACAAGGCAGTGGATCGGATTTGCCAGGCTATTGAAGACTATGAACAAATCCTAGTTTATGGAGACTATGATGCAGACGGGATGACGGCTGCTTCTATCATGAAGGAAACCTTGGAGCAGATGGGGGCGGAAGTAGTAGTATATCTACCCAACCGCTTTACAGATGGGTACGGTCCCAATGCCAGTGTCTACAAGTACTTTATCGAACAGCAGGGGATTTCCCTCATCATCACGGTAGACAATGGAGTAGCTGGACACGAAGCCATTGACTTAGCCCAAAGCATGGGAGTAGATGTCATTGTGACGGACCACCATTCCATGCCAGAAGTCTTACCCGATGCTTATGCCATTATTCACCCGGAACATCCAGATGCCGATTACCCTTTCAAGCATCTAGCAGGCTGTGGGGTTGCCTTTAAGTTGGCCTGTGCCCTTCTAGAGGAGGTGCCTCTAGATTTTCTAGATTTGGTAGCCATTGGGACCATTGCGGATATGGTCAGTTTGACAGATGAAAACCGCATCTTAGTCAAGTATGGCCTAGGTGTCCTTCGTCAAACCCAACGGATCGGCCTTCAGGAAATGCTCAAGTTGGCCTCCATCGCCCCTCAAGATGTAAATGAAGAAACGGTTGGTTTCCAGATTGCCCCTCGTCTCAATGCCTTGGGTCGCTTGGATGACCCTAATCCAGCGGTCGAGCTCTTGACAGGATTTGACGACGAAGAAGCGCTAGAGATTGCGCTGATGATTCAAGCCAAGAACGAAGAGCGCAAGGAGATCGTGCAAGCCATCTATGATGAGGCCAAAGCTATGGTCGATCCAAGTCTTCCTGTTCAAATCTTGGCCAAGGAGGGTTGGAATTCTGGTGTCTTAGGGATCGTGGCAGGTCGATTGCTAGAAGAGCTCCATCAGCCTATCATTGTCTTGACTATTGACCAAGGCAAGGCCAAGGGCAGTGCGCGAAGCCCAGAAAGTGTCCATATCTTCGAAGCCCTGGATCCCCATCGTGAACTTTTTATCGCCTTTGGGGGCCATGCGGGTGCAGCTGGTATGACGTTGGAAGTAGATAATCTTCCTCGCATGACCGAGATTTTTTCTGATTATATTCGTGAAAAAGGGATTGACCTGACGGCTAAATCCACTCTCTTCGTAGACGAGGAGTTGGACCTTGAAGAGCTGACCTTGGATACCTTAAAGAGCTTTGATCGTCTAGCACCTTTTGGGATGGATCATAAGAAACCAGTCTTCTACATTCGTGATTTCCAAGTGGAGTCTAGCCGGACCATGGGGGCAGGAAATAGCCATCTGAAGTTGAAGATTCAAAAAGGAAATGCCCGATTTGATGTGGTGGCTTTTGGTCAGGGTCATTTGGAATTGGAATTCTCCCAAGCGAAAAATTTGGAGTTGGTGGTATCCTTGGCCATCAATCAATGGAATGGACAGACCACCCTGCAATTGATGGTGGTGGATGTCCGTGTAGAAGGAGTACAGCTTTACAATATCCGAGGAAAGAATGCTCCTCTCCCACAAGCTATTCCGCTCTTTAGTCAATTAGAAGGAAGAGTAGATTCAGCCGCCATTGTCATCGATCGCATACCGGATGACCTGGCTGACTTGAAGGCCCTTTTCCAAGAACAGAGCTTCCAAGCGGTCTATTTTAAGAATCAACTAGATAAGGCCTATTATCTGACTGGCTACGGTAGCCGGGATCAATATGCCAAACTCTATAAGACACTATATCAGTTCCCTGAGTTTGATATCCGACATAAGCTGAGCCAACTATCTGACTACCTCAAGATTCCACAGGTTTTGTTGATCAAAATGATCCAGATTTTCCAAGAATTGGGCTTTGTTCAGATTGAAAATGGCATCATGACTGTCAACAAGGATGCGGAGAAGAAGGAGATTACCTCTAGTTCCATCTATCAGGACTTGGTGAAGACGGTCAAAGACCAAGAGCTCATGGCTCTAGGATCTGTGCAAGAAATCTATGATTATTTAACAGGATCGATTTAATGAACAAGAAGAAAATAATCCTCTGGCTCAGTCCTTTCCTGCTTTTTGCCCTCTATTGGCTGGGGATCTACTTGAGTTTGAGAAACCCCATGGAGGAGATTAACTACGCTGAAAATGGTGGGTGGATGCGCTATGTCATGTTTAGGCCCTTTACAGAAACGATCGGAAGTGATCGCATCTGGAAGGAAGATGAAGGATTTCAAATGTATCCCTATTCAGATGACATCGTTGGTGGTCAAGAAGAGCTATCCGTCATGATGTTTCGAGACAGTTCTGAATGGGTTTATTGGTATAAATATCAGCTAAACGAAAATGATTATGTTCGTATGTTCTTCGAATATGATTCTACAAATAAGGTTTTTCTCCAAAGGGAAGTCTATCTTTATGCGGATGATCAAACAGTTAAGGGGAGTGATTTTCTAAAGAAACTTTCTACCTACGGCAAAGACCGCACTTGGCTTCGAAACCAAAGCAAGAAGGTCGCCGAACAATACATCCTTGGTACTTGGTTTAAGAATGGAAGCTCGCGTTATTCCTTGAAAAACTTAGGAGATATGAAAATTAAGTACAACAAATTGATAGAAGAACAGTAAAAGGATCTTCTAACATTTATTATCCCGCATCTTTTTCAGGTGTGGGATTTTTTCTTTTGCTACAGGTGTTTGGGAAAATGATTTAGTAAAAAATGATGCACGTTAGTAGAATTCATGGTATAATGGAATGTAAAAAATTTTTTATGAAAGAAAGTTAACCATGAATTTAAAAGATTACATTGCAAGCATTGAAAATTATCCACAAGAAGGGATTACCTTCCGTGATATCAGCCCTTTGATGGCAGATGGCAATGCTTATAGTTATGCGATTCGTGAAATCGTTCAATACGCAACGGATAAGAAAATCGACATGATCGTCGGCCCTGAAGCGCGTGGCTTCATCGTTGGATGTCCTGTTGCTTTTGAGTTGGGAATTGGATTTGCGCCTGTTCGTAAGCCTGGCAAGTTGCCACGTGAAGTTATCTCAGCGGACTACGAAAAAGAATACGGTGTGGATACCTTGACTATGCACGCTGATGCCATCAAACCAGGTCAACGCGTCCTCATCGTCGATGACCTCTTGGCAACAGGTGGTACAGTTAAAGCAACCATCGAAATGATTGAAAAACTCGGTGGGATCGTTGCAGGTTGTGCCTTCTTGATCGAGCTCGATGATCTCAAAGGCCGCGAAGCTATCGGAGACTATGATTACAAGGTCTTGATGCATTACTGATATAGTTTATAGCTATATCTAGATAGAGAAAAACCATAATTGAAAACTATATGCTCCTGTCTTATAATAAGAGGTAACAACTTGTAAGATGGGAGCTTTTTATGCCAATTACCTTAGATAAGAAATTACCAGCAGTTGATATTCTTCGCTCAGAAAATATTTTTGTCATGGATGATATTCGGGCAACTCACCAAGATATTCGTCCTATGAATGTTCTGATTTTGAATCTCATGCCGACTAAGGTAGCAACTGAGACTCAACTGTTACGCCTCCTAGCCAATACTCCCTTGCAGATTAATGTTGATTTCCTCTATATGACTAGCCATGAGTCTAAGACGACAGCAGCAGAGCATATGGAAATCTTCTATAAATCCTTCGAGGATATTAAAGAGAACTATTATGACGGCTTGATCATTACTGGAGCTCCGGTTGAGAAATTAGCCTTTGAGGAAGTGGATTACTGGGAAGAGTTAACAAAGGTCTTTGATTGGTCTAAACGCCATGTCTTTTCGACCTTGCATCTTTGTTGGGGTGCCCAAGCTGGTCTCTATTACCGCTACGGCATTGAAAAAGTAGCTCTGTGCGACAAGCTATCTGGGATTTATGAGCAAACCGTCCTGAATCCACAGAACCGTTTGATGCGTGGTTTTGACGATGCTTTTTTGGCCCCTCATTCACGTTATACGGATGTCCCCCTCAAAGAAGTGCTAGAAAAGAGCAATTTGCAAGTCTTAGCTCAAGGCAGTGAAGTAGGACTATCGATCCTGGCCAGTCCAGACCTTCGAGAGGTCTATAGTTTTGGCCATTTGGAATATGACCGTGATACCTTGGCCAAGGAATACCAGCGGGATGTGAAAGCAGGCTTGAATCCAGATCTTCCCAAGAATTATTTTGATCAGGATGACAGCAGTCGTGACCCTCGGATGCGGTGGAACTTAGCGGCAGCCAACTTCTTTAGTAATTGGATCAATTATGCAGTTTACCAAGAAACTCCTTATCGTTTGGAGGAGTTAGAAAAAGATATTTCATTTTATGGTTACCTATAAAGGGGTAGTATGACATATTCACAAGCATTTAAGTCGGGCAATTTGGTCTTACCAAGTGCCTTACTTTTCCATTATCAACACTTATTTAAAGACGCAGAGGATTTTCTGGTTTGGCAGTTCTTTTATTTGCAAAATACGACCAATCAATCCAGCCTCACGCCGAATCAAATTGCAGATGCGATTGGCAAGTCTGTCACAGAAGTGAACCAGTCCATGTCTCGCCTGACCAACCAAAGTTTACTCCAATATCGGACTATTGAGCTAGATGGAGAGATTGAAGTTCTTTTTGATGCGACTATTGCCCTCGAACGCCTGGATGACTTGCTTCAGAGTAGGACAGATGCGTCTCAGCGTGGGCAAGACAAGCAGGCAGAGAATGAACTGGCTGATTTGGTCAAAACATTTGAGCAGGAGTTGGGCCGTTTATTGACTCCATTTGAAATCGAAGATTTGACACAGACAGTCAAACAGGACCAAACGGATCCAGACATTGTTAAGGCTGCCTTGAGAGAAGCTGTCTTTAATGGCAAGCCTCACTGGAAATACATCCAGGCCATCCTGCGCAATTGGCGACGTGAAGGCATTACTAGTTTGACACAATTAAAAATCAAACAGCAAGAGCGGGAAGCTCTTCAGCCTGAAAATGTCACTGTTTCAGATGATTTCTTACAGGCCATGGATTTATGGAAAGATTAAAAGAGAGTGGGACAGAAATCGGTAATTCGATAGAATTCGATTTCGTTGTCCCACCTCCGCACAGTTGAGTAGGGCTGTAAAAGCTGATGAAATCAGCGTAGTAGAGCCCACTCAACCACTGCGTCTTGCTCGACAATCCAAAGACAATTGAAAGGCTAGGACTTTTGTCCCAGCCTCTTTTTATATTGACGAAGTATTTATTGTATTTAATCATTTAAGAGATTCTGCAATAATGATTGAGGACTGTTAAAGTAGTACAAGGAAGACTTGGAACTTCTACGAAGTTCGCTGACGTCCGCACTCACCTAAGGAAAGTTTCTAAGAAGTCTCAGCCTTTAATCTTAAACTAGCACTCATAAAGTGCTAGTTTTTTCGTTTATAAATAGTCCGCGTAAGCTTTTTCTAGTTTGGTGAGGAGTTCTTGCTTTTCCTCATCACTAGCAAAGGAAGCTTGGATGGCATCGACATTGTGCTGGTAAAAGTCAGCTGGCGTTGTTTGGAAGTGTTGATGGTAGAGTTCGTATTCCTTGGTCAAATCCGTATCAGAGACGGTGCGGTTATCGGTGTTGATACTGATATGGGCCTGAGCTTCCTTCATCTTAAGGTAAGGGAAGGCTTCCACAGTGGCAGCTGCCTTGGTTTGAAGGTTGCTTGTCAAACAGAGCTCGCCGGTGACCCCGTTTTTCACAAACTCTTTTAGAAGTTCTGGTTCAAAGGCGAGCAAGGTCACATGGCCATTTCTTTTGATGCCATAGGCCATAGATTGAGCGACATTGGCTGGACAGTGGCATTCACCCGCATGAAGGGTCATGGAACGATTGTAGCTCTTGACCTGTTGGATGAGGGCATCAATGGCTTGTGGTGGGTAGTTGTGCTCATCGCCAGCGAAGTCAAAACCAACAAAATCTTGATCCCTAACTTGGTTGGCTTCTGCCAGGATGAGAGAGGTGAGTTCTTGATCAGATTGGCGCATACCACAGACCAGGGCTTTTGCAACAATATCAAATTCATCCTGGGCTTGGCGCAGTCCTTCACAGACAGCATCAATAGTCTCTGGGACGGTAAGCCCTTGGTCCATAGACAATTCTGGGGCAAAACGAACCTCGATGTAGAGGACATTCTCCAGAGCAGCTTGCTTAGCGACATCGTAAGCAGCAAGGGTCAAGGCTTCCTTGGTTTGAAGGAGAGGGCGAATGTAGTCAAAGGCCTCCAAATAGTCTAAGAGATTTTCACAGTGGGCAGGTGCAGTGACATGGTGTTTGAGTTCTTCATCGCTAGTAGGAAGGTCAATATTGGCCATGGCTGCCAATTGGCGAATAGTCGGAAGTGACAAGGAACCGTCTAAGTGGCAGTGCAATTCTGTCTTTGCCAAACTATGAAAGTCAATCGTAGACATATTTTTTCTCCTTAAAATGTATTTTTTCTATACTACCATTTTGCAAAGAAAAGTCAAGTAAAGCTAGCGTAGCAGATTTTTGAAAGTAACGCCTGTATTTGATATGCTAGTAGTAACTCAGAAAAAGGAGAAAAGAGATGTCAGACTATCAATTACCAGAAGTATGGGAAGCACCAAGTCAAATGGGTGGAGCTTGGGGTGGCTTGAACCAACCAACAGCAGGTGCCCGTTTTGAACAGACACTTCCAAAAGGTGACCAGCCTTTCCAACTCTATACCCTTCCAACACCCAATGGAATCAAGGTGACCATTATGCTGGAAGAATTGAAAGAGCTGGGAGTGGATGCAGGCTATGACGCTTATCGCATCAAGATTGGTGATGGCGATCAATTTGGCAGTAACTTTGTAGCCATTAATCCCAATTCAAAAATTCCAGCCATGTTGGATCAATCAGGAGATAAAGCCATTCGTGTCTTTGAATCAGCCAACATTCTCTTGTATTTAGCAGAGAAATTTGGGAAATTGATTCCGACAGATCCTGCTAAACGGACAGAAGTACTCAACTGGCTCTTCTGGCAGACAGGGGCTGCACCTTTCTTGGGTGGGGGCTTTGGCCATTTCTTCCACTACGCTCCTGAAAAAATTGAGTATGCCATCAACCGATTTGCCATGGAAGCTAAACGCCAATTGGACCTGCTTGACAAAGAATTGGCGACCAAACCTTATATCGCAGGGGATGACTATACCATTGCAGATATCGCCATCTGGTCCTGGTATGGCCGTCTAGCCCAAGACAAGGTATGGGACCGAGCAGGATTTTTCTTAGATGTGAAGGAATACAAGTATTTGCAAGCTTGGACAGAGAAAATTGCCAATCGCCCCGCTGTGCAACGTGGTTTGGAAGTAGAATATAAGGAAATTGATGCATAAGAAATGGCGCTGTCGCGCCTTTTTTTAATGGTGCAAACATGGTATACTAAGGAATGGAATAAAAGTATAGAAAGAAGCACATGGAATTTACAAAATTATCAAATCGCTTGAGCTTGGTGGCTAGTTTCGTCCCAGCTGGAGCGCGTCTGTTAGATGTGGGAAGTGACCATGCTTATCTCCCAATCGCCCTTTTGCAAGAAGGGAAAATTGAGGCTGCCATTGCTGGTGAGGTAGTTGAGGGACCTTATCAATCCGCTCTTCAAAATGTCGCTGATAATGGTTTAGAAGACAAGATTGAGGTCCGCTTAGCTAATGGCTTGGCTGCTTTTGAACCATCCGATGCCATTTCTTGCATCACTATTGCAGGGATGGGTGGGCGCTTGATTGCAGATATCTTAGCGGCAGGTCTTGAGAAATTAGCCGGTGTCTCTCGCTTGGTCTTACAACCCAATAATCGGGAGGATGAATTACGAGCTTGGTTGGTAGACCATGATTTTCACATTGTTGATGAAGCTATCTTAGAAGAAAATGAGAAGTTTTATGAGATCCTCGTGGTCGAACACGGTTCTCAAGAGTTGACAGTGAAGGAATTGCGTTTTGGCCCCCATTTGATGGTGGAACAAGCTCCTGCCTTTGTTCAAAAATGGTCCAAGGAAGTGGAAAAATTAGTCTTTGCCTTGGAGCAGGTCCCAGTTGAGAATCTATCCGCCAGAGGTTCGTTAGAAGATCGCATTGCCCAAATCAAGGAGGTCCTAAATGCTAGCAAGTGAAGTCATCAAACGCTATGAAGCCTACTGTCCTCAGGAACTTTCCATGGAGGGAGATGTCCGTGGGCTACAGGTCGGCACCCTTCAAAAAGACATCAAGAAGGTCATGGTAGCCTTAGATATCCGTGAGCAGACGGTGGCGGAAGCCATCGCCCATGGAGTGGACTTGATCATCGTCAAGCATGCGCCAATTTTCCGTCCTATTAAGGATTTAGTAGCTGATCGGGCTCAAAATCAGATCTATATTGACTTGATCAAACACGATATTGCGGTCTATGTCAGCCATACCAATATTGATATTGTCCCAGATGGATTGAACGATTGGTTCTGCCAGCTTTTAGAAATTGAAAATACAGAGCCCCTCAGCCTGACAGGAGAAGGTCTAGGTATCGGCCGTATCGGTCAGGTGCGCCCCCAAACCTTTAGGCAGTTGGCTGAAAAAGTAAAAGAAACCTTTGGCTTAGATGCTTTGCGCTTGGTTGGTTATGACCAGGCGGATCTGGATCGGGTCATTGAGCGCGTCGCTATCTGTGGTGGAAGCGGTCAGTCCTTTTACAAGGATGCTCTTGCTAAGGGAGCAGAGGTCTATATCACAGGAGATATCTACTACCACACGGCTCAGGACATGCTAAGTGACGGGCTCCTAGCCTTGGATCCAGGTCACCATATCGAAGTTCTCTTTGTCTCGAAACTAGTAGAAAAACTCAATCAGTGGAAGTCTGAAGAAGATTGGGGGATCGAAGTGCTGGTTAGTCAAGCTAGCACCAATCCTTTTTACCACATCTAAGAGGTTATTATGAAAGTTGCGATTATTGGTGCAGGGATCGTGGGATCCACTGCAGCCTATTATTTATCCAAAGAAGCACAAGTGGATGTAACCGTCTATGACCATGGTGTGGGCCAAGCGACTAAAGCTGCGGCCGGTATCATTAGCCCTTGGTTTTCTAAACGACGGAACAAGGCCTGGTATCGCCTCGCTCGCTTAGGAGCTGACTTCTACCAAGAGTTGGTAGAGGACCTGGCCAAGGATGGAATTGAAACAGACTTTTACCAGCAGACCGGGGTCTATCTCCTTAAGAAAAAAGAGGAGAAATTAGATGAACTCTATCAGTTGGCACTGAGCCGCCGGGAAGAATCACCCTTGATTGGAGACTTGGCGATTTTAACCAAAGAAGAGGTGGCCCAGCAATTCCCAGGTCTAAATGGTTTTGAACAGCTCCTTTATGCATCAGGTGGAGCTCATGTTGAAGGAGCGCTTCTCACGGAAACTCTCCTTAAAGCCAGTGGGGCAAGAGTGATTAAGGAAGAGGTTGCTCTCTCAGTCTCGGATCATGGCTATCAGATTGCAGGAGAAAACTATGACCAAGTCATCCTAGCAACAGGAGCCTGGCTGGGACAAATGCTCGAACCACTTGGCTACCAAGTCGATGTCCGTCCCCAAAAAGGACAGTTGCGGGATTATCAGCTAGACCGAGATACTGATGACTATCCTGTGGTCATGCCAGAAGGAGAGCTGGATATCATTCCCTTCCAAAAGGGCAAGATCAGTATGGGAGCCACTCATGAGAATGAGATGGGCTTTGACCTGATGGTGGATCAAGCTCTGCTCAATCAGATGGAAACAGAAGCCTTGGCCTACTACCCAGAACTAGCT
This sequence comes from Streptococcus sp. AM28-20, assembly GCF_003603595.1. Taxonomy (NCBI): domain Bacteria; kingdom Bacillati; phylum Bacillota; class Bacilli; order Lactobacillales; family Streptococcaceae; genus Streptococcus; species Streptococcus sp. AM28-20. The sequence goes on from NZ_QTNK01000001.1 coordinate 348,829, forward strand.
CAAGCGACAGTTGTCGGCGAGCGCGTTGGTACACGGGCCTACACCAGTGACTTTTCACCATTTTGGGGGGCTCTTCCCAATCAAGCTGGTATTTATGTCGCCAGTGGCCTAGGTTCGTCCGGCCTCACAACAGGTCCCCTCATTGGTTGGCATCTAGCCCAACTAGTGGCAGGAGGAAACCTACGCTTAGATCCAGCAGATTATCCAGTTGAACAATATGTGAAGAAGTAGGCTGGGACAAAAGTCCTAGCCTCTCAATTTTCTTTGCATTGTCGAGCAAGACGCAGTGGTTGAGTGGGCTCTACTACGCTGATTTCATCAGCTTTTACAGCCCTACTCAACTGTGCGGAGGTGGGACGACGAAATCGAATTCTAACGAATGACCGATTTCTGTCCCACTCTCTTTTTTTCGAAAGACCTTCCTTCATTCGGATAAAAATAGTAGAATAGAACAAGTGAATCAACAAAAAAATGGGAGTTGTTATGAATTGGTTTCAATCACAATCCGTGGTCTTGCAGGCCTTTCTCGCAGGATTGTTTACATGGGGCTGTACCATCGTAGGGTCAGCCATCGTCTTTTTCTTCAAGCATATTAGTCGAAAACTATTGGACATCATGATGGGCTTCGCGGCGGGCGTTATGATTGCGGCTTCTTTTTGGTCCCTCTTGCAACCGTCTATTGAGTATGCGGAAATCTCTTATGGGAGCTTGGCTTGGTTTCCGGCTGCTATCGGTTTCCTAGCTGGAGGATTTTTCCTCCGCTTGATTGATGCCATCGTCCCTCACCTTCATATGAGTAAGGAGATTGAAGAGGCTGAGAGTATCCATACGCCGCGGGAGAAGAAGTTGTCTAAAACGACCCTTCTCTTCTTAGCCATTACCATCCACAATTTCCCAGAGGGATTGGCGGTCGGAGTGGCCTTTGGGGCTCTGGCTAGCAATCCAAGTCCAGAAGCCTTTATCGGGGCGGTTGGTCTGGCTATTGGGATTGGTTTGCAGAATATCCCAGAAGGGGCTGCCCTCTCGATTCCGATTCGGACAGATGGGAAATCTCGTCTCAATGCCTTTTACTGGGGCTCCATGTCAGCCGTCGTCGAGCCAGTAGGAGCCCTGCTAGGAGCAGTAGCCGTTTTATCTATGACAGCCATCCTACCATATGCCCTCTCTTTTGCTGCAGGAGCTATGATTTTTGTAGTGGTTGAAGAATTGATCCCAGATTCGCAGACCAATGGCAACACAGACGTTGCGACCTTAGGCCTCATGGTTGGCTTTGTCATTATGATGATCCTAGACGTCGCTCTTGGATAACCTGTCATCACCTTGTAACATGTGAACAAGGTGACTTTTTTATATAAACATGATAAAATAGGACTAATGAATACGTAGAAAGGCCTAACATTATGAAAGGTATTATTTTAGCCGGTGGTTCGGGTACTCGTTTGTATCCTTTGACCCGTGCCGCTTCCAAACAGTTGATGCCCATTTATGACAAGCCAATGATTTACTACCCATTGTCAACCCTTATGTTGGCAGGGATTAAAGACATCTTGATTATCTCAACTCCTCAAGACCTTCCTCGTTTTGAAGAGCTTCTTGGAGATGGTTCTGAACTTGGGATTTCCCTCTCTTATGCAGAGCAACCAAGCCCAGATGGCTTGGCACAAGCCTTTATCATTGGAGAGGACTTTATCGGGGATGATCATGTTGCCCTTGTTCTTGGAGATAATATCTTCCACGGAAATGGCTTAACCAAGATGTTGCAACGGGCGGAAGCCAAAGAAAAAGGCGCGACTGTCTTTGGTTACCAAGTCAAAGACCCAGAACGCTTTGGTGTGGTAGAGTTTGATGAGGACATGAATGCCGTTTCTATCGAAGAAAAACCTGAGCATCCAAAATCAAACTTTGCGGTGACAGGCCTTTACTTCTATGATAATGATGTCGTAGAGATTGCCAAAAACATTAAACCAAGTCCTCGTGGAGAACTCGAAATCACAGATGTCAATAAAGCATATTTAGAGCGTGGAGATCTCTCTGTGGAGCTCATGGGCCGTGGCTTTGCTTGGTTGGATACAGGGACTCATGAAAGTCTCTTACAAGCTTCTCAATATATCGAGACGGTTCAACGCTTGCAAAATGTTCAAGTAGCCAACCTTGAGGAAATTGCCTATCGTATGGGCTATATCACTAAAGAGCAAGTCTATGAATTGGCGCAACCGCTGAAGAAAAACGAATACGGACAATACTTGCTCCGTTTGATTGGAGAAGCTTAATGACAGAACAATTTTTCGGAAAAGAATTAGCAGCCCGTAAAATCGAAGCTATCCCAGGTTTGATGGAGTTTGATATTCCAGTCCATGGGGACAACCGTGGCTGGTTCAAAGAAAACTTCCAAAAAGAGAAGATGCTTCCTCTCGGATTCCCTGAAAGCTTTTTTGCGGAAGGAAAGTTGCAAAACAATGTGTCTTTCTCACGCAAACACGTTTTGCGTGGATTGCATGCAGAACCCTGGGACAAGTACATCTCTGTAGCAGATGAAGGAAAGGTTCTTGGAACATGGGTAGACCTTCGTGAAGGTGAGACTTTTGGGAACACCTACCAAACTGTGATTGATGCCTCTAAAGGAATCTTTGTCCCTCGTGGGGTAGCCAATGGTTTCCAAGTGCTATCTGATAAAGTAGCCTATAGCTATTTAGTCAATGACTACTGGGCATTGGAACTCAAACCAAAATACGCTTTTGTCAACTACGCAGACCCAAGCCTAGACATCCAGTGGGAAAACTTGGAAGAAGCAGAAGTCTCAGAAGCAGATAAGAACCACCCATTTCTCAAAGATGTCAAACCCCTAAAAGCAGAAGATTTGTAAGAATATAGCTCTTAAAACAATCAAGAAAATCATTATTTAGTTTTTAGCATTGCTATAAACGAGCAAAGAGAGCTATATGCTTAGCTTTCCACCGTGAGAAAAGCAACTGAACCATAATGTTTCAGGTGCTTGGAAGTTTTGAGACATTAGGCTCAAAACTAATTGAACACGGGCTACGGATTGTGTCAAAAAGATAAGTTTTCCTAGAATCAAAAGATTCTGCGTCAAACTTCCTATTTTGACTTTATCCTCAGACGCCCTTTGTATCTTAATTTAGTCATGGAATTTCTTCGAAGTTCGCTGACGTCCGTACTCACCTAAGGAAAGCTAAAAAAAGATTGATTTAAGGAACGATAAAGAAAAAACAATTTTTTGGAGAAAAAATGACTGAATACAAAAACATCATCGTAACCGGTGGCGCTGGTTTCATCGGTTCAAACTTCGTACACTATGTCTACAACAACCATCCAGACGTGCATGTGACTGTCCTTGACAAACTCACATACGCTGGTAACCGTGCCAACATTGAAGAAATCCTTGGTGACCGTGTTGAGTTGGTTGTGGGTGATATTGCTGACGCAGCATTGGTGGACCAATTGGCGGCTAAGGCTGATGCCATCGTTCACTATGCAGCTGAAAGCCACAATGATAATTCATTGAACGATCCATCACCATTTATTCACACCAACTTCATTGGTACCTACACACTTTTGGAAGCGGCTCGCAAGTACGATATTCGTTTCCACCACGTGTCAACAGACGAAGTGTATGGGGACCTTCCATTGCGTGAAGATCTTCCTGGACATGGTGAAGGTCCTGGTGAAAAATTCACTGCTGAAACCAAATACAACCCATCATCCCCTTATTCATCAACCAAGGCTGCTTCAGACTTGATCGTTAAGGCTTGGGTACGTTCCTTTGGTGTCAAAGCAACGATTTCAAACTGTTCAAACAACTACGGACCATACCAACACATCGAGAAATTCATCCCACGTCAAATCACCAATATCTTGTCTGGAATCAAACCAAAACTTTATGGTGAAGGCAAGAACGTCCGTGACTGGATCCACACCAACGACCACTCAACTGGTGTTTGGGCTATTCTTACCAAGGGCCGTATCGGTGAAACATACTTGATCGGTGCTGACGGTGAAAAGAACAACAAGGAAGTGCTTGAGCTCATCCTTGAAAAAATGGGTCAACCAAAAGATGCTTACGACCGTGTGACAGACCGTGCTGGTCACGATTTGCGTTACGCTATTGATTCAACAAAATTGCGTGAAGAATTGGGTTGGGAACCACAATTCACAAACTTCGAAGCAGGTTTGGAAGAAACCATCAAGTGGTATACAGACAACCAAGACTGGTGGAAGGCTGAAAAAGAAGCTGTAGAAGCCAACTACGCTAAGACACAAGAAGTCATCAAATAAAAATAAGCCTCTGGTGATCAGGATTTCTGGTCGACTGAGGCTTTTCTATTATAGAAACGAGGCTGGGACAAAAGTCCTAGCCTCTCAATTGTCTTTGGATTGTCGAGCAAGACGCAGTGGTTGAGTGGGCTCTACTACGCTGATTTCATCAGCTTTTATAGCCCTACTCAACTGTGCGGAGGTGGGACGACGAAATCGAATTCTAACGAATTATTGATTTCTGTCCCACTCTCAATTAGCAGATGATTCGGTATCCGTAGCAGAAGGTGTTGTGTCTGCAGGAGCTTCACTGGCACTGGTTTCTACCTGTGATGAATCAGTTTGTTCAGAGCTTGCTTCGGATGCTTGGCTACTGCTAGCACTGGTATCCGTTCCTGTAGCACTTGAATCAGTAGCAGATCCATCCTTTTCATGGACAACAACAACGCTAGTAGAGCTATCTTTTTTCTCATCAGTCTTAGAAGTTGGTTTCATGATACTGTAAATAGTAAAGGAAGTAACGATAATCCCGAGAAGACTAGCAATCGTTGCGACAATCATCTGGAATAAAGAAAGGCTCTGTTTCACTTTTTCGCTTCTTGATGGTCTGTTGCTGTCTTGGTGTTTTTCTTTTCGTGAGTATTGTGACATAATCTGTTCCCTCTTCATTTCATATTTGGTTCTTTTATGTGAACACTTTAGTCATTATACGTTATTTTTATGAAAATGTCTAAGAAGAAATGGAAGAGGTTTTTAAAATTTCAAATTGCTTTCAAACTGGACACTTTGTGTCTCGCTTGCTTCAGAGGATGTTGCAAAGTTTGCCTCTCCTTTTTCAGAGACTGAAATCGCTTGGCTTTGTTGACTAGGCTGGCTGATGATTTCATGGTTACTAAAACTAGAGGCATCATTAGGAGTGATAAACTGACCATTTGCCTGAATCTCTATCTTGTTTGGATCTGGGATAGAGTAGTCGATCCTTCCCTTGAATTCCTTGGTCTTTGAAATTACTCTTACATCTTTCACGCGGATGATGCGACGGAACCATCCATTGTATTCGACCAAGCATTTGAATTCGATGTGGCTATCAGATTCTCCTGGGATTGCTTGGGTAAGGGTCATTTCACGGAGGCTACCTTCATCTTCCCTAAAGTATGGCGGTTTATCTAAGGGCTGTTGTAGATCACACTGTCCTTTACCGTGACAGGCTAGTTGGGCAGAGGGAAGTGCAAATGGAAGTGGTGGTAGGACAGAGAATAGTCCTCCAAGAGCAAGACTTCCAGCTAGGGCAATAGAAAGATAGATTGGTCGTTTCATGTTTGTCTCCTTTTATCATCTTTCGGGACCAGTTTAGTGGTTGAACAACTGTTTTAAAAGCCAGAACCTAGTTTTGTAAGCGTTTTACAAAACACTCCATCTTCATCATAAGCTATTTTGAGAAATTTACAAGTTTTCTGTCTGAAACTAGGAACAAAATGAAGCCTGCCAAATCCTTGTCCCTCCAACCTATAAATGTTACAATAAGATGATTGAAAATTGACTAGGAGAGAGTGGAAGATGATTTACTTTGATAATTCAGCAACAACCAAACCTTATCCAGAGGCCTTGGCTACCTACACGGAAGTCGCAAGCAAAATATGGGGAAATCCATCTAGCTTGCACAACTTGGGAAGTCAAGCGACTCGGATCTTGGAGGCATCTCGCAAGCAGATTGCTTCCCTCCTAGGCAAGAAAGCAGAAGAAATCTTTTTTACCTCGGGTGGGACAGAAGGGGACAACTGGGCTATCAAGGGAGTTGCTTTTGAAAAAGCTCCTTACGGGAAGCACATGATTGTCTCAGCTATTGAGCACCCAGCTGTGAAGGAATCAGCTCTCTGGCTACAAGGTCAGGGATTTGAGGTGGATATTGCTCCTATTGATGCGCATGGCTTTGTCCAAGTGGAAGAGCTGGAAAAACTTTTGCGCCCGGATACAACCCTTGTTTCGATCATGGCCGTCAACAATGAAGTGGGTTCTATCCAGCCTATTCAAGCCATTGCGGATCTACTAGCAGATCGTCCGACCATCACCTTCCATGTCGATGGGGTTCAGGCACTAGCTAAGATTCCAACCGCTCTCTACCTACCAGAACGGGTGGATCTAGCGACCTTCTCCAGTCATAAGTTCCATGGACTTCGTGGGGTAGGCTTTCTCTACCTTAAAGAAGGAAAAAAGATTAGCCCTCTCTTAACTGGTGGAGGACAAGAAAAGGACCTTCGTTCGACGACTGAGAACTTAGCTGGGATTGCGGCGACAGCCAAGGCCTTGCGCTTGGCGATGGAGCGTCAAGAGGACTTTGAACGCAAATGCCATCAGTTGAAAGAAGTCATCCGTGAAGAACTAGCCCATTATCCAGATGTGACTATCTTCTCTGGAGATGAAGGATTTGCGCCTCATATCTTGACTTTCGGCATCAAAGGAGTGCGAGGAGAAGTCATCGTCCATGCTTTTGAGGAGTATGAGATTTATATTTCGACAACCTCTGCCTGCTCTTCCAAGGCTGGGAAACCTGCTGGAACCCTGATTGCTATGGGAGTCGACAAGGCTCTGGCACAAACAGCTGTCCGTCTCAGTCTCGATCTCGAAAATGATATGAGTCAGGTCGAGCAATTTTTGACCAAGTTCAAGCTGATCTATGAAAAGACACGAAAGGTGCGTTAAGGAAAAGAAAAGGAAATAACTATGCCATTAACTTATTCAGAAATTATGATCCGCTATGGGGAGCTTTCTACTAAAGGAAAGAACCGGATGCGCTTCATTAACAAATTGCGAAATAATATTTCAGATGTCTTGTCCATTTATCCAGCTGTCAAAGTGACAGCCGATCGGGACCGGGCGCATGCTTATCTAAATGGAACGGATTATGAACCGGTAGCTGAATCCCTCAAACAGGTCTTCGGGATTCAAAATTTTTCTCCAGTCTATAAGATTGAAAAATCTGTGCCTGCTCTCATAGCAGCCGTTCAAGAAATCATGCAGGAGATTTACAAGGAAGGGATGACCTTCAAGATTTCCAGCAAGCGGAGTGACCATTCTTTTGAACTGGATAGCCGAGAACTCAACCAAACCTTGGGTGGAGCTGTCTTTGAAGCTATTCCAAGTATTCAAGCTCAAATGAAAAAACCGGATATCAACCTCCAAGTAGAAATCCGGGAAGAAGCAGCCTATATCTCTTATGAAACCATTAAGGGAGCGGGTGGTTTGCCAGTTGGAACTTCTGGAAAAGGCATGCTCATGCTATCTGGTGGGATTGACTCTCCAGTAGCTGGTTATCTAGCCTTGAAGCGAGGCGTGGACATTGAAGCGGTCCACTTTGCTAGCCCACCTTATACCAGTCCGGGAGCTCTTAAAAAAGCCCACGATTTAACTCGTAAATTAACCAAGTTTGGGGGCAATATCCAGTTTATCGAAGTGCCTTTTACAGAAATCCAAGAAGAGATTAAAGCTAAGGCACCTGAAGCTTACCTTATGACCTTGACCCGTCGCTTTATGATGCGGATTACAGATCGTATCCGTCAAATCCGTGGGGGCCTAGTCATCATCAATGGGGAAAGCCTCGGTCAGGTAGCTAGTCAAACGCTAGAGAGTATGCAGGCCATCAACGCCGTGACCAATACCCCAGTTATCCGTCCAGTGGTGACCATGGATAAGTTGGAGATTATCGATATCGCCCAAGCCATCGATACCTTTGAAATCTCTATCCAGCCTTTCGAAGATTGCTGTACCATCTTTGCGCCGGACCGTCCAAAGACCAATCCAAAACTCAAAAATGCGGAGCAATATGAGGAGCGCATGGACGTGGAAGCTTTGGTCGAACGAGCAGTTGCTGGAATCATGATTACAGAGATCACTCCTCAAGCTGAAGCGGATGAAGTCGATGAGCTGATTGAGGATTTGTTGTAAAAGATGACGGTGATCGGTTCTCACTAAGAGCTCTGACCACTGACAAGAATTTGATAAAGAAAATAGCACCCTTGAAGGTAGATGCACTAGTCTAGCTTTAAGGGTGCTTTTCGAATGTAAGGGGGACTTAATTCTGACCTTCTTGGAGTGCTGCTTGAGCGACGGCTAGTCTAGCAGCAGGAACTCGGTAAGGAGAGCAGGAAACGTAAGTTACTTGAATGTCTTGGAAGAAGGAAATTGAAGAAGGATCTCCGCCAACTTCTCCACAGATACCGATGGCGAGGTTTGGTTTTACCTGACGAGCCTTGCTGATAGCAATTCTCATTAATTCACCGACGCCATCCTTATCAATTTTTTGGAAAGGGTCGAAAGAAAGAATATCCTTATCCTTGTACTGGCCAATGAATTTTCCAATATCATCACGAGAGAAGCCATAGGTCATTTGAGTCAAGTCATTGGTTCCAAAGCTGAAGAAATCGGCTTCTTGAGCTAGTTTATCAGCAGTTAGGCAGGCGCGGGGCAGTTCAATCATAGTACCAATTTCATAAGGGAATGGCTCCTGCCCATACTGCTCGAAAAGATGTTTAATATGTTGAACGAGATACTCTTTGATGCATTCGAATTCTTTTTGATCAGCAATTAAAGGAACCATGATTTCCGGCTTGATCGTTTGACCTTGCTGATGCAATTTGATGGCACTTCTAAAAATAGCTTCCGTCTGCATCTTGTAGATTTCCGGCTTAGTTATGCCGAGACGGCAACCCCGGTGTCCCAACATCGGATTACTTTCCTGCAGACCTTCGATGCGGTCGGCAAGTTTTTCAGGAGATTTTTTTAGTTTGCTTGCTAATAATGCAATTTCTTGGGAATCCCTAGGTAGGAATTCATGCATGGGTGGATCGAGCAGGCGGACAATCATTGGTTTATCTTGGACGGTTTGAAACATTTGGAAGAAATCTTTTTCTTGGAAGTCTAGGAGCCTATTGAGGGCTTCTTTTGTTTCTTCTTCGGAATCCGCTAAGATGAGGCGACGCATTTCGAGAATCCGTTCTTGTCCAAAAAACATGTGTTCCGTACGGGCTAGCCCAACGCCTTTGGCCCCAAAGTTCATTGCTGTTGTCAAGTCTTTGACGGTTTCTGCATTGGCTCGAACTTGAAGGATGGCGACTTCATCTGCCCAAGCAAGCAAGCGCTGGAGGTCTTGGTTATTTTCTACTAGAACAGTTGGAAGTTCGCCACGATAAATGCGGCCAGAATAGCCGTCGACGGAGATCAGATCTCCCTCCCTTAGGACTAGACTGCCACAGGAAAGGGTTTTGTTCTCTTCGCTAATGGTCAACTCTCCACAACCAGCGACACAGCAAGTTCCCATCCCGCGAGCTACAACAGCAGCGTGAGAAGTCATTCCCCCTTGGCTGGTGACAATGGCTTGACTGACAATCATCCCTTCAATGTCTTCTGGAGAAGTTTCTTGTCGAACAAGGATGACTTTTTTCCCTTCTTGATGGATTTCTTTAGCTCGGTCAGCAGTAAAGACAATTTGGCCGGTAGCTGCACCTGGGCTGGCTGGTAGGCCCTGAGCTAAGAAAGGTGCTTTCTCTAAAGCAGTTTCCTCAAAGACTGGATGAATCAGTTGACTGATGGAAGCAGGAGAGACTCTGAGGAGAGCTTCTTCCTTGCTAATCAGACCTTGGTCTACCATATCTAGGGCAATCTTTAACGAAGCCTTGGCTGTCCGTTTTCCATTTCGGGTTTGTAGGATGTAGAGCTTGCCTTTCTCAATGGTAAATTCAATATCCTGCATATCCTTATAGTGGTTTTCAAGGATCTTGGCGTAGTCTCTGAAAGCCTGATAGGTTTCTGGTTGGATCTCTTTTAAGGCTGCAATCGGCTCAGGCGTACGGATACCAGCGACGACATCTTCCCCTTGAGCATTCAGCAAAAATTCACCAAAAAGTTCCGCCTCACCAGTTGCAGGATTTCTAGTGAAGCAGACCCCTGTTCCGCTGGTTTGATCACTATTTCCGAAGACCATGGCTTGAACATTGACAGCTGTTCCTAAATCATGAGGGATCTGATGAAGCTCCCGGTAAATTCTAGCCCGGTTGTTATTCCAGGATTTAAAGACTGCTTGGATGGCAGCAAAGAGTTGCTCATTAGGATTCTCAGGAAATTGCTTCTTGTGTTTGGCGTAGAGATCTTTATAGCGCTGGATCAATTCTTGTTGCTGATCCAGGTCAAAATCATGGACCTTTTTATTCTGTTTTTGTTCAAATGTAGCTAGTTGCTCATCAAAAAGTCCCTTATCGATGCCATAGACTACATCAGCAAACATCTGGAGTAGACGGCGATAGCAGTTGTAGGCGAAATCAAGATTGGTTTCTTTGGCCAGTAATTGAGTCCGTTGATCATTGAGACCAAGATTGAGAATGGTATCCATCATCCCAGGCATAGAAAATTTAGCTCCGCTCCGGACAGAGACTAAGAGTAAGTGAGGATCTTCTCCTCTAAAGGACTTACCCGTTTTTTCTTCCAATTGGGCAACCGCTTTCAAAACTTCCTCTTTTAAAGAGGAATCAAAGAAGTCAGGATGATCGAGGTACTGGATACAACTTTTAGTAGTGATGGTAAATCCAGGAGGAACTGGTAGTCCCAAATGGCTCATCTCTGCCAGATTGGCCCCTTTTCCACCTAGGAGATCTTTGTCATTTGCGCTTCCTTCTTCGAAGGAATAAATCCATTTTGTCATATAAGCCTCCAAAAAAACTAAATATGTGTCACAATTAAGACAAAATCATTGTAATATACATCACATATATTTGTCAAATAAAAAATGCATCTTTTTTTGTTGACTATTTAGATCATTCTGCTATAATATTCAGTAAAAATGATGATTATTTAAAAGTGGAGGTTGGATATATTACCAATATTTCATTGGGTATGTCTTATATAACCATCGTAGAGATAGAAATAGAAAGGCTAGGAAATTTTGAAATTAAGTGAACGTCAAAAGAAAATAGTTGAAATTGTAAAATTGCATCAGCCCTTAAGCGGAGAGAAGATTTCTGAGTTATTGGATATTTCAAGAGCGACCCTTCGCCCGGATTTGTCCTTTCTGACCTTGGTTGGCATTTTGAAAGCTACACCAAAAATTGGTTATACCTACTCTGGATTAGATCTCGAGACGCTTTTCTTTTTTGATACTTTTCAAAAAGAAGTGGCAGAGATTATGACCTCTCCAGTTTTAGTCACCCATGATTCCTATATTCAGGATGCCATTATCACCCTATTTATGTATGATGCTGATGTCCTCTATGTTATCGATGAAGGCAAGCTCTTACTGGGAATTATGTCCCGTAAAGATTTATTGAGGGCATCTCTCAATTCGAGTATCCAGACGACCCCTGTAGCAGTTTGTATGACTCGAATGCCACATATCATTACCTGTACTAAAGATATGAACATCTTAGAAGCGGCTGCCCTACTGCAAGATCATGCCATCGATTCCTTACCAGTAGTCGATGAGGAGAATGACCGAAAAATTGTGGGAACGGTGACCAAATCAGCCTTGCTCGATTACATTATCCTACAAGCAAGAAATGCCGAACTGAAGAGTGAAGAGGAATAAATATGAAAAAAGAGATCATTGTATATAGTATTTCAGATTCTTTGGGTGGGACTTCCCAAAAATTATTGTCAGCAGTTACCGCACAATATCCAGATATCATTTTTAATAATAGTTATCGTTTTCCTTTTATCAATCAAGAAGAGGAACTCTTGGATATCTTATATGATGCCTTGAAGGATAATGCACTTGTCATCAGCACTTTGGTCAATAGTCAGTTAGCATCAGTAGCTAGAGAATTTAGCCAAAAAAATGGTTTGGCTTATTTGGATCTTATGCATCCATTTTTTGAAATTATCGAAGAAAAGACTGGTACCAGACCAATAGAAGTTCCAGGAACCTTGCACCGCTTGGACAGTGATTATTTTAAGAAAATTTCAGCAATTGAATTCGCTGTTAAATATGATGATGGTAAGGCACCTCAGGGGTTTTTAGAAGCCGATTTAGTCCTGCTTGGTGTTTCTCGTACCTCAAAAACTCCCCTGAGTATTTACCTGGCCAATAAGGGCTACAAGGTTGCAAATCTGCCTTTGATCCCAGAAGTTCCTTTACCTCAGGTCTTAGATAAGGTTGATTCTCGTCGCTTGATTGGTCTGATCTGTGAGCCTGAAAAATTAATGAAAGTTCGAAGCCATCGCTTGGATTCTTTAGGGTTAACGCAAGAAACAAGTTATACGGATTTAGAAAAAATTTATCAAGAATTGGATTATTCCAAGAAGGTTTTTAAACAATTTGGCGCTCAAATCATCAATATGACAGATAAATCGATTGAAGAGACAGCTTTCCTAATTGAAGAGGAATTAAAGAAGATGAACTGATTCTTGAATCAGCGTAGATGAAGTTGTAAATAGAGAATCCTTGGAGAGTTAATATGGAGCAATATAAGCGTATTTTACTAGAGAAATTTGATTCTCGTCAAAAAGTCATTACTGAACTTACTAATCTTGAGGCCATTTTAAACCTACCAAAAGGGACAGAGCTTTACATTAGTGATATTCATGGAGAATTTGCAGCTTTTGATTATATTTTGAGGAGTTGTGCTGGAATTTTAAATGAAAAAATCAATGACTGCTTTGGAGCTTCATTGACACAAGAGGAAAAGAATACACTGTCAGCTCTGGTATCTTATCCAGAAAGGGTTTTGGAACAAGTGAATAAGGAGAAAGAGTGGTATAAATCAACGATTTCTCAGCTCTTAACTCTATTGAGTTTTGTAGCGGCTAAATATAGCCGTTCCAAACTTAGAAAGGCCTTGCCTCAGGAATATGCCTATATCATAGAAGAACTGATCTATAGTGATCTTACACTAGCTGATAAACATTCTTATTTCCACACTATCTTAAGTTATCTTATTGAACTAGGAGAAGCAGATCCCTTTATCTTGGGAATTGCCAGCAGTATTCGTCGCTTATTGATTGATCACCTGCATGTGGTAGGAGATATTTTTGATAGAGGGGTTGGAAGTGCCCAGGTAATGGATGAGCTCCTTGATTTTCATTCTTTAGACATTCAATGGGGCAATCACGATATCATTTGGATGGGGGCTTACTTTGGGTCCGAGGCATGTTTATTGAATGTATTGCGCATTGCAGCACGATACGGTTACTTATGGGATATCGAAAAAGCTTACGGCTTAAACATTCGTTCTTTAACCTTATTTGCGGATAAAACCTACAAAGCCAATCCTAAGTTTAGGCCCATCCTAGGGACAAGGGCGGAGGAATTTACATCTGAAGAAATATTGCAACTGGAAAAGGTCCATCAAGCGCTGGCTATTCTCCAATTTAAGTTAGAAACTCAATTGATGAAGAGACGGCCAGAATTTCAGATGGACAATCAAATCCTCCTGGATAAAATTGATTATTGGAAGAACTCAATCACCATTGACGGGAACAGCTATTCCTTGCAAAACACCTGCTTCCAAACCATAGATCAGGCAAACCCTTCTGAATTAAGCATAGAGGAAAAACAAATAGTGGATAGCATGTTGGCTTCCTTCCAAGGATCTCCAAAAATGGCCAAACATATGGAGCTCTTAATGAAAAAGGGTTCCATGTATAAGGTTTACAATCATCACTTGCTGTTTCACGGCTGTATTCCCTTAAAACCTTCTGGGGAATTTCAACCTCTAGTTCTTCATCAAGCCCAGTATGCTGGGAAAGAATTACTAGACTTTTTCGAATACCATATTCGACTTGCAGCAAAAAATAAAGAAGTTGGGGATGACCTTTCAACGGATTTGGTATGGTATTGCTGGCGAGGGCCATTATCTCCCCTCTTTGGGAAGGATAAGATGACGACCTTTGAACGGTATTTTATTGAGGAGGCAGAAACGCATAAGGAAGTAGAAAATGAGTATTTTAGCTATCGCAATTCAAGAAAGATTTGCCAAATCATTTTAGAGGAATTTGGTCTTGAAACGGACTTATCTCGTATTGTGAATGGCCATACACCTGTTAAGACAGGAAAAGGAGAATCTCCCATTCGGGGTGAAGGTCTGCTCTTTGTCATTGATGGGGGGCTATGCGAAGCATATCAAAAGAAGACAGGTACAGCAGGCTATTCACTCCTTAATAATTCTTATGGTTTTCAACTGGTCACCCATCAGCCCTTCCAAGATATTCAAAAGGTTGTAGATTCGCCATTTGAGCAAACTTCCTTGAAGAAGGTGATCGAAGACCTGGAGGATCGTACCCTCATTCAATCAACCACTATCGGTCAGAACTTACTAGAACAACAGCAAGAACTGATCCAATTGCTCCATGAGTTTTATGATGCTTGACATCATTCACCAAAAGAACAAATAAAAGAGGAAAAAGAATCGTAAATAGTTTTTTATAAAGATAGCCAAGAGCCTTTTGTAGCCATTTAATTCTTTTAAAGACTTAAAATAATTTTTTAAAAGAAAATCCGTTTTCAAGGGACAAAAATGCTTGTCTTTGTCTGATAGAAGTGATATACTTATAGAGTTGACTATGCACATGCCTGTGCAACCGCTCGATCATCGTTGCTCATCCCTTGAGCTTAAGAGGTTCGTCCCACGATGCTAGGCGAGTCTTCACAAAATACGGGGAAACCCAAAAATACATAGGAGGTGCATAATGAGCACATACGCAATCATTAAAACTGGCGGAAAACAAGTTAAAGTTGAAGTTGGTCAAGCAGTCTACGTTGAAAAATTGAACGTTGAAGCTGGTCAAGAAGTTACATTTAACGAAGTTGTTCTTGTTGGTGGTGAAAACACTGTTGTCGGAACTCCACTTGTTTCAGGAGCTACTGTTGTTGGAACTGTTGAAAAACAAGGAAAACAAAAGAAAGTTGTTACTTACAAGTACAAACCTAAAAAAGGTAGCCACCGTAAACAAGGTCACCGTCAACCTTACACTAAAGTTGTCATCAACGCAATCAACGCTTAATTCTTAGGAGAACACATGATACAAGCAGTCTTTGAACGAGCCGAAGATGGCGAGCTGAGGAGTGCAGAAATCACTGGGCACGCTGGAAGTGGCGAATACGGCTTTGATGTCGTGTGTGCATCGGTTTCTACGCTTGCCATTAACTTTGTCAACTCTGTTGAGAAATTTGCAGGCTATGAACCGGAACTAGAATTAAACGAAGAAGAGGGTGGCTTCATGCGGGTAACAATCCCGACAGACATTCCACCTCACCAAAGAGAAATGACCCAACTATTCTTTGAATCATTTTTCTTAGGGATGGCAAACTTATCGGAGAACTCATCCGAGTTCGTCCAAACAAGAGTTATCACAGAAAACTAACTGGAGGAAAACAATTATGTTGAAATTGAATCTTGCTAACTTGCAACTTTTCGCCCACAAAAAAGGTGGAGGTTCTACATCAAACGGACGTGATTCACAAGCAAAACGTCTTGGAGCTAAAGCAGCTGATGGACAAACTGTAACAGGTGGATCTATCCTTTACCGTCAACGCGGTACTCACATCTACCCAGGTGTGAACGTTGGACGTGGTGGAGACGATACTTTGTTCGCTAAAGTTGAAGGCGTAGTACGCTTCGAACGCAAAGGTCGCGATAAGAAACAAGTTTCTGTTTACCCAATCGCAAAATAATTTGTATTCAAAAACTCTCTGATCAATCAGAGAGTTTTTTTATGATATGTGTCAATTATTAGTTGATTATTTGATCTCTAATATTTCTTTTTATACTTTATAGATCATAGAAAAAAACGTTTTAAAACTTTCCTTAGGTGAGTACGGACGTCAGCGAACTTCTACGAAGTTCCATGACTTAGTTTTGAACCTAAGGTTTCAAAACTCCCGAATGCTTGAAACGCCACTGTTTCAAGCATTTTTCTCACGCCGGAAAGTTTGAAAATTTGCTTGAGTAGCTTCATAGATTAGAAATTATTTAATGCTTAACAGTTTCCTTATCATTTTTACGAGCATTAATTCAACTCCTAGTAGATCTCTTTCGATTGAAACCTCTCAACTTTTTTCATCCTCTAGATTATGGTATAATGGAGTGATATTGTTAGAAGGAAGAAGACATGAATATTCAACAGTTACGCTATGTTGTCGCGATTGCCAATAGTGGTACTTTTCGTGAAGCAGCTGAAAAAATGTACGTGAGTCAGCCGAGTCTGTCAATCTCGGTGAGAGACTTGGAAAAGGAACTGGGCTTTAAGATTTTCCGTCGGACTAGTTCAGGGACTTTCTTGACCCGTCGTGGAATGGAATTTTATGAAAAAGCCCAAGAATTGGTTAAGGGCTTTGATGTTTTTCAAAACCAGTATGCCAATCCTGAGGAAGAAAAGAAGGAATTCTCGATCTCGAGTCAGCACTATGATTTCCTTCCTCCTTTGATTACCCAATTCTCTGTTCTTTACCCTGAGAATAAAAACTTCCGGATATTTGAGTCGACCACGGTTCAAATCTTGGATGAAGTGGCTCAAGGGCACAGTGAATTAGGGATTATCTACCTCAACAAGCAAAATACCAAAGGAATCATGCAACGGGTGGATAAATTGGGCTTAGAAGTGATTGACCTCATTCCTTTCCAGACTCATATCTATTTGCGCAAGGACCATCCATTGGCTCAGAAAGAATTTCTGGTCATGGAGGATTTGGCTCACTTGCCGACCGTTCGCTTTACCCAGGAAAAGGATGAGTATCTCTACTATTCGGAGAACTTCGTCGATACCAGTGGTAGCTCGCAGCTCTTCAATGTGACAGACCGAGCGACCCTGAATGGGATCCTAGAGCGGACCAACGCCTATGCGACTGGTTCTGGCTTTTTGGATAGCCAATCGGTGAATGGCATTACTGTTATTCCCTTGATCGATGATTTGGATAATAAAATGGTCTATGTCAAACGGGAAGAGGTGGATCTCTCACCAGTGGCTGAGAAGTTTGTCCAAGTTATGGAAGTCTACTTTGATGAGAAGAGGTAGGACATGAAGAGAAAAGTAAGTATTTTTATCAGTATCCTCCTCTTGATTGTCTTGGACCAAGCTGTTAAGTGGTATGTGGTCAAGGAAATCCCACTGGGGGGCATGCGTTCATTCATTCCCAAAGTTGTCAGCCTGACCTATCTCAAGAACTCAGGTGCTGCCTTTTCCATGCTAGAAAACCAACAGTGGTTCTTTACCATCATTACCATCATAGCGATGGGGGCAGCCTTTGTCTACCTTTATCGTCACATCAAAGGTTCCCTCTGGCTCTTGTTGGGGTTGACCTTGATTATCTCAGGAGGAATTGGCAACTTTATTGACCGGGTTCATCAGGGCTTTGTCGTCGATATGTTTCACTTGGATTTTATGAATTTTGCCATTTTTAATGTAGCAGATATCTATTTAACCGTTGGTGTGGGATTGTTACTGATCCATATCTTAAGAGAGGAGAGCCATGGAAGTTAGAGTGGAAGTCGCTGGAGCGCGACTGGATAAGGCCGTCTCAGAGTTGACTGAACTCTCACGTGGCTTGGCCAATGAGCAAATCAAGGAAGGAAAGATTCTTGTCAACGGTCAAGTCAAAAAGGCTAAGTATACCGTAAAAGTAGGGGATGTTATCAGCTATGAAGTTCCTCAAGTTGAAGAAGTGACCTATGAGGCAGAAGATATTCCTTTGGAGATCGTCTATCAGGATGCGGATGTCGCAGTGGTCAATAAACCCCAGGGCATGGTGGTCCATCCTAGTGCCGGTCACACCAGTGGAACTCTGGTCAATGCCCTCATGTATCACATCAAAGACTTGTCAGGGATCAATGGCGAACTTCGTCCGGGTATCGTCCATCGGATTGACAAGGACACCTCTGGCCTCCTCATGGTGGCTAAGAACGATGCAGCCCATGTAGCACTGGCAGACGAGCTTAAGGCTAAGAAATCCCTGCGCAAGTATTGGGCCATTGTCCATGGTAATTTACCTAATGATCGGGGTGTCATTGAGGCGCCGATTGGGCGAAGTGACAAAGACCGCAAGAAGCAAGCTGTGACAGCTAAAGGGAAACCAGCCCTGACCCGTTTCCATGTCTTGGAACGCTTCGGGGATTATAGCTTGGTCGAGCTACAATTGGAAACAGGACGTACCCACCAGATCCGGGTTCATATGGCCTACATTGGTCATCCGGTCGCTGGTGATGAGGTTTATGGACCTCGCAAGACTTTGAAAGGCCATGGCCAGTTCCTCCATGCTAAGACCCTGGGCTTTACCCATCCACGGACGGGAGAAGTCCTGGAGTTTTCAGTGGAGGTACCGGAAATTTTCCAAGAAACCTTAGAGAAGCTTCGTCAAGGATAAGCCTATCATCATAAAAACGAGTTTAACTCTTGTGGTTCAAACTCGTTTTTTTGTGGGCAAACAGGGGTTCCCCCTGGTCCGCTCTTAGTATTTTTTAAGGCTTTCATGGTATAATGTTACAATCGAATACTCTGGAGAATGAATGGATGAAGAATAAGCGAATTGTGTTCAAAGTGGGGACCTCTTCCCTAACCAATCAAGATGGGAGCTTATCTCGGAGCAAGGTCAAGGCCATCACCCAGCCTGCCTAAGGGATGCGGTTTGTAGTCCAGGCGGCTCTACCATCGCAGGAGTCAACCGCTTGGAACAAGTCGGCTTACGGGGTGACATTATTGCAGGAGTCGAAGCAGCATACAAACGCACCCAAGAAATGGGACAAGAGGCAACGAAAAAATAGAGAAAAAAAGATTGGTTTTTGCCAATCTTTTTTACGTTAGAGCGATTCTATCTCTACTAAACCATTTTCAGTCAGACGATAGATTTTTTGGCAGACTTCTTTGAGGAAGGTCCGATCGTGGGAGACTGTAACCAATCCTCCTGGGTAGTCTGCGAATAGGCGTCGAATTTCTGGTTGGGAAGTGGGGGAAAAATTACGAGTAGGCTCGTCCAAAAGCAGAAATTGGGGACTTGTGAGTACTAATTGAAGGAGGAAGAGTTTTCCTTGCTGGCCACCAGAAAGTTCAGAGATAGGATGGTGCATTTCAGAATAAGTAAAGTTGAGGGAGGCTAAATGCAATTGAATGGTATTGATTTCTTCGCGATCGCCTGAATGCTGTAGAAATTGAACCGGCGTATGAGTCAGCGGGAGGAGTTCAGTGTAATCTTGAGGCATATAGGCAGTGCGGATACTCTCATTCTTCTGTAAAATCTCCCAGATCATTTTTAGGAAAGTGGATTTTCCAACACCGTTGGAACCAATAATTCCTATCTTATCCTGCCCTTGAAGAGTGAGGGAGAGGTTCTTGACTAGGACACGATCCCCAATTGTGATCTCTTCTTGATCTAGGAGAAGGACACGTTTTTGAGGAGACAAGGGAGTAAGGGAAGGGAAATGCAGATTAATGATTTCCTCATCATAGGGTTGGGAAGTCATGGCTTGGAATTCTCGCTCATAGCGCTTTTCCTGTGAGAGGAGAGACTTCATTTTCTTTGCTAGGAGACGTCCAGCAGTACTATCTTTGGTATTTCGTAAGGAGGTTTCGACTTGCTGGCGGACGCGACGGTGTTTCTCCATTGTTTTTTTGTAGGCTCGTTGATCATTGGCAGCTTGCTGAGACTGTTGCTTAAATTGCTGTTCCCTCTGGCTACTGTAGTCTTGATAGCCTAGGTGCTCCACGATGGTTTCAGCCTCCTTGCGGTGTTTGATCTGTCTTAAGTGTATGATCGTATCCGCCGTCTGAGTCAAGAAATCCTCATGATGGGAAATAAATAGAATGGTTTGGGGGCTTGTTTGGATCATCTGCTGAAGCCAGTCCAGGGTCTCTAAATCTAGATCGTTTGAGGGTTCATCTAAAAATAGCAATTCATGAGGACGACAAAGTTCGTGAAGAAGTTGGACCTTGAGGGCTTCTCCTCCAGATAGACTTCCGATGGTTTGATCGCTTGCAAAGCGGTCGCTATTAAAATGCAATTGATCAGCCAGTCTGTAGAGGCTGGCATAGTCTAGCTCGTCCTCTCCAAAAAAATATTCTCCCAAAGTTTTTCCCTTCAATGCTTCCGGCAAAGACTGGGGAATATAGGTATAGGAGTGAAAGGAAGTGGTGATTTCTCCTTCTATGGTCAGATAATCTGGTAGAGATTTTGGGGACATGAGGACCTGAAGTAAGGAAGATTTTCCATTCCCTTCTTCGCCAATAATAGCAACTTTTTCTCCTTCATGTATGGTTAGGGACAGATTACGTACTAGATCGCGTAAATCTTTTGTATGGCGGATAGTGAGGTGGGATAGTTTTAGCATAAGATTCCTTTCTACTGGGACAAAAAACAGCTCTACCTATTTAGTAGAGCTGTATTCAAGCGGAACCCAAGTAGAAAAAGACCTAATTTAGCCAACAAAAGGTTGGAGAATAGGCGAGAGGGTACACAAAAAGAGATAGAACAAGCAGTCCACTAAATAAAGTATCTTATTTAACGAAACTTAGTTGTTCATATCTCCTTACCTCCGAATGTGATTAGCTTTATTCTATTCCTTTCATTCCTTCTTGTCAAGGAAATCCTTGCTTTCCCCTTTCTTTTCTGCTCTGGTTTTGGTGCGAAATGTGGTATAATAAAGGTTATGCAAGCTAAACCGTCCTCTGCCTATGTGCATATTCCATTTTGTACCCAGATTTGTTATTATTGTGACTTTTCTAAGGTTTTTATCAAGAATCAGCCGGTCGATGCCTATCTGGAACACTTGATCCAGGAGACTCGATCGTATGAGATTGGCAAACTTCGGACTCTCTACATCGGTGGAGGGACTCCGACAGCTCTGTCCGCCCAACAACTGGCCTATCTCTTGACAGAATTGCCCAAGGTTATGGACCTATCGGAAGTAGAAGAGTTTACCATCGAAGCAAATCCTGGAGATCTGGATCCGGATAAGATCGCAGTTCTCAAGGAGTCTCAGGTCAATCGGGTCTCTCTGGGTGTCCAAACCTTTGATAACAAGATGCTGAAAAAGATCGGTCGGAGTCACCAGGAGCAGGATATCTATGACAATATCCGCCACCTCAAGCAGGCAGGATTTGACAATATTTCGATTGATTTGATCTATGCTCTGCCGGGTCAGACCATGGACCAGGTCAAGGAAAATGTCGCCAAGGCGATCGACTTGGACATCCCCCACATGAGTCTCTATAGTTTGATTTTAGAAAACCAAACGGTCTTTATGAACCGCATGCGACGGGGCAAGCTTCCTCTCCCCAAAGAAGAGTTGGAAGCGGAGATGTTTGAGTACATCATTGAGGAACTGGAAAAAGCAGGCTTTGAGCACTATGAGATTTCCAATTTCTCCAAGCCTGGCTTTGAAAGTCGCCACAATCTGGTCTATTGGGATAATGCAGAATACTATGGCCTGGGAGCTGGTGCTTCCGGCTATGTCGATGGGATTCGCTACAAGAATCATGGCCCAATCCGGCATTACCTGGAGGCTGTTGAGGCTGGTAAGGCACGGATTACAGAGGAGCACCTGACACTGGAAGAGAAGATGGAAGAGGAGTTGTTCCTCGGTCTACGGAAAAAGACAGGTGTGTCTAAGGCACGTTTTGAAGAAAAATTTGGTATCTCCTTTGACCAACGCTATGGACAAGTGGTGGCCAGTCTAACGGAGCAGGGACTCTTGGTTCCAGATGACAAGCAAGTGCGGATGACTAAGAGAGGCTTGTTCCTTGGTGATACCGTAGCAGAGAAATTTATATTGGAGTAAACGATGGCTAAAATTTATCAGTATGACATGAAAGTCCCCTTTGATATGAGCGATGTGAATGGCTTTATCAAAATGCCACAGCTCATCCTCTTGTCCTTGCAAGTCTCAGGCATGCAGTCGATGGAGATTGGTATCAGTGACAGGGACCTGCTCGAACAGTACAATCTAGTCTGGATCATCACCGACTATGACATCACGGTTCATCGCCTGCCGGTCTTTGATGAACAGATTACCATTGAGACTCAGGCCCTGGCCCACAATCGTCTCTTTTGCTACCGTTCCTTTGTGGTCAGAGACCAGAATGGGGAAGCTATCGTCGAGATGGTGGCCACCTTTGTCTTGATGGATCGGGATAGTCGTAAGGTCCAATCCGTACCGGAGGAGATTACCGATCCATATGAGTCACCGTTTGAGAAGAAGATCCGCCGTGGTCCACGCTATCCAGAACTGATTGGGGCCATGGAGCAGAACTACCATGTACGTTTCTATGATTTAGACATGAACGGCCATGTGAACAACAGCAAGTACCTAGACTGGGTCTTCGAAGTGATGGGAGCAGAATTCCTAACCCAGCATATCCCTAAACGGGTCCACCTCAAGTATGTTAAGGAGGTCCTGCCTGGGGGCATGATTACCTCTAGCGTTGAGCGAGAAGGGATGATCAGCAATCATGTCATCTCATCAGAAGGCCAAGTACACGCCCAAGCCCTCATCACTTGGGAAGAAATAGATAAGGAAACATTATGGAAAAAAGAAGATTAAAACAGAAAAAAGAAGACTTGATGGAGGTTCAACGACGGGTTGTTGCCTATGCTCGTCGTAAGAAAAATCCTCTCTATGTATTGGGAGATGGTTTCTTAACCTTAGTCGCAGCCTTTTATATCTTTATTGAGGAAGCGATTCGTTTTGTACGCTACCGATTGAGTTTTGAAGACTTTCTTCGTTTTCTCAAGGAAGATGTACGCTGGTATCGTGTTTGGATTCATTTGATTTTGGCCTTTATCCTGCCTGTCGTCGTCTTTTCTTTGAGTATCACTAGCCAATCAGGTAGTTTTTGGAGTAACTTCTTTGATAAGCTCTCACAAGGTGTTCTCTTCAGTACGACTGTCAGCCTCGCAGCGACTTTAATGACAGATTTCATTGAGACCATGAAGCCTATTCAGGCTGGCAAAGAGACTAATGAGGAAAAAGAAACTGGCGTCTATACCATTACCATTGATCAGGCTAAGATTGGTGGCTTAATGGTGACCATCGTCATCTTGATGATTTCATCCTTCCTCTTTACTCAGGCTGGAAAAGCAAGTATCAATTTCTTCGGTCTGGTCCTTCAATTTGCTTTATACGGGGCTTGCTTGCTTCTGTATGGAGCAGGTGGCCAGTTTCAATTTCAGGAGAAAGAAGCAGAGGAATTAAGTGAAAAAGGAGACCAAGAATCCCGTGACTTATAAGGGTTATTTAATTGACTTAGATGGAACTATCTATAAAGGGAAAGAGCGGATTCCAGCTGGGGAAGCCTTTGTCCACGAATTGCAAGAGCGTCAGATCCCCTACCTCTTTGTGACCAACAATACCACGCGGACGCCAGAAATGGTCCAAGAGATGCTGGCAGGCCAATTCAACATCGAAACGCCGCTGGATACCATCTATACAGCGACACTAGCAACCATTGATTATATGGTGGATATGAATCTTGGAAAAACCGCCTATGTCATTGGAGATGTTGGCTTGAAACAAGCCATTGCTGAGGCAGGTTTCGTCGAAGATACCGTCAATCCAGCCTATGTCGTGGTGGGTCTCGACTGGGAAGTGGACTATGAGAAATTCTCTATCGCTACCTTAGCCATTCAAAAGGGAGCACATTTCATCGGGACCAATCCTGACCTCAATATCCCGACAGAGCGGGGAATGATGCCAGGGGCAGGAGCCCTAAATGCCCTGATCGAAGCGGCAACGCGCGTGAAGCCAACCTTTATCGGTAAGCCCAATGCCATCATTATGGACAAGGCCATCGCTCACCTGGGACTAGAACGCGAAGAAGTGGTTATGGTGGGAGACAATTACCTGACTGACATCCGGGCAGGAATTGACAATGGCATTCCTACTTTACTGGTGACAACTGGCTTTACCAAGCCAGAAGAAGTGCCAGACCTGCCCTTGCCACCAACGCATGTCCTATCTAGCTTAGCGGAGTGGGATTTCGATGCGTGATCGGTTAAAGGTAACGGGCTTTGTCCTCTGGCTCTTAGCAACAGTGATTTTAGGGACCATTCTCGTAGCCTGGTTGATTTATCCCATGGAGATTAGCTGGTTACGAATTCAGAATCGGACCGGTTTGACTCCTGCAGTCATTCAGAAGAACTTTCAAGTCCTCATGCAGTATTTGACCAGT
The DNA here is from genome assembly GCF_003603595.1 of Streptococcus sp. AM28-20. Taxonomy (NCBI): domain Bacteria; kingdom Bacillati; phylum Bacillota; class Bacilli; order Lactobacillales; family Streptococcaceae; genus Streptococcus; species Streptococcus sp. AM28-20. The sequence goes on from NZ_QTNK01000001.1 coordinate 373,234, forward strand.
CCTTTTACTTGGAAGCTGGAGATGCCAGATTTTCCATCCTCTCCAGATGGCCTCCATCATTTTCAAGCAGTCAAGTACCTCTTTCACCTGACCCAGGCCTTCTTCCTGGTTTTGTTGCCAGTGGCTATACGATTTATTCGAACGGTCATGTGGAAAGGATACGCAGGTCTCTATCGCCCTTTATTTGGTGGGATGGTTCTCTTGCCTATCGTCATAGGAGGAGTGACCCTCTTTATTGGCTTTGATCAATTCTTTACCCTCTTTCACCAAATCCTCTTTGTCGGAGATGCTACTTGGCTCTTTGATCCCTACAAGGATCCCATCATATTAGCTCTTCCGGAGGACTATTTCCTACATGCCTTTCTGATTTTCTTTGTTCTCTATGAGGGGGCTTTTGGATGGTGCTACGGATGGAGCCGGAAAACAAAAACAGTAGATTAGCGGAGTGAATGGATGAAACAGTTTAATCGATTTTTAGATCCCAAAAAGGATTTGGGGAGCTTTTCGGGGATGGTTTGTCTCTATCTCTTGGTCATGGTCTTTGTTAGCATCATTTTGACCTTTGCCATTACCCTCTTTATGTTTGGACGGTATGGATTGGAGATGGCAGAGAAGCAGGAGTATGTAGAAAATCTCATCAATGGGAATGGGATTAGCTATCTAATATCTGTCAGTATAGGAGTCCTTCTATTTGCCCTCTATCGGCAAGGCTCCCTCTTTAAAGGAGATGTGAGACAAAAGGGACGCAAGATGACCTGGCAGACTTTCTTAGTCTTCATTGCCTTCTTGGGGTTCTCCCAGTTGGCTTCTAGCGCCTTATCTCAACTCTTAGACCACATGATGGGAACCCTGGGCTTTTACAAGCCTCAAGAGGACATGTCTGAGCAACTCAGCCAGTCTTGGAGTCTCTTGCTCTATGCGACCCTGATCGGTCCTATCACAGAGGAATTGGTTTTCCGGGCCGCTGGACTGAGAGCATTAGAAAAGTATGGAAAAGTCTTTGCAATCGTCATGACAGCTATCGCTTTTGGACTCTTTCATGCCAATTTTGATCAGTTGTTCTTCGCGACCATTATTGGTTTAGGCTTTGGCTACTTGACCTTCGAATATTCGATCTGGTGGGCTATTTTCTACCATATCTTTAACAACCTGGTCCTCTCGCAAGGACTTCATTACCTCGGCACGCATGTCAATATGAATGTAGCCGAGTGGGTTCAAATTCTGGTCTTTTTAGGTGGAACCATCGCCTTTACCATCGTTTTGATTTTAAAAAGAAAAGCTATTTTTCACTACATTCAAGAAAACCGACCAGCACCTGGTGTCTTCCAAAGAAGCTTGTATTCCTTCTGGTTCTGGGTCTTGGTCCTTGGGACAACTCTGATGTCCTTACTTCCTTATTTAAAAGGCTATTAATCTCAAAGAGGGATCGTTTTCGATCCCTCTTTGATTGAAGATAAATTCTTCTGAAAAACTTTCCTTAGGTGAGTACGGACGTCAGCGAACTTCAAGGAAGTTCCATGACTTAGTTTTGAGCCCCTTCGCTCTTTAATTTCTGGGCTCAGGCTAAAACAGTTCCCAAAACTGTTTTACTCTCAAAACTCCTGAGTGCCTGAAATTCGAATTGTTTCAGGCACTTTTCTCACGGCAGAAAGTTTTTTATCCTCTTAATTGACTAAAAAAGTCATTTTTTTATAAATATCTAACTATTTTACTTAAAACAATAGTCTGTCTCCATTATAATAGAGAGAGTCGAAGTGGAAAGATAAAACTTGGAAATAAGGAATTTTAAAATATAAAAATTGGAGGAATGTCTACTGATGAAAAATAAATCTAAAAAATGGAAATGGTTTTTGTTGATTATTCCTGCACTTATGATTTTAGGGATTATCACGACTACTCTTGATGAGATGAAATCAAAAGATGGAATTTATTATCTGACAGTAAAAAATGAATCTACTAAAACAGCCTCACTAGATAAAACATCATGGATAAAAATAGAAGGAGAGCAGATCACTCTAAAGGAAGGTAGTTCAGAACGTACCTACTCTTATGATACTGAAAATGATGAATTTGTTAGAGATTCTGTGAAGTATTCTTGTTTGATATATGATGGAATTTTAACACTTTCAGGAGATCAACCACAAGATGAACTGCCTGAATATGTCAGCTCTGAAAGTAGTTGGTATTCAGGATATGAAAAAGGACAAGTCGAGATAAAGGATTGAGATTGGATGTCTGATCTATCTTTTAAACATTATTTTTAACTTGGTGAAGGCGAATATAAAAATCACAGACATAATGCAGAGAGGCTAATACCTCTCTTTTTTGCTATAATAGAGAAAGTAATAATAATATAGAATCTCTGTAAGGACAATATAAGGGCAGGTTACTTGAGGATAAATTGATGAAATGGAATGCGAACTTACTACAATTTTTTCAAAAGTTAACTTACAATCTAGTGGATTATATTAGCGATAAGGATTATAAGGAGTTTGTTCGTGAATCCTTGAAGCTCTCAAGTCAAGCACTGGCTAACAATAGTGTGATTAGTCCCGATATTCTTTATGGTCGATTGGAAAATCTGGATGAGTATGATATCTTGACTTTTATGGAACTGGACAAGGAGACGAATCCTCTTGTGTGGAGCTGTATTGCCAATTGTTTTGCTTTGATTTGTTATCATTTGTATCAGCAATCTGGAGAAAAGTATCTTCCCCAAATAATTGAAAGTGTTGATGAGGAAACGATAGAAGCTTATGTTTCGAGTTACCAGCAACTGATAGCTGAAAACCAAAAATTAGCGGACCAACTATTAGCACTAGACCTTGAAACGATTTTGAATGATCCATTGGTTGACAATTACTTTGGGAGAGCTGAAATTAAGAATGATTAGGTTGATAGAAAGAACGGTTTAAAAAATAATGGAAATAAATCATCAGACCTTTGGTAAACTAATATTTAATTACGGTTGGACAAAAGATATTTCTCTAGAGATTTTCAATAAGCACCATGTTTTGGAAATCAATATTGATGCGGATGAAGATGCTGCATTTGAAATTAATCAGGAAAAAGCTTACAGATTTTTCAATAATCACTTAGATGAAATAGTAAAAGAGGTAAATTCTGCAATTATATCTTATTACAATCGTGAGATATCGGATATTGTTTCAAGTTACACGAATCAGATCGAAAAAAAATATTTTTTAGATATCATTGGAGACAAAGATAAGATTTATTCTTTGTTGCAACCAAAGCAAATCATGTTTCCTTTAACTTTTGACGAAAGTATTGAAGAGTTTGGGTTCTTATGTGAGTGTGATTGGGATAAAGAAAATGGTGTAGGAATAAAATTTGTTAATGGCGTATTGTCTGAAATTGGTTTTCAGGATATACTCCTTTAAGGATATGTTATTTAATATTTTTTTGTTGTTTTTATATTTATTGATGAAATCTGCAAGATCAAAGGAATTTTTGATAAATGCTTGAAGGAGTTGGAATACTTCACATATGATTGTTGGTGCAAGGTAAATAGGACGAGAAAAGGAGTTACCGCATGTTAAGAGATAAACACAAAGATCAGGCGTATTTTGAAGGACGATTGAATCGTGTGCAAGAGCGCTTAAAAAAGAAAACAAGTAAAACTAAATATATCATGAAAGATTATCTACAAGTCCATTACCAATTTTTGGTTTTGTTCAATGAAGAATTAGTAAAACTTTCCTATTCTATAGGGTCTTCGAAAGAGGAGATTTTTCCCTATTATCAAGGGATTCTGTCTTATCTCAAACTCATTGCCTCAGAGGGAGTTCCATTTGACTTGGCAGTTAACATCTTTTCCTTGGGAGTTCTTTACAGTGAGCGCAAGGAAGAGTTTTTGGATGATTTGAAAGCTATCTATGCGCAGATGGACCATACAGATGGCTTGATTGAGTACTACATGACCTACCTATTCCATGATAAGATAGTTCCTTTTCATTCGATTTTAGAGTATCAAAATATGATAGAAGATACTTATGAGAGTGTAGTCAAAGCCCAAGGATTTTGGTATTATAGCCATTCAAATGAACCTTGGTATGGGACACATAATTATGATGATAGAGGTTATGATGGCTACTGGAGTTTCGACACTGCTGCAACCTGCAAGATCAAAGGAAATTACGACGAACGCTTGAAGGAGTTGGAGTACTTTCCTTATGACCTCCTACTCCAAGAAAAATAACCCTGAATTTGAAAGATAAGTCGATCGAAAGGGGAGAAAAATGAAGATCCATGCCGATGTGATAAATGCATTAAAAAATTTAGATTTTTTGAAAGAAGAAAGAACAACAAATCTACCAATCATTCAATTAAAATCTGTTAAAGACGCAGAGAAGAATATAAATAGTTTGAAGTGGGAGAATTTTGTGTTAGAGAAAGATGGTGATTTTAGTGTTTATCTTTGTAAAAACCATAGTGACATTTATAAACACTGGAATTCACTGGCAATAAGTGCAAAAGAGGAAATCATTCCTCAAATTGAAGAACGATTAGATAACCTGATTGCAGATAGTAAACTGCTAGAATCCATGAAAGATCAGATTAAATTTGATATTGTTGGCCTGGCCATTTACCTAACCATCAAAAAAGAGATACCTCAAGTTGAGTCACCATTTTTTGATGAGTTGTATGCTTTATACCAATCAGGCTACATCCCTTGTGGTTATGCCAAGGGGTGCTATAAGGTTCTATAAGAAAAATGAAAAATACAAGTTCTATTTGGACCGGTCAATTTTCAGATGTTATTTTTGTTAAATTATCAATCAATTTAATAGATTATAGAGAGGTTGGACAAGTGCTAGACCTCCCTTTTTTGCTATAATAGAGGGTATGAATAACTTGATTAAATCCAAGCTCGAGCTCTTGCCGACGAGTCCGGGCTGTTACATTCACAAAGATAAGAACGGTACCATTATCTATGTGGGGAAGGCCAAGAATCTTCGCAATCGGGTGCGGTCCTATTTCAGAGGAAGCCACGATACCAAGACGGAAGCCCTGGTATCTGAGATTGTGGATTTTGAGTTTATCGTCACTGAGTCCAATATTGAGGCCTTGCTTCTCGAAATCAACCTTATCAAGGAGAACAAGCCCAAGTACAATATCATGCTCAAGGACGATAAGTCCTATCCCTTCATCAAGATTACCAATGAGCGCTATCCGCGTCTCATCATCACGCGCCAGGTCAAAAAGGATGGTGGCCTCTATTTCGGTCCCTATCCGGATGTGGGAGCAGCCAATGAGATCAAGCGGCTTTTGGATCGGATTTTCCCTTTTCGCAAGTGTACCAATCCCCCTTCAAAGGTCTGCTTTTACTACCATTTAGGGCAGTGTATGGCCCATACGGTCTGCCACAAGGATGAGGCCTACTTCAAGGGCATGGCCCAAGAAGTTTCTGATTTCCTCAAGGGGCAGGATGACAAGATTATCGATGAGCTCAAGCTCAAGATGACTACCGCTGCGCAAAACATGGAATTTGAGCGGGCGGCCGAGTACCGGGATCTGATCCAGGCCATCGGGACCCTGCGGACTAAACAGCGAGTCATGGCCAAGGATTTGCAGAACAGGGACGTCTTTGGCTATTACGTGGACAAGGGCTGGATGTGTGTGCAGGTCTTCTTTGTCCGTCAGGGTAAGCTGATCGAGCGGGATGTCAATCTTTTCCCTTACTACAATGATCCGGACGAGGATTTCTTGACCTATGTGGGCCAGTTTTACCAGGAGAAGTCACACCTGATCCCTAATGAAATCCTGATCCCTCAAGATATCGATGAGGAAGCGGTCAAGGCCCTAGTGGATACCAAGGTCCTCAAGCCCCAGCGTGGAGAGAAGAAGCAACTGGTCAATCTGGCTATTAAGAATGCGCGTGTCAGTCTAGAGCAGAAGTTTAATCTCCTTGAAAAATCCATGGAAAAGACCCAAGGTGCTATTGAAAATCTTGGAAAACTTCTGCAAATCCCAACTCCTGTGCGCATTGAATCTTTTGACAACTCCAACATCATGGGGACCAGTCCGGTTTCAGCCATGGTTGTCTTTGTCAATGGGAAGCCAAGTAAAAAAGACTACCGCAAGTACAAGATCAAGACTGTTGTCGGTCCAGACGACTATGCCAGCATGCGGGAGGTCATTCGCAGACGCTACAGCCGGGTCATGAGGGATGGTCTGACGCCACCAGACCTGATTGTCATCGATGGGGGTCAGGGGCAAGTTAATATCGCTAAGCAGGTTATCCAAGAAGAGTTGGGACTGGACATTCCCATCGCAGGTCTGCAGAAGAATGACAAGCACCAGACCCACGAATTGCTCTTTGGCGATCCTCTTCAAGTTATCGAACTCTCTCGGACCTCGCAGGAATTTTTCCTTCTCCAGCGGATCCAGGATGAAGTCCACCGCTTTGCCATCACCTTCCACCGCCAGCTACGGTCCAAGAATTCCTTCTCCTCCCAGTTGGACGGCATCGAAGGCTTGGGTCCAAAACGCAAGCAGTTGCTGATGAAGCACTTCAAGTCACTGACCAAGATCAAAGAAGCCACTGTAGATGAGATTGTTGAAGTCGGCATCCCACGAGCAGTGGCGGAAACAGTGCAAGCCAAGCTCCATCAAGGAAAGCAGGAAGAAGCAAGTCCGTTGATGGAAGTGGCGGAGCCCTCCCAAGGATTTGAGTAATTGCACCATCCATTTTCATGGATGGTTTTTACGTTTTACTTCTAATTATGTTATACTTAATGCACACAGATTTTTGATCGATAAAGGAGTAATAATGAACCATCGAATTGCTATTTTATCTGATATCCACGGAGATACGACAGCCCTGGAGGCAGTGATTGCGGATGCGCGTGCTCAAGGCGCGACGGAATACTGGCTTTTAGGGGACATTTTGCTTCCGGGGCCTGGAAGAGATGACCTTTTTGAGTTGCTGGACGCGATTCCCATTACAGCAGCTGTTCGTGGAAATTGGGACGATTGTCTCTTAGAAGCCTTGGATGGCGAGTACGGACTTGAGGATCCGCAGGAGATCCAACTCCTTCGCCTCACTCAGTACCTTATGGAAGGACTGGATCCTAAGCGAATTGATTGGCTTCGCTCCCTTCCATTGGTAGAGAAGAAGGAGGTCAATGGTATTCGCTTTTCACTGACCCACAATTTGCCAGAAAAGAATTACGGTGGAGACTTGCGTCCAGCAAATGTGACGGAGAACTTTGACCAATTGCTGGATGACCAGACAGATATGGCCATCTACGGTCATGTTCACAAGCAGTTGCTTCGCTACGGCAGCCAGGGCCAGCAGATTCTTAATCCAGGGACTATTGGCATGCCATATTTCGACTGGGAACCAATTCAAAACCACAGAGCTCAGTATGCTCTGATTGATGTCGAAGAAGATGGAGTGACCAACCTGCAATTTCGTAAGGTGGCCTATGACTATGAAGGAGAGCTCCAAGATGCCAAGGACAAGGGCCTTCCCTTTATTGAAATGTACGAAGAATTGAGACGCGAGGATAACTATCGAGGTCATAACAATGAGCTCCTCGCAAGGTTGAATAAGCAGTATGGTTATGACCAAGACGTCAAGTACTTCTATGACTTTCTTTCCTAAATGATAAATGAAAAAACTCTGCAAGCTCTTTCATTTTGTGTTAAAATAGAGGTAATAGAATTAGAAAAGGAAGTTGACTATGAAATTCCTAGAACTCAACAAAAAACGTCATGCGATCAAGCATTTTACAGACCAGCCGGTCGATCCAAAGGATGTACGGACAGCTATTGAAATTGCGACCTTGGCTCCAAGTGCGCACAATAGCCAACCATGGAAATTCGTGGTCGTTCGTCAGAAAAATGCAGAATTGGCAAAAGTAGCCTATGGTGGGAACTATGACCAAGTCATGGAAGCACCTGTGACGATTGCTCTCTTTACGGATACCGATTTGCAACGTCGGGCTCGGAAGATTGCGCGTGTCGGTGGGGTCAAAAACTTCACAGATGAGCAGTTGCAATACTTCATGCAAAACCTTCCTGCTGAATATGCTCGCTACAATGAGCAACAGATCAGCGATTACTTGGCATTGAATGCTGGATTGGTCGCAATGAACTTGGTATTGGCCTTGACTGACCAAGGGATTGGCTCGAACATTATCCTTGGCTTTGACAAATCAAAAGTCAATGAAGTCTTGGAAATCGAAGAGCGATTCCGTCCAGAACTCTTGATTACTGTCGGCTATGCAGCTGAGAAGGTAGAACCTAGCTACCGCTTGCCAGTAGACGAAATCATTGAAAAACGCTAATAACAACAGAAAGAACCGGATGGTCTCGTCTCGTACGATACAAGTCCGGTTTTCTAGAATCCTTTGGTAGGCTGGTGGACAGTCGCTGATAGTGATTCTAGAGTGTTCAATTTAAATCGAACTAACGGAGGAATGCATGACAACAATTGACTTTAAAGCAGAAGTAGAAAAACGTCGCGAAGAAATGATGGCTGACCTTTTCAGCCTTTTAGAAATCAACTCAGAACGGGATGATAGCCAGGCAGATGCGACTCACCCTTATGGACCTGGTCCAGTCAAAGCCCTTGAGAAATTCTTGGAAATTGCTGAGCGTGATGGCTACGAGACAACCAATGTGGACAACTATGCTGGACACTTCACCTTTGGACAAGGGGAAGAAGAGCTCGGGATTTTTGCCCACATGGACGTGGTGCCTGCAGGTAGTGGCTGGAATACAGACCCTTACAAACCTGAGATTATCGATGGCAAGCTCTATGCGCGTGGTTCATCAGATGATAAAGGGCCTACAGTAGCTTGTTACTACGGTTTGAAGATTATCAAGGATCTGGGGTTACCTGTATCTAAGCGCGTGCGCTTTGTGGTAGGTACAGATGAAGAGTCTGGTTGGGGCGATATGGACTACTATTTCAAACATGTCGGTCTTCCTGATCCAGACTTTGGTTTCTCTCCAGATGCTGAATTCCCAATCATCAACGGGGAAAAAGGAAACATTACCGAGTATCTTCATTTTGGTGGTCAAAACTCAGGTCAAGCGCATCTTCACAGCTTCACCGGTGGCCTACGTGAAAACATGGTACCTGAGTCAGCGACAGCAGTCGTTTCTGGTCAATTACCAGATCTATCAGACCTTCTAGATGCCTTTACTAAGCAACACCAGCTTCAGTATGAAATCTCAACCGTTGATGAAGAAACTTATACTATCACCTTTATCGGGAAATCTGCCCACGGCTCTACTCCAGAAGCTGGGATCAATGGAGCAACTTACTTGGCTCTCTTCTTGAACCAGTTTGACTTCGGTGGAGATGCCAAAGCTTACTTACAAGTGTCAGCTTCTCTTCTTCATGATGACTTTACTGGTGAAAAGCTTGGCATTGCCCATACAGATGAAAAGATGGGGGCTCTCAGCATGAATGCGGGTGTCTTCAACTTCGACGAAAATAGCTCAGATAACACCATTGCCTTGAACATTCGTTACCCTAAAGGAACAGATCCAGAAATCATCAAAGCTGGTCTTGAAAAAGTTGAAGGAGTGGCATCCGTTAGCTTGTCAGCTCACGGCCACACCCCTCACTATGTTCCAATGGAAGATGAATTGGTCTCAACGCTTTTGCGTGTCTATGAAAAACAAACCGGACTGAAAGGTCATGAGCAAGTAATCGGTGGCGGAACCTTTGGTCGTCTATTAAAACGTGGGGTTGCCTTCGGTGCCATGTTCCCAGACTATGTGAACACTATGCACCAAGCCAATGAATTTACGGACGTAGAAGATCTCTACCGTGCAGCTGCAATCTACGCAGAAGCCATCTACGAACTCATCAAATAAGACGCTACTCAGTCGGCACTTGCTGGCTGAGTTTTTGCTTAGAGGAGGAGAAATGAAGCAACTAGAGCAGATCAAAAAAGCCATCATGGCTGATCCACAAAACAAAGACTATACGGATAAGGGGATCGAGCCCTTGTTTGCGGCACCAAAGACAGCTCGAATCAATATTATCGGACAGGCACCTGGCCTTAAGACACAGGAAGCAGGCCTCTACTGGAAGGACAAGAGTGGGGACCGCTTAAGGGAATGGTTAGGAGTCGATGAAGAGACCTTCTACCATTCGGGATTATTTGCGGTCATTCCCATGGACTTTTATTTCCCAGGTCATGGCAAGTCAGGAGATCTGCCACCTCGCAAGGGCTTTGCGGAAAAGTGGCATCCTCAACTCCTCAAAGAGTGTCCAGATATTGAGTTGACCCTCTTGATTGGCCAGTACGCCCAAGCCTACTATCTTCATGAGAAGGTCAGTGGCAAGGTGACAGAGCGGGTGAGACGGTACAAGGACTACCTGCCTGACTATTTCCCTCTGGTCCACCCTTCTCCTCGCAATCAGATCTGGATGGCCAAGAATCCTTGGTTTGAGGCAGAAGTGGTGCCGGCTCTCCGGTCTCGAGTCCAGCAGATTATAGCCGAACATACAAAATAATAGTTAGTGATAATTGTAAAAGGAGGTATTTCCATGGATCCATATCAAAAAGTCAAAGACAAATTAGACGAACTCGGGATTGAATTTGATGTGGTGGAACACCCACCAGCATTCACGACTGAGCAGGCCGATTCTTATATTGAAGGTCTCGAAGGGGTCCGGACAAAGTCCATGTTTTTGACCAACAAAAAGAAAACCCAGTACTATCTGCTCATCATGGATGACCAGAAACTCTTAGACATGGATGACTTCAAAGAGCAAGTAGGAGCCAATCGGATACGTATGGCTTCAGCTGAATCTCTAGCAGAAAAAATGCAATTACCAGCTGGGACGGTATCCCCATTTGGTTTGTTAAACAATGCAGAAAAGGATATTCTCGTCTATTTTGATCAGGACATTGTGTCAGAGGAGATCATGACCTTCCATCCTAACACCAATGAAAAGACCATTTTTATCAAAACCCAAGACCTATTCCGTTTTTTAGAGTCCATTGATTTTAAATACGAAATACTAACCTTGCCATAGTGGCATCAAAAAGGAGAAATCATGAAAGAAATTCCATTTAATGACTTTTTAGCAAAGTACCAAGTTGGAGAGATCCAAGTCGTCGATGTCCGTGAGCAGGAGGAATACGATGCCCTTCATCTGGACGGAGTGACCTTGCTTCCCTTATCCGTGTTGGCAGAACGGTATTCAGAACTAGACAAGGAGCAAGCCTATTATGTCATCTGCAAGTCTGGCCGGCGCTCAGCCCGTGCCTGCCAATTTTTGGAAGAAGAGGGCTATGATGTGACCAACGTCCAAGGTGGCATGGATGCATTTGAATAGTTGGGATGCTCTAGACAGTTGATTCCTGTAGAATATTGAATTATAGCTAAAATTTTTATATAATATATCTGTATTTTATTTTATAAGGAGATTATTTTATGATCAAACAGGATTGGCTTGATTACTTTGAAGCTGTGAACGGTCGTTCAGCAACTGAAGCAGAGATCGCACAAGCATTGGCTGCAGGTGAGTTCCAAGAAGAACAGGCAGCTCAAGAAGCTTCACAATTTGTAGGTGCTCCAGTAGCTCCAGACCAAGCAAGCGCTGGCTTCGTCGCTGCTCCAGTAGCACCAGAAGAAGTGGCTTCACAATTTGCTACTGCTCCAGAAGCACCAGCTCAAGAAGCAGCTTCACAATTCGCGGCTGCTCCAGAAGCACCAGTACAAGAAGCGCCACAATTCACAGCTGCTCCAGAAGCGCCAGCACAAGAAACGCCACAATTTGCTGCTGCGCCAGAGGTACCAGTACAAGAAGCACCTCAATTTGCTGCTGCGCCAGAAGCGCCAGTCCAAGAAGCGCCACAATTTGCTGCTACTCCAGAAGCACCAGTACAAGAAGCACCACAGTTCGCTACTGCTCCAGAAGCACCAGTACAAGAAGCGCCACAATACACTGCTGCGCCAGAAGGACCAGCATTTGGTGCTCAACCAAATAGCTTCCAGCAAGCACCTCAACAACAGCCGCAACCAGGATTTGGTCAACCGGCTCCGGGTCAAGCTCCAGGTCAAGGCTTCCAGCAAGCACCTTATCCAGGACAACCTCAACCAGGTCAAGCTTATTATGCACAACCTGCCCAACCAAATGCCTTTGGACAAGCAATGAAAGGATTCTGGTCATGGTTCGTTTCTGCTTTGGTTCGTCCAACAGTAGAAACTCAACCAAGAGTATTGAATGGTATCCTTCATTATGTCTTGACTGCATTTATCCTTAGCCTCTCACTTTTCTTCGTGGCGAGTGCCTTCCCTTACGCTGAAGTTGGATTTACAGCTTACCTATTGATTGTCATTGTAACTTTCTTTACAATTTATGTTACGCAATTAACTGGTTTCTTGGTTCGTAACCTTGTCTTGCAAGATAAAGAATACACCTACAAACGTTCATTCGATGAGTTTACTCGCTTGTCTATCTATGCCTTGCCAGCATCCCTCATTGTCTTGATTTTTTCTCTAGTCAAGTACTTTGAAGGATTTATCTTCCTTCGATCGTTAATCTTCTTTCTCTATTTCTTAGGCTTGCTCTATACTGTTTACCAAGGTTTGAACAGAACAAAATTCAAGGCTGACAAATTCTTGTTGCTCCTTGCTTCTTCAGCAGTCATTCTAGTCATCTTCACAATTGTTGGCATCATTGACAGACGTATTTTAGAACAAGTATCTATCTATATCGCTTCCTTCTTCTAATTAGATAGGAACCTGATCATAAAATTCTTGTTCATATTCATATCGGGATAAAAAATATTTTAGGTTTTAGGAGAACATACCGATGAACAAAAAATGGGTAGAATTATTTGAAAAAGTAATCGGTCGCAAACCTACTCCTGAAGAATTCATTGCCGGAAGAGATTCCGGCTTTGATTTTAAGGCAATCAAATCGATTGCTGGAGTAGCTATTGATCAAGTGGCTTCAGAAGCGCCAGGACTAGGAGTGCAGGAGTCAGTAGAAGCGGTTGTAAATCCTCTTCAACTTGCTTGGGAAGAGCATTTTATCGCCCTCTATGGACGTTCACCGCTTCCAGAAGAGATTGAATCTGCTCGAAGCCAGAATTTTGAAATCGTAGAAGCACCTGCTCCGACGATTAACTTGGAAGAGACCAATCAGACAACGCAGGTCTTCGCACCAGTGGAGAATCCATCAGAGACCCCAGAAAACTTGTCCCAGCCAGTTGAAGCTCTAGCGCCAGCAGAGGCTCCAGAGCAAGAAGAAGCTGTCAAGAAAGGCAAGGAAAAGAAAGAAAAGAAAGTCAAAAAAGAGAAAAAAGGCAAGAAAAAGAAAGTCTTCTTCTTCAGTATTTTGGCTTTGTTGGTCTTGGCCTTGTCTGGTCTAGGCTATTACTTCTCATCAACTACAGGCCCACAGGTGACAGTGGATAAATTGGTCACAGCCATTGAACAAAAGGATTACTGAGAAGTGGCGAGCATTCTTTCTACTGACAAGGATAAGTGGACCAAGGAAGAAGCTCAAGGCTTGCTAGACTATATGACCTCTCAGAAGATCGATGTCATCTACGAATTAGATCATATCGCTCAGTCTTCAAAAACAGGTAGCATCAAGGACAAAAATCAGAATCTACTGATCGGAATTGAGAAGGCGGATAAGAAATTCGGTATCTTCCAAGAATACCGCATCGCGACCTATCCACTTGAAGTCACAGCGGTTACGAATCTGGATGATGCCAAGCTTAAGACCAGCGAAAAAGAGTCGACAGTGCTCAAAAAGAACCAAACGACCAAACTTGGAGAGGTTCACTTTGCGCCACGAGACATGCAACTAGATGGTAAGACAGAAGTTGGAAAAATCTCTAGTGAGGTCAAACTAGACCCAGCTCAGGCTTCTAAGAATAAGCTGAACTTGACCTTCAATTCTGAAAAACGTCTTCTCGAAATTGAATTCCCAGAGGAAGTAAGCAATCCAACTGATATCAAGGTAGCAGTGAATGGTAAGGAAGTCGGCACAAGTACCTTATTTGAAGTCGATGTCGTAGCCCATCAAGAAATCGAAGTTCATGCAGTCTTTAGTGTCAATGGTGAGAGCTATACAACTGAAAAAGCTAAAGTCACGATCGTTGAAACTCCTGATGACGATGAAGTCATCACTTTGAAACTTTCTAAGGATGTGGCCAAACGATTGAAAGATGCAGAAACAGCTCGTAAAGCCAAGGAAGAAGAAGCCAAGAAGGCTGAAGAGAAGAAAACCTCTGTAACCTCCTTCCTCCAAGACTATCGCACAGAAGTCTTCTCATCTGTCTCAAGTAGATCCAACACCTACTCCAAGTACTATGACACTTCAAGTGACGCCTACAAGGAAATGGTGGAGTGGACAACAGGTGGTGGAGTCAAGAAGGCTGAAATCGACTACTATACACCAGGTGTTTTTAACGTCCTTAGCATTACCGAAGAGAACGGAATGGTGATCGTGAAAACCCACGAAGAATATACTGTACATTATGTGACCAGCCGAAAAGATAGCCAGAGTAGCAAAGACAAGACCTACACTCTAAAACCAGTAGGGGATACTTATGTGATTACGGCTATTGCGGTCACAGCTGGTAATTAGGAGGATTATGATGAAATTAAGCATGACAAAATGGACGCTTGCTGGCCTTGTTCTTTTGAGCCTAGGCGCTTGTGGCCAACAGAAGGAATCAAAGAGCTCAACGCAAAAAGAGCCTGCTTCCAGTAAGCAAGTCGCACAGTCATCAGCCGGAAAAGAAACCAGTGCTTCTGAAGCAACATCGTCTAACGATAGCGATAAGTCAAGGAAGAAGGCAGGCGAAGTCACCGTGGACCAAGGTGTTTCCTTCAATGGTTCTTATTATAGTGTCCAAGGAAAATCTGGAGATATCGTCATCGCCAACAAGCACTACCCCTTAGCTGCAGACTACAATCCAGGTGAGGATCCGACAGCTGTTGCGGCCTTGCATGAGTTGATTGCGGCTATGCAGGCAGAAGGCTATGCTATCAGTGATCAGTACAGTGGTTTCCGCAGTTATGAGACCCAGGTTGATCTCTACCAAAGCTATGTCAATCAAGATGGGGCAGCAGCGGCAGATCGCTACTCAGCTCGTCCTGGCTATAGTGAGCACCAGACAGGTCTAGCATTTGACCTCATCGATACCAGTGGCAATCTCGTTCAAGAATCAGGCGCAAGCAAATGGTTGCTTAAGAACGCTGCCAAGTATGGCTTTATCGTCCGCTATCAAGAAGGGAAAGAAGCGAGCACAGGCTACATGCCTGAAAGCTGGCACCTTCGCTATATCGGAGAAGATGCAAAAGATGTCGCAGCCTCAGGTAAAAGCTTAGAAGAATACTTCAACTTTACCGGTGGCGACTACGAATAACAAGAAAACCGCTCTTTCAGGAATCCTGAAGGAGCGGTATTTTTTGTGCTGGGCAGGACAAGAAAAAACCACTGCCAAGTGGAAGTGGTTTTGATGGGTTTCTTATTTGAGACCGTATTTTTTGTTGAAACGATCCACACGTCCATCTGCTTGAGTGAACTTTTGACGTCCAGTGTAGAATGGGTGTGAGTCTGATGAAATTTCAACACGGATCAATGGGTAAGTTTCACCTTCGAATTCAACAGTCTCGTTAGAGTACTTAGTTGAACCACTAAGGAACTTATAACCAGTAGTAGTGTCCATGAAGACAACAGGGCGATATTCTGGATGGATATCTTTTTTCATTTTGCAATAATTCCTTTCTGCCATGGTCTCTTTCCGAGCCATAGATTGTTACTAAGTTAGTTTATCAAAAACAAAAGAGTTTGGCAAGGATTTTTACCAAATTTTTCGCATTTTTATTAAGAAAAAAGTGGGAGAAGCTCATCCTATCAGACAAGCTTTTCCCACTCTGCCTAACAGTCCCAGTAAAGAAATGTTGGACATGTAAGATCAATAGAAATCTTTTTATTCTTGACCAGGTTCAGTAGTTGGCTGTTCTGGTTGTTGAGGTTGCTGTTGCTCTTGAGGTTGCCAAGGTTGTTGAGGCGCTTGTTGGAACCCTTGTTGAGGCTGTTGAGGTGCTTGTTGGAACCCTTGCTGAGGTTGTTGGAATCCTTGTTGAGGCGCTTGTTGGAATCCTTGCTGAGGTTGTTGGAACCCTTGTTGAGGCGCTTGTTGGAATCCTTGTTGAGGTGCTTGTTGGAACCCTTGTCCTGGGGCAGGTTGACCAAACCCTTGTTGAGGTGCTTGTTGGAACCCTTGTCCTGGGGCAGGCTGACCAAACCCTTGTTGCGGTTGTTGCCATTGTTGTTGACCAGGTTGACCAAACCCTTGTTGAGGTGCTTGTTGGAAGCCTTGTCCTGGAGCAGGTTGACCAAATCCTTGTTGAGGCGCTTGTTGGAATCCTTGTCCTGGGGCAGGCTGACCAAACCCTTGTTGTGGTTGTTGCCATTGTTGTTGACCAGGTTGACCTGGTTGTTGTGGTGATTGGACAGATGATGCAACAGACTGTGCGAATCCTCTACTTGTTGATGCAAGTTCTTGGAATGTCCCTTTAGTGATTTTACCACCAGACATCGCAAGAAGTCCTGTGACAACAAGAGCAATACTTGCAATGACTGCAATAATCAAACCAAAACCAATAGAAAAGCCATCACCGAATTCAGATGAAGCACCCAAAACTCTAAACATAGTGATGATCGTAATTAAGCTTTCAAGAATACCGATAGCAATGACACCAATGGAAAAATTCTTGTTCATTGGTGGAGCAATGTTTGGAAGGCAAGCTAGAACGATGGCACCAATAGCTAGGACAACGATGACCCATCCAAATTCACCTCGAATTCCACTGAAAGAATAACTTCCGAAGGATCCACCATTAAGTGTACTCCACGGCAAAAAGGTAGAAATGGCAGTAAGAGCTGCTGCGACAATGATAAAAATACGATGTTTATGCATAAAACGTCTCCTTTTTTGTGATTATTATAGCATAAATAAGCTCAAACTGGAATGGAAATCTAAGAAATCGTTCACATTTTTCTAAATCTTATTAAAATTTATTCGTTTTTGTTTAAAATGAAAAAAGGCCAATCAACTCCACTAGAAATGACTGACCTGCTTGCTTGATTCTTCATGAACATCTATTTTGTCTTGGCAACTTCCTGTAGTTCCCGATAGATTTGCTCGTTTTCTTCTAAGGAATATGAATTGGCACCACTGGCGAGTGGGTGGCCTCCACCATCGTGGCGTTTGGCAATCTCATTGATCACCAGGGCTTTACTTCTCATACGGACGCGGTAGTGGCCATCGGCTTGCTCGACAAAAATAGCCCAAACACTGACGTCTTCGATTCGACCAGGTGCTGAGACGATCGCAGCAGTCTCGGCATCTGTGATTTGGTAGTGTTTGAGAAGCTCTTGGGTAAGGGTCACGCGACTTGCTCCATTTTCATCGATTTCGAGATGGTCATAGACATAACCTTGAAGCTTGGCAATCTTAGAGCTCATGCTATCCATCTGGCGAGAAAGACCTGCAAAGTCAAAGTTAAAGCTACGAAGGTGGGCAACCATCTCGAAAGTCCGGCTTGTCGTCGAAGGGTAGAGGAAGCGTCCAGTATCTCCGACAATACCGGCATAGAGGAGACGGGCCGCTTCTGGAGTGATTTCAAGCTTTTGTTCAAGAGCCAAGAGGGTGATGAGCTCGCTCGTAGAGCTCGAGTCAGTGTCTACCCAGAGGAGATCTCCGTAAGCATCATCGTTTGGATGGTGGTCAATCTTGACTAGAAAATCGCCACTCGTGTAGCGTTTGTCATCGATGCGAGGGGTGTTTGCAGTATCGCAGACAATGACCAGGGCACCTGCATAGTCCTCATCTGTGACAGTATCCATGCTAGCCATCCAAGCAAGAGTCGGCTCATTAAAGCCAGTAGCTAGGACTCTTTTGTCTGGGAAGTTGGTCTGGATGATTTCTTTCAAGCCGACCTGGCTTCCGATCGCATCCGGATCGGGATTCATATGACGGTGAAGGATAATGGTATCGTATTGGTTGATTTTCTCTAAAATGTCCTGTGTAATCTGCATATAGTACCTCATTTAGTTCTCATTCAATTTTAGCATAAGCAGGGCATTTGGAAAAGAAAAAGGTTGTCTGGCTCTCTGGTGGAGAATTTCCGAACAATGCCAGGTCCCCAGTACTTCCCTATGCAAAATTCGAGCGAAAGTGGTATAATGTCATAAGATTATTATTTGGAGGGAATTATGACATTAGCAAAGATTGTTTTTGCAAGTATGACAGGAAATACAGAAGAGATTGCTGATATCGTAGCCGATAAGTTTCGTGATCTTGGTGTCGAAGTAGAAGTCGACGAATGTACAACAGTAGACGCAGAGGACTTTCTTGAAGCTGACATTGCAGTCGTAGCGACCTATACCTACGGTGATGGTGAGCTTCCTGACGAAATCGTAGACTTTTATGAAGACTTAGCTGGTCTTGACTTGAATGGTAAGATTTACGGTGTTGTTGGTTCAGGTGATACCTTCTACGATGAGTTCTGTAAAGCAGTCGATGACTTTGATCGTGTCTTTGCAGCAACTGGTGCGGTTAAAGGTTCTGAGTGCGTCAAGGTAGACTTGTCAGCTGAAGACGAAGATATTGAAAAATTAGAAGCTTTTGCAGAAGAACTTGTAGCAAAAGTAGGATAAACCATAGCTAAGAAAGGTGTTTGCATGTGGCAGGCACTTTTTTTGTGGTTGAAAATGTTCAATAGCTGGATAGGGCTTGTAAGATAGCACGATTTTTGATAAAATGGGAGCAAAAAGTGAGGAGACCAGTATGGAGTTAGAGAAAATTCGCCAAGAGATTGATAGCATCGATAAAGAATTGGTCCATTTATTGGAACGCCGGATGCACTGTGTAGAAGATATCATTCGGTACAAAGAAACTCATCAAAATCCTATCTTGGATCGGGGCAGAGAAGATGAGGTCTTAGCCAATGTCGCTGGCTTGGTGCAGGAAAAGCGCTATGAAGAGACCATCCTTGCGACTTATCGAGACTTAATGAAGCGCTCCAGAGGCTACCAGGCCGATCAATTAGATGGGGACGAAGGTGCTTGAGATGACGATAAGTAAAAGAACCTTAGTATATACCCTAGATGCCATTATGATCGGGGGGATCGTCGGGGTGATTGATACTCTCTTCGGGCGTGTCTTGATTGGGATTGGAGAAGTTCGTACGGATTACCTTCTCTATCTCTTACCCTTTCTGCCTCTAGCCGGTATCTTGATCACCTATCTCAATCGCACCTATGGAGGTAAGAGTCAAAAAGGGATGGAGCTCCTCTTTGAAGTAGGAGAGGGAAGGGAGAAAGCCATTCCCAAGCGCTTGATTCCCTTGACCATCCTTTCTACCTGGTTGACCCATCTCTTTGGTGGATCTGCTGGTCGAGAAGGAGTAGCGGTCCAGCTTGGGGGAACAGTGGCCCATGCTCTTCGAAGAGACTGGCTTGGCCCTCACGCTTCACGGATTTATTTGGTCACTGGGATGGCTGCCGGCTTCGGGGGACTCTTTCAGACGCCTCTAGCTGCCATCTTCTTTGCTATGGAGGTCCTAGTGGTTGGGAGACTAGAGTGGCGGGCTCTTTATCCTGCGGCCATTGCAGCCTTTGTTGCTAGTTGGACCTCTCACACCTTGGGACTAGAGAAGTTTACCCAGATCATTTCTGCCAAGCTCTCCCTATCCCCACAAGTCTTCTTGCAGTTACTTCTTTTGGGAGTCATCTTTGGTCTGACAGGCAAGCTCTTTGCCTATCTCCTAGGCACCTTTAAACAAAGCTTTACCAGGACCTTTGCCAATCCCTATGTGCGGATTGGAGTGGTTGGCCTCGGTCTGAGTATCCTCTTGTATCTGATTGGAGCAGGTCGCTACACGGGACTGGGGACCAATCTGATTTCCCAAAGTTTTGAAGGAGCTGATGGGAAGGGCTTGATCACTGGGGCAGACTGGATCCTCAAGCTCCTCTTCACGGTGTCGACCATTGCGGCAGGCTATAAGGGAGGAGAAGTGACTCCACTCTTTTCTATCGGGGCCAGTCTGGGTGTTTGGCTAGCTCCTTTCTTTGGACTTCCGGTTTATCTGGTAGCTGCCTTGGGCTATGCGGCAGTCTTTGCCGGAGCAACCTCGACCACGATTGGACCAATCTTGATCGGGTGTGAGGTCTTTGGTTTCCAACATTGGCCAGCCTTTCTCTTGGTCTGTCTGGTCGCAACTCGCCTCTTTCCAGCCCTGTCTATCTATGGTGGACAAAAAGTTGCGAAAAAGTTGCAATAATCCTTTACAAAAGGACATTCTTTTGGTATTATAAATTTTGTGCGTAATGGAAGCACAAAAATACAGTTTATCCGCTGAGGGAGTAGCCCTCAAGATTGACGAAGATAGGAGAATAAAATGAATCCATTAATTCAAAGCTTGACTGAAGGTCAACTTCGTACTGATATCCCTGCATTCCGTCCTGGTGACACTGTTCGTGTACACGCGAAAGTTGTCGAAGGAACTCGTGAACGTATCCAGATCTTTGAAGGCGTTGTTATCGCTCGTAAAGGTCAAGGACACACTGAAATGTACACTGTTCGTAAAATCTCTAACGGTGTCGGTGTTGAACGTACATTCCCAGTACACACTCCACGTGTAGAAAAGATTGAAGTAGTACGTTACGGTAAAGTACGTCGTGCGAAATTGTACTACCTTCGTGCATTGCAAGGTAAAGCAGCTCGTATTAAAGAAATCCGTCGTTAAGACGAACAAGGAGGCGGGAGTGATCTCGCTTCTTTTTTTATAGGTCCCCTTAGTTCAATGGATATAACAACTCCCTCCTAAGGAGTAGTTGCTGGTTCGATTCCTGCAGGGGACAGAATTTAAAAAGAAAACACTGAAAATTCAGTGTTTTTTTTGTTTAATTTATGCTAGAACGGATCTTGGAGAAAGCCCTTGTATGGTATAATACAGGGAGAGATTGAGCGATTTTTTCCACTTGCTGAGAAAAAATGGATTGACTGGAGAAGCAAACTTCCAGATGATTATGTATCGCCATTGAAATAGACAAAAAGGAATACTATGACAATAATAAAAAGAAATGGGTTTATTATAACTGAAGAAAATGGTAATTATACAATTTCCTGGATGACAGGGGGAATTCAAGATAGAGAAGTTACTTATCCACTTAGTAAAGAATTAGTAGATAAAGCTTTAAGGTCAGAACAGGATGCTTACGAGGTTGAGCTGTTCTTACGAACTGGAGAATGGGTGACTAAGGGAAGTAAAGAAGTAGCTAGACAAAATTACTTTAGATCCTCACCAGTTCGTATGTTAGTAAATCCATCATCTATTAAACAGTTGTTTTCTATTCAAGAATTTGAAGAACTGATACAAAAAACTATCTCCTCAGAACTAAAACCAAATGAACTGGACGCAATTGGTATAGTTGAAAATTATTTGGAACTTCTTCTAGTAGACCCTCTTGATTGGCAGGAAGAAATAGAAGCGGTTCATTTGAAAATTTTGCAGGAAAAAATTAACAATTACATCTATTTCCTAGAAAGCAAGCAATATGTGGAGCGATATGGCGATAACTTTGACAAAAAAGTCATCCATATCACATTGCAGTATTCTCCATCTGATAATGGACTAGCCTTCCTCGTAGAGGTTCAAAAAGTGTTACAACCGACGGATATGACTTTGAAGGTAGAATTACCGTAGTAAAGTAGAACTCAAAAGAGCACCATCGGTGAATTGATGAGTTATAAAAAGTGTTAAAGTAAAGGTTGATATAAAAATAAGTTAGACAGAATTGACCTGAATTATCTAAAGCCTATTAGAATAACATTTCTAAGAATCTTTTATATGCCAGCAGGGGCAGAATTAGAAATGAAACACTTATAGTTGAACCGTGTGTTGATGTTTTAGATCTGTGTTGTTTCGAATGGTCCCAAAAATATCATCAATAAACAGCAGCAACCAGTATTCGCAATTTCCGTATCCATTTATTGTTTTTTTAAGTTTTTATTGTTACAATAACCATACAGACAAAAAGACTGGATTTCCAGCCTTTTTAATTGTTTTAAAGAAAGGTTTTTTATGAAACGCAAATCGATTTTGTTTCTATTTTTATTCTTGCTCTCCATTGGTCTAGCTTATGAGACGCAGTCTATCACTGCTGGTTGGATGACTGGGTCCCAGTATGGGATCATTGGTATCTCTGTCCTCTTGCTTCTAGTATATGCGATTCCTGCTGTTTGGGCTCTCTTTCATTTCGCTAAGAAGTGGAAGTTGTCCTGGATTCCAGTCCTCTTTTCACTTCTAGGTGGCGGCTTGATCGCAGGTTGGTTGTCTAGTTTTGCCAATACCTATTTCCATGAGATGATTCAAGCAGTAGCGCCCAATAGCGATTTTTGGAACCAGTATGAGAGTGCTATTGCAGGGCCCCTCTTTGAGGAACCCTTCAAGTTGATTCCGATCTTCTTTGTCCTCTATTTGTTCAATGTGCGTCGGATCAAGTCCATCTTCCTTTTAGCGATTGCTTCTGGTCTTGGTTTCCAGATTGTGGAGGACTTTGCCTATATCCGTCAAGATATGCCAGAAGGCTTCTCTTATGCAGTATCTGGTATCTTAGGGCGGATCATGAATGGGGTCGTATCTCACTGGGTCTACACAGCTCTGTTCATGCTAGGTCTCTACTTGATCATTCAAGCTACAAAAGGTCGCAAGGACTTGATGCTGACTGGTTGGTTCTATTTAGTAGCTGGCTTTGGCCTTCACTTTATTGGCAATTCACCATTTGGCCAAATCGAGACAGAACTCCCTCTTGCTATTCCTTTCTTAACAGCAGTAGGACTCTTCTTGATCTACCAAGCTTACCAAACCGTCGAGCGATTAGAACAAGGGAAATAAAAAAGAATGAGAGTGGGATAGAAATCGGTCATTTGTTAGAATTCGATTTCGTTGTCCCACCTCCGCACAGTTGAGTAGGGCTGTAAAAGCTGATGAAATCAGCGTAGTAGAGCCCACTCAACCACTGCGTCTTGCTCGACAATTCAAAGACAATTTAGAGGCTAGGACTTTTGTCCCAGCCTCATTTTTATTATTATATAAAACTGATTTACAGATTTTTTTAATGAGTGAAACTGTAGCTGTTAAACAAATTTGATTTTTGAAGAAATACTTGAGACTTTCCGCCGTGAGAAAAGTGCTTGAAACATTATTGTTTCAAGCACTCGGGAGTTTTGAAACGTTAGATTCAAAACTAAGTCATGGAACTTCTTCGAAGTTCGCTGACGTCCGTACTCACCTAAGGAAAGTCTCTAATAGTATAGTATATTTTAATAGTTTTACTTACCAAGACAGAACTGGCTGAAGAGTTGGGTAATGAGCTCGTCTGGTGCAGCGTCTCCTGTGATTTCGCCAAGGATTTCCCAAGTGCGGGTCAGATCGACTTGAAGGAGATCTACTGGCATGCCCATGGCCAGGCCTTCGTTGACAGCTTGAAGGCTTTCAACGGCTTTCTCGATGAGAGAGATATGGCGGGCATTTGAGAGGTAAGTAGCATCTTGCTCCACTAGGCCAGCATTTTCAAAGAAGAGGGCGTTGATGCGGTCTTCAATTTGGTTGATATTTTGGTTTTTAAGGACAGAAATCTTGATGTGATCAGCTGGGATCTCGTCCAACTCGATTTGTTGCGGGAGATCAACCTTGTTGAGAAGGATGATGCGGTTGCTGTCTTGGGAGATCTCAAGGAGCTGCCGATCTTGATCAGTAAGAGGCTCGCTAGCGTTGAGGACCAGGAGGACCAGATCAGCTTCTTTGAGGGCTTTCCGAGAGCGTTCCACCCCGATGCGTTCGACGATATCCTCTGTCTCCCGGATTCCAGCCGTATCGACGAGCTTGAGGGGAACCCCGTTGATATTGACGTATTCCTCGATGACGTCACGGGTCGTCCCTTCGATATCGGTCACGATGGCTTTTTCCTCGCGCAGGAGATTGTTCAGAAGGCTAGACTTGCCGACGTTAGGTCGCCCGATGATAGCAGTAGAAATCCCCTCGCGAAGAATCTTACCACGGCGAGCCGTCTTGAGGAGGTTGGTCAAGAGGGCTTCAAATTCAGTAGTCTTTTCGCGAATGATCTCAGTGGTTGCTTCCTCGACATCGTCGTACTCAGGATAGTCGATGTTGACTTCGACTTGAGCCAGAGTATTGAGGATCTCTTGGCGCGTGTTGTTGATGAGATCAGAAAGGGATCCATCCAACTGTTTGACTGCAATATTCATAGCCTTATCGGTCTTGGCCCGGATAATATCCATGACCGCCTCCGCCTGGGTCAAGTCGACACGACCATTCAGGAAGGCCCGCTTGGTAAATTCACCAGGCTCCGCTAGACGAGCCCCTTCACGAATCACCAATTGCAGGATTTCGTTGGTCACCGCAATCCCACCGTGAGTGTTGATTTCGATAATGTCTTCACGAGTGAAGGTTTTAGGCGAGCGCATGGCTCCAACCATGACTTCATCCAGAATCTCATCCTTAGCTGGATCTACGATGTGGCCGTAGTTGAGGGTGTGGCTGGCCACGTTGCTTAAGTCTTTTCCTTTAAAGATTTTTTGTGCAATTTTAAAGCTGTCTGTCCCACTTAGGCGGACAATCCCGATCGCTCCCTCACCGAGAGGAGTCGAGATAGCAGCAATGGTATCAAATTCTCTAGTAATCATCTATCTTCTCTTTTCCTGTGTATTCTCTTCTATTCTATCGTAAACTAGCTAGAGGGGCAAGACATTGCTTTTAGAAGGAGGAGTTGAAAAGGTTTTCAGTTAAGTAGTGAAATCTGTCCGCCAATATGCTATACTAAACATGAATAGAAATGGAGGTCTAAGATGGTAAACCTAAAAGAACAGGTAGGTATTAAGGCGGCTGAGTTTGTCACTGACGGCATGATTGTCGGTCTCGGTACAGGGTCAACTGCTTATTATTTTGTGGCTGAATTGGGGCGTCGTATCAAAGAGGAAGGTTTGAAGATTACAGCTGTTACGACCTCAAGCGTGACCTATGAGCAGGCAGAAGGCTTGGGAATTCCGCTAAAAGCGATTGACGATGTAGAAGTGGTTGACTTAACTGTAGATGGTGCGGATGAAGTAGACCTAGCTTTGAATGGGATCAAAGGTGGAGGCGGTGCCCTCTTGATGGAGAAAATTGTTGCAACCAACTCAAAAGACTGCATCTGGATTGTCGATGAGTCAAAACAAGTGGAAACGCTTGGTGCCTTTAAACTGCCAGTAGAAGTCGTTCAATACGGAGCAGAGAATCTTTTCCGTCATTTTGAGAAGAAGGGCTATTCTCCAGCTTATCGTGAAAAGGATGGTCAACGCTTTGTCACCGACCAAGGCAACTATATCATTGACTTGGATCTCAAGGTGATTCAGGATGCGGAAGCTCTGGCCAATGAACTGGATCACACCGTAGGGGTTGTAGAGCACGGTTTGTTCTTGAACATGATTTCAAAAGTGATCGTAGGGACACCAGAAGGCCCTGTCATCATCGAAAAATGGGTTTCTCTAGAGAGGGGCCGGGTTTAAAACGGCTCTCTTCTTATAGGGAAGTGGTATAATATAGCTAGTTTAATAAAGGAAAGAGGCAGTTTATGTCAAAATTTAATCGTATTCACTTGGTGGTACTAGATTCTGTAGGGATCGGAGCAGCTCCAGATGCTAATAACTTTGTCAATGCTGGTGTGCCTGACGGCGCATCTGACACACTTGGACACATCTCAAAAGCAGTTGGTTTGAATGTGCCAAACATGGCAAAACTTGGTCTTGGAAATATTCCGCGTGAACAAGCCTTGAAGACTGTTCCAGCTGAGAGCAATCCAACTGGTTACGCTACGAAGTTAGAAGAAGTCTCTCTTGGAAAAGATACCATGACAGGTCACTGGGAAATCATGGGTCTTAATATTACAGAACCCTTTGATACTTTCTGGAATGGATTCCCAGAAGAAATCTTGACAAAAATCGAAGAATTCTCAGGTCGCAAGGTCATCCGCGAAGCCAACAAACCTTATTCTGGTACAGCTGTTATCGATGACTTCGGACCACGCCAAATGGAAACTGGCGAGTTGATCATCTATACATCAGCTGACCCTGTTCTTCAAATCGCAGCGCACGAAGACATCATTCCTTTGGATGAACTTTACCGTATCTGCGAATATGCTCGTTCCATCACTTTGGAACGTCCAGCTCTTCTCGGTCGGATCATTGCTCGTCCTTACGTTGGTGAGCCTGGAAACTTCACTCGTACGGCTAACCGTCGTGACTTGGCTGTTTCACCATTTGCTCCAACTGTTTTGGACAAATTGAACGAAGCTGGTATCGATACCTATGCAGTTGGTAAGATCAACGATATCTTCAACGGTGCTGGTATCAACCACGATATGGGCCACAACAAATCAAACAGCCACGGTATTGACAACTTGATCAAAGCGATGAAATCAGAAGACTTTAAACATGGTTTCTCATTCACTAACTTGGTGGACTTTGATGCTCTTTACGGTCACCGTCGTGATCCACATGGTTACCGTGATTGCTTGCATGAGTTCGATGAGCGCTTGCCAGAAATCATCGCAGCCATGCGCGAAGATGACCTCTTGATGATTACGGCTGACCATGGGAATGACCCAACTTACGCTGGTACTGACCATACGCGTGAATACATCCCATTCTTGGCTTACAGCCCATCCTTTAAAGGTAGTGGCTTGCTTCCAGTTGGACACTTCGCCGACATCTCAGCAACAATTGCGGACAACTTCGGTGTTGAGAAAGCCATGATCGGTGAAAGTTTCTTAGATAAATTGGTCTAAGATGACGCGTTTTGCCTTACTCGTAAGAGGAATCAATATTGGTGGCAAGAACAAGGTGGTCATGGCTCAACTTCGTCAAGAATTGACGGAGCTGGGATTGGAACAAGTGGAAACCTACATCAACAGTGGCAATATCTTCTTTACGACAGGTCTTTCTCGATCTCAGTTATTAGAGTGCCTGTCGACCTTCTTTGAAACACATTATCCCTTTATTGAACGCTTTTCTCTGCTGAGTCGAAAAGACTATGAAGCAGAATGTGCAAACTTACCGCAATGGTGGACAGAAGAGATGGCTCGCAAGGATGTGCTCTTTTACACCGAGGGCTTGGATAGGGAATCCCTAGAAGAGAAGTTGCTTGCTTTGAAGCTAGGGGATGAAGTGCTCCACTTTGGCAAGCTAGCTGTTTTCTGGGGGAAATTCTCAGAAGCAAGCTACGCTAAAACCGCCTACCACAAACATCTGATGAAGATGCCTTTCTATCGTGAGATCACTATTCGCAACGCTAACACCTTTGACAAAATTGGTAGATTACTTAAGAAATAAAAGGAGAAACACAATGACATTATTAGCAAAAATCAATGAAACAGCAGCATTTTTGAAGGGCAAAGGAATCGAAGCTCCTGAGTTCGGATTGATCCTTGGTTCAGGTCTTGGAGAATTGGCTGAAGAAATCGAAAATGCAGTCGTAGTAGACTACTCTGACATTCCAAACTGGGGTCAATCCACAGTAGTCGGACACGCTGGTAAATTGGTTTATGGTGATCTTGCTGGACGTAAAGTCTTGGCTCTTCAAGGTCGTTTCCACTTCTACGAAGGAAACCCATTGGAAGTGGTGACTTTCCCAGTTCGTGTCATGAAAGTTTTGGGATGTGAAGGAGTGCTTGTAACCAACGCTGCTGGAGGTATCGGCTTCGGTCCTGGTACCTTGATGGCTATTACTGACCACATCAATATGACAGGTCAAAACCCATTGATCGGTGAAAACTTGGATGACTTTGGTCCACGTTTCCCTGATATGTCGAAAGCTTACACTCCAGAATACCGTGAGACTGCTCATCAAGTAGCAGACAAATTGGGCATTAAACTGGATGATGGGGTTTATATCGGTGTGACAGGTCCAACTTATGAAACTCCAGCTGAAATCCGTGCATATAAGACTCTTGGTGCAGATGCTGTCGGTATGTCAACTGTTCCTGAAGTCATCATTGCGGCTCACTCTGGTTTGAAAGTTCTTGGTATTTCATGTATTACCAACTTTGCGGCTGGTTTCCAAGAAGAGCTTAACCACGAAGAAGTAGTGGAAGTGACGGAGCGCGTCAAAGGAGACTTCAAAGGATTGCTGAAAGCGATTCTTGCTGAATTGTAATAAAGATGGAAAGAATTGTGAGAACCATCCAAGCAATTCCCTATAAATTGAGAATGGTCCTAGTAGCTTGTCTGCTAGGGCTTGTTTCGGGTTTAGCGGGTATTTTTCTTCATTTCCTTTTAGAATTAGTGGAAGGATTGGCCTTTGGTCAATCAGAGCATCAGTCTGACTTTTTGACGGATGGAGTTCCTCCTTATCGGATAGGGATCAGTTTACTAATTGTAGGTCTTACCTCGGCCTTAGTCTGGTATTTCTTACAACGAAAGGGGAAGCTCCTCTCCATCAAGGGTCAGATGAAGGAGGAGGATTCCCGTTCCGCCCTTCATTTCAGGAAACAGTTGCTCCATTCTAGCTGGCAAATCGTTGCCGTAGGAGCTGGGGCCCCTATCGGAAAAGAAGGAGCGCCCCGAGAGATTGGCGCCTTGTTGGCAGGGCCTCTTGCGAAAGGTTTTGACCTATCTCTGACAGATCGTATTTTCCTAATCGCTTGTGGGGCGGGGGCAGGTTTGGCTGCGGTTTACCAAGTCCCATTAACGAGTGTGTTTTTTATATTTGAAACCTTAGGCATTGCATTTTCACTTAAACGCTTTGTCCTAGCAGGGGTCACGACCTATATAGCTGCTTTTGTAGCAGGTTGGGTGATTTCAGATCATGCACTCTACAAGATGCTGGATACGACTTGGTCACTACAGGTATTGTGGATGATGCCGATCTTAGTCTTGGTCTTAACGCCCCTAGCTTATGGATTTGCGCGCTTGACCAAGCAAGCCACTGCTCATCGGATCAAAGACCAGCGTATTTTTCTGACTCTTCCACTGGCATTTCTTTTCTTAGCTTTCCTAGCTCAGAACCTCCCCCACCTTCTAGGAAATGGACGAATGGTCGCTCAGGAGGTCATCAATGGCATTCCATGGAAGACGGCATTAGTCTTATTTGTCCTAAAAGCACTCGTCGTTTTGCTTACTCTCTGGGCGGGGGCTTACGGAGGGACTCTGACACCTTCCTTTGCACTGGGAATGGCAGGAGCGTCACTTATAACTCTAGCTTTTGGATTTGAGGGTCTATCTACCCTACTACTGATTGGCGCTGTTTGCTTTTTGACCGTGACCCTAAATGCTCCCTTTTCTGCTACAGGGCTAGTAATCGGCTTTACGGGTCAAGGGTTAGAAGCTCTGCCTTATCTTTTGCTAGCCGCTTTTCTAGCTCATGCACTTGGAAGGGCCTTGGATCGGATTTCATGGAAAGGGTTGATCAGACCAAAAGTGAGAGCGTCAGAAGATGGTTAAGGGTCGGAAGAATTACATACTAGCCTTTTAACCTATCCATTAGATGAATCCTATCTTCTTATGGTATAATTTAAGTAGGCATAAAGGAAACAGGCTCATTCGGGTTAAGAATAACCCTCTTTTTGGTGCCTGCCCTCTATTATGAAAACAGAAAGCATGAAACCTGTGTTCAAATTTGAGTACAAGTGGAAAGCTTTTCTAAACAAAAAATACACACAGAAAGGAAGGGTTAACCGTATTCGCTGAACTGAATACGGGCGGAGAACTGTGAAAAAAAGATAAACTGCCTAGCATCTGCGATGCGTCGTCAGTTTCCTATTTTTCCTTTGTTCTCTGTCGCCCTTTATATCTTAAACATGTCTATCCATATTGCTGCTAAGCAAGGTGAAATTGCTGATAAAATTCTCCTCCCTGGAGATCCTCTTCGTGCGAAATTTATCGCTGAGAACTTTTTAGAAGACGCTGTTTGCTTCAACGAAGTTCGGAACATGTTTGGTTACACGGGTACTTACAAAGGTCATCGTGTATCTGTCATGGGTACTGGAATGGGGATGCCATCGATCTCTATCTATGCGCGTGAGTTGATCGTAGACTACGGTGTGAAGAAGCTCATCCGTGTGGGTACCGCTGGTTCTTTGAATGGCGATGTCCATGTCCGTGAATTGGTCTTGGCCCAAGCAGCAGCCACCAACTCAAACATCATCCGCAATGATTGGCCTATGTATGATTTCCCACAAATCGCTAGCTTTGATTTGTTAGATAAAGCCTACCACATTGCCAAAGACCTTGGCATGACGACGCATGTCGGCAATGTCTTGTCTTCTGATGTCTTCTATTCAAACTACTTTGAAAAGAACTTAGAGCTTGGTAAATGGGGCGTAAAAGCTGTAGAAATGGAAGCGGCAGCGCTTTACTATCTTGCCGCTCAACACCATGTTGATGCCCTTGCCATCATGACCATTTCTGATAGCTTGGTCAATCCAGAAGAAGATACGACAGCTGAAGAACGTCAAAATACTTTCACAGATATGATGAAAGTTGGTCTTGAAACCTTGATTGCAGACTAATGACAGAATATCTTCATGATGAGTGGCTTTACGACCTTCAGACCTACCAGTATGGTCGGGCCCTCCGCTCTGCTAAGAAGCAGAAGGAAGTGCCAGAGCTGGTCTTGACCTTATTGGACTTAATGGCCGAGCGTCGAGAGCTTAATATCCAGCCAATCATGAACCAAAAGTTGAGAACCAAGTTGCTGGATGCAACAGGTTTTCAGCTTTTTTGGCATGAGGATCCAGAAGAGGAACAGCTAGCTAACTACCTTTATGACTTAGAAGCTAAGCTCCGCAACGATCAGATGATTGACTTCATTCGTGCGGTGAGTCCTGCTATTTACCGGATCTTTATGCGCTTGATTGAAATGCAGATCCCTGATATTGCAGACTACATTCACAACTCCAAGGAGTCTAGCTATGACCATTGGAAGTTTGACAAAATTCGGTCATCTGACCATCCAGCCTTGCAGAATTTCCATAGCGAGAGTGCAGTCAATTCGTCCAGTTTGACGGAGTTGATTTTACTTTTAGACTTGCCGGATTCCACCATGGATGCGGCCAAGCAACTGCGGGAGTTGGAAAAATCTGTCCGCAATCCTTTGGCCCATTTGATCAAACCCTTTGATGAGGAAAAATTGCACCGGACGACAGGTTTCTCTTCTCAACATTTTATGGAGCTCTTAGTGAGCTTGGCCCAGGAGACGGGGATTGTTTATCAACGAGAACCTTTTTATTTCGACCAGGCCAATGCCCTTATCGAGGCTCTCTTGTGAGGAGGAAGACATGGATAAACTAAAAGAGTTGCAGGACGTGATTGACCGTAGTCAGAATATTGTCTTTTTTGGTGGAGCAGGTGTCTCTACAGAGTCCAATATTCCAGATTTTCGTAGCTCAGATGGCGTCTATAGTGTCACCTTAGGTCGTCATTTTACAGCTGAGCAATTGGTCTCTCATACCATGTTTGAGCGCTATCCAGAGGATTTTTTCGACTTTTATAAGAAATACCTGCTCTATCCTGATGCCAAACCCAATGTAGCCCATCGTTATCTTGCTTGGCTGGAGCAGACAGGGAAGCTTAAGGCAGTGGTGACGCAAAATATTGATAGTCTCCATGAGATGGCAGGATCTAAAAAAGTCTTGAAACTCCATGGTAGTGCCGATCGCAATTACTGTACGGGCTGTCAGCGCTTTTATGATCTGGAGGCCTTTCTAGCTTTGGCAGGGACTATTCCTCATTGCCTCGACTGTGGCAAGGTGGTCAAGCCGGATGTGACCCTTTACGAGGAACCCCTCGATATGGACGTCTTTAGCCAAGCAGCTCGAGCTATCCAAGAGGCTGACCTTCTCATCATCGGTGGAACTTCCCTTGTGGTCTATCCAGCAGCCAGCTTGATACAATATTTCCAAGGGAAGAATCTTGTCGTGATCAACAAAACCAGTATCCAGCAAGACAAGCAGGCGGACCTGGTTATTGAAGGGAAGATTGGCCAAGTGTTTTCTAAATTAAGACAATAAAAGAACACCTGAAGGAAGTAGAAGGCTACTTGTTTCAGGTGTTTTTATTGGGCTTGTGTAGATGGTTAGTCCTTATTTATCAAATCGGACTTCCTCAAGTAAGTATTCGATAAATTTCTCACCCATCTTGGAGAGGCTAGCTTTCTCATGTTGGATATAGACCAGCTCGATTGGGTCATCAATATCTAGTGGGATGGAGACGATATTGTCTCCGTTGAGGTTGCTATTGAGGATACCGGTCGCAATAGTGTAGCCGTCCAGACCAATCAAGAGATTGAAGAGGGTGGCACGGTCGCTGACCACGATAGACTTTTTGTGATGCTCTTGGGAGAGGATCTCTTCTGAGAAGTAGAAGGAGTTGTGGGTCCCTTGGTCATAGCTGAGATAAGGGAAGTCTTCTAGGTCTTCTAGCTTGACCACATCTTTGTTTGCCAACGGATTGGACTTGCTGACGAAGATGTGGGGCTGGGCTGTGAAGAGGTGGGTTGCCTTGAGGTGGCTATCATCTAGCATTTTTGAGAGGACATCCCGGTTGTACCCATTCAGGAAGAGGACACCAATCTCACTTCGGAAGTTCTTGACGTCATCGATGATTTCCCAGGTTCTAGTCTCCCGTAGGAAGAGCTCGTATTTCTCCATATCGCTTTTCTTGAGGAGAGAGACGAAGGCTTCGACCACGAAAGCATAGTGCTGGGATGATACGCTAAAGAGCTCCCGATTGGCTACTGGATTTTTATAGCGTTCTTCTAAGAGTTGGGTCTGCTCCACGACTTGACGGGCATAAGAAAGGAACTCCATCCCATCCTTGGTCAGAGTGATACCTTTGGGATTACGGATGAAGATGTCAATCCCCATTTCTTTTTCCAAGTCCCGCACAGCATTAGACAAACTTGGCTGGGTAATGAAGAGTTGTTTGGATGCCTCATTCATAGAGCCTGTTTCGACGATTTTGATAATGTAATGTAATTGTTGGATTCTCATGCTTATATTTTAACATACTTTTCGCAGAAAATCCTAGCTGGTATCAGTCTCTAGAAGGATTTTTCCCTATAAATCAGGTTTAGAATTGAAGGAATGTTAACACCTTGGTAGAATGATGGAAAAGATAAGCTTTGGAGGCCTTATGAAAAAAATTGCTAACTGGTACAAAAAATGGAACCAGGAACTGGAGACTAAATTTTTAGCCAGTGTATTAAAGATGAACTTTATGACCAACTTCCTGATATTTATTAGTTTGTCTGCTTTTCTAATTGTCGGGAGTTTGCCAGGAAATATCCAATCTTTGGGTTTCTGGAATGCTATTTTTGGAGTTGCAGTTTACAGTGTTACAATTCTTGTTCATGCCCTAGGGGTCAGTTATTTTGTTCCTAATATCTTTGTGATTCTGTATGTTATTTCTAGATGGTCTACGATACAGGCCCAGACCTTGGAAAAGGAGCTGGTCGGTGTCTATGACGAGAAAGAAGAGGAAAAAATTAAACGAAGGGTCAACAATCGCAAGTACTTTGTGATCCTTTGGATTGGAGTCTTTGGCTGTATCCTAGAATCTTTCATTATCTATCAGGTAAAGGATCTGACCGGTTATGATTGGACGAAACAGCTCATTAATGAGCAGAAGCATACCATGATTTGGACAGAGGCTCTGCCAACTATCATTACCTTGGCTCTTATTTCCCTCTTGGCTCTGGTTATCTATTCCTACCGGGATGCTAATTCTTTGTCTCCACTTTTGAATATCTTTTGTATCAGTGGGATATTGATGGGTTTGGTGCTAGTAGGATTGTTTGACATCCAGTTGCAAGTTATCGGTTGTCACACGGTTTTCTGGTTAGTTTATTCCATTAGTCTCTTAAGGACCAGGATGAAGGAGTGGCAGGGAGAGTCTGATCCTAATAGGGTCTATGACAATCCCATTCTCCAGCGCTTTCACACCATCCTCCACCAATCCAAACACTGGCCTTGGCTGGCGGTCGTCTTTGCCCTCCCCTTATTAGCGCTATTGGTCATGGTTCTGATGCTTTTTGGTCAGCGACCTGATAGCTTGGTCAAGGCCTGGACCAATACGGCAGATTGGACTTTCTCGGAAAAGATTCCTCCTCAGAATCTTATCATAGATGAGCATTATCTCTGTACGGTCGCAGCAGGTGGCCATGAAAAGGTGGTCAAGCCCCAGCGGATGGGAGTCCGGCATGGTCATCCAGTGGTCGTCAATCGCCAGCTCTGCATTGCCAATGCCTTTGAGCAAGTACTGGAAGAAAAGACGCCACGTTTCCATCGCTTCTTACGTCGCAATTATGACCGCTATGGCTATCCTTTTGCTAAACATATCAAAAAGAAATGGGCTATGGATGTCATTTACTATCTGATGAAGCCTCTGGAATGGGTCTTTTTACTGGTACTTTATCTAGTTGATCACAAGCCTGAGAATCGCATCGCTTTGCAGTATATCCCGCCGGTACCAGAGGATTTTGACCTCAAGAAAGCTTCTTAAGTCGTCGATTTCTACTTGACAAGCATCTAGTAGCGCGATATAATGAGACAAATTTAACCTTTAAGGGGTCCAGAGAGGCCTGCAAGGAAAGACAGAAAAAAAGATCAGCGGACTGAGTCTAGCTGATCATTTGTAGGACCTTGCTTTTGCGAGGTCTTTTTTGCTGGAAGAAAGAAGAGGAAACCAATGGTCAGTGACAGCTGTAAAAAACGGTTTGGAAAAATCATGATGGAAGACATGGAGTTAATCGCTCAAGAAGAGATTGCGCCACGGATTTTTTCAATGGTCTTGAAGGGGGAAATGGTCGAGCAGATGCTAGCTGGGCAGTTTCTCCATATCCGTGTACCGGATGACTCTAAGCTCCTTCGTCGTCCCATTTCTATCTCAGAGATTGATCCAGACAGCCATACCTGTCGCCTCATCTATCGGGTAGAAGGAGGCGGAACGGCCATCTTTTCTCAGCTGCCTATTGGTAGTTTCCTAAGCGTCATGGGTCCTCAAGGAAATGGCTTTGACTTAAAGGAGCTTGGTCAAGGGGCGCGTGCCTTGATCATCGGTGGCGGGATTGGAGTACCTCCCTTGGTCCAAGTGGCTAAACAGCTACATGAGCAAGGAGTAGAAGTCCATTCTGTCCTTGGATTTGCAAATAAAGAAGCGGTTATCCTTGAAGAAGAGTTGAAGCAGTATGGGCAAGTGACCATTACAACTGATGATGGGACTTATGGTACCAAGGGGTATGTCTCAACCATCGTTGATCAGATTGACAAGGAGTTTGATGCCATCTATTCCTGTGGGGCCCCTGGTATGCTCAAATACGTCAACAGCAAGTTCTATGACCACCCTCGGGCCTATATTTCAATGGAATCCCGTATGGCCTGTGGGATGGGAGTTTGCTATGCCTGTGTCGTTCATCTGGAAAATGCAAGCCAAGCAGCCAATAAACGCGTGTGTGAAGATGGTCCAGTCTTTGAAACTGGTACGATTGTGATGTAGGGAGGAAAGTATGACTAGTAATCGATTAGCTGTATCCTTACCAGGATTAGACTTGAAAAATCCCATTATTCCTGCCTCCGGCTGTTTTGGTTTTGGCCAAGAATATGCCAAATACTATGACTTGGACTTATTAGGATCCATTATGATCAAGGCGACAACCGCAGAGGCTCGTTTTGGCAATCCGACACCACGTGTCGCAGAGACTCCTGCAGGAATGCTCAATGCCATTGGTCTCCAAAATCCAGGTGTCGATGTCGTTCTCGCAGAGAAACTCCCTTGGTTAGCCCAGCATTATCCAGATCTACCGATTATCGCCAATGTAGCTGGCTTCTCCAATGAAGAGTATGCGACGGTTTCTAGAAAAATCTCCCAGGCACCAAATGTCAAAGCCATTGAGCTCAATATCTCCTGTCCCAATGTGGACCATGGGAATAACGGGCTTTTGATTGGTCAGGTTCCTGAATTGGCTTATGCAGCCGTGAAAACAGCAGTGGAAGCTTCCTCCGTTCCTGTCTATGTCAAACTGACCCCGAGCGTAGCAGATATCACCCAGGTAGCCAAGGCTGCCGAAGATGCGGGCGCTAGTGGCTTGACCATGATCAACACTTTGGTCGGGATGCGCTTCGACCTCAAGACTGGTAAGCCTATTATTGCCAATGGTACGGGAGGTATGTCAGGACCAGCTATCTTCCCAGTAGCCTTAAAGTTAATTCGCCAAGTAGCCCAATTCACTAAACTTCCAATTATAGGAATGGGGGGTGTAGATTCAGCAGAAGCAGCGATTGAAATGATGATTGCTGGCGCTTCTGCGATCGGTGTCGGAACTGCCAATTTCACCGATCCTTATGCTTGTCCAACGATCATCGAAGACCTGCCACAGGTCATGGATCGATATAGCATTGACACTCTTGAGAACTTACGAAAACATGTCCGAGAAAATCTATTATAAGGATTATCATGAAAATAAAAAATGCCTGCTGGCTACAACCCCAACAGGCTACTGAGTAAGCTACAACTGAAACAACCCTTACTCAGCATAGCAAAAATTTTACAGGAAAAACGTTTATTCGT
This sequence comes from Streptococcus sp. AM28-20, assembly GCF_003603595.1. Classification (NCBI taxonomy): domain Bacteria; kingdom Bacillati; phylum Bacillota; class Bacilli; order Lactobacillales; family Streptococcaceae; genus Streptococcus; species Streptococcus sp. AM28-20. The sequence continues at coordinate 409,890 of NZ_QTNK01000001.1, forward strand.
CAATCTTTTAACATGTTTATGAATCTTTCCTAGTCGAAAGATGAAAAAGACAGATGGAATCCGAACGTTTTATGATTATTTCTTGACTTTTCTTTAATATCGTACTACAATGTAGAAAAACCTTTAAAGTGGTCCAGAGAGGCTCCTAAGGTCTAGACGGTGAATCAGGGTAGATACTACCTAATTTTCGTGTAACCTTGCCTCGGGCAAGGTTTTTTTGTGGAAAAAATGTCACCCATTAAAAGGAGAAACCCATGCGTGAAGAACGTCCCATCATCGCCCTTGACTTTCCAGCTTTTGAAGATGTAAAAAACTTTTTAGAACATTTCCCAGAAGATGAAAAACTTTTTGTAAAAATAGGAATGGAATTTTTCTATGCAGTTGGACCAGAAATTGTCCACTATCTGAAAGGTCGTGGCCACAGTATTTTCTTGGATCTAAAATTGCACGACATCCCAAATACGGTTAAGTCAGCAATGTCTGTCCTTGGCACCTTTGGTGTGGATATGGTGACAGTTCATGCGGCTGGCGGTGTAGAGATGATGCGCGAAGCTAAAAAAGCACTTGGGCCAGGAGCCAAGTTGGTGGCGGTGACTCAGTTGACTTCTACCAGTGAAGAAGACATGCGTGATTGCCAAAACATCCAAACCACTGTCCAAGAATCAGTAGTTAATTATGCCCGAAAAGCACAAGAAGCTGGTTTGGACGGAGTTGTTTGTTCAGCCCATGAAGTTGATTTGATCAAGAAGGCTACATCAGAAGAGTTTGTCTGTGTAACCCCAGGTATCCGTCCTGCGGGAGCAGAAATTGGTGACCAAAAACGGGTCATGACCCCACAAGAAGCCCACGCCATCGGTTCAGACTACATTGTCGTTGGACGTCCGATCATCCAAGCAGAAAACCCATGGGATGCTTATCATGAGATTAAGAGACAGTGGAACTCGTAAGAGCTACTAAAAGTGAAACTTTTGTAGCTCTACGGGAAGTCCGATAGGATCTTCCCTAACGAGTTCACTAGATTAGAAGAAAGAAAAATATCGTTTCTTTCTTCTAATCGTCGGAATAATCGGAGCCCGATGGGGCCTTCCCTAAACTATTCACTAACTTGTTTGAAAGAAAATTATCGTTTCTTTCAAACAAGTGTCGGAACTCTGGAAAGTCCGATGGGACTTTTCCTAACGCATTCACTAGATTAACTAAGAGAAAAAAATCGTTTCTTTCTTCTAATCGTCGGAATAATATGGTCTACTAAAAGTGAAACTTTTGTAGCTCTACGGGAAGTCCGATAGGACCTTCCCTAACGCATTCACCAACCTATACTGTTATTGTTTAAAATTATTTCCTATTTAATTCGTATTCGATTAAAATCGTAAAAAAGGAGTTATCATGTCATTAGCTAAAGATATTGCCAGCCATCTTCTAAAAATTGAAGCCGTTTATTTGAAACCAGAAGAGCCTTTTACTTGGGCTTCAGGGATCAAGTCCCCTATTTATACAGATAACCGTGTGACCCTCGCTTATCCTGAAACTCGTACCTTGATTGAGAATGGATTTGTGGACAAAATTAAGGAAGCTTTCCCTGAAGTAGAAGTGATTGCTGGAACAGCAACTGCGGGGATTCCTCACGGTGCCATTATCGCTGATAAGATGAATCTGCCTTTTGCCTACATCCGTAGCAAACCAAAAGATCATGGTGCTGGGAACCAAATCGAAGGCCGTGTACCACAAGGTCAAAAGATGGTAGTGGTGGAAGATTTGATTTCTACTGGTGGGTCTGTTCTGGATGCTGTCGCAGCTGCGAAACGTGAAGGAGCAGATGTCCTTGGTGTGGTGGCTATCTTCACCTACCAATTGGAAAAAGCCGATAAGAAATTTGCAGAAGCTGGTGTTCAACTCGAAACCTTGTCTAACTACACAGAATTGATCCATTTGGCAGAAGAACAAGGTTATATTACCTCTGAAGGTTTGGAAATGTTGCGCCGTTTCAAGGAAAACCAAGAAACTTGGCAAAATAACTAATCGTACAGAAGCGTTTCTTGCGCTTCTTTTTTATCCTTTTTTCACTAGTGTTAGCTAACTTGAAATACATAGAATAATCCTGTATGATAATGTTAATTGTTTTAAGATATAAGCGATCTTAAGGGAGAAGCACATGACAAAAGAAAAGTATTTGGAAACGAAAAAGCAGGCGAGAGTTTGGTTTACCGTTAATATCCTCATCAGCTTGATTGCTATTACAGGTGGAAGTTTAGTGATCATCAGTCAATCACGCCATATTCCGTTTTTGCTAATGTCCCTGGGTGCAATCACCTTGATGAATCGAGTCTTGATTACACCTGCTTTTAATGCTAAAAAAGAGGCTGAGGAGCAACACCCAGAGTGGAAGGACTTGTCCACGAAAGGTACTAAAATACCTGTTGAAGATTTCCAGAAAGGGTTTCTCATATCGGTTGCCGCTCTTCTGATTGTTCTTTATGTTCTATCGTCCTCTGCCAAAAGCAGACCATACCGTTTCGAATTTGACCTCTAAGGATGTTCAAATCTTACAAGAATTGGAAGAAGATATTGAATCCAACACCCCCTCGAATTCAAATTCATTGGATATCGATAAAGCAAAAGATTTAGCAGAAAAAGCACAGCGTGAAAATTGGTTGAAAAGAGAAGAGTAAGAACTCTTTTTAGGGAATTTGGAAGTAGCTAGTCTATGTGGAAGGGTATAAAAACGCAAATGACAGGAACAACATTTTGGCTTGTTTTTGGCATTGAATTTATTTCTAATTGTGATCCTATTTTACAGAGGACTTGCATTCACAGAGTTGCGAGAAGTCAAGCTTGATTTCAAGGAATATTGCAAATAGTGAAGATCATTCCTCGGTCTAAATGATTTCGTACCAGTCACAAACAGCAGAAATGCTGTTTTTTTGATATAATGGATTTATGTTATCGAAAAGTAAACGTATTCTATTTGGGATGCTTCATGGTATCATGTTGCTAGTGATGATCCACTGGTTCTTGATCAGTGTGACCTATCTGAGAGAGATTTCATGGCTAGCCATTTTAGGTGCTGGATTGCTATTTCTGCTAGGCTGGTTGAAACGCGATGGGGTCAAAAGAGCCCTTGCTTGGTTGACCCAGCACAAAAAAGGCTTCTTGCTTGGTGCAATCGTCTTTCAGCTGATTGTCATGGTTTGTGCGGAACTTTTGATCCGTCGGGATGCTGCGGTGGTTTTTAAGGGTGCTTTTGAGCTTCTGAAGCAATCTTCCATCACCAACTATCTCAGCCGCAATCCGAATAACATTCCGCTCTTTCTCTATGAAAAGTTTTTCTATGTGTTGTTTGGCTCTAGTGGTCTGTGGGTCATGCAACTTCTCAATATGCTCTATGTCAATCTGGGGGCCGTCCTCTTGTACAAACTGTCACAGAAGCATTTTAATCAAAAAACGGCTGATTTAGTCTATCTCTTTTATGTGAGCTTGATCTGTTACTCGCCTTATTTCTATTCCATGTATACGGACATTCCGCCACTTCCTTTAATTGCTCTGCAATTATGGTGGGCCTTGGATCTCTTGAAGGAAAACCAAGCAGGGATCTCCTGGAAGAAGATGTTTGGTTTAGGGATTTTATCTGGTGTAACAATGCTGATTCGTCCAACGACAATTATTGTCATGATCGCCTTTTGGGCTGTACTCTTCTTTAGAGGAAACTGGAAGGTCTTTGGCAAGATTGCTACGGTGACCGTTATGACGACAGGATTTGTCTTTGCAGGATTGAATACAGCGGTCAATCATCAAAGGGTCGTGCCGATTCTGAAAGAAGAAGGGCTGGCCAAAGGACCACTCTTGTTTATCAATCTAGGCTTGACGGATATGGGGCATAACCAAGAAGATATGAAAGAGGGCTTGCTGGCTTATATCGATGAGGACAAGCGCTCAGACTACAACAATGGTCTCTTCAAGAAGGAAAATGTCATTAAAGAAATCAAGCGCCGTCTCAAGGAGTATGGACCTTTCGGTTTGATCGGTCATATCTACTACAAGCAATCCTTGACGGTAGCAGAAGGCACCCTGGGTTGGCTTTACCGAGATGTAGAGTATGAGAAGACGCCTTATATCAATCCTCTCTATGCAACACTCACAAAAAATAATGGATTTGCTAAATGGGTGCGGACCTATTTCCTCAGCACGGATCGGCCACAGTACAAGAATTATGAATTTATCAAGCAGGTGATCTGGATCGTCCTGTCGGCTGGCTTGCTTGGGGCTTATCTCAAGCGTCGAGATACGGATGCCTTTAACTTCCTTTCCTTATCGGTTTTTGGTGGTTTGCTCTTCTTAACCATCTTTGAAGGCGGGAAGACCCGTTACCTCATCCAATTCTTACCGCAAATTTTGCTAGTGGCTTCGATTGGTTTAGCAGGATTTACTAAGAAAGAAAACAACTAAAGCTCTCGCTTATTGAACAGGCAGAAACAGAGGTTGGATAAACTTGTCCAGCCTCTTTTTTATCCAGTGGATCTGTGTCAAATGTGGTATAATGAAAGGTAAGAATTTATTGGATAGCGGAGAGTTTCCATGCAACATTCCCCCTGGCACGAAGCCATCAAATCCCATCTTCCGGAAGGGTATTTTCATCAGATCAATGACTTTATGAATGAGGTTTATAGCCAAGGAGTGGTCTATCCACCACGTGATAAGGTCTTTAAGGCCCTACAGACAACGGGGATGGATCAGGTCAAGGTCTTGATCTTAGGCCAAGATCCCTACCACGGACCGGATCAAGCACAAGGCTTAAGTTTTTCTGTCCCGGATCATGTACCAGCACCGCCTTCTTTGCAAAATATTCTCAAAGAATTGCGCTCAGACATTGGTGAGAAGCGGTCGCATGATCTGACTACTTGGGCTGAACAAGGGGTGCTCTTGCTCAATGCCTGCTTGACGGTGCCCGCTGGGCAGGCCAATGGCCATGCTGGAAAAATTTGGGAGCCGTTTACAGATGCTGTGATCAAGGTGGTTAATGAGTTGGAGGAGCCAGTCGTCTTTATCCTCTGGGGATCTTACGCTCGTAAGAAAAAGCCTTTGATTACCCACGATCGACATTTGGTCCTTGAATCAGCTCATCCAAGTCCCTTATCGGCCTACCGAGGATTCTTTGGTTCCCAGCCCTTTTCAAAAACCAATCAATTTTTGGAAAAAGCGGGACGCGAGCCGATTGATTGGTTAAGATAGGAGAAAGAAATGCCACAATTAGCAACGATTTGTTATATCGACAATGGGAAAGAATTTCTCATGTTGCATCGCAATAAAAAGCCCAATGATGTCCATGAAGGCAAATGGATTGGAGTTGGTGGAAAATTAGAACGCGGAGAAACTCCTCAAGAGTGTGCTGCGCGTGAAATTTTTGAGGAGACGGGCCTTAGAGCCAAGCCAGTCTTGAAAGGGATCATTACCTTCCCTGAATTTACTCCAGATCTGGACTGGTACACCTATGTCTTCAAGGTGACCGATTTTGAAGGAGAGCTCATCGAGTGTAACGAAGGGACATTGGAGTGGGTGCCTTATGATCAAGTCCTCTCAAAACCTACTTGGGAAGGGGACCACACCTTTGTCGAGTGGCTCTTGGAAGATAGACCCTTCTTTTCAGCAATGTTTCGCTATGATGGGGATCGCTTACTAGAGACCCATGTCGATTTCTATGAATAAAGGAGTAGAAGATGTTAGTCATTAAAAATGGTCGTGTCATGGATCCAAAAACTGGTTTGGATCAAGTGTGTGATCTCTTGGTAGATCAGGGTAAAATTGTTGAAATAGGCCCATCTCTTTCTTACGAGCAAGCCCAAGTCATTGATGCAAGTGGCAAGGTGGTAGCGCCAGGTTTAGTGGACATTCATGTTCACTTCCGTGAACCTGGTCAGACCCACAAGGAAGATATTCACACCGGAGCTCTGGCAGCCGCAGCGGGTGGTTTTACGACAGTTGTCATGATGGCCAATACCACTCCAACTATTTCGGATGTCGAGACCTTAAATGAAGTCTTGGATTCTGCTGCCAAGGAAGCCATTCATGTCAAGACAGTTGCGACGGTTACCAAGAACTTTGATGGCCAACATTTGACCGACTTTGAAGGCTTGTTACAAGCTGGGGCTGTCGGTTTCTCTGATGATGGGATACCTTTGCAAAGTACCAAAGTAGTGCGTCAAGCTTTGGAAGAAGCCAAGCGTCTAGGTACCTTTATTAGTCTGCATGAAGAAGATCCAGAATTGAATGGCATTCTGGGACTCAATGAGCACATTGCCCGAGAACACTTCAAGGTTTGTGGAGCGACAGGTGTAGCTGAATACTCTATGGCAGCGCGTGATGCCATGATTGCTCATGCGACAGGTGGTCACCTCCACATCCAGCACCTTTCTAAAGCTGAGAGTGTGAAGGTAGTTGAGTTTGCTCAAGCAATCGGCGCTCCAGTCACAGCAGAAGTAGCTCCTCAGCATTTCTCTAAGACAGAAGATCTTTTGCTGTCTAAGGGAAGCAATGCCAAGATGAATCCTCCCCTTCGTCGGGAAGAGGATCGCCGTGCAGTGATCGAAGGCTTGAAGTCAGGAGTTATTTCTGTGATTGCAACGGACCACGCGCCTCATCATGCGGATGAAAAGAACGTGGCCGATATCACCAAAGCTCCTTCCGGCATGACAGGATTAGAAACCTCTCTATCGCTTGGTTTGACCTATTTGGTTCACGCTGGAGAGCTTAGTTTAATGGAGCTCTTAGAAAAAATGACTTATAATCCTGCAAAACTCTATCACTTTGAAGCAGGCTATTTAGAAGTTGGTGGACCAGCAGATATTGTGATCTTTGACCCAGAGGCTGACCGTTTGGTATCTGATCATTTTGCCTCTAAGGCAGCCAATTCCCCATTTGTTGGAGAATCCCTCAAGGGACAGGTAGCTTATACCATCTGCCAGGGGAACATTGTCTACCAAGCCTGAACGGAACTAAAAGACAATCAAGAAATCTAAATTAAAGGCTGGACGAATGAGGAGTATATGAATAGTAGAAAAATACTAGAAATGATCTTGTATTGTTTGGTCACTTTTCTGGTCTGCTTTTTCCTGGTCAATTGGCTCCTTCCTTCGGCAGAACCAGTGATGACCAAACCATCAACAAGCGCCCCAAAAAAGACAGTCACCTATGTAGCGATTGGGGATTCTTTGACGAAAGGCGTAGGAGATAGCACCAATCAAGGAGGCTTTGTTCCTCTTCTTGCTCAGAGTTTGACCAATGAAACAGGTCTTGAATTCAAAGCGATTAACTATGGTGTAGCTGGCAATACCAGCAGTCAAATTTTGACACGTATGCAGGAGAAAAAGGAGATTCGAAAGGATTTGAAGCAGGCTCAGTTACTGACCATCACTGTCGGGGGCAATGATCTGCGAAAGGCCATTCTTGAGGATACCAGCAACTTAGATCTGGATCGCTTTGATAAGCCGTCTAAGACTTACGTGAAAAATCTTAAACAGATCATCGAATTGGCCCGCAAAGACAATCCTGATTTGCCTATTTACGTAGTGGGGATCTATAATCCCTTGTATCTCAACTTCCCCGATTTAACGGAATTGCAGACGCTTGTGGATCAATGGAACCAAAGAACGGAGGAGACCCTCTCTGCTTATCAGGGCGTCTATTTTGTTCCGATCAACGACCTTCTCTATAAGGGCATTGATGGTAAGAGTGGGGTGACAGAGAACGAATTAGGAAAAGAAACTGTGACCAACGATGCCTTGTATGACGAGGATAGTTTTCATCCCAATAATACAGGATATGAAATTATGAAAGAAGCCGTACTGGAGAAAATACATGCAACTAAGAAAAAATGGTTTGAGTGAAAAGAAGGTCAAGCCACCAACCACAGGGCCTCATTTTAAGGAGAGACGAGAGAAAACCCCGATAAATATCTGGAAATGGCTCTTTCTTAGCTTGGTCAGTTTCTTATTAGCAACCAGTCTAGTCGTATGGACTCGCTTCTCAACGGTTCGAGAGGATGTCCGTCAACTACAGACTCCTAACCAAAAAGGAGATGTTAAGATTGGCAGTATGACAACGACAAGAGCTCAACTTAATGAAACCATCAAGGTCATGCTGAAAAGTTATCATTTGAGTGATTATCAACTTTATGCAGACAATCAACAGATGTTACTGGAGGGGAAACTGAACTTTTTAGGAAAGGAGTACCCCCTCTATATCTATTTCCAGCCGAGTAAGCTAGAGGATGGGAGCATCCTCTTGACTCTCAAGGATTTTTCAGTTGGGACCTTGAAACTTCCTAAGAAGACCGTGATGCAGATGCTATCTACAAACAAGGATTTACCTGACTTTGTAAGCATTGATAGCAAAGAGGCGACGATAAAGATCGAGCTTGCCAAGATCAAAAATGAGATGAATTTTTATGTCAAAGCAAATACCATTGATCTATACAATGATCAAATCATCTTTGATCTCTACAGAAAAAAATAAGAATAAGAGGCGAAAGCAAAAAGAGGCTTTCGCCTTTATTTTGCTTCTATTCAAAAAATTCAGAATATTATAGAAAATTCTTGACATTCAATTTTCCCTGTGCTAAAATACTAAACAAGACATCAGACAAAGGAGAAAAGTCAAACATGAAAACAGCTAAGTTTATTCAATTTGCTTTGTTGTTGAGGTATTCGGGCTAGTGCAAAAGCATTAGTCCTGTTTGGCTTACCAAGCGGGAGTAACAAAACATCTCGCTTAGGTAACTGGCGAGATGTTTTTATTTTATTCACTATGTTTAGAAAAGAGGAGACCCTATGCGTAAAGTTGAATTTTTAGATACCAGTCTTCGGGATGGCGAACAGACTCCTGGAGTCAATTTCTCCATCAAAGAAAAGATTGCCATTGCCAAGCAATTGGAGAAGTGGGGCATTTCTGCTATCGAAGCAGGTTTTCCAGCAGCCAGTCCCGATTCTTTCACAGCTGTGCAGGAAATTGCAAAGACCTTGACCAAGACTGCTGTGACGGGTTTGGCTCGCTCGGTCAAATCCGATATTGATGCTTGTTATGAAGCCTTGAAAGATGCTAAGTATCCGCAAGTTCACGTCTTTATCGCAACCAGTCCGATTCACCGGGAGTTTAAACTCAACAAGACCAAGGAAGAAATTCTTGAGGCTATCAAAGAGCACGTCTCTTACGCACGTTCTAAGTTTGAGATTGTGGAGTTCTCACCGGAAGATGCGACTCGGACGGAATTGGATTTCCTCTTGCAAGTCGTTCAAACTGCAGTCGATGCAGGGGCTAGCTATATCAATATTCCTGATACGGTCGGCTTCACGACACCAGCAGAATATGGCGCGATTTTCAAATACTTGATTGACCATGTCAAAACAGACCGCGAGATCATCTATTCTCCTCATTGCCATGATGATCTAGGGATGGCAGTTGCTAATAGCCTCGCCGCTGTCAAGAATGGAGCTGGTCGTGTCGAAGGAACCATCAATGGAATCGGTGAACGGGCTGGAAATGCTGCGCTTGAAGAAGTGGCGGTTGCCCTCAATATCCGGGAAGACTATTACCAGGTTGACAGTCCGATTGTGCTCAATGAAACCATCAACACTTCTGAGTTGGTCTCTCGTTACTCTGGTATTCCAATTCCTAAAAACAAGGCAGTTGTTGGTGGCAATGCCTTCTCACACGAGTCTGGGATTCACCAAGACGGCGTTCTTAAAAATCCTCTTACCTATGAAATCATCACGCCTGAGTTGGTGGGTGTCAAGAGCAATAGCCTTCCTCTTGGGAAATTGTCAGGGCGGCACGCCTTTGTCGAAAAACTGCATGAGTTGGGATTGGAATTCACAGAAGAAGACATCCAGCCATTGTTTGCGAAATTCAAATCTCTGGCAGATAAGAAACACGAGATCACAGACGCTGATATCCGCGCCCTTGTTGCCGGTACAGCAGTGGAAAATCCAGAAGGCTTCCATTTTGATGATCTTCGCCTCACAACGAACGAAGATGAAAGCATCACTGCAACAGTCAGCCTGAAAAATGAAGATGGTGAAGTTCTTGAATATCTTGCCAAAGGTCAAGGTTCAGTGGAAGCAATCTTTAACGCTATTGATCAATTCTTCCACCAAGAAGTTCGTCTGACCTCTTACAGCATTGATGCGGTGACAGATGGGATTGATGCCCAAGCGCGTGTGCTGGTTACTGTTGAGAATGAAGCGACAGATACCATCTTTAACGCTTCTGGTTTAGACTTTGACGTATTGAAGGCCTCAGCAATTGCCTATATCAATGCTAATACCTTGGTGCAAAAAGAGAATGCTGGAGAGATTGGCCACATTGTATCCTATCGTGATCTGCCCGATGCCTAAAGGAGAACACTATGACGAAGAAAATTGTCGCCCTTGCAGGAGACGGAATAGGACCAGAGATTATGGAGGCTGGCCTGTCCGTACTGAAAGCAGTGGCAAAAAAAACAAATTTTGACTATTCAGTCCAAGCGCATCCATTTGGTGGAGCTGGGATTGATGCGGCTGGTCATCCTCTACCAGCTTCTACTCTAGAAGCTAGCAAGGAAGCTGATGCTATTCTCTTAGCAGCTATCGGAAGTCCCCAGTATGACCAAGCACCGATTCGTCCGGAACAAGGTTTGTTGGCCCTTCGTAAGGAGCTCAACCTCTATGCTAACATACGTCCGGTTAAAATTTATGATGCCCTCAAGCACTTGTCACCTTTGAAGGAGGATCGCATTCAAGGTGTGGATTTCGTAGTGGTTCGTGAGCTTACAGGCGGGATTTACTTTGGAGATCATATCTTAGAAGAAGATCAAGCACGGGATATCAATGACTACTCTCTTGAAGAAGTGGAGCGTATCGTACGTAAGGCTTTTGAGATTGCGCGTGGACGCCGTAAGAAAGTCACTAGCATTGATAAGCAAAATGTCCTCGCAACCTCTAAACTATGGAGAAGAGTTGCAGATCGAGTGGCTCAAGACTTCCCGGATGTGACCTTGGAGCACCAGTTGGTAGACTCAGCAGCCATGCTCATGATTACTAATCCGTCACGCTTTGATGTCATCGTGACGGAAAACCTTTTCGGAGATATTCTTTCTGATGAGTCCAGTGTCTTATCTGGAACTCTTGGCGTCATGCCATCGGCTAGTCATTCGGAGTCAGGGCCAAGTATGTATGAGCCTATTCATGGATCAGCTCCAGATATTGCGGGTCAGGGCGTGGCGAATCCAGTCTCGATGATCCTCTCTGTTGCCATGATGATGCGAGAAAGTTTTGATCGAGAAGAAGACGCTAGACGAATTGAAGAAGCCGTAGAGGCGACTCTTGCTGCAGGGATCTTTACTAGAGACCTAGGAGGCAGAGCTTCGACAAAAGAAATGACAGAAGAAATTATAAAACGATTATGAGTGTAAAAGGAATGATTACGGGCTTGATCCTTCTATGGAATCTCTTCGTAGGGATCCTCTACGGAGTTGATAAGGAAAAGGCTAAACGAAATGACTGGCGGATACCAGAAAAGACCTTGCTCTTTTATGCTTTTGCAGTTGGGGGGCTAGGGGCTTGGACTGGAGGGCTCCTCTTTCATCACAAAACACAGAAATGGTATTTTAAAGTTACCTGGCTCTTAGGAACGCTTCTCACCCTATACACACTCTACGCTTTATGGAGGTAAGGATGGCAGGAAAATCAATTTTTGATAAAATCTGGGAACGGCATGTAGTGACCGGTGAGCAAGGCCAGCCCCAACTCATGTATGTGGACCAACACTATATCCACGAGGTCACCAGTCCCCAAGCCTTTCAGGGATTACGGGATGCAGGACGCAAGGTTCGACGGCCAGATTTAACCTTTGGAACCTTTGACCACAATGTCCCAACGGTTAACATTTATGATATCCGGGATGTGATTTCCAAGGCTCAGATTGATAAATTAGCTGAAAACGTTAAAGATTTTGGAATTGATCATGCGGCTCACGGTTCAGAAAAACAAGGAATCGTTCATATGGTGGGCCCTGAAACTGGACGAACTCAGCCTGGAAAGTTCATTGTCTGTGGAGACAGCCATACCGCAACCCATGGCGCTTTCGGTGCAATTGCCTTTGGAATTGGAACCAGTGAGGTAGAGCATGTCTTTGCCACCCAGACCATCTGGCAGGTCAAACCCAAGAAGATGTTGGTCGAATTCACCGGAACCCCGCAAAAAGGGATCTATTCAAAGGATTACATCCTAGCTTTGATAGCGCGTTACGGTGTTGCCTGCGGCGTTGGCTATGTCGTAGAGTATCGGGGCGAAGCGATTGATCGCTTGACCATGGAAGAGCGGATGACCATCTGCAATATGTCCATTGAATTTGGATCTAAGATGGGAATCATGAATCCAGACCAAAAGACCTTTGATTACCTAGAAGGTCGTGAATGTGTGCCACAAGATTTTGAAGCTGCAGTAGCGGACTGGAAGACCTTGGTCAGTGATGACGATGCCGTATATGACAAGGTCATCCGTATGGATGTATCTGACTTAGCTCCGATGGTGACTTGGGGGACCAATCCTTCCATGGGAGTGGACTTTGAAACTTCCTTTCCAGAGATTCGTGACATGAATGATGAGCGGGCCTATCATTATATGGATCTAGAACCTGGCCAAAAACCAGCAGACATTGAATTAGGCTATATCTTTATCGGATCTTGTACCAACGCGCGTCTCAGCGATTTGGAGTTGGCAGCCAAGTTTGTGAAAGGCAAAAAGATTGCGCCCAACTTAACAGCCATTGTCGTACCTGGTTCTCGTCCGGTTAAGCAGGCTGCTGAAAAGTTAGGCTTGGACAAGATCTTTATAGATGCAGGCTTTGAATGGCGTGATCCAGGTTGCTCTATGTGTCTAGGAATGAATCCAGATAAGGTTCCAGATGGGGTCCACTGTGCCTCTACCAGCAACCGAAATTTTGAAGACCGCCAAGGGTTTGGGGCCAAGACCCATCTCTGTAGCCCTGCTATGGCAGCTGCAGCGGCAATAGCAGGACGCTTTGTCGATGTGCGCCAAATGCCCGAAGTCCAGTAAAGGAGGAATCATGGAGAAATTTACCATTTATACGGGGACAACCGTTCCCTTAATGAACGATAATATCGATACCGACCAAATCCTCCCCAAGCAATTCTTAAAGCTGATTGATAAAAAAGGCTTTGGCAAATACCTCATGTATGCTTGGCGCTATTTGGACGATCACTATACCGAGGATCCAACATTTATCTTTAATAAGCTGGAATACCGCAAGGCAACCATTTTGATCACTGGTGACAATTTTGGGGCAGGTTCCTCTCGGGAACATGCAGCCTGGGCCTTGGCTGATTATGGCTTTAAAGTCGTCATCGCCGGATCCTTCGGAGATATCCATTACAATAATGAACTCAATAATGGGATGCTTCCGATTGTTCAGCCCTTAGAGGTTCGACAAAAACTAGCCAGCTTGAAGCCGACAGATCCAGTGACGGTGGATTTAGAAGAGCAAAAGATTATCTCGCCAGTTGGAGAGTTTCGATTTGAGATCGATGGTGATTGGAAGCACAAACTGCTCAATGGTCTAGATGACATTGGCATTACACTTCAATATGAGGACTTGATTGCCGCTTATGAAAAGCAACGGCCAGTTTATTGGCAATAAAATTGTATAGTTAATTAAGAATTTTCAGAAAATATATTGAAGCTTTTTGGTAATTTTGATAGAATAGAAAAAAAGAATAGAAGAGGACGAAATTTATGACAAAACACATTCAATGGGACGGAACACTTTCACAAGAAGGATTTGACATTCTTAAAGGAGCGGGAGGTTGTATCGTCTGCCCTACAAAAGTCGGTTACATTATTATGACCAGTGACAAGGCCGGCTTGGAACGGAAGTTCGAAGCTAAAGAACGCAACCGCAACAAACCAGGTGTCGTTCTTTGTGGAAGCATGGATGAACTCCGCGCCCTTGCACAATTGAACCCTGAAATCGATGCCTTCTACCAAAAACATTGGGACGAAGATATCTTGCTTGGTTGTATCCTTCCTTGGCGTGAAGATGCCTATGCAAAATTACAAGCCTTCGGAGATGGACGCGAAGAACTCATGACAGACGTTCGTGGAACCAGCTGTTTTGTCATCAAATTTGGTAAAGCTGGTGAGCAAATCGCCAAAGAAATGTGGGAAAAAGAAGGCAAGATGGTTTACGCCTCTTCAGCTAACCCTTCAGGCAAAGGAAACCGTGGGAAGGTCCAAGGAATCGGTGAGCGTATCGAAGGTGCTGTGGATTTGGTCATCGAAGCCGATGACTATGTAGCCTCTATCCAACCAGACAAGACCATTGAAACGCGTTATGAACAAGGGGTGATGGTATCAATGGTGGATGCAGAAGGAAACCTCATCCCAGAACAAGGAGCAGGTAGCCGCTCTGTCAATACTTGTCCAGTCGTGATCCGTAAAGGATTGGATATCGATAAGATCATGATGCACTTGTCCGATCATTTCAACTCTTGGAACTACCGTCAAGGGGAGTACTATTAAGAAATAGAGTAAAGAGTGGGACAGAAATCGGTAATTCGATAGAATTCGATTTCGTCGTCCCACCTCCGCACAGTTGAGTAGGGCTGTAAAAGCTGATGAAATCAGCGTAGTAGATCCCACTCAACCACTGCGTCTTGCTCGACAATCCAAAGACAATTGAGAGGCTGGGACTTTTGTCCCAGCCTCTTTTTGTGAAACAATAAAAGATGGTATAATAGAGTCAAAAGCTATTCCAAAGAAGGGGAATTAGTATGATTTCTAGAAAAGCATTTATAGATAAAGTGAATCTGGAAGGCTTTTCATTCAATACCCAAATCCCATGGTGGGGATATAATGACTTCAAGTCATTGGTTCGAAGAAAAAAGCTCTCTGAAGAGCAGCTTTATCAGATATTTCTTTCACTTTGTAGGGAGATAGAAGACCGGCAAATGCATGAATTAGAGCTGAAGGGTAAGTATAATACCGGATTTTATGTAGTCGAATCAAATGGTCGGGAGTTCCGGTTTGAGTTTGTTTTCAAAAAGAATCAACAACTAAGAGTTTATAATCTATTTGAGACAGTCAATGGTCGTAAGAAACTCACCTTGATGGATCTGCTTGATTTCATTATGGAATGACTAGGTATAGAAATAATAATGGTATACTACAGATTGAAAAAAGAGAAAGTGGTTCTATGATTACAAGAGATGAATTTTTAGAAAGAATCAATCAAGAGGGATTTTCATTTAGCATTGAAATCCCGCGCAGAATTTTTTGGGATTTTAAATCATTAGTTTTTAGAAGAAGAATTTCGGAAGAAGACCTCTATCAGATGTTTTATAACTATTGTCGGGAGTTAGAAAACTGTCTGAAAGAAGCCGGAGAGAAACGCCGTTTGCTCTTTAATAAATTTCCAGTTAGTCCCATTCATGATAAATATAAAACAGAATTTGATACAACGGCACCAAACGGCCGTAATTTTCGTTTTGAGTTTGTCTTCGGTACTGACAATCGTTTAAAAGTTTATAATATCGTTGAAACCGTTAATGGTCGTAAGAAAAGCAAACCTATGGAGATTATTAAGGATATAGTCGATTCCTTATAAGGCATATTTATTTCAAAACAAAAAACAAGGTATTTATACTGAGGCTAAAGTATAGATAACAAGCCAGCGCTTGATGAATTCGATTTTCTCCTTGTTCAGAGTTAAAGTGGTTGGCTCGTCATAAACCTCTCAAAGAGGGAGCTGTTTTACTTGCTATCATCCCTAAAGGAATCTTATTAGTTAGCTATTTCTGCTTGATTCCATTGGCCTAGTGACTTTGATGAATGAGTTTAACAAAGCTGCAGATAGGCTCGTGTTCCTTTGCTTGTTCGCTCTGACTTTTTTAATGTTGCTACTATTTGTAATCATCACAGTTGCAGTAGTTTTTAAACCGACCTTTCCTATTTGATCGCTTAACAGCAAGTAGTTATAGAAGTACGGTTGGGAAATAGACAGAAGATAAAAGAGAGTGGGACAGAAATCGGTAATTCGTTAGAATTCTATTTCGTCGTCCCACCTCCGTACAATTGAGTAGGGCTGTAAAAGCTGATGAAATCAGCGTAGTAGAGTCCACTCAACCACTGCGTCTTGCTCGACAATCCAAAGACAATTGAGAGGCTGGGACTTTTGTCCCAGCCTCTTTTGATTGAGTAGGAGTTGAAGTAACTTTTTAATAAGTCACGACATTAATCTCACCCTTGTCATACTCAGCGATAAAGATATCATCGACATTTACAAATCCTTTTTTATTCAGTTCGGCCATAAGCCATTCTTCAGTTTTACCGATGGTCTCTAAGATCTCTAGTTGGACCACACCATCTGTAATAATTGGGTACTTGGGATTTTCATCTCCCATTCGCACAATAATGAGTTGGCCATTTTGCTCGATGACGGCTCTTTTAACTTCTTTCAATTGGAAAATCCCTTGAGAACGCAACTTAAGAGCGACGTCAGAAGCAGAAAGCCCTTTTGAACGACATGCTTCTGGATCTAATTTTCCGTTTTTAATGATAATGGTTGGTTTTCCATCAATCAGATGTTTGATGAAGGATACATTGGTATTAAGCCATTTGAGTGACAGAATCAAAATCGTCCAGATGATGAGGATGACGACATATTGAAGAATGGGAATAGAACTATTGTAGATAACCCCACCAATAATACCCCCAAGCACAAAGTTCTGTATTTGGTCTACTGCAGAACTTGGTGCTAGATTTCCTTTACCTGTTACATTGATAACAAAAACAAGAGACAGAAGCCCCAAGGCCAATTTAATCGCAATTGTAGCAAAAAAGCTTATCATTTTTCAACCTCCACCAGTTCGACATCTGTTTTATATAAATCCATTTTTTCAAGCAAATAGCTATCTGGCTCCGTTCCACTAATGGCACGGTAGAATTGGTCACCTACCTTAATAATGGCTCCATCGGTTGTAGCTGAAGTATTAACATAGACCTCTTCTTTATCAACACCCAATTCCTTTGAAACAACCTCGATAAAGTGCAAGGACGTACGGAACTGATTGTCATTGGACTCTTTGTTTTGGAAGTTTGAAATACTAATCAAAACAAAGGCTACTAAGATTAACACAGAAATGATAGATAATTCACGGAACTTACTTCCACGTTTATCCTTATAAGCCTTAAAGGCGAAAAAAGCCGTTACTAAGACTAAGAGGATAGACATAATAACAATGACCCAATTTTGCTGGCTAATCTGACTTAGTACATAGTCGTAGGAATAGAATTTCATAAAAATCCCTCTCTTTTAATAATTCAAGACATTATAAACTATTTCAATCCCTATTTCAATGATTAAAAGTGAAATTCTCATTTTTTAAGGTATGGATTGTAGCTTAAAGGTTGGAAATGGCAGTAGGAGTTTCCTATCTAATCGAAATTTGGTACACTAGAGCTATGAAGATGGAAGATACAATAAAAAAAGCGATCATTTTAGGGGCTACAGGAGGAATTGGCCGGCAACTAGCGAAAGAACTAGCGAGAAGTCTGGATCAACTGGTCTTAGTAGGTCGTGATTCAGACAAACTCTCCCAAGTCCAAGAGGAACTAACTGGGAGCAAGGCGCAGCTGTCAATCCTAACATTAGATATGCTAGATCAGATGGATCTTGAAGCTTTTGTAGAGAACCTAGATGCAGATCTTCTTGTCAATTGTGCAGGGGTAGCCTATTTTTCCCTAGGCAGCTATCTAGCCACAGCAGATGAGCAAGATCTCTGGCAAATCAATTACCATGCTCCTGTCAAGTTAATCAAAAAGTTAGTGCAGAAAAATCAGAAGATCCAGCTGGTCCAGCTGTCATCTCTGGCAGCTCTTTTTCCTCATCCCTATCTAGCAGCCTACAGTTCCAGCAAGGCTGCCTTGCAGACCTATACTCTTGCTCTCCAGGAGGAACTAAGGCAATCAGATTCTCCGGTCCAGCTAGGTCTCTATATTCTTGGACCAGTCCAAACAGCTATTTTTCCTCCTAAACTAGTAGAAGCATTGGGAGGCAGTTGCTTGCAGATGAAGCCTGAGAAAGTCGCTCAACAGTTGATCCGATTCATCGAAAGGAATAGTTCCTATGCTGTTATCGGTCTTCGCTATCGCTTGCTAGTTTGGCTTGGTCGGCTACTTCCAAACAGATGGATCATTCGTCTCCTTGCAAGGTATTTAAGAAAGGGACTTAATAGATGATGAATTTTATAGTTATACTTTTAGGCGTTGCTTATCTTCTCTTATTTCTCATCCGTTGGTTGCTGTCCTTCACTTATTATAAAAAAGGTCAGGCTCATCTTGCGGACTTCCCAGAAGAGCTTTTTACGGTGGTCCAACCCATCCTCTCTGGGGATCCTCGTTTAGAGAGTGATTTGCGGGCCAATCTCCAGCAAACAGAAGCAGTAGAATTCTACTGGTTGATTGACCAGTCTGATACAGAAGCCCAGCGAGTAGCAGATCAGATTTGTCAAGATGCTTCATTTGACAAACGCATTCGAATCTTTCTCATTGAAGACGTCCCTCAAGGGATTAATCCAAAGAGTTATAAGATTGAGCAGGTTGTAGAGGAGCTGACCCGGCCTTACCTGATTGTTTTGGACGATGATAGTGTGATTGATTTTTCTAAAATGGGTGAGCTGACTACCTATCTGGGTCAAGAGGTCATTCTGACAGGTATTCCCTATAACCAAGAAAGAAGTAATTTCTGGTCCAAGCTGGTTGCAGCATTCGTCAATGGCAATTCCTTTATTACCTATTTTACCATGGCAGAAGTTGAGGCGAATCACTCCATCAACGGGATGTTTTATATCCTACCGGTAGAACTTGCAAAAGAGCAGGGGCTCTTCACAGCGATTAAGGATTATCTATGTGATGATTTAGCTGTGGCCGATTTTTTAAGGAGTAAAGGAGTATCCATTATCCAAACGCGTGTCACCTGCAATGTTCGAACCACTATTAAGGACGCCAAGCAATACTTGCTTCAGATGAAGCGTTGGCTTCTCTTTAGCTCTATCTATCTCAAAGAACACCTGGATTGGAAGGTCTTTTGCCTCATTGGCTTACCGAGTTTTCTGCCTCTTCCAGGCTTCATCCTAAGTCTGTTTTTAGGTTGGCCTTATCTTCTTCTAGGCTTGAGTTTACTACTATTCAAGGCAGTATGGATGCTCCTCTATCGACAAAGCATTCTACCCAATCGCCTACACTTGGATGAAGTCACCTACGAAGTACTAAATGATCTCCTGCTTCCTTGGCTCTTTGTCTATGTTCTAGTGACTCCTCCTGTGATTAATTGGCGGGGGCGGAAGATTCGTGTGACGGATGGAAAAATTCGTTATGAGTAAGATGAAGTCCTATCTAGACCGTTTGTCTGCTTTGTCTCTTGATCAGACCATGCTAGACTCTGATCGCTTGGTCCTCTTTCTTAGTGGGAGCAGTGATATCACTTGTGCTGGGCTGACAGCTGGGCAACTAGACCTCCTC
This sequence comes from Streptococcus sp. AM28-20, assembly GCF_003603595.1. Lineage (NCBI taxonomy): Bacteria > Bacillati > Bacillota > Bacilli > Lactobacillales > Streptococcaceae > Streptococcus > Streptococcus sp. AM28-20. Next base: position 429,452 of record NZ_QTNK01000001.1, read on the forward strand.
CATGCAATTTGTCCATCTGGCTATTCAGTGGTAGCCAGTAATTTCCCCTTCAATCAAGATTTTGAACATATAAAGTCTCCACAAGTATCCCTCTTGTCAGCTTCTGCATCCAATATCATCTACTATTGGCATACGATTTTGAACCTTCGTTTCCAAAAGTTGTTACAGGAGCACTTGTCTCCCTTGTTGGAAGCGCAGGAAGTAGTTCTTGTTTGTAAGAGTTCAGGTGTCAATATGCTGACCCAGTGGTTCAGAAGTTTAGGGAATCAGGTCACCCTTCCAAGATTGCGTGTGATAGCGCTTGGCCCGGTTTCCCATCTTCTCTTAAATCAAAAAGAACTAGAGCTACTGGTCATCAAAGGAAAGAAAGATCCTTATTCACGTATTCTGGATCGCCACTCAGCGGATATTCAAGTGGATACGGATCATTATAGCTATGAGTACAGAGAAGATGTGAAAGGAATCATCTATGACTGGATTAGAAAAAGTGATAAAAATCGATGTGATTAGCGTCCCCTTTAGTGGCCATTTGTTTCCAACCTTGACCCTGGTGAAACCCTTGCTGGAGGATCCGCGTTTTCAGATCCGTGTTATTACAGGTTTTCAGAAAAAGTCATTGGTTGAGCGGATTGGTTTTGACTGCCTTGCCTTGTTTCCTGATCGTCCGACAGTGATGGAAGATATAGCGAATACGTCAAAGCAAGCAAATCTATTTATCATGTACCAACAATTAATGGCCAATAGCAGACTGGTCCCTGAAGTTTTCGACGAAATAAATCGAATTTGGGACTCTGAGGGAAGCCCTGACTTGGTTATTGCAGATTTTGTAGCAGCTCCTGCTGGAGTTTTAGCAGATCGTTTGGGCATTCCCTGGATTACGACCATTCCAAGTCCAGTAGCGATTGAGAGTCGCACGACTACCCCTGCTTATCTAGGTGGCTGGAAACCACACCAGGGAATCTTCTACAAGTGGAGAGATGCAATGGGCAGGAAAGTTATCCGTCTGGCAAAGAAAGTTGGACTTGCGCTAGTTAAGAAGAATCTCGTTACCCTAGCGGATTTCAAATTGTACCGTGAAGACGGGTCAGAAGCAGTCTATTCTCCCTACTCAATCTTAGCTCTGGGGATGAAAGAGTTGGAGTTTCGAGACGATTTTCCACCCCAGCTCAAATGGGTTGGTTATCGCTGTCTATCTTTTGACCGACTTTCTCAAGAACAGAAGCAGTATCTTACTAGCTCTAAAAAGCGTGTCTTCGTTACTTGCGGGACTCATTTAAAATGGGAAAAAGAGCGGATGGTGGAGTTGGCAAAGATATTGAGCAAAGAACATCCTGACTATGTCTTTTACGTAACCTTAGGCGACTCTAGTGGTTTGGAGCATCCACCAAGAATCTTATCGGAGAATCTTCTGATCTTTAATTACCTCCCTTATTCAGATGTTTTGGAACAGATGGATTTTGCTATTCATCATGCAGGTGCAGGGATCCTGATGGGTTGTATTGAGCAGGGCATTCCAAGTCTGATTTTGCCCCAGGACTATGACCAGTTTGACAATGCGGTTCGGGCTGAGTTATTCCAAGTAGGATTAGTTTCTCGTAAAAAGACGGAATCTGAAGTCTTGGGCTTATTTAATGAATTGGTTTCTCGGGAAGATTGGTCACACTTAAAGGCTCTTGCTCAGAAAAGCAAAGGCTACCAGCCAACAAAGATTCTTTATCAAGAAATAGAGAGACTATTGAAAGTGAAGTTATAGAAGAAGTGGAGGGGGGGACTCCTCTTTGCTTTCATCTAAAGACCTTCTATTATTGAACATAAAAAAGAGGCTGGGCATAAAGTGTCCAGTCTCTTATATATGGTAGTTATAACTGAAAGACGCAGTAGCTGATTGGCATCTTTGTTCGCCTTTTAAGCTCCAAAGATGACCTAATCAGCCTTGCGGGGGTGGGCCAACGAACGATTTTTATTCAAAATTCGTTCTGTCCTACTCCCCTTTTTGTTTTTGGTGGGTGATGTTTTTGCCCCAAGTGACGATGTTTTCATTCTTGTTGAGGATTCGTTTGATGTTGTCCTTGTGGCGGATGATAATCAAGGTTGCCAGTGCGAGGACGACGATGGTGAAAATCAGGTCGTAGCTCGGGAGGATCCAACCAGTCAGAGGCAGGATCAGGACTCCAATACTAGCCAGAATAGCGACCGTCACACTTGAAAAGGAAATCATACTTGTCAAGTAGAGGCTAGTAAAGAAATAAATAGCTAAGATAAATAGAAAGAGAGGGGAGAAGCCGATGAGGACCCCTGCACTGGTCGCTACTGCCTTGCCTCCTTTAAAGCCTGCAAAAATCGGGAAGGTGTGCCCAAGGACCGCTAAAAGACCGAAGACCATAGGAGAAATTCCTGAAACCCCAAAAATGGTCGGCAATAAAACAGCCAAGGTTCCCTTGAGGAAATCAACAGCAAAGACGACCAGACCTGCCTTCGTCCCTAAAATGCGAAAGGTATTGGTGGTCCCTGTATTTCCAGAACCGTGTTCCCGTAGATTGATGTTAAAGAAGGCTTTCCCAATCCACAAACCAGAAGGGATAGAGCCTAATAAGTAGGCTAATACGAGTAAAAGAATTGTTTTCATCATAGTTTCATTATATCAAAATTACTTTGAATGAAAAAGAAATTTTTGTCCATAACTGTCACATCGGATAGTCGGTTAAAGCTAATCGCACTTAAATGGGCTACTGAAAGGGAGGGAAGAAAGAAAAATTTTGCAAAATTTCCTAAAAAGCTGTAATATAGAAAAGATGAACAAACAGGAGGTTCCTTGTGTCTAAAAAGGAAATCAACATTAATAATTACAATGACGATGCCATTCAGGTACTAGAAGGGTTGGATGCGGTCCGTAAACGTCCAGGGATGTATATCGGATCGACAGATGGAAATGGTCTCCACCATTTGGTCTGGGAAATTGTCGACAATGCCGTCGATGAAGCTCTATCAGGTTTTGGTTCTCAAATTGATGTCACCATCAATAAAGACGGGTCCTTATCTGTAGCTGACCAAGGTCGGGGGATGCCGACAGGGATGCATGCCATGGGCAAACCAACCGTTGAGGTTATCTTTACGGTCCTTCACGCAGGTGGGAAGTTTGGTCAAGGTGGCTATAAGACCTCTGGTGGTCTCCATGGGGTGGGATCTTCCGTCGTGAATGCTCTCTCTAGCTGGCTTGAGGTTGAGATAACTCGTGATGGAGCGGTCTACAAGCAACGCTTTGAAGATGGCGGTAAGCCTGTTACCACTCTTGAGAAGATAGGAACGGCTCCTAAGTCTAAGACAGGGACCAAGGTTACCTTTATGCCGGATCCAACTATTTTCTCAACGACGGATTTCAAGTTTAATACCATTGCTGAGCGGATCAAAGAATCAGCTTTCTTGCTTAAAGACGTAACGCTGACGCTGACAGATCTACGTAAGGAAGAAGACAACTATGTGGCCTTCCATTACGAGAATGGGGTTCAGGATTTCGTTGAGTACTTAAATGAAGATAAGGAAACCTTGACGCCGGTTCTTTACTTTAATGGAGAATCAGAAGGCTTCCAAGTAGAAGTCGCTCTCCAATACAATGATGGCTATTCTGACAACATCTTGTCCTTTGTTAATAATGTCCGCACTAAGGATGGGGGAACCCACGAGACCGGTCTTAAGACAGCCATTACCAAGGCCATGAACGACTATGCAAGAAAGACAGGTCTCCTCAAAGAAAAAGACAAGAACCTAGAGGGATCAGACTATCGTGAAGGCCTTTCCGCTGTTCTTTCGATCTTGGTTCCAGAGGCCCATTTGCAGTTTGAAGGGCAAACCAAGGACAAACTAGGAAGCCCCCTTGCTCGACCAGTCGTTGATGGGATTGTCGCAGACAAATTGACCTTCTTCCTCATGGAAAATGGGGAACTAGCTTCCAATCTGATTCGCAAGGCTATCAAGGCCCGGGATGCGCGTGAAGCAGCTCGGAAGGCGCGTGATGAGAGTCGAAATGGCAAGAAGAACAAGAAGGACAAGGGACTCTTATCTGGGAAATTGACCCCGGCTCAGTCCAAGAATGCCTCCAAGAATGAACTCTATCTAGTCGAAGGAGACTCAGCCGGTGGATCGGCCAAGCAAGGTCGAGACCGTAAGTTCCAGGCCATCCTTCCACTTCGAGGGAAGGTTCTGAATACTGAGAAGGCCAATATGAGCGATATCCTCAAAAACGAAGAAATCAATACCATGATCTATACCATCGGTGCTGGAGTAGGGGCTGACTTTACGATTGAAGATGCCAACTATGACAAGATCATCATCATGACCGATGCGGATACGGATGGGGCACACATTCAGACCTTGCTCCTCACTTTCTTCTATCGCTATATGCGTCCTTTGGTTGAAGCAGGACGGGTCTATATCGCCATGCCTCCTCTTTACAAGATGTCTAAGGGCAAAGGGAAGAAAGAAGAAGTGGCTTATGCCTGGACAGATAGTGAATTGGAAGACCTACGCCGGACCTTTGGCCGTGGGGCAACCCTCCAACGCTACAAAGGGTTGGGGGAAATGAATGCGGACCAACTTTGGGAAACTACCATGAACCCAGAAACCCGCACCTTAATCCGCGTCACCATTGACGACTTGGCGCGTGCAGAACGTCGCGTCTCGGTCCTAATGGGTGATAAGGCTGCACCTCGCCGCCAATGGATCGAAGATAACGTTAAGTTTACCTTGGAAGAAACGACAGCGTTTTAAAGATTCTATTTTTATTTAATTGATTTGTTAATAAATTAGTGGAGAAATATCCTATGGCAAATAGTATGAATAAAGAGCAGGTAAAGCAAGCTCTTGAGAGTGGGTACGGAAGGTCTAAAGCCTTATTAAATGATAAAGATAAATTAGATAAATTTTTGCGCGGGTTAGAGACAAAGATTGAAGAAATTCCAATGATTGGAAAGGAGTTGTCTATTATTCCAGTCATGATATCTTTAGTAAAAAATTTTGCAGAAGGAAAATATACTTCTGTCCCCTATGGAACCATTTTAGCTGTTACTAGTGCGCTTATTTATTTTGCGTCTCCAATTGATCTTATTCCTGACTTTATTCCAGGTGTTGGATATGTAGATGACATGGCAGTTGTTTCGTTTTGTTTGTCTATGGTAAAAAAAGACATAGAGTCCTATAAAGAATGGCGTCAATCAAATGACAAGTGATAAGAGTGGAGATTATAATTCACTTTATTCAGCTGTCTAAGTTTCTAAAAAATACAATCATAAAAATAATCTAAATAGATTTTTAATTTAAAATGTAGGTTCAACTATAAAAAGGTATTAAAATGAGAACTGATACAGAAATGATGAAACTGATTGTGCAAATTGCTGAATCTCTGAAAGTAGAAGCAGTAGCCTTTTCTGGATCGCGGACTACTTCACATTCCCCAAAAGATGAGTTTCAAGATTATGATGTGGTTTATATTGTTGAGGATCTAGAAGACCTGATTTCAGATTTATCTTGGCTAAACCGGTTTGGTAACCGTCTGATTGAACAGCACAATTTACTTGGTCATCGATACCTTTATCTCATGCTCTTTGAAGATGGCAACCGCATCGATTTGACTCTCTGTCCCAAGGAGCACATTCAAGAGTGGGTGGATAGTGAATCAAATTTTGAAATTATAAAAGACGACAAAGGTTTGTTTGAAGATTATCTGCCTAATGCCAAGCGCTACTGGATTTGTCCGCCTACCGAAGAGGAATTTGCAGCATCCTGCAATGAATTTTGGTGGGTATCGACTTATGTCGTCAAAGGGATTCGTAGAAATCAGCTTATTTATGCTACCGATCACCTCTATGGCATTTGCCAGCAAGAATTCCTCAAGGTCTTAGCTTGGCAGGTGACAAGCGATAGGGGAGCAATTGATATCGGAAAGAACTACAAGTACCTCTTCCAGTATCTACAAGCTGAGCAAGAGAAGGAGTTCTCAGCACTTCTTGATCTATCTAGTTTAGAGAAGGTTAGTCAATCCTTATTTGCTACCATGAAGCTATTCGATTGTGAAGCGCAAAAATTGGCTAAAAAGATGGGATTTGCCTATGATCAGGAAGTGGCTGAGAAGATGATGACTTATGCTGAAGAGGAACTCTCGAATCATTGATTATTCGACTTATTTTAAACACTTCAAACTAGAGAAGGGATAGTTTGGTTTCAGAATGTAACTGAACACCTTCCTCTATAAAGAAACTACTCTACATTCTTTGAAAGGAGTTGAACACGCCCTAAATACTGTGTGAAAAAGATAAACTCTCTTGTGAGCATCGCTCACTGCAAGAATTTCCTATTTTCACTTTGTATTTTACGGGCTTTGTATCTTATATGAGTAATATTCAAATCATGTCCCTGGAGGACATCATGGGAGAGCGCTTTGGTCGCTACTCCAAATACATTATTCAAGAACGGGCTCTTCCTGATATTCGGGATGGCTTGAAACCTGTTCAACGGCGGATTCTTTATTCTATGAATAAGGATGGCAATACCCATGACAAGGGCTACCGCAAGTCTGCCAAGTCTGTCGGAAATATCATGGGGAATTTCCACCCTCACGGGGATATTTCCATCTATGATGCCATGGTCCGTATGTCTCAAGACTGGAAAAACCGTGAAATTCTAGTCGAAATGCACGGAAATAATGGTTCCATGGATGGGGATCCACCAGCTGCCATGCGTTATACTGAAGCCCGTCTATCTGAAATTGCTGGTTATCTCCTTCAAGATATCGAAAAGAACACCGTTCCGTTTGCCTGGAACTTTGATGATACAGAAAAAGAGCCAACCGTTTTGCCTGCTGCCTTTCCAAACCTTTTGGTCAATGGGGCAACAGGGATTTCAGCTGGTTACGCGACAGATATTCCGCCTCATAACCTTGCTGAAGTCATCGATGCTGTGGTCTACATGATCGACCATCCATCTGCTAAGGTAGACAAACTCATGGAATTTTTGCCTGGGCCTGATTTCCCGACAGGTGCCATTATTCAAGGTCGCGATGAGATCAAGAAAGCCTATGAAACAGGTAAGGGACGGGTGGTTGTTCGTTCTAAGACAGAAATAGAGCAACTCAAAGGCGGCAAGCAACAAATCATCGTCACTGAGATCCCTTATGAAATCAATAAGGCTGTCTTGGTCAAGAAGATTGACGATGTTCGCGTTAACAACAAGGTGGCCGGTATTGCTGAGGTTCGGGATGAGTCTGACCGGGATGGTCTTCGCATTGCCATTGAGTTGAAGAAAGATGCCAATGCAGACTTGATCTTGAACTACTTGTTCAAGTATACAGATTTGCAGGTTAACTACAACTTCAATATGGTGGCAATCGACAACTATACCCCTCGTCAAGTGGGGATTGTGCCGATTTTGTCTAGCTACATCTCTCACCGTCGAGATATCATTGTCGCTCGCTCTCGCTTTGACAAGGAAAAGGCGGAACGACGCCTCCACATCGTAGAGGGCTTGATCCGCGTCATTTCTATCCTTGATGAAGTCATCGCTCTGATCCGTGCTTCTGATAACAAGGCGGATGCCAAGGAAAACCTCAAAGTCAGCTACGATTTCACGGAAGAACAAGCAGAAGCCATTGTTACCTTGCAATTGTACCGCTTGACCAATACAGATATCGTGACCTTGGAAGAAGAGCATGCTAACCTCAAGGAGCAAATTGCGACTTTGGCAGCCATCATTGGGGATGAACGGACCATGTTCAATCTCATGAAGAAGGAATTGCGTGAAGTTAAGAAACTCTTTGGCAATCCGCGTCGCAGTGAGTTGCAAGACACCGCTAAGACGATCGAGATTGATACAGCTAGTCTCATTGTCGAAGAAGAAACCTTCGTTAGCGTAACCCGTGCTGGTTATATCAAACGAACCTCTCCTCGTTCTTTCAATGCATCTACAGTGGAAGAAGTCGGTAAGAGGGACGACGATGAATTGATTTTTGTAGAGCCTGCTAAGACTACCCAGCATCTCTTACTCTTTACCAACTTGGGAAATGCCATTTATCGACCTGTTCATGAATTAGCGGATACCAAGTGGAAGGACATCGGCGAACACCTCAGTCAGACCTTGACCAATTTCGAGCAGGAAGAAGAAATTATTTTTGCGGAGATTGTGGATCAGTTTGAGGGCGTGACCTACTTCGCAGCTACCCAACAGGGACAAATCAAGCGCTTTGAACGCAAGGAATTGAGCCCATGGCGGACCTATCGTTCCAAATCAACGAAGTATGCTAAGCTGAAAGATGATGCGGATCGCATTGTCGCTGTAGCGCCAGTTGTTCTGGAAGACATCATGATCATTACCCAAAATGGTTATGGTCTGCGCTTCAATATTGAAGAAGTCCCAGTGGTTGGGGCTAAAGCAGCAGGGGTTAAAGCCATCAACCTCAAAGATGGGGATCAGGTGGTAGCCGTCTTTAAGTCTACAACACCAAGTATGTATATTCTGACCCAACGAGGCAGTCTCAAACGGATGTCGCAAGACGATATTCCTGTGACCAGCCGCGCTAAACGTGGACTTCAAGTCTTACGTGAGCTGAAGTCTAAGCCACACCGCGTCTTCAAGGCAGGTCCAGTCTTTACAGACCAAGGCGATTTCGATCTCTTTACGAGCCAGGAAGAAGTAGTAGAGCAAGATCAGATCCTTCAAATCACCTCGACAACAGGTCAAGTGACAGAAGTGGATCTTACCCAGCTCAGCTTGTCAGAACGAACCAGCAATGGTTCCTTTATCAACGATCAAATCTCTGATCAAGAAGTCTTTACTGCTAGAGTAAAATAAGATAAAAGTCAGCTCATTTGTGGCTGACTTTTTTGATAGATAAATTTTCTGAAAATTGCAAACATCACTTGAAATTCTCATGAAATGGTGTAAAATAGAGTACATGAATAAAGTCATCCCTTGTGGTGGCTCTTGCTAGTTAGCAAGTCTTGAATGGAAGAAGGAAAACAAAATGACAGTATCACTTGATTGGGAAAACCTTGGATTTTCTTATATGAAATTACCTTACCGTTATATCGCCTATTACCGTAATGGAGCCTGGGAGAAGGGAGAGCTATCTGAAGATGCTACTCTTCATATCTCTGAATCTTCCCCAAGTTTGCACTATGGGCAGCAAGCTTTTGAAGGCTTGAAGGCTTATCGGACAAAGGATGGCAGTGTTCAATTGTTCCGTCCAGATGAAAATGCCAAACGCCTGCAACGGACGGCAGATCGTCTTTTGATGCCTCAAGTACCAACGGATATGTTTGTGGAAGCTTGTAAAGCAGTAGTTCGTGCCAATGAAGAATATGTCCCACCGTATGGGACTGGTGGAACTCTCTATCTTCGCCCCTTGTTGATTGGGGTAGGGGATATCATTGGGGTGAAACCAGCAGAAGAATACATTTTTACCATCTTTGCAATGCCAGTAGGAAACTACTTCAAGGGTGGCTTGGTCCCAACCAACTTCCTGATTCAAGATGAGTATGATCGAGCAGCTCCTCATGGGACAGGTGCAGCGAAAGTTGGTGGAAACTATGCCGCTAGCCTCTTACCTGGTAAATTAGCCAAGACTCGGAATTTCTCAGACGTGATTTACTTGGATCCAGCGACCCATACCAAGATTGAGGAAGTCGGATCTGCTAACTTCTTTGGTATCACTGCTGATAATGAGTTTGTCACTCCACTGAGTCCTTCCATCTTGCCATCAATTACCAAATATTCCTTGCTCTATCTAGCAGAGCATCGTCTTGGTTTGACACCAATCGAAGGGGATGTGCCAATTGATCATCTAGACCGCTTTGTTGAAGCAGGTGCTTGTGGAACAGCAGCAGTCATTTCTCCTATTGGTGGAGTTCAACATGGAGATGACTTCCATGTCTTCTATTCAGAAACAGAAGTAGGACCAATTACCCGGAAGCTTTATGATGAATTAACAGGCATCCAGTTTGGTGATATTGAAGCGCCAGAAGGATGGATTTTCAAGGTAACTGAATAAACCAAGTATGAGAGAGGCTAGGACAAAAGTCCTAGCCTCTCAATTATTTTTGGATTGTCGAGCAAGACGCAGTGGTTGAGTGGGCTCTACTACGCTGATTTCATCAGCTTTTACAGCCCTACTCAACTGTGCGGAGTTTGGACGACGAAATCGAATTCTAACGAATTACCTATTTCTGTCCCACTCTCTCTTTTTTTGCCAGAAGCAGATAGCTGCGAAATGAAATAATTTAATCATTAAACATTTTCGGCTTGCAAGCATGTGAAAAATTTTGTAAAATAAAGGGGTTGAAATGAGGTGGAAGAATGAGTAAGAAAGATAAAAAAATTGAAATTCAAATTGCAGATAGTAAAGTGGTTGTTGGTAAGGAAACCTTTGATGGATACCAATTAACGATTGGAAAAAAGGCTATTGCTCAGATTGCTGATATGGGTGCTCAGTTTGCTCTTGTGAAAAACGGATCCGTAGATAGTCTTTTTAAATCCCTTGAAAAAGCAGTAGAAACTGCCATCGAAAATTATAATTTGAACAAATAAGGGGTTGCATTTTCATTTAATCAATGGTATAATTGTGTCTGTTGATTTGCTTGGAGAGATAGCGAAGAGGCTAAACGCGGCGGACTGTAAATCCGCTCCTTCGGGTTCGGGGGTTCGAATCCCTCTCTCTCCATTCTATGTTTGGGGTATAGCCAAGCGGTAAGGCAAGGGACTTTGACTCCCTCATGCGTTGGTTCGAATCCAGCTACCCCAGTTCTAGGTAATATCAGATAAGGTGGTAAAATATCTACTCAGGTATTTTATTTCTTTATATGAAGAAGTCGTTGTAGATCATTTTGATTTCGTTGCGAGTGCTTGCTTAGGAAAAATAATTATAAGTATGTCAAGTTTAGAAAACTTGATTGTTGGAGGATTTTTTAGATGAATGAATTTGAAGATTTGCTAAACAGTGTTAGCCAAGTTGAGCCAGGTGATGTTGTTACTGCTGAAGTTTTGACAGTTGACGCTACACAAGCTAACGTTGCAATCTCTGGAACTGGTGTCGAAGGTGTCTTGACTCTTCGCGAATTGACAAACGATCGTGATGCTGACATCAATGACTTGGTTAAACCAGGTGAAACACTTGAATTGCTTGTTCTTCGTCAAGTAGTTGGTAAAGATACTGATACAGTAACTTACCTTGTATCTAAAAAACGTTTGGAAGCTCGCAAAGCATGGGACAAATTGGTCGGACGTGAAGAAGAAGTTGTTACTGTTAAAGGAACTCGCGCTGTTAAGGGCGGACTTTCAGTAGAATTTGAAGGACTTCGTGGATTTATTCCAGCTTCAATGCTTGATACTCGTTTTGTACGTAACACTGAACGTTTCGTAGGTCAAGAATTTGATGCTAAAATCAAAGAAGTTGACGCAAAAGAAAACCGCTTCATCCTTTCTCGTCGTGAAGTTGTTGAAGCTGCATCAGCTGCAGCTCGCGCTGAAGTATTTGGTAAATTGAACGTTGGCGATGTTGTAACTGGTAAAGTTGCTCGTATCACTAGCTTCGGTGCTTTCATCGACCTTGGTGGTGTTGATGGATTGGTTCACTTGACTGAATTGTCACACGAACGCAACGTTTCACCTAAATCAGTTGTAACTGTTGGTGAAGAAATCGAAGTGAAAGTTCTTGACTTGAACGAAGAAGAAGGTCGTGTATCACTTTCATTGAAAGCTACAACACCTGGCCCATGGGATGGCGTTGAACAAAAATTGGCTGCTGGTGATGTAATCGAAGGAACTGTTAAACGTTTGACTGACTTCGGTGCATTCGTTGAAGTATTGCCTGGTATCGATGGACTTGTTCACATCTCACAAATTTCACACAAACGTGTTGAAAATCCAAAAGATGTGCTTAAAGTTGGACAAGAAGTAACTGTTAAAGTTCTTGAAGTGAATGCTGCTGATGAACGTGTATCACTTTCTATCAAAGCTCTTGAAGAACGTCCAGCTCAAGAAGAAGGCGAAAAACAAGAAAAACGTCAACAACGTCCACGTCGTCCAAAACAAGAAAAACGTGACTTTGAACTTCCAGAAACTCAAACTGGATTCTCAATGGCTGACTTGTTTGGTGACATTGAATTGTAATCATACTAAAAAGCTTGCTTGGGCAAGCTTTTTTTTCTTGTAAAATGATCGATTTTTTGATATACTATCATAGTTGCCACCCTTAGTGTAATGGATATCACGTAAGATTCCGGTTCTTGAGATGGGAGTTCGATTCTCTCAGGGTGGATGACGATAGGAGAGCTGAGAGGCTCTCTTTTTTGTTTCTAGGCAAGAAGGAATTTAAAAAGTAGGAGCAGGCCTTCGGGTCTCCTTTTTAATGTTTATAAGATAAAAAAACACCATGTCCTAGACATGGTGTTTGATTATTTGCTTAGTTTTTAGAAGCTGCTTGGAATTCTGGATTCTTCCATGCTTCATCGATAATTGCTTGCAATTCTTTTGCAGATGCTTGCATTTTTTGTGTTTCAGCGTCGTTCAATGGAATATTTACTGGTCGAACGATACCGTGGGCACCAACGATAGCTGGTTGACCGATAAAGACGTTTTCGACTCCGTATTGGCCTTCTTGGAAGACTGAAAGTGGAAGTACGGCATTCTCGTCATCAAGGATGGCACGAGTGATACGAGCAAGGGCAACGGCGATACCGTAGTAAGTAGCCCCTTTCTTGTTGATGATTGAGTAAGCAGCATCACGGACAGAGATGAAGAGATCTACAAGGTCAGCTTCGTCCAAGTCACGGTTAGCTTGCAACCATTGTTCCAATTTCACACCGGCAACGTTAGCGTGTGACCAAACAGCGAACTCTGAGTCACCGTGTTCACCCATGATGTAGGCGTGAACTGAACGAGCATCAACGCCGATTTTTTCAGCAAGTGCTTGACGGAAACGAGCTGAGTCAAGTGAAGTACCTGAACCGATAACACGTTCTTTAGGGAAACCTGAGAATTTCCAAGTTGAGTAAGTCAAAACGTCAACTGGGTTAGCAGCAACAAGGAAGATACCGTCGAAACCAGAAGCAACAACTTGTTCAACGATTGATTTGTTGATGGCAAGGTTTTTACCAACGAGGTCAAGACGAGTTTCGCCTGGTTTTTGAGGAGCGCCAGCTGTAATAACAACTAAGTCCGCATCCGCACAGTCTTCGTACTTAGCAGCATAGATCTTCTTAGGTGAAGTGAAGGCAAGGGCATGGCTAAGGTCTTCTGCATCACCAACCGCTTTTTCAAATAATTGAGGGATTTCGATGATACCAAGTTCTTGTGCGATTCCTTGAGTAACAAGTGCAAAAGCGTAAGATGAACCTACCGCACCATCACCAACAAGGATAACTTTTTTATGTTGTTTAGTTAAAGTCATTTTCTAAACGTCTCCTTCATTTTTTTTGGGCTTTCCCCATTCGGTTTTATTCTACCACTTTTGCATTTTTTTGTCACGGAATTACGACCATTTTGCCTATGTAAACGTTTTTATGAATGTGTTAGAAACCAGAAAAATAAGGCAGAATATGTTATAATAGTAGAGTGAATTAATTAAAGAGAGGCATTGTTTTAATGCAGGATAATAATTTAATTGATGTTAATTTAACATCAGAAATGAAGACCAGTTTTATCGATTACGCTATGAGTGTTATCGTGTCTCGGGCTCTTCCTGACGTGCGGGATGGTTTAAAGCCAGTTCATCGTCGGATCCTTTATGGAATGAATGAACTTGGGGTTACTCCAGATAAACCACATAAGAAATCTGCCCGTATTACTGGGGATGTTATGGGTAAGTACCATCCACACGGGGACTTCTCTATTTATGAGGCTATGGTTCGGATGGCTCAATGGTGGAGCTATCGTTATATGCTTGTAGATGGGCATGGGAACTTTGGTTCAATGGATGGTGATGGAGCCGCGGCCCAACGGTATACAGAAGCTCGTATGAGCAAGATTGCTCTTGAAATGCTTCGGGATATCAACAAGAATACAGTTGATTTCACAGATAACTATGATGCCAGTGAACGCGAACCAAACGTCCTTCCAGCTCGCTTCCCTAACTTGTTAGTCAATGGGGCTACAGGGATTGCGGTAGGGATGGCGACAAATATTCCTCCACACAACCTCGGTGAGTCTATTGATGCTGTCAAGCTAATGATGGACAATCCTGATGTGACCACACGTGAGCTGATGGAGGTGCTTCCTGGACCAGATTTCCCTACCGGAGCCTTGGTCATGGGCAAATCGGGTATTCATAAGGCCTATGAAACAGGAAAAGGCTCGATTGTCTTGCGGTCTCGGACGGAAATTGAAGAGACCAAGACAGGCCGTGAACGCATTGTCGTTACAGAATTTCCTTATATGGTCAACAAGACCAAAGTGCATGAGCATATCGTTCGTTTGGTTCAAGAAAAACGAATCGATGGGATTACAGCAGTTCGGGATGAGTCTAACCGGGAAGGGGTTCGTTTCGTCATCGAAGTCCGTCGCGATGCTTCAGCCAATGTTATCTTAAACAACCTCTTCAAGATGACCCAAATGCAAACCAACTTTGGTTTCAACATGTTGGCTATCCAAAATGGTGTCCCTAAGATTCTCTCTCTTCGTGAGATTTTAGGATCTTATATTGAGCACCAAAAAGAAGTGGTGACTCGTCGGACCATCTTTGATAAAGAGAAGGCGGAAGCTCGTGCCCATATCTTGGAAGGTCTCTTAATCGCTCTTGATCACATCGATGAAGTGATTAAAATCATCCGTAATAGCCAGACAGATGCAGAAGCACAAGCAGAATTGATGAGTAAGTTCAAGCTTTCTGAGCGTCAAAGCCAAGCTATCTTGGATATGCGTCTTCGTCGTTTGACTGGTTTGGAACGTGACAAGATTCAAAGCGAATACGATGATCTCGTTGCCTTGATTGCTGATCTTGCTGATATTTTAGCCAAGCCAGAGCGTGTAGTTGCGATTATCAAGGAAGAATTGGACGAGGTCAAACGGAAGTTTGGAGATCCACGTCGGACAGAATTGATGGTAGGAGAAGTTCTATCACTAGAAGACGAAGATTTGATCGAAGAAAGCAATGTCTTGATTACTCTCTCTAACAAGGGTTACATCAAACGATTGGATCAAGATGAATTTACTGCTCAAAAACGTGGGGGACGTGGTGTTCAAGGTACAGGAGTCAAAGATGATGACTTTGTCCGTGAATTGGTTTCTACCAGCACCCATGATCGTTTGCTCTTCTTTACCAATAAGGGACGGGTTTACCGTCTGAAAGGCTATGAAATCCCTGAATACGGCCGTACAGCTAAGGGACTTCCAATTGTCAACTTGCTCAAGTTAGATGACGGAGAATCCATTCAGACCATTATTAACGTCGCTCAGGATCGTAGTGAAGACTCCTATCTCTTCTTTACAACGCGTTCTGGACTAGTTAAACGGACCAGTGTGGCCGAGTTTGCCAACATCCGTCAAAATGGCTTGAAAGCTCTTAACCTCAAAGATGAGGATGAGCTAATCAACGTCTTCCTTACTGATGGGAATGCTGACGTTATCATTGGGACTAAATTTGGGTATTCTGTTCGTTTCAAAGAGTCTGTTGTTCGGAATATGGGACGTTCAGCAACTGGTGTCCGAGGTGTCAACCTTCGTCCGGGGGATCAAGTGGTCGGTGCAAGCGTGATTACAGATCAAGATGAAGTATTGATTATCACTGAAAAGGGATATGGTAAACGCACGCGTGCTGATGAGTATCCAACCAAAGGACGTGGTGGTAAAGGGATTAAAACTGCGAATGTGGCTGAGAAAAATGGTCCTCTTGCCGGTCTCATGACTGTCAAAGGAGATGAGGATTTGATGATTATCACCAATACAGGCGTCATGATTCGTACAAGCGTCGCGAATATTTCTCAAACTGGACGTTCGACTATGGGTGTGAAAGTCATGCGTCTGGATCAAGATGCCCAAATCGTAACCTTTACAACGGTTCAAGCTGACGAAAAAGATGAGTCAGAAACTGAAAGTGAAGGGTAGGGTGAACAATGGCTTCAAGAAGAAAAAAGAAGAAAACAAGCTTACGCAATCGCTTGATTAATATCTTTGCTACCTTGCTGATCCTTTTGTCTATCGCTCTGATTTTTAATGCTCCGATTCGGAACATGATCATGGTTTGGCATACCAATCAGTACCAGGTCAACAAGGTATCGAAAAAGACCATCGATAAGAATAAAGAGGCTAAGACTAGCTTTGATTTTAAAGAAGTCAAATCGCTGTCTACAGAATCTGTCATCAATGCCCAATGGCAGGCACAAAAGTTACCTGTTATTGGAGGAATTGCAATTCCAGAATTGAAGATGAACCTTCCGATTTTTAAAGGCTTAGATAATGTGGGGCTTTATTATGGAGCAGGTACCATGAAAGAGGACCAGGTTATGGGGCAAAGGAATTACTCCTTAGCTAGTCACCATGTCTTTGGTTTGACTGGGGCAAATGAAATGCTCTTTTCCCCATTAGAACATGCCAAAGCTGGAATGAAAATCTATATCACTGATAAGGAAAAGGTCTATACCTATGTCATCAATTCTGTTGAGACAGTAACGCCAGATCGGGTCGATGTCATTGCAGATCGAGAAGGGGTAAATGAAATTACCTTGGTGACCTGTGAGGATGCCGCAGCAACTTATCGTACGATTGTAAAAGGTACTTTGGAAACTTCAGTAGATTACTCAAAAGCACCAAAAGATATCCTAGAAGCTTTCACAAAATCTTATAATCAAATGCAATTATAATCAACAAAAAAAGAGGTCCTTGACCTCTTTTTTTCTGTTAATTTTCTGCCAATTTGTAAGAGGATAGTCATAAAATGTTACCTGACTGACATATTTTTGCATGCTTTCTATTTTATAATAGAAGAGTGATAGAAAGAAGCTTGGAGGAACCGAATGCCTACAGAAGATATCTATACTCTGCTAAGAAATTTCTACGGCTTACTGGTCAATGATTTTCCAAAAACGGGACTCATTACCAAGGGAATCTACGAAGTTGAACAGGTCTTTAAAACCATTGAAAACCTTCCTGATGATCAAGAACACTTAATTCGATACGAAATTCGTCAATTCCTAAGGACCTTGGAACAAGTGCAAGAAGGCTATAGAATTAACTTCTCAAATGAAGAAACTCGAATCCTTGAAAACCTAAGAGAAGTAGTTTGTCCTATATAAATTTTATACAGACTCATCCATTTTCCTCCTCAATTGCGAATTATTAATTGAGGAGGTTTTTTATGTATCATATTGTATTTCAAGAAGCTAGTCTTTTACCTAGAGAACGCTTGCTTACAGAAGGCCCTGATAAGCTCAGTAATCAAGAATTGCTGTCCATCTTATTACGGACGGGGAACAAAAATAAAACAGTCTACGAGATCGCACAGGAGCTCTTAGGCTCACTAAAGAGCTTAAAGGAATTGGCTAGTATGAGCTTTCAGGAGCTACAGGAAGTTCCAGGGATTGGGAAAGTAAAGGCAATTGAGCTGTTAGCTGCTATTGAACTTGGGAAACGAATCCAGACTTCCCAAGTGATTGAAACAGAACAAATTATGAGTAGTCAGAAGCTTGCAAAGATGATGCAGCAAAAGATCGGCCATGAGAAACAAGAGCATTTACTGGCCTTGTATCTGAATACCCAGAACCAAATTATCCATCAGCAAGTGATTTTTATCGGAACAGTCAATCGTAGCATTGCAGAACCTCGAGAGATCTTGCATTATGCCATCAAGCATATGGCGACGTCTTTAATCCTTGTTCACAACCATCCATCTGGAATCATTCATCCGAGTAAGAATGATGATGGTGTCACCCAACAAATGATTGAAGCCTGTAATTGTCTTGGAATTGTTTTTCTTGACCATCTGATTGTCTCAACTGATGATTATTATAGCTACCGAGAGGAGACAGACTTATTGGTATAGACAGAAAGAGAGTGGGATAGAAATCGGTCATTCGTTAGAATTCGATTTCGTCGTCCAACCACCGCACAGTTGAGTAGGGCTATAAAAGCTGATGAACTCAGCGTAGTAGAGCCCACTCAAGCACTGCGTCTTGCTCGACAATCCAAAGACAATTGAGAGGCTAGGACTTTTGTCCTAGCCTCATTTTGTCATGTATTTTTGCGCATAAAGTAGAGAAGGGTTTGCAGTTCGCTGGTTAGATCAACATATTGAACAACCACATCCTTTGGAACTGTTAGGTGTACTGGAGAAAAGCTAAGGATTCCCTTGATACCAGCTTCAACCAGTAAATCTGCAACTTCTTGAGATTTTACACTTGGAACGGTTAAAATAGCTGTTTGAATCTCTTGTCCCTCTAGTTTTTCTTTTAGTGTGGAGATGCCGTAAATCGGAATGTTATCTTTACTTTTAGTACCGACTAAGTCATGATCATCCGTATCAAATGCCATAACAATTTTCATTTTGTTTCGCTCATGGAAGCGATAGTGAAGCAGGGCACTTCCCATATTTCCAATCCCGACGATAGCAACATTGGTGATGGAGTTATCATTTAAGAGATCTGCGAAGAAGTTCATTAACTTTTTGACATCATAACCAAAACCACGTCGTCCTAACTCTCCGAAGTAGGAGAAGTCGCGACGAACAGTCGCGGAGTCGATACCGATGGCTTCAGCAATCTGTTTTGAATTTGCTCGCTCGATCTTCTCTGCATTAAAGCGTTTAAAAATGCGGTAATACAGGGAGAGTCGTTTGGCAGTAGCACGAGGAATTGGATTAGTCTTATCTTGTTTCACAATATCACAACCTTTCAAATCTATTGTATAAAAAGTTTGTGAATAAAGCAACTATCTTCTACTAAAAAAACACCAAAATGGTGTTTTCTTTGTTAATTGGAATTTCTTAAACTCTGGTCAAACTGAATCAGATAGCGATAGAAGTCACCGATTCTTCCAGTGAAAGGTAAGGTTTGCCCCTTGTAGGTCACAGAAACAACCTGATAAGAATCTGGAATGGTCACACAGCCTGAGAAGGCTAATAGACAGTGATCTATGTTATCGTAGCTAACCTGACGTTCCTTTTGGTATGCATCCAAATAGGTGAGGACTACAGGACCATTTGTCATTACTTTTCAATCCTTTCAAAGATCTCACGTTCAACTAAACTATCCATAAGGAAGTAGAATTTTTGTTGGATAATTTTGTTTTCTGGATTTTTAAAAATATTTACCAAACGAAGGCCTGACTTGTCAGTAATGTTAATTTTAAATCCTGTTAAATCCTTATTGATAATAATTTTTAGCTTAAAGCCATCTCCGCTATTTGGGACAGCTTCTAATAGACGATTTAATTCGTAGTTTCCAACCTTTGTTTGGGCAAAAGTATTGTCGCGTAGGGTATATTTTTTAATATTTGGATGGATTGCGTATGTGTAATCGCAGTTTGGTAATGAGACAGATGTTTCAAATGCCATGTAATTCTCCTAAAATTTTGTGAATGGTTGTTATAAAAGTATCGACCTCAGCGGTCGTATTGAATTCGGATAAACTAATGCGAATAGATTCCTTCAATCGATGAGAATCTTCGCCATAATAAGCTGCAAGAACGTGGCTTGGTTGAACAGTTCCTGCTGTACAAGCAGAGCCGGTTGAGACTGAAATCCCTGCCATGTCTAAACGAAGCAGTAAGATATCATTGCTGATACCTGGAAAGCCGATATTTAAGACATGAGGAAGTTTGGAGTCTGTGCTATTCAGATAGAAATCTAAATCTTCTAGGCCAGTTAGGATACGATCAGATAAGCTCTGAATGTACTGATAATTTGCGTCTAACTGATCAGTTGCTTCTTTAAGGGCTTGAGCCATTCCAGCAATTGAAATCAAGTTCTCTGTGCTAGCTCGACGTTTGTCTTCTTGGTCACCCCCGTGTAAGAGATTGAAGAAGTCAGGCTTTTTAGCATAGAGAAGACCAACTCCCTTAGGCCCGTGAAATTTATGGGCCGATGCGGTTAGAAAATCAACTCCTAGCTCTTCAGGGGCTACAGCAAGTTTACCAACGGCTTGAACAGCATCAACATGAAAAGCAGCAGGATGGTCTTTTAAAAGGTCAGAAATTGCCTTGATAGGCAAGAGATCACCCGTTTCGTTGTTGGCATACATGGTGGATACTAAAATTGTATCGGGACGAAGTGCAGCTCGAATATCTTCAGGTCGAATTTTTTGATCTACTGGTTGAATGATGGTTACTTCAAATCCATATTCTTGGACCAAATACTCAATCGGTTCCAGAACGGCATGGTGTTCGATAGCCGTGGTGATAATATGCTTGCCTTTCTGTCTGTGTTTGAGACAGTAGCCCTTTATAACAGTGTTATTGCTTTCGGTTCCCCCAGAAGTGAAGGTAATTTGTTGACTAGAGGTTTTTAAACAAGATGCAACGCATTCCCTAGCATCTCTAAGAATCTTTTTTGCTTGGCGACCGTGGGAGTGGAGACTGGATGGATTTCCGAAACTGGATTCCATCGTTTCTGTCATCACCTTGATTACTCCAGGGCTTAGAGGAGTTGTTGCTGCATTGTCAAAATAAATCACGCCATCACCTTATTTCTTGTGGTATGCAAAGAGTGGACTAACAGGTTTACGCTCTTGGATACGAACAAGGGCATCTCCAATCAATTCGCTTGCAGTAATGTATTTTACATTTTGGGGTTTTTGCTCTTTGGTTGCTACAGAGTCTGTAACCAAAATTTCTTTAATCGGTGCTTGGTCTAGTAATTCTGCAGCTCCCTTAACGAAAAGTCCGTGACTAGAAACGGCATAAATCTCAGTAGCGCCGTCGCGTTGAACAATTTTTGCAGCCTCAGAGAAGGTTTTTCCTGTATTCAAAATATCATCGATCAGGATTGCTTTTTTACCTTTAACATCCCCGATGATGTAGCCCTCGTCACGGCTAGAGTCGTCTTGGGCGTAGTCGATGATAGCAATTGGGGCATCTAGATATTCTGCAAGATTGCGTGCGCGTTTCACTCCAGAATTTTTAGGGCTGACAACCACTACATCTGAACCGGTTAAACCTTGTTTGATATAGTGATCAGCAAATAGAGGAATCGTGAACAAGTTGTCTACTGGGATATCGAAGAAGCCTTGTACTTGAACCGCATGAAGATCGAGGGTTACAACACGGTCTACCCCTGCCTTGACAAGCATGTTGGCAACTAATTTTGCTGTAATTGGTTCGCGAGGAGCAGCAGTGCGGTCTTGACGAGCATACCCAAAGTATGGAAGGACCACGTTTACGGTATGGGCACTTGCTCGTTGGCAAGCATCTACCATGATTAACAATTCCATTAAGTGATTGTTCACTGGGAAGCTAGTAGATTGGATGATGTAAATATCATATCCACGCACACTTTCTTCGATATTAATTTGGATTTCACCATCTGAGAATTGACGTGAAGAAAGCTTTCCGAGTGGGATGCCAGCAACTTCCGAAATTTTTTGTGCAATTTCTTGGTTGGAGTTGAGTGCGAAGAGCTTCATATTGTTTTTTTCTGACATGTATTTGATCCTCATTTAGATATTTTTGTCTAGTCTTATTTTAGCAAAAAAATTCAGTAATTTCAGCTTTTTAGCAAACTTTGAGCCAATCTGGCCACTTTACTTTTTGCTGGCTTATATTCAATTTGTTTTTCCTTGAGAAATTCGTGAAAATAAGTTTCATCTGAGGCAGCATCTACCTCCATTTCCAACTCATAGTCCTCAATAGAATTATAACGACTACGGTCAAAGGCTAATAAACCTTTAGGGATTCTTTTCTCACGTCTCTCTGTTTCCAGACTACCCCAGACATCTAAGGCAACTAGTGGAATTCCTAAATCAGTGAGAAAGCTGGCAATCTCACCTTGAGGGAGTTTTTTCTTGGATAGAAAGTCTTCTACCTGATCAAATGTAAGAGCTTGGTTGTATTCAAAATGTCCCGCTTCTTGCGGTACTTTAAGGGTTAGCTCAGCCCGATCAGCTAAGGTACGAATTCGCAAGGCCATCTGATGATTCCGGATGGCTTGGTCGGGCGTATCGATATAGTGATTGGTTTGTCGGATAGGAGGTTGTTCCTTGAAAAAATCCTTAAGAGAGTCGTATTCTTCCTTGGTTAGTAAGGTTTTAAATTCAATTTCTAAATGATTCATAGCCACGTCCTTTTCTTTCGTTTGCAAGCTCTTTATGATATAATAATAGATGTGTTTATTTTATACAAAAAACTTTGAGATGACAAGGTGATTCAATGGCGATTGATTGGGAAAATTTTTTAGATCCCTATATCCAAGCAGTTGGTGAGTTGAAGATTAAGCTTCGTGGGATAAGAAAGCAGTATCGCAAACAACAAAAGCATTCCCCAATCGAGTTTGTGACCGGTCGTGTGAAGCCGATTGAGAGTATTCTCGAAAAAATGGAACGCAGAAGTATTTCTGAAGAGAACCTGGCTCAAGATATGCAAGATATTGCTGGTCTGAGGATCATGGTTCAATTTGTAGATGACGTAGACGAAGTCCTAGAAGTTCTTCGTAAGCGTCAGGATATGCGCGTGGTGCAAGAAAGAGATTATATTCGTCACAAAAAGTCGAGTGGCTATCGAAGCTACCACGTAGTAGTAGAGTATCCAGTAGATACCATTAATGGCTATGAAACGATTTTGGCAGAGATTCAGATTCGTACTTTGTCTATGAATTTCTGGGCCACCATTGAACACTCATTAAATTACAAATATAAAGGAGATTTTCCGGACGAGATTAAGAAGCGTCTTGAAGTCACCGCGAATTTGGCTTATCAACTCGATGAGGAAATGGGTGCCATTCGTGATGCCATTCAGGAGGCGCAAGCTCTTTTTGATCCAATGCATCGTAAATTAAACGATGGCGTCGGAAATAGTGATGATACAGATGAGGACTACAGGTAAGAAGGTTTCGATTATTCGAAATCGAAAACGCCAGAGCGAAGAGGTTTTTCAACAACTTCGTTATAAATTAAAAAAGAATAATTTTATCTTGACTGAGAAGCATCCGGATATCGTGATCTCTATCGGTGGGGATGGCATGTTGCTTTCGGCTTTTCATAAGTACGAGAGTCAATTGGATCGGGTTCGTTTTGTTGGGGTGCATACGGGGCATCTTGGATTTTATACGGATTATCTAGATGATGAGATTGACAAATTAGTGGAAAATCTTAAGTACGATACGGGTGCCAAGGTGTCTTATCCAATCCTGAATGTCAAAGTGACCTTTGAAAATGGGGATACTAAGATTATGCGAGCCCTTAATGAAGCGACTATCAAACGGAGCGATCGGACGATGGTAGCTGACTTAACCATCAATGGTGTTCATTTTGAGCGCTTCAGAGGGGACGGGATTACCGTTTCGACCCCTACAGGTAGTACGGCTTATAACAAATCTTTGGGAGGAGCTGTTCTTCACCCGACCATCGAAGCACTTCAAATTGCTGAAATCGCTAGTCTGAATAATCGTGTCTATCGAACTTTGGGGTCATCGATTATTGTTCCCAAAAAAGATAAGATTGAAATCACTCCTAGCCGGCCAGGTTTTCACATTCTCTCTGTTGATAATTCAACCTATTCCTATCGAAATATCGCCCATATCGAGTACCAGATTGATAACCACAAGATCAATTTCGTAGCGAGCCCAAGTCATACCAGTTTCTGGAATCGGGTCAAGGATGCTTTTATTGGAGATATTGACGAATGAGGTTCGAGTTTATTGCAGACGAACACGTCAAGGTCAAAACATTCCTGAAGAAGCACCAGGTTTCAAAGGGGTTATTGGCCAAGATCAAGTTTTCTGGAGGCCAGATTTTAGTAAATGGCATTGAACAAAATGCCATTTATCTTCTCGATATAGGAGATAAGGTAACGATTGATATTCCCTCTGAGGAAGGCTATGAAGCCTTGGAGGCCATTGATCGCGATTTGGAAATCTTGTATGAAGACGATCATTTCTTAGTCCTCAACAAACCGGCAGGAGTGGCATCCATTCCTAGCTCTCTTCATTCCAATACCATTGCAAACTTTGTCAAGGGTTACTACGTTCGAAACCAGTATGAAAACCAGCTGGTTCATATTGTCACCCGTTTAGACAAAGATACCAGTGGGATTATGCTCTTTGCTAAACATGGTTATGCCCATGCCCGATTGGATAAACAACTTCAGGCTAAGACCATTCAAAAACGTTACTTTGCATTGGTAAAGGGGACGGGTGAGTTGGCAAGCAAGGGTGACATCATTGCCCCCATTGCGCGTGATGAAGATTCGATCATTACCCGAAAAGTAGCAAAAGGTGGCAAGTATGCTCATACCAGCTACCAAGTTGTCCAGTCTTTCGGTGATATTCATCTGGTGGATATCCAATTGCATACAGGCCGGACCCATCAGATTCGCGTTCATTTTTCTCATATTGGTTATCCGCTTTTGGGAGATGATCTTTATGGTGGTTCCTTAGAAGACGGGATACTTCGACAAGCCTTACATTGCCATTCCTTGGCTTTCTGTCATCCTTTTTTGGAAGAAGAACTCCGAATTGAAAGTTCTTTGCCAGATGATTTTAGCCAGGTCTTAAAACAGTTAACAAATATTTAATTTTTTTCAAAGGAGAAACTCATGGAAGTTTTTGAAAACCTCAAAGCCAACCTGGTTGGTAAGAATGCACGTATTGTATTACCAGAAGGTGAAGAACCACGTATTCTTCAAGCAGCAAAACGAATTGTGAAAGAAACAGACGTAACCCCTGTCTTGCTTGGGAATCCGGATAAGATTGGCATTTACCTTGAAATTGAAGGTGTTTTGGAAGGATACGAAGTCATCGATCCGCATTCTTACTCAGGTTTTGAAGAGATGGTAACTTCCTTAGTTGAACGTCGCAAGGGTAAAATGACAGAAGAAGAAGCACGCCAAATTTTGCTAGATGATGTCAACTACTTTGGTGTCATGTTGGTACATCTTGGAATTGTTGATGGAATGGTGTCAGGTGCGATTCACTCAACAGCAGCAACCGTTCGTCCAGCTCTTCAAATTATCAAAACTCGTCCAAATGTTAAACGGACTTCAGGTGCCTTTATCATGGTTCGCGGATCTGAACGCTACTTGTTTGGGGACTGCGCTATTAATATCAATCCAGATGCTGAAGGCTTGGCTGAAATTGCCATCAACTCTGCTATCACAGCGAAGATGTTTGGGATTGATCCAAAAATCGCCATGTTGAGCTATTCAACAAAAGGTTCAGGTTTTGGTGAAAGTGTTGATAAAGTAGTTGAAGCAACAAAAATCGCTCATGAGCTTCGTCCAGATCTTGAAATTGATGGGGAATTGCAATTTGACGCAGCCTTTGTACCTGAAACAGCAGCATTGAAAGCTCCAGGAAGCAAGGTAGCAGGTCAAGCCAATGTCTTTATCTTCCCTGGTATCGAAGCTGGTAACATTGGTTACAAGATGGCAGAACGTCTTGGTGGCTTTGCGGCGGTAGGTCCGGTCTTGCAAGGATTGAACAAGCCAGTGAACGACCTTTCCCGCGGATGTAATGCAGATGACGTTTACAAGTTGACCTTGATCACAGCGGCTCAAGCTGTTGAACAATAAGAATAATTTAAAGGAGAGTGGGACAGAAATCGGTAATTGGTTAGAATTCAATTTCGTCGTCCCACCTTTGCACAGTTGAGTAGGGCTGTAAAAGCTGATGAAGTCAGCGTAGTAGAGGCCACTCAACCACTGCGTCTTGCTCGACAATCCAAAGAAAATTGAGAGGCTGGGACTTTTGTCCCAGCCTCTTTTTATTGATAAAGTCAGAATTGTAAAAGTAAAAGTCCATTCTGTGGTATACTAGGAATATGATGGATTTAAAAGATTACGGGATTACCATGTGGGAGGAGAAAAAAATTGCTTCTTTCCGAAGAAAAATATTAGCATGGTATGATGCCAATAAACGGGATCTTCCCTGGAGAAGGACGCAGGATCCTTATAAAATTTGGATCTCAGAGATTATGCTCCAGCAGACACGCGTCGATACGGTTATTCCTTATTATGAGCGTTTTCTTGACTGGTTTCCGACGATTGAGGATTTGGCTAAGGCGCCAGAAGAGAAACTCTTGAAAGCTTGGGAAGGTTTGGGTTATTACTCACGGGTTCGCAATATGCAGAAAGCTGCTCAGCAGATGATGGAAGACTACGGAGGTTTATTTCCATCAACCTATGAGGCTATCTCAAAACTTAAGGGAATTGGACCTTATACAGCCGGTGCTATAGCTAGTATTGCTTTTGGCTTGCCAGAACCAGCAGTGGATGGCAATGTCATGCGGGTCCTAGCCCGCTTGTTTGAGGTGGACTATGATATCGGAATCCCGACCAATCGTAAAATTTTTCAAGCCATGATGGAAATCTTAATCGATCCGGACCGTCCTGGCGACTTTAATCAAGCCTTAATGGATTTAGGCTCTGATATCGAATCACCAGTCAATCCAAGGCCGGAGGAGAGTCCTGTTAAGGAATTTAGTGCGGCTTATCAGCATGGAACCATGGATCGTTATCCCATCAAGGCTCCTAAAAAGAAACCAGTGCCAGTTTATTTAACAGCCTTTATTATAAAGGATAGTCAAGGGCGCTATTTGCTGGAGAAAAATGAACGAGAAGGCCTATTATCTGGTTTTTGGCATTTTCCCTTGATTGAAGTGGATAATCTATCGGAGAACTTGGGGCAGTTGTCTCTACTGGATGGAAAGGGGCAAGCAGGAGACCTTCCGGAAATACTTTCCTTTGAACAGGATTATGACTTGGTCATTGATTGGCAAGAGAAATCTTATCCCATCGTCCAGCATGTCTTTTCACATCGCAAATGGCAGGTTCAACTTCGTTACGGCTTGGTAAAAGAAGGAGAGCAGCCAACAAGTGAATCGACTGTTTGGTTAAGACCAGAAGAATTTTCGGCCTATCCTTTTGCCAAACCCCAGCAAAAGATTTGGACGACTTTTACAGAAAACGAAAAATGAGAGTGGGACAGAAATCGGTAATTGGTTAGAATTCTATTTCGTCGTCCCACCTCCGCACAGTTGAGTAGGGCTGTAAAAGCTGATGAAATCAGCGTAGTAGAGCCCACTCAACCACTGAGTCTTGCTCGACAATCCAAAGATAATTAAGAGGCTAGGACTTTTGTCCCAGCCTCAATTTTTTCTTATAGATGAGCGAATGCTTTAATTTCTTCTTCTGACATAGAAGAGTCACAACGAACCGTTACTTCACCTGCTTCGACATGTAAAAATCCTGGTACAGTTGGAATGCCATAGGTTGAACGGAAGGCTTGTAAAGCCTCTAATTGGCTTGGTTCTTCACTATTGATGAAGTAGATATGAGCTTTTGTTTCAGCTACTACAGTTGCTAATTTAGCAGCGAACTTACGGCAATATGGGCAAGTCTTGCGTCCAATAAAGAAGGTTGCTGTTTCTTTTTTGTCGATGGCTTCTTGCGCACGCGCTACAGTGGTTACTTCGAGATCTTTAATATCTACTAAAAATTGTTCCATGAGATTACCTCGCTTTCTTATAAATCTAGTATGCCATAAAGAAAGAAAAAATGCTTAATTTTGATATGAAAAAAGATGAGATAGATTTATCTCATCTTTTCTCTTGCTTATTTTACAAATGCATTGATTTCAGCTTCGATGTTAGCAATCTTAGCTTGTGACTCTTCGTTGCTTTCACCAACAACTGCAATGTAGAACTTAATTTTTGGTTCAGTACCTGAAGGACGAACAGCAATCCATGAACCGTCAGCAAGTGTGTATTTCAATACATCACTTGGAGGAGTCGTCAAGGCTGTTACAGTACCATCAGCGGCAGTAGATGTTTGTGCTTTGAAGTCTTCAGTGATTGAAACGGCTGTTTCGTTAAACTCTTTTGGACCGTTTTCACGGAATTTAGCCATGATCGCTTTGATTTGCTCAGCACCATCGACACCTGAAAGGGTCACAGAAATAGTCTTCTCAGCATAGTAGCCATACTCTTTGTAGATTTCTTCGATACCGTCTGCAAGAGTCAAACCACGAGAGCGGTAGTAGGCTGCAAGCTCAGCAACAACAAGGACAGCTTGGATGGCATCTTTATCACGTACGAATGGTTTGATTAAGTAACCGAAGCTTTCTTCAAATCCCATCATGTATGTGTGATTGTGTTTTTCTTCGAATTCTTGAATCTTTTCAGCGATAAATTTGAAACCAGTCAAGACGTTAAACATGGTTGCGCCGTAGCTTTCAGCAATCTTAGTTACCAAGTCAGTTGATACGATTGATTTGCAGAGTGCTGCATTTTCAGGAAGGGTCCCAGCGTTTTTGTGGGCTTCCAAGATGTACTTAGCCATGATGGCACCGATTTGGTTACCTGAAAGGTTAAGGTAGCTTCCGTCTTTTTGAAGGACTTCAACACCGACACGGTCAGCATCAGGGTCCGTTGCAACAAGAACATCAGCTCCTACTTGGCGACCAAGTTCTTCAGCTAGAGCAAAGGCTGCTTGGCTTTCTGGGTTTGGAGATTTAACAGTAGAGAAGTCTGGATCTGGAGTTGCTTGAGCTTCAACAACTTGAACAGAATCAAATCCTGCTTGAGCAAGAGCACGACGAGCTAACATTTCACCAGTACCGTGAAGTGGAGTGTAGACAATCTTCATGTCTTTACCGAATTCTTCAATCAAGGCAGGATTGATGTTCACGTCTTTGACTTCTTTGAGGTATTCAGCATCAATCGCTTCACCAATAACTTCGATCAAACCAGAGGCTTTTTCTGCTTCAACATCAGCGACTTCCACAGCAAATGGATTTTCGATCGCACGAATATAGGTTGTCAAAGCATCTGCATCATGTGGAGGCATTTGGCCACCATCTTCACCGTAAACCTTGTATCCATTGAATGGAGCTGGGTTGTGGCTAGCAGTAATCATGATACCAGCAAAACAGTTGAGGTGACGAACCGCGAATGAAAGTTCTGGAGTTGGACGGAGACTTTCAAAAACATAAGATTTAATACCGTGTTTTGCAAGAACTGCTGCTGATTCAAAGGCAAATTCTGGAGAGAAGTGACGGCTATCGTAGGCGATGGCTACACCACGTTCTTTTTCATTTCCACCTTTAGATTCGATCAAACGAGCCAAACCTTCAGTTGCTTGACGAACAACGTAGATATTAATACGGTTAGTCCCAGCACCAATCAATCCGCGCATACCAGCAGTACCGAATTCAAGGTTTGTGTAGAAGGCATCTTCTTTTGTTTTTTCATCCATGTTTTCCAAATCACGACGAAGGTAATCTGGTAGGTCAGCAAAATCAGCCCATTTTTGGAAGTTTTCTTGATAAGTCATGCAAGCGTCTCCTTTTTAATATATAATTAATCGCTTACATTATAGCAAATTTTTTCAGAAAATTCTAGCGATAATTGTAAATCTTTTCAAAAATAAAGAGGGAATATTGGATAGAAAAAAGGCTGGGAAAAAAGTCCTAGCCTCTCAATTATCTTTGGATTGTCGAGCAAGACGCAGTGGTTGAGTGAGCTCTACTACGCTGATTTCATCAGCTTTTATAGCCCTACTCAACTTTGCGGAGGTGGGACGACGAAATCGAATTCTAACGAATGACCGATTTCTGTGCCACTCTCAACCTTTTATTTTAATTTTTCAAGGGCTGGGACAACGGCACTAGTGATCAGAACCGTTGCAATAACTTCGATGAGTGAGTTAGTAGACACAATCAAGGCGAGAAAATCGTTGATTCCACCTTTGAATTGACTACCAAAAAAGAGGTAAATCCCGCTTAAAACAAAAACGGTATTGGTCATAGATCCGACAATGCCGGCTGTTATTAACCCAGTACGATTGCGCATTAATTTATAGATATAGTAAGGTGTTATTCCGATCAAGATACGTGGAACTATTGCAATGAGGAGGGAATAGAAGTTTCCGTTTGGTACAAAGGGACTAAATAGATAGCTTGCTGGGGTTAAAACAAGAGTATTCATCGTTAAACTAAAGAGTCCCATAAGCAATCCTAAAGTAGCCCCGATTCGTGGTCCGTAAATGATAGACGCGATCACAACAGGAATATGAACCAAGGTTGGCTGAATACCTGATGGTACAAAATGTAAGATGAAGGAAGTGGTAAAATGGATGGTAATCATTACCGCGAAAAATATAGCAACGCGTGAAATGGATGAGGATTTTTTCATGAAAGCGACTCCTGTATAGTAGTTAGAATGGTTTCGATGGAAGCTAGAGCTCCAGCCCCTTGATCGCCACAAGCCAGAGTAGCATAGCGAGGTTGAATAATCTGATAGCCGTAGTCTTGTAAGAGTTTTAGATTTCGTTGGGTAGCTGGGTGTTCCAGCATTTTCGTATTCATAGCGGGGGCTAGGATTTTTTTAGTTACTTGAGGCAAGGCTAGAGCTGTGCTCGTCACTATATTATCTGCTAACCCCATGGCAAGTTTGGCAATCGTATTGGCACTAGCCGGTGCTACAAGAAAGAGGTCCGTTTCTTTCCCGATATCGATGTGTTCAATCCGCTGTGGATCCTCTTCAATCATGACATCTAGACCGACTGGATTTTTTGAAAGAACCTGAAGGGTTAGAGGAGTGATAAAAGCTGTAGCTGCAGGTGTCATGAGAACCTTCACCTGATGCCCGAGCTTGGTTAATTGACTGGTGATGTCAGCTGCCTTATATGCAGAAATACTTCCTGTAACAGCTAGTAGAATATTGGCCATAGGTTTATCCTTTGTTTGTAATGTGATGGAAAATTTTTTGAGCAATATCCAATTTCGTTTCGGCTATTTGAACAGCATCTTTAGTAACTAAGTATGCTCGATGCTTCCCGTCTTGAATTTCGCTCAAGTCATTGGCTACAATCATTTCTGCCTGATTTTTTTTGAGGCTAGCACGAGCAACTGATAGCAGTTGATCCTGGGATACATCAACCAGCAGTTTAAATCCAATTAAACGAATGTCTGGATTCCAGGCTTTCACCAAGGAAATCAACTTAGGATTTTTCTTCAAAAAGAGAACTTGGTAATCTTCCTCCGATGAAATCTTCGATTCCTGATTGGTTTGATGGAGAAATTGCTCTAAATTAGGAGCTTCTTTTACAGCCTGAAAACCTGTCATATAGACTGGACTGTAGTCGGAGACAGCCATGGAATGAATAAGGACCTGATGAGTTGGAGTTTCTTTCTCAAGAACTGTTTGAAGTTCAGCGACATCTTTGATGATCACTTTTGTTAAACGAGGGTGTGCATTCGGTTGAACCGCAGTTGAGGTGGTCACCAGAGTCACAGAAAATCCTGCCTCTAAAAATTTTTCGGAAATGATTTTTCCAAGTTGACCAGTGGAATGGTTGGTAATCGAACGAACCTGATCAATTTTTTCACTCGTTCCACCAGAAGTAATCAAAATATTCATAGGCTTATTTTACAAGAATTTTATATTTTAGTAAAGCCAAGAACATGGGTCTTGCGTCTGTTTTTTAGGCGAAACGGAAGTAATGGGAGAGGAATTGGGGACTCATAGTTATTTCGTATAGAGGGCTATAAGAAATTAGAATAAAGGCCGAAAAGGTTCATTTTAAAGGCAAATACCGAACGAACGGGGAAAGTTTGACATTTAAAATATATATCCTTGTGAAATTTCTGTATAATAGGATTATTAAATAGTGAGGAGATTAAGATGAAGACAGATATCGAGATTGCACAAAGTATTGAATTGAAACCAATCACAGATGTGGTAGAAAAATTGGGGATTCATTTCGATGACTTAGAACTCTATGGAAAGTACAAGGCAAAATTAACCTTTGATAAGATTCAAGCCGTTCAGAAGGAAGAACCAGGAAAACTCATCTTGGTGACAGCTATTAACCCAACTCCAGCTGGAGAAGGAAAATCTACTATCACTATTGGATTGGCAGATGCCTTAAATAAGATTGGTAAACAAACCATGATTGCCATCCGCGAACCATCTTTAGGTCCTGTTATGGGTATTAAAGGGGGAGCAGCTGGTGGAGGCTATGCCCAAGTTCTCCCTATGGAGGATATTAATCTTCATTTCACGGGTGACATGCATGCCATTACGACAGCAAACAATGCTCTTTCAGCTTTGATTGATAATCATTTGCATCAAGGAAATGAGCTAGGCATCGACCAACGCCGGATTATCTGGAAGCGGGTAGTGGACTTGAATGACCGTGCTTTGCGGAATGTTTCTATCGGTCTCGGAGGCCCTCTTAATGGGATTCCTCGTGAAGATGGGTTTGATATCACCGTTGCTTCTGAGATTATGGCCATTCTTTGTTTGGCGACAGATATTGAAGACTTGAAACGCCGTTTGGCTAATATTGTCATCGGCTACCGCTATGATCGTAGTCCAGTTTATGTCCGCGATTTAGAAGTAGAAGGGGCTCTTGCTTTAATCCTGAAAGATGCCATCAAGCCAAACTTGGTTCAAACCATCTATGGAACTCCAGCCTTCGTTCATGGTGGACCTTTTGCAAATATTGCCCATGGATGTAACTCTGTTTTGGCTAC
Organism: Streptococcus sp. AM28-20; assembly: GCF_003603595.1. Taxonomy (NCBI): domain Bacteria; kingdom Bacillati; phylum Bacillota; class Bacilli; order Lactobacillales; family Streptococcaceae; genus Streptococcus; species Streptococcus sp. AM28-20. The sequence goes on from NZ_QTNK01000001.1 coordinate 462,102, forward strand.
CTCAACCGCTCTTCGTTTAGCCGATTACGTGGTGACAGAGGCAGGCTTTGGGGCAGATTTAGGAGCTGAAAAGTTCTTAGATATCAAAACACCAAATCTCCCAGCCAGTCCATCTGCTGTAGTGATTGTCGCAACGATTCGAGCTTTGAAGATGAATGGTGGAGTTGCCAAAGATGCTCTTTCTGAGGAAAACGTTGAGGCTGTTCGTTCAGGTTTTTCTAACTTGGAACGCCATGTTGAAAATATGCGCAAATTTGGTGTTCCTGTAGCGGTTGCCATTAATGAATTTGTAACGGATACAGAAGCTGAAATTGCAACTCTTAAAGAACTTTGTGCTTCTATTCAAGTTCCTGTTGAATTGGCTAGCGTTTGGGCTGATGGAGCTGATGGAGGAGTAGCCCTAGCAGAAACCGTGGTGGCGACCCTTGAAACAAGTCCAGCTAGCTACACTCGTCTTTATGATAATGATCTTTCTATTGAAGAGAAAATTACCAAGATTGCTAAGGAAATTTACCGGGCAGACAATGTTGTCTTTGAGAAAAAAGCCAAAACTCAGATTGCTCAGATTGTAAAAAATGGCTGGGACAAGTTGCCCGTTTGTATGGCCAAGACACAATATAGTTTTTCAGATGATCCAAGTCTCCTTGGGGCACCTTCTGGATTTGACATTACTATTCGCGAATTGGTGCCTAAGACTGGTGCAGGCTTCGTCGTTGCTCTAACTGGTGAAGTGATGACCATGCCTGGACTACCAAAACGTCCTGCTGCTTTGAACATGGATGTGGCAGAAGATGGGACAGCCTTGGGCTTATTCTAATAAAAGTATATGAGAGTGGGACAAAAGTCCTAGCCTCTCAATTGTCTTTGGATTGTCGAGCAAGACGCAGTGGTTGAGTGGGCTCTACTACGCTGATTACATCAGCTATTACAGCCCTACTCAACTGTGCGGAGGTGGGACGACGAAATCGAATTCTAACGAATTACCGATTTCTGTCCCACTCTCATTTTTATATTTTCGAGGTATAATAGAGAGATAGAAAGCGAGAAGACTATGTTGAAGATACGACCAGTCACCTTAGCGGATGCTCCTGAACTTGTCAGAATTTATGCCCCTTATGTTAAGAAAATAGCCATCACTTTTGAATATGATGTTCCGACGACGGAGGAATTTGAAGGGCGTATCGAAAAGACCCTTCAACGTTTTCCCTACCTAGTAGCTGAAGAAAATGGTCAAGTACTTGCTTATGCCTATGCTTCAACCTATTATGATCGATCAGCCTATGACTGGGCTGTAGAAGTATCCGTCTACGTGGACGAACATTATCTTGGGCAAGGACTGGGTTCTCGTTTGTATGAGACCTTAGAGACGGAGCTGGAAGCGCGTGGCTATTTACGCTTCTTAGCTTGCATCGCCTTGCCAAATTCAGCTAGTATTGCCCTGCATGAAAAACGAGGCTATGTGAAAGTTGCTCATTTTCCTAAAATTGGCTATAAATTTGACAAGTGGCATGATATCATCTGGATGCAAAAGACAATCGAAGGGCCTGTGAAATCCCTAATGTAATAATGCAGATGAATCGTGGCTTTCCTCTATTTCTCTTAAGCTTTTTGAGAGGAATTCTAAAACGAGCCTCTTGACAGCTCATGCAATGTCGTGGTAGACTAGTTTCATGCGATGAGTCGATTGGCTCTTAGGAGCCTTTTGCGCTGAGGAGGTCTACATTCAATTGTAACGCAGGAGCGGACCTTGAACAGTTGTGTGAACCGACTGTTCTCATCGAAAGATGCCTCGAATCCCTTACCATTTGGTAGGGGATTTTTTTGTAGAAATTCACTGCTATCAAATACATATATTTGTTTGCCTCTTGTGGTTGCTGGTGGTATAATGATGGAAATAGATGTATTCATTTGTGTTTGAAAGGAGATGGTTATAGTGTATGATCAAAACAGTCCAAACAACAAGTGGTCACAAGAAACTTTCCAACGTATCAGTGAACTGGAGAGATTAGAACAATATCAGGCTAAGTTGTTCATCATGAAGGAACAAATGAAGAATAATCTTCATTGGAGAAACGCTACTATGCTTGGTATTATTTTAGCTATACTATCTTTCCCACTTTTTGGATTGCGAGCCTTTGTTATCATTCTTCTTGCAGGGGTGTTCTATTATTTACCAGCCTACCAAAAAAGAAAGTCTTTATTCAGAGGTCAGGTTCGATCCAATGACGAGATTTATATTACAGATTTTCTTTGTCCTATTTTGAAAGAAGTTTTTCCTAAAGCAGAGCTAACTTTGACAGCTAACTACCCTATAAATGTCTTGGATGTCTTTAGTCCGAGATCGACTAAGTTTAATCTCTTTAATCAACTGTCCTTTCATGATGAAAAGAATCTCGTAGTAGCCAATCTCTATGCTTACCACATTGAGACGCGAACCAAGAGAGACTCTAACGGGGAAACTCATACGGTCAACGAAGAAGTTGAAGATTTTTCTGGTCAGATTTTTTCTTTAAAAGCTCCAATCTCATTTCCAGGGCACTTGAGAGTTGTTCCAACCAAGAAATCTTTGTTTTTAAAAAGAGAACTAAAAGGAGACTATCCGGGTGCTGGACCTAATGAAGTCCAAATTGAAACAGAAGATATCCAAAACAATGAAAACTACAATATCTATTGTACTGATGAACTGGCTGCACGAAAATTCTTAAAACCTAAGATCCTAGAATGGTTTGATCAGCAAATTTCTCAGAATGCTATGTGTGTGTATTTAGTACAAGACACACTCTACATTTCCTTATATACTGATCGATACCTTTTCCCAACCCCAAATAGAAAAGACACAATCGAAAGTCTTTCGATTGCTGCAGAGTATCAAAAACTCTGTAGAGAGATTGATCTCATTGATGAATTAACTAATATATTTAAAGGAGAATAACTATGTCAGGTTTAATGATTGCCCTTGTTGTATTTGCTCTTGTCATTTTCTTGTGGTTTATCGGTGAAAGCAACCGTTTGAACCGTTATCAGGTCATGATTGAAGAATCAAAAAGAACGGTCGATATCACTCTGGTGAAACGCTACGAAACCATTTCGGAAATGTTGAATGCTGCTAAGGCTTATGCCAAACATGAGGAGAAAGTCTTTAGCGAATTGGTAGCACTTCGCCAAGGTGCTTCTATTCAAGAATCCAACCAAGTTATTGCCAATCAAAATGATGTTTTGGCACAAATCCGAGCAGTGGGTGAGAATTATCCGGAGCTCTTGTCTTCAAACCAATTCTTGGCCTTACAAAAAGAAATTGCCGACGAAAATGAAGATTTGGCAGCGTCTAAACGAATTGTCAATAGCAATATTAGTCAAATCAACCAAGCCATTGTAACCTTCCCAACATCTGTTGTTGCAGGGATCAAAGGCTTGTCACAAGTTCCATTTTTATTGGAAGACACGCAAGGGAAGAAGGACTTGAGTGATTTGGATTATGAGATCCATTAATTTTTATTAAAAGCTTTCATATCTTTAAAAACGATCCCGGTCTTAGATCGGGATTTTTTTTTAGAAATGAAAATACGCTTTTCATTTACTGGGAAAAATAGTATAATAGATGAAATTCACAAATTTTTAGAAAATTCCGAAAGAGGTTTTATTATGGGATATACAGTTGCTGTTGTCGGTGCGACAGGTGCCGTTGGTGCTCAAATGATCAAGATGTTGGAAGAATCGACACTTCCAATCGATAAAATTCGCTACTTGGCGTCTGCTCGTTCAGCTGGTAAGGTATTGAAATTTAAGGATCTAGACATTACGATTGAAGAAACAACGGAGAACGCTTTTGAAGGCGTAGATATCGCTCTCTTCTCTGCTGGTGGTTCAACTTCTGCAAAATACGCACCATATGCTGTGAAAGCAGGAGCTGTCGTGGTCGACAATACGTCTTACTTCCGTCAAAACCCAGATGTGCCATTGGTTGTTCCAGAGGTGAATGCTCATGCCCTTGATGCCCATAACGGAATCATTGCCTGCCCTAACTGTTCAACGATCCAAATGATGGTAGCTCTTGAGCCTGTTCGTCAGAAATGGGGCTTGGACCGTATCATCGTATCGACTTACCAAGCTGTCTCTGGTGCAGGTATGGGTGCTATTCTTGAAACACAACGTGAACTTCGAGAAGTTTTGAATGATGGAGTGGATCCGCGTGATTTGCATGCGGAAATCTTACCATCAGGTGGCGATAAGAAACATTATCCAATCGCATTTAATGCTCTTCCTCAAATTGACGTCTTCACTGATAATGACTACACATATGAAGAAATGAAGATGACAAACGAAACCAAGAAAATCATGGAAGATGATAGCATTGCAGTTTCGGCAACGTGTGTACGTATTCCGGTCTTGTCAGCTCACTCAGAGTCAGTTTACATTGAGACCAAAGAAGTAGCTCCAATTGAAGAAGTAAAAGCGGCCATTGCGGCCTTCCCAGGCGCAGTACTGGAAGATGATGTTGCTCATCAAGTATACCCACAAGCTATTAATGCTGTTGGTTCTCGTGATACCTTTGTTGGTCGTATCCGTAAGGACTTGGATGCTGAAAAAGGGATCCATATGTGGGTAGTTTCTGATAACCTTCTTAAAGGAGCAGCCTGGAACTCTGTTCAAATCGCAGAAACTCTTCATGAGCGTGGATTGGTGCGCCCAACAGCTGACTTGAAGTTTGAATTGAAATGATTCTATAACTGAATAAATCGTAATGGGGACAGTGACCAACTTTTGGTGCTGTCCCTCTTCCCTATGATTGAATCAAGAAGGAGGATCTATGTCTTATCAAGATTTAAAAGATTGTAAAATGATTACCGCCTTTATCACCCCTTTTCACGAAGATGGCTCGATCAACTTTGAAGCTATTCCTCCTTTGATTGAGCACCTCTTAGCTCACCATACGGACGGAATTCTTTTAGCTGGTACCACGGCCGAAAGTCCGACACTGACACACGATGAAGAATTAGAACTCTTTGCAGCGGTTCAAAAGGTGGTGAACGGACGGGTTCCTTTGATTGCTGGTGTCGGGACCAATGAAACCCGAGATTCTATTGAGTTTGTAAAGGAAGTAGATCAGTTTGGAGGTTTTGCTGCTGGGTTAGCTATCGTCCCTTACTACAACAAACCTTCTCAAGAAGGAATGTATCAGCATTTTAAAGCTATTGCAGACGCTTCTAACTTGCCAATTATTATCTATAACATCCCAGGGCGCGTGGTTGTAGAAATGACACCAGAAACCATGCTCCGTTTGGCCGAACATCCAAATATCATCGGGGTCAAAGAATGTACGACTCTTGCCAATATGGCTTATTTAATTGAGCATAAGCCAGAAGAGTTCCTCATTTATACGGGAGAGGATGGAGATGCTTTCCACGCCATGAACTTAGGGGCAGACGGTGTCATTTCAGTAGCTTCCCATACCAATGGGGATGAAATGCACGAAATGTTCCAAGCGATTGAGCACAATGATATTAAAAAGGCAGCGGCTATTCAGCGCCAATTTATCCCTAAAGTTAATGCTCTCTTTTCTTATCCAAGTCCAGCACCAGTTAAAGCAGTCTTGAACTATATGGGCTTTGAAGCAGGGCCTACTCGTTTACCATTAGTTCCAGCCCCTGCTGAGGAAGCGAAGCGCATCATCAAGGTTGTAGTGGATGGGGATTACCACGCATCGAAAGAAATCATCACGGGAGTTCTTCGTCCGGATTATTGATATTTTAGATTCTTGACAAATCTCCTATTTATTAAGATAATAGAAGTATATTGAAGACCAAGGAGAAAAAGATGGAAGTCATTAAACGTAGTGGTGAAGTAGTAGAATTTGATCCAGATAAAATCTACCAAGCTGTTTTAAAAGCGGCTCAAACAGTCTATGTCTTAACGGATGATCTTCGCCAAAACTTGGCGCAAGTGACCAAGAAAGTTGTGATGGATCTGGAAGAAGCTAAAGTGGAACGTGCGACGATCAGCATGATCCAGTCAATGGTTGAACACCGCTTACTTGGCGCTGGTTATATTACCATTGCTGAACACTATATTTCTTATCGCTTGCAACGTGATTTGGAACGGAGTGGTTATGGAGATCACATCGCTGTTCACTTGCATTTTGAGCAAATTCGCTAAAATAAGAAACGAAGTTACAGATGTAGCTTCGTTTTTGTTTGTAAAAATGGGAAGCAGTTTTATAAAAGAAATACCGTATTTCATGGTATAATAGATAGGATTGAATTTTGAAAGGATTTCATTTCATGGCGATTATTCAATGGTTTCCTGGACATATGTCCAAAGCTAGAAGACAAGTACAGGAAAATTTAAAATTCGTGGATTTTGTAACGGTTCTGGTGGACGCTCGTTTGCCATTATCCAGTCAAAATCCCATGTTAACAAAAATTGTTGGTGACAAGCCTAAGTTGATGATTCTGAATAAGGTAGACTTGGCAGATCCTGTCGCAACAAAAGAATGGCAGGAGTATTTCGAATCTCAAGGAATCAAAACATTGGCTATCAACTCCAAAGAGCAGTCGACAGTCAAAAAAGTAACAGATGCGGCTAAGTCTTTGATGGCAGATAAAATTGCTCGCCAAAAGGAACGAGGGATTCAGATTGAAACGCTTCGAACAATGATTATTGGGATTCCCAACGCTGGGAAATCAACGCTGATGAATCGTTTAGCAGGGAAAAAGATTGCCGTAGTTGGAAATAAACCAGGTGTAACCAAGGGACAACAGTGGTTGAAAACCAATAAGGACCTCGAAATCTTGGATACCCCAGGGATTCTTTGGCCAAAATTTGAAGATGAAGATGTAGCTCTAAAATTAGCTTTAACGGGTGCCATTAAGGACCAGTTATTGCCTATGGATGAGGTGACTATTTTTGGTCTGGAGTATTTTAAATCTCACTATCCAAAAGAGTTGCAAGAACGGTATAAGCAAATGAATTTGGAGCAGGAAGCACCGGAAATCATCATGGAGATGACCCAACGCTTAGGCTTCCGAGATGATTACGATCGCTTTTACAGCTTGTTTGTCAAGGATGTACGAGATGGTCGTTTGGGTCGCTATACCCTTGATCGTGTAGGTGAAGTGGATGCCAACGATTAAAGAAGTCAAAGAGAGTTTGGCAACGATTGATAGGCTGGATCATCCCTTGTTTGAAGAGTTAATTTATGATGCTCGAGCGGGCGTTCAGTCGGCCATCAACAAACGAAAACGCGAACTCCAAAAGCAAGTTGAGGAAGACCTGCGTTTAGAAAAAATGCTCACCTATGAAAAAGAATTATATGCCCAAGGGATTCAGCTCATTGCAGGAGTGGATGAAGTGGGACGAGGCCCTTTGGCTGGGCCTGTCGTCGCTGCAGCTGTTATTTTGCCTAAAAATTGTAAAATTCCAGGTTTAAACGATAGCAAGAAAATTCCTAAATCTAAGCACCAGGCTATTTACCAAGCGGTTTTGGATCAGGCTATTTCGGTTGGTATTGGGGTAAAAGACAATCACGTCATTGATCAGGTAAATATCTATGAAGCGACGAAATTAGCTATGCTAGAGGCTATTCACGAATTGGACCCACAGCCTCAACATCTCTTGATCGATGCCATGAAATTGGATCTTCCTATTTCTCAGACCTCCATCATAAAGGGAGATGCTAATTCCTTGTCTATCGCGGCAGCTTCTATAGTAGCTAAGGTAACACGGGATCGAATGATGGCGGCATATGACCAAGAGTATCCAGGTTATGATTTTGCTCAGAATGCGGGCTATGGGACCACCAAGCATCTTGAAGGATTGGAAAAACAAGGGGTTAGTCCAATCCATCGCCGAAGCTTCGAACCCATTAAGTCCATGACTGATGTTGATTAGGAGGAGAAGAAAATGCTCTTAGCCTTTGATATCGGGGGAACCTTTATTAAATATGCCTTAGTCGATGAAGCCTATCAAGTGAGCGATTCCTCTAAAGTCCCGACACCAGATACTATTGAGGACTTTTGGGAAGCCCTCGAGCGCGTGATTTGCTCGTTCCAGAATCAAATTACAGGGATTGCCATCTCATGTCCAGGTGAAATCAATAGTCGACTTGGTTTTGTCTTTAAAGGTGGCCTAATTCCTTATTTGAGGAATATTCCTTTAGCTTCTCGTTTAAATAAGATGTTTCAAGTTCCTGTGACCGTCCTCAACGACGGAGATGCTGCGGGTTTGGCAGAAGCTCGAATTGGAAACCTCCAAGATTGTTACTGTGGTGCAACCTTTGTATTGGGAACTGGCGTAGGATTAGCCTTGACTTCCAATGGTTCTTTAATTTCTACTTTGCATCTCAAGGATTATCTTCGTTGGCCGAATCCAGAGGAGCCACCAACAACTCCAGAACAAAAACAATTTCAGAGAGAGATTTTGAAGCATGGGATTTCCAGTTTGGTTCAAAATTTAGGCTCAGCTGTCAACTTTGTAGCCCAAGCCAGCCAGCTCTTGCAACTGCCGGAAGAGGATGGCATCCAGGTTTTTGAAGCCCTTCACGCTGGTTATCATGGGGAGTTACAAGACTTATTTATTTCTTATTGTCGGGAAATTGCAATCCTGATCTATAATCTTCAGTCACTTGTTCGGCTTGAAAAAGTGACGATTGGTGGAGGAATTAGTAGCCAAGACCTTCTTTTAGAAGAAATCAACCATCAGTATAAATTGTTGTTTGAGGAAAGTAGTGAGCAACGATTTTCTTTACTAGAGATTCAAGCAGCTCGTTACCACAACTCAAGTAACCTTTTGGGGGCCGTTTGTCATTTTAATATTGTAGAAAATCATTAAAAAGTTCTATTTTTAGAGCTTTTTTTGTTTTCTTTTACGAATATTATAAATAGATAGTAGAAAATGAGGTTTACGAATGAACAAATATGAACTTTATAAATTAAAGGTTTCTGGCCTGTCTAATCTACAGGTTTTTAGCATTGTCAATTACTGGGAAATGAATGGGGAATGGCCTTCTTTAGAATTAATGGCAGAAATTGCAGGATGTCGCAATCAAACACTTTTTATGGAACGATATATTCGGATTGATGACAAGGTCTTGAGGGAAGAGTTCAAGGAGTTTGATTCGATATCCATTATGGATCCAGAATATCCTGAAGAACTTCTTTGGATGCATAATCCACCTGTTTTGTTGTTTTACTTAGGTAACATTGACCTTCTTAAACATCCAAAAATAGCAGTCGTGGGGAGTCGATCCTGCAGCCGCACAGGGATTCAATCTGTCGAAAAAATTATTAACGAGTTAAACAACGAATTGATTGTGGTGAGTGGATTAGCCAAGGGGATAGATGCTGCGGCTCATTATGCGGCTATTCGAAATGGAGGAAAAACAATTGGTGTGATTGGTACTGGGTTAGATGTCTTCTATCCTAGATCCAATAAACAGTTGCAGAAGTACATGAGTGGGAGCCATTTGGTTTTAACAGAATACGGTCCTGGCCAAGGCCCTCAAAAACACCATTTTCCAGAGCGTAATCGGATTATTGCTGGCCTTTCCAGAGCGGTGATTGTGGCAGAAGCGCGGATGCGGTCTGGGAGTCTGATCACCTGTGAGCGTGCCATGGAAGAAGGTCGTGATGTTTTCGCTATTCCAGGTTCTATATTGGATGGTCGTTCTGACGGTTGTCATCACCTCATTCAAGAAGGAGCAAAGCTTGTGACCAGTGGAAGAGATGTCCTAGATGAGTTTGAATTTTAAAATGAGTTTTCCTATAGGAGAACTTCATGGTTGACATCCCGAAAAAAATAGTTTACACTCTATGAGGTTTATTACAAAATAGAGGTAAAAAAGTGGCTACTAAAACAAAAAAGAAAACCACAACAGCTAAAAAGAATTTAGTCATTGTGGAGTCTCCTGCGAAAGCGAAGACAATTGAAAAATATCTTGGTAGAAATTATAAGGTCATGGCCAGTGTGGGGCATATTCGTGACTTGAAAAAATCTACCATGTCCATTGATTTTGATAACAATTATGAACCTGAATACATTAATATTCGCGGAAAAGGTCCTTTGATTAATGAATTGAAAAAAGAGGCTAAAAAGGCCAAACAAGTCTTTCTCGCAAGTGACCCGGACCGTGAAGGAGAAGCTATTTCTTGGCACTTGGCCCATATTCTTCAGTTGGATAAGGAAGATAAGAACCGTGTCGTTTTCAATGAAATTACTAAGGATGCGGTAAAAAATGCCTTTCAAGAACCCCGTAAGATTGATATGGATCTGGTAGATGCTCAACAAGCACGCCGTGTCTTGGACCGGATTGTAGGGTACTCGATTTCACCAATTCTATGGAAAAAGGTGAAAAAGGGACTTTCTGCTGGTCGGGTGCAGTCAGTTGCTCTTAAATTGATCATTGACCGGGAAGAAGAAATCAATGCCTTCCAACCAGAAGAATACTGGACAATTGATGGAACCTTTAAAAAGGGAACCAAGCAGTTTCAAGCCAATTTCTATGGAATGAATGGCAAGAAGATGAAACTTCAAAACCAGGAGGATGTGAAAGCTGTTCTTTCGCATCTCGATGGGAAAGAGTATATCGTTGAAAAAGTTGAGAAAAAGGAACGCAAACGCAATGCGCCCCTTCCTTACACAACTTCTTCTATGCAGATGGATGCGGCCAATAAGATTAACTTCCGTACTCGTAAGACCATGATGGTGGCTCAGCAGTTGTATGAAGGAATCAATATTGGATCAGGTGTTCAAGGTTTGATCACTTATATGCGTACGGACTCGACTCGGATTAGTCCAGTCGCTCAAAATGAAGCAGCTAGCTTTATCGTTGATCGATTTGGAGAGAAGTATTCCAAGCATGGAAGCCGGGTCAAAAATGCTTCTGGTGCCCAAGATGCCCACGAAGCCATTCGTCCTTCTAGTGTTTACAATACGCCTGAGAAAATTGCTAAGTACCTAGACAAGGATCAGCTCAAGCTCTACACCTTGATCTGGAACCGTTTTGTGGCTAGCCAGATGACAGCAGCTGTCTTTGACACTATGAATGTCCGTTTGGGGCAAAATGGGGTCCAATATACAGCGAATGGTAGTCAGGTGAAATTTGACGGTTATTTAGCGATTTACAATGATTCGGATAAGAACAAGATGCTACCGGATATGGAAGAAGGGGATACCGTCACTCAGGTCAATAGCAAACCTGAACAGCACTTTACCCAACCACCAGCCCGTTATTCTGAAGCGACCTTGATTAAGACGTTGGAAGAAAATGGAGTGGGACGTCCTTCAACTTATGCACCAACGATTGAGACCATTCAAAAACGCTATTACGTGAAGCTTGTAGCCAAACGCTTCGAGCCAACCGAGTTAGGGGAAATCGTCAATAAACTGATCGTTGAATTCTTCCCAGATATCGTCAACGTAACCTTTACTGCTGAGATGGAAGGGAAACTAGATGATGTCGAACTTGGGAAAGAGCAGTGGCAAAAGGTTATCGATTCCTTCTACCAACCATTTAAAAAAGAAGTAGCCAAGGCTGAAGAAGAGATGGAGAAAATTCAAATCAAGGATGAGGCGGCTGGTTTTGACTGCGAGGTTTGTGGAAGTCCCATGGTCATCAAATTAGGACGTTATGGTAAGTTCTATGCTTGTAGCAACTTCCCAGATTGTCGCCATACCCAAGCGATTGTCAAAGAAATTGGGGTGGAATGTCCAAACTGTCATCAGGGCCAAATCATCGAGCGTAAAACCAAACGGAACCGTATCTTCTATGGATGCAATCGCTACCCAGAATGTGAATTCACTTCTTGGGACAAGCCAATTGGCCGTGACTGTCCAAAATGTGGTCAGTATTTGGTTGAAAAGAAAGTACGTGGTGGTGGCAAGCAAGTTGTATGTAGCAATGGTGACTACGAAGAAGAAAAAGTGAAATAAGTTTTTAGAATGATTCGATGTCTATTATAACGGCAATTTTATTAAATGTCTGTTATAATAGACATTTTTACTTTTTTTCGTTATAATAGACATAAGGAGGTGGGCTTATGTATCTTGCTTTGATTGCAGATGTCATTGATTCTAAAATGGTTCAAGAACGTTTCAACCTGCAAAAACAGTTAGAAAAAGCGCTTCGAAAGATGAATGAACTATTTGGAGATTATTTGGCATCCTGTTTTACCTTGACCCTGGGCGATGAGTTTCAGGCACTTTTAAAAGTGGATGCTCCAGTTTTTCAAATCATCGATACCCTGCGTTCAGAACTAACCCCGACTCAACTACGTTTTGGTATCGGACTTGGAGAGATTGTAACAGCTATTGATCCCTTGCAAAGTATTGGGGCAGATGGTCCAGCCTATTGGAACGCACGCGCGGCCATCAATCTGGTTCATCAGAAAAATGACTACGGCAATACCCAGATTTATTTTTCAAGCGGGAACGACAGCAAGGACTTATTGGTGAACGCCCTCATTGCTTCAGGAGAAGCCATTCGTTCGGGTTGGCGTGGCAGTCAGGAAGAAATCCTGCTAGATCTTCTTAAGAGATTTGTATACAGTGAGAATTTTAGTCAGCAAGACTTAGCTCAATCACTAGATATCAATCCAAGCGCACTGTCTAAACGCTTAAAGAGTAGTAGTATTCGTGTGTATTTACGGGGGAGAGCAGCTGCCCTTGCTAGTATACAAGCTCTAGCGAAAGGAGAGGCTTATGACCGGATTGTCTAGTATTGTAATGAGTCCATACTTGATTCTTTTGTTGATTTGTCATTTGTTATCGGATTATTATTTTCAAAGTCAAAAGATGGCGGATCGCAAGGATCGTGATAAGAAGGTTCTAGGCCTTCATATTCTCTATGTAGCTCTTCCCCTAATCGTCGTTTCCCTCTGTCACCTGGACCTATGGTGGATTTGCTTGATCATTTTGCTGACTCATGCAGGTATTGATTACAGCAAGCCTTGGGTGCAAAAACAATGGAAATTAACAAACTCATGGGCTTTTGCGCTGGATCAATTCTTGCATGTCGGTATCATCATTATTTTGGTCTTCTTGGGAGTAAAAAATAACACGACCTACCTGTCTGCTGATATCTTAAAGCTGATCTTTTATGTCCTCCTGGTGGGAAAACCGACCAATATAGTCTTTAAAATTCTCTTTGCCAAGTACCAGCCGACGATGGAGGATAAAATGGATACTATCACTGGGGCTGGTTCCATGATTGGTTTTTTAGAGCGGTTGATTATCGGCGCCTGTCTTGTGTATGGACAATTTGCTTCTATCGGCCTAGTCTTTACAGCCAAATCCATCGCTCGCTACAATAAAATTTCGGAGAACCCAGCCTTCGCGGAATATTACTTGATTGGGTCTTTATTCAGTATTCTATCTGCCCTCTTAGCAGCCTGGTTGTGTTTATAAGAAAACAACTAACAGTCGATAGACCAGACAGGAAGGATTAGCCTCCCTGTCTTTTTTATGCCCTTTTTGGTATAATGGACCAAGTATCAATTTAGAAAGATTTGTGGGTGTCAAACAGTCCAGATAGTTGTTTTGATGTGAACTTAGGTTCCACCCAAAGAGGTATTAGTGTCATGTCTCAATCTTATATCAATGTTATCGGTGCGGGCCTTGCTGGCTCGGAAGCAGCTTACCAGATTGCCCAACAGGGAATTCCTGTGAAGCTCTATGAAATGCGTGGAGTCAAATCCACTCCGCAACACAAAACAGACAACTTTGCTGAGCTAGTTTGTTCGAACTCTCTTCGTGGGGATTCGTTAACCAATGCTGTTGGTCTCCTCAAGGAAGAAATGCGTCGTCTTGGTTCTGTCATTCTGGAGGCAGCTGAAGCGACTCGAGTGCCGGCCGGTGGAGCACTCGCTGTGGATCGCGAAGGCTTTGCTAAGCGAGTAACAGAGAAGGTGTCCCAACACCCTCTGATTGAAGTGATTCGCGATGAAATCACGGAATTACCGACGGATGCTATCACAGTGGTCGCAACGGGTCCTCTAACTAGTGATGCTTTGGCTAAAAAGATTCATGAGCTTAACGGAGGGGATGGCTTCTACTTTTACGATGCAGCAGCTCCTATCATCGATGTCAATACAGTTGATATGAGTAAGATTTATCTCAAGTCACGTTATGACAAAGGAGAAGCAGCTTATCTCAACTGTCCAATGACCAAACAAGAGTTTATGGATTTCCATGAGGCTTTGGTCAATGCGGAAGAAGCCCCGCTTAACTCTTTTGAAAAAGAAAAGTATTTCGAAGGTTGTATGCCAATTGAAGTCATGGCTAAACGAGGTATTAAAACCATGCTCTATGGTCCGATGAAGCCAGTTGGACTCGAGTATCCGGATGACTACAAAGGGCCTCGGGATGGGGAGTTCAAGACACCATACGCAGTCGTTCAGTTACGCCAAGACAATGCGGCTGCTAGCCTTTACAATATCGTCGGTTTCCAAACGCATCTCAAATGGGGCGAACAAAAACGGGTCTTCCAAATGATCCCTGGTTTGGAAAATGCGGAATTTGTGAGATATGGAGTCATGCACCGCAATTCTTACATGGACTCTCCAAATCTCCTTGAGCAGACTTACCGTTCTAAGAAACAACCAAACCTCTTCTTTGCAGGTCAAATGACAGGAGTAGAGGGCTATGTTGAATCTGCAGCTTCAGGTTTAGTTGCCGGGATTAATGCGGCACGTCTCTTCAAAGGTGAGGAAGCAGCCGTTTTCCCAGAAACAACAGCCATCGGAAGTTTAGCTCACTATATTACCCATGCCGATAGCAAGCATTTCCAGCCAATGAATGTTAACTTTGGAATTATCAAAGAGCTAGATGGTCCACGCATTCGGGATAAAAAGGAACGTTACGAGAAAATTGCCGAACGTTCTTTACAAGATCTGGCAAGATTTATTGGAAAATAAAGTCAATCAATGAAAAAGTTTGGAGAAATCCATACTTTTTCTTATAAAAATGGTATAATAAATAAAAATTTAGAATATAGAGAGTTTTCTGACAATGAATAAATCCTATTTTTATTTAGAGATGAAGACACACGAGTTGAAAGTGCCTTATACCGGAAAACTCCGTCGTGTGCGAGTCTTATTACCTAAAAATTATGAAACAGATACTGATCGACGCTACCCTGTCGTTTATTTCCATGATGGACAGAATGTCTTCTATAGTAAGGAAGCCTATGTAGGTCACTCTTGGAAGGTCATTCCAGCCATCAAGCGAAATCCAGACATTAGTCGCATGATTGTTGTTGCCATTGATAATGATGGCTTGCAACGGATGAACGAATACTCTGCCTGGAAGTACAAGGAATCCAATATTCCTGGTATGCAATTTGGTGGCAAGGGCGTCGAGTATGGGGAGTTTGTCATGGATGTGGTCAAACCTTTTATCGATCAAGAATATCGCACTCTTGCTGATCGAGAACATACAGCTATGATTGGATCTTCGTTAGGAGGTAACATCACACAATTTTTGGGCCTAGAATACCAAGATCAAATCGGTTGTCTGGGAGTCTTCTCCTCTGCCAACTGGTTGCATCAAGAAGCCTTTGATCGCTATATCGAGCGTAAGAACTTGTATCCGGATCAACGTATATACATCTATGTAGGGACTGAAGAGGCAGATGATACTGATAAAACGTTAATGGCTGGGAATATCAAGCAAGCCTATATCGACTCATCCCTTCGGTACTATCATGATGTTATTCAACAAGGTGTTGCTTTAGAAAATATCGCCATTCGGATTCAATCTGGGGCGATCCACCATGAAGAAGCCTGGGCTGAACATCTACCAGAATGTCTTCGCTTTTTGGCAGAAAAATGGGATTAATAAACTTAAAATAAACATATAAAGAGAAAGAGGGAACTTATGAATATTGAACATTTAAGCCACTGGAGTGGCCAACTTAACCGTGAAATGTATCTGAATCGTTATGGACAAGCGGGGATTCCTATTGTGGTCTTCGCTTCATCTGGTGGAAGCCATAATGAGTACTATGACTTCGGTATGATTGATGCTTGTGCTCAGTTTATCGAAGAAGGGCGTGTTCAATTTTTCACCCTTTCAAGTGTCGATAGTGAGAGCTGGCTTTGTGATTGGAAAAACCCTCACGATCGTGCAGAGATGCATCGTGCCTATGAACGCTATGTTATTGAAGAGGCAATTCCTTTCATCAAGCACAAAACAGGTTGGTTTGACCCAATGATGACAACCGGCTGCTCAATGGGAGCTTACCACGCTCTCAATTTCTTCTTGCAACACCCAGATGTCTTCAACAAAGTCATTGCCTTGAGTGGTATCTATGATGCTCGTTTCTTTGTTGGTGAGTTTGGAGGAGATGAAGCAATTTACCAAAACTCTCCGTCTGACTATATTTGGCATCAAAATGACGGTTGGTTTATCGACCGTTACCGTCAGGCGGAAATTGTCATCTGTACCGGTCTTGGCGCTTGGGAACAGGATGGACTTCCATCCTTCTATAAATTGAAGGAAGCCTTTGATCACAAAAATATCCCTGCTTGGTTTGCAGAGTGGGGGCACGATGTAGCTCATGATTGGGACTGGTGGCGGAAACAAATGCCCTATTTCTTAGGTCAGATGTATTTATAAGTCAAAAGGGAGGAGACGTCTATGAATTATCTTGTTATTTCACCTTATTATCCACAAAATTTCCAGCAATTCACCATTGAGTTGGCCAACAAAGGAATCACTGTATTAGGAATTGGCCAAGAGCCTTACGAGCAGTTAGATGAACCATTGCGCAACAGTTTGACAGAGTATTTCCGTGTAGAAAATATGGAAGACTTGGATGAAGTGAAGCGTGCAGCTGCCTTTCTCTTCTATAAACATGGCCCAATCGATCGCATCGAATCTCACAATGAATACTGGTTGGAATTGGATGCGGCACTTCGTGAGCAATTCAATGTCTTTGGGGCCAAACCAAAAGATTTAAAGAAAACCAAGTTTAAATCAGAAATGAAGAAACTCTTCAAGAAAGCAGGAGTTCCTGTCGTTCCTGGTGCTGTGGTCAAAGCGGAAAAAGATATCGACAAGGCTGTGAAGAAGATTGGTTTGCCATTGATTGCCAAGCCTGATAACGGAGTAGGTGCGGCAGCAACCTTTAAAATTGAAACTCCAGAAGATGTAAATCGTTTCAAAGCTGAATGGGATGGACATACAGAGTATTTCTTTGAAAAATTCGTTACTTCTAGTGAAATCTGTACCTTTGATGGTTTAGTTGATCGAGATGGAAACATTGTCTTTTCAACTACTTTTGACTATGCCTATACACCACTTGACTTGATGCTCTACAAGATGGACAACTCTTATTATGTCCTCAAAGAGATGGATCCAAAATTGCGTCAGTACGGTGAAGCTATTGTCAAAGCTTTTGGTATGAAGGAGCGGTTCTTCCATATTGAGTTTTTCCGTGATGGGGATGACTATATTGCGATTGAGTACAATAACCGACCTGCAGGAGGCTTTACGATTGATGTTTACAATTACGCTCACTCTATCGACTTGTACCGTGGGTATGCAGCTATTGTAGCAGGAGAACCTTTCCCAGCTTCTGAATTTGAACCTCTTTATTGCTTGGCAACTTCACGCCGTGCTAATGCAGCCTATGTCCTTTCAGAGGAAGAAGTCTTGGCTAAATACCAGCACCAATTCCGAGTGAAGAAGATCATGCCTGCAGCTTTTGCGGAGCTTCAAGGGGACTATCTCTACATGTTAACAACTCCAAGTCGTGAGGAATTGGAACAAATGATTCGTGACTTTGGTCAACGAGCTGAATAAAAGCGAGCCGATAGGTCTTTTCCTATCGGTTTTTTTATTCCTAAGTATCAATATTTTCTCAATATATGACTTTGTGAATCTTTTATATAACAGTTGAAAAACTCTATTACACCAATGTTCTATAGAGTTTGATTTGTGAAGATAATTGAGCATTTTTTTTGACAGTGCTTTCAATTTTGGATAAAATGAAAGAGAATGAATAAATGCTAAGAAAGGCGAAATAATGGCAACATTAGATAAAAGTCTCTTATTGGAAATGTTCCGTAAAATGGAAGAAATCCGTCGCATGGACTTAAAAATTGCACAGTTAGTAAAAAAAGGAAAAGTGCCGGGAATGACGCACTTTTCTGTTGGTGAAGAAGCAGCCAACGTTGGAGCAATGCTAGCTTTGAACGAGGACGACCTGCTCACTTCAAACCACCGTGGTCACGGACAAGCGATCGCTAAAGGGATCGACCTGAATGGAATGATGGCTGAAATCCTTGGCAAGTATACTGGTACTTGTAAAGGGAAGGGTGGCTCTATGCATATTGCCGACCTTGATGCCGGTAACCTCGGTGCCAACGGTATCGTCGGTGGCGGTATGGGAATTGCAGTAGGGGCTGCCCTTACTCAACAAATGCATAAAACTGGAAAAATTGTTGTCTGCTTCTTTGGTGATGGCGCAACCAACGAAGGTGTCTTCCACGAAGCGGTCAATATGGCTTCAATCTGGAATCTTCCCGTGATCTTCTACTGTATTAATAATGGTTATGGGATCTCTGCTGACATCAAGAAAATGACCAATGTGGAGCACATCCATGAGCGTAGTGCTGCTTACGGCATTCCTGGAATGTTTATTCCTGATGGAAACAACGTTATTGATGTCTATGAAGGATTCCAAAAAGCTGTTGAACATGTCCGTTCTGGTAAAGGTCCTGTCTTGATCGAAAGTGTCACCTATCGTTGGCTTGGACACTCTTCATCTGACCCTGGTAAATACCGGACTCGTGAAGAAGTCGAAGAGTGGAAGAAGAAAGATCCGATTGAAAACCTTCGCAAGTATCTCCTTGAAAATGAAATTGCGAGCGCAGAAGAATTGGATCAGATTCAAGAAGAAGTGAAAGAAGCAGTTGAAGCTTCAGTGAAATTTGCGGAAGAAAGCCCATTCCCTCCACTTGAATCAGCTTTCGAAGATATTTACGCAGACTAAGGGGGAGTAGAGAATTATGGAAACAAAATTAATGTCTTTCCGCGATACCATTATCCTTGCTATGTCTGAGGAAATGCGTCGCGACGAAAATGTATTGTTGGTGGGGGAAGATGTCGGAGTTTTCGGTGGAGACTTCGGAACTTCCGTAGGAATGCTAGAGGAATTCGGTCCAGAACGTGTTCGTGATTGTCCGATTTCTGAGGCTGCTATCTCAGGTGCAGCAGCTGGAGCAGCCATGACCGGACTTCGTCCAATCGTTGATATGACCTTCATGGATTTCTCGGTGATTGCCATGGATGCTATCGTCAACCAAGCTGCTAAGACTCGCTACATGTTTGGTGGAAAAGGGCAAGTGCCGATGACTGTCCGTTGTGCAGCTGGTAACGGAGTTGGATCTGCAGCTCAACACTCCCAATCTTTGGAATCATGGTTTACCCATATTCCTGGTTTAAAAGTTGTTGCTCCAGGAACTCCAGCTGATATGAAAGGACTTCTCAAGTCTTCTATCCGTGACAACAACCCAGTGATCATTCTTGAATATAAATCAGAATTCAACCAAAAGGGTGAAGTGCCTGTAGATCCTGATTATACCATTCCACTTGGTGTCGGCGAAATCAAACGTGAAGGAACGGATGTCACTGTTGTAACCTACGGAAAAATGCTTCGTCGCGTGATGCAAGCAGCTGAAGAATTGGCTGAAGAAGGCATTTCAGTAGAAGTAGTAGACCCACGAACTTTGGTTCCGCTTGATAAAGAAATCATCATTAACTCTGTCAAGAAAACAGGAAAAGTAGTCCTTGTCAATGACGCCCACAAAACAAGTGGTTATATCGGTGAAATCTCAGCTATTATTTCTGAATCAGAAGCATTTGATTATTTGGATGCACCTATCCGTCGTTGTGCGGGGGAAGATGTACCAATGCCTTACGCGCAAAACCTTGAAAATGCAATGATTCCAACAGTTGAAAGCATCAAAGATGCCATCCGTAAAACCTACAACAAAGAATAATACATAAAATAAATTATGTAACTAGCAATAATTCAGACGAAGAAACTTTGTATCTAATGATGCAAAGTTCTCTGCGTCCTTAATATCTTATAATAGAATAGGAGAGGTCATGGCTGACGATAAGCTAAGAGCGACTCCTGCGGCTAGAAAATTAGCGGATGATCTAGGGATCAACCTCTATGATGTTTCTGGTTCAGGCGCAAACGGTCGTGTCCACAAAGAAGACGTGGAAACATATAAAGACACAAATGTGGTTCGCATTTCACCACTTGCAAAACGAATTGCTTTAGAACACAATATTGCTTGGCAAGAAATTCAAGGAACTGGTCATCGTGGTAAGATCATGAAGAAGGATGTTCTTGCTTTCCTTCCTGAGAATATTGAGAAGGATACCATTAAGTCGCCTGCTCAAATTGAGAAGGTGGAAGAAGTTCCTGATAATGTTACACCTTATGGTGAGATCGAGCGCATTCCGATGACACCAATGCGTAAGGTGATTGCGCAACGGATGGTGGAATCTTACTTGACAGCACCAACCTTTACATTGAACTATGACGTCGATATGTCTCAAATGTTGGCGCTTCGTAAGAAGGTATTGGATCCAATCATGGAAGCAACTGGTAAGAAAGTCACTGTAACAGATTTGCTTTCTCTTGCAGTTGTTAAGACCTTGATGAAACACCCATACATCAATGCGTCATTGACGGAGGATGGCAAAACCATCATCACTCACAACTATGTCAACTTGGCTATGGCGGTTGGGATGGACAATGGCTTGATGACACCGGTTGTCTATAACGCAGAAAAGATGACCTTGTCAGAATTGGTGGTAGCCTTTAAGGATGTTATCGGACGTACTTTGGACGGTAAGTTAGCTCCAAGTGAATTGCAAAATTCAACCTTTACCATCAGTAACTTGGGAATGTTTGGTGTTCAATCATTTGGACCGATTA
Source organism: Streptococcus sp. AM28-20 (assembly GCF_003603595.1). Lineage (NCBI taxonomy): Bacteria > Bacillati > Bacillota > Bacilli > Lactobacillales > Streptococcaceae > Streptococcus > Streptococcus sp. AM28-20. Next base: position 483,052 of record NZ_QTNK01000001.1, read on the forward strand.
TCAACCAACCAAACTCAGCCATCCTTGGGGTTAGCGCAACTGTTGAAAAACCAGTTGTTGTGAATGGTGAAATCGTCATTCGTCCAATCATGAGCTTGGGATTGACCATTGACCACCGCGTTGTCGATGGTATGGCTGGTGCCAAATTCATGAAAGACTTGAAAGCCTTGATTGAAGACCCGATTTCAATGTTGGTCTAATCAACGAAAGATAATAGAAACAAGAAAAAGAGGGAAATAAAATGGCCTTAGAAGTAATTATGCCAAAAGCCGGCGTAGATATGACCGAAGGACAAATCGTTCAGTGGAATAAAAAAGTCGGCGAATTTGTAAAAGAAGGAGAAGTTCTCCTTGAAATCATGACAGATAAAGTCAGCATGGAATTGGAAGCTGAAGAAGATGGCTACTTGATTGCTATCTTGAAAGGTGACGGCGAGACTGTTCCTGTAACAGAAGTAATCGGATACCTTGGTGAAGAAGGAGAAAACATCCCAACAGCTGGAGCAGCACCAGAAGCGAGTCCAGCGCCAGCCGCAGCAAGTGCTTCAAACGATGACAATAAGAGCGATGATGCTTATGATATCGTAGTAATCGGTGGTGGTCCTGCTGGTTACGTATCAGCTATCAAGGCAGCTCAATTGGGTGGTAAGGTTGCCCTTGTTGAGAAATCTGAACTTGGTGGAACTTGCTTGAACCGCGGATGTATCCCAACTAAGACTTACCTTCACAACGCTGAAATTATCGAAAATATCGGCCATGCTGCAAATCGTGGTATCGTAATTGAAAACCCTAACTTCACTGTTGATATGGACAAGGTTCTTGAAACCAAGAACAAGGTCGTCAATACTTTAGTTGGCGGTGTTGCAGGACTTCTTCGTAGCTATGGTGTTGATGTTCATAAGGGTATCGGTACCATTACGAAAGATAAGAATGTCTTGGTAAATGGTTCTGAATTACTTGAAACTAAGAAAATCATCCTTGCTGGTGGTTCAAAAGTTAGCAAGATTAACGTTCCTGGTATGGAATCATCACTTGTAATGACCAGTGATGATATCTTGGATATGAACGAAGTCCCAGAAAGTCTCGTGATCATCGGTGGTGGGGTTGTCGGTATCGAACTTGGTCAAGCTTTCATGACCTTTGGTTCAAAAGTTACTGTTATTGAAATGATGGACCGCATTGTTCCAGCTATGGATGCGGAAGTATCTAAGAACCTTCGCTTGATCCTTGAACGCAAGGGGATGACCATCTTGACTGATACCAAACTGCAAGAAATCATTGAAGAAGATGGCAAACTCCGTATCAAGGTGGAAGGCAAAGACGATATCATCGCGAACAAGGCTCTTCTTTCAATCGGTCGTGTTCCAGATCTTGAAGGAATCGGTGACGTTGAGTTTGAATTAGACCGTGGTCGGATCAAGGTCAATGAATACATGGAAACATCTGTTCCAGGTATCTATGCGCCAGGTGATATCAATGGTACCAAGATGTTGGCCCACGCTGCTTTCCGTATGGGTGAAGTAGCAGCTGAAAATGCTCTTAAAGGGAACCACGCTGTTGCCAAATTGAACTTGACTCCTGCAGCCATCTACACACTTCCAGAAGTAGCAGCAGTTGGTTTGACAGAAGAACAAGCTCGTGAAAAATACGATGTTCAAATTGGTAAATTCAACTTTGCAGCTAACGGTCGTGCCATTGCGTCAGATGCAGCTCAAGGCTTTGTTAAGGTCATTGCAGACAAGAAATATGGTGAAGTTCTTGGGGTTCACATCATTGGTCCAGCAGCAGCTGAATTGATCAACGAAGCTTCAACCATCATTGAGATGGAAATCACTGTAGAAGAAATGCTCAAGACTATCCATGGTCACCCAACCTTCTCAGAAGTGATGTACGAAGCTTTTGCGGATGTACTTGGATTGGCAGTTCACTCACCTAAGAAGAAATAATATTATTCTTTCAACTAAATTTTCTTAAAGTAGTACGGACGGCAGCGACCTCTTAAGAGTTCCATGCCTAAAAATTGAGCCTTTTGTCTCAATTTTTCCGAGAAATGTAACGATAACTCGTTACATTTCTTTTTACTACTTCAGAAAATTCAAGTACAATTTAACTATTTCTGTCTGGCACTCATCATACTATGAGTAGGATTAATAAAAAGAATTTTTGGAATTACTATGAAATACATTATTAATTATTCAAATGATACTGCTTTTAATATTGCTTTAGAAGAGTATGCCTTTAAGCATCTATTGGATGAGGATCAAATCTTCCTTCTCTGGATTAACAAACCATCAATCATCGTTGGTCGTCACCAAAATACTATCGAAGAAATTAACCGTGACTACGTTCGGGAGCATGGTATTGAAGTCGTTCGCCGGATCAGTGGTGGTGGGGCTGTTTACCATGATTTGAACAACCTTAACTATACCATCATCTCTAAAGAAGATGAAAATAAGGCTTTTGACTTCAAGAGCTTTTCAACTCCGGTCATCAATACCTTGGCTCAGCTTGGAGTTAAGGCTGAATTCACGGGTCGTAACGATTTGGAAATTGACGGTAAGAAATTCTGTGGGAATGCTCAAGCCTACATCAATGGACGGATCATGCACCATGGTTGCCTTCTCTTTGACGTTGATTTGTCTGTCCTTGCCAATGCTCTCAAGGTATCTAAAGACAAGTTTGAGTCTAAAGGGGTTAAATCAGTTCGTGCTCGTGTCACCAATATTATCGACGAGTTGCCAGAAAAAATCACGGTTGAAGAGTTCCGTGACCTGCTTCTGGACTACATGAAGAAAGAATATCCTGAAATGACGGAGTATGTCTTCTCAGATGAAGAATTGGCTGAGATCAACCGTATTAAGGAAACCAAGTTCGGTACCTGGGATTGGAACTATGGGAAGTCCCCTGAATACAATATCCGTCGTGGCACTAAATTCCCTAGCGGTAAGGTTGAAATCTTCGCTAACGTTATTGAATCAAAAATCCAAGACATCAAGATCTATGGAGACTTCTTCGGTATCGAAGACGTAGCAGCAGTAGAAGATGTCCTTCGTGGTGTCAAATACGAACGCGAAGACGTTCTCAAAGCCCTTCAAACTATTAACCTAGGTCGCTACTTCGCAGGAATCACTGCAGAAGAAATTGCTGAGGCTGTGGTGGAATAAAGTAAAAGATATCCATGTTTAATGGATATCTTTTATCTTAAACTTGATATTCAAAAATAATGAGTGTAGAATATAGAGGAAATCTGAAACAAAAAGGGGATCAAATTCAATGATGAAAGTTCCAGTAGAAAATCTTGGTCTATTTGAACAGTTAGATCGTATCGTAGTGGCTTTTTTTAGGAAGGAACAACCTTCTAGACCATATAATTTGAATATCAGTATTACACAGGAACACCTTGACCAGAAAAAGCAAGAGCTAGAACCATTAGGCTATCAAGCTGTCCAACTACCATTAGGAATGGCTTTAGATAATATCATTCAGCAACCTCATTATCAAAACTTAATCATTGGTGGACTTGCTCCCGACGAAATTATAGTCAGCAAAGAAGAATTAATGCCTTTGAAAGATATCGTGGATAGTTTTTGTATTATGTACGCTGCAGCGAATAACAGACTGGAAAATAGTAAGGCTTATGAATTAATGAAAGATAAGACGGTTTATTTTATTGGTAAACTATTTACAGATATTCCAAAAGCTGGTGATGAAATTGCTTATTTAGGAATTGATCGAATAGCGAGCGATGGTACACCATATGAAGCAGTTAAATGCTTTTTAACGAAAGAGAGTGCAGAGAAGTTCAATAGTGAAAAAAGACCTGTCACTCCTGCAAACTTGGCCTATCTAAAATCATTCTGGGGTAAACCAGTTATTATTGAGCCCCATCGTAATTATTGGATCGAATTTTTATAGAAAGAACAAAAGAGCGTAAGATTCTATCAAAGATCTACGCTCTTTTTCTAACACTAAAGATATTACATAATTTATATTATGTATCTCATAAACTATCCAAGGCATTTTTCTGTTCGTCATTAACGATATGGGTATACAAGTCTGTTACTTGTGTGCTGGCATGTCCTAGCTGATGGCTGACCAAAACTTGGGATTTGGTGGCATCATAGAGACGGGTAGCAAGAGTATGTCTTAGTTTGTGGGGGGTCACGCGGACTTTGAAGTCTTCTGAATACTTGGCCACCATCTTTTCAACACTAGAAGCATCAATCCGGTTTGGAACACCTCGATACAAGGTTAAGAAGAGGGCAGTATCAGTCTTTTCTGTCTTATAACGTTTGTCTCGAATAGCGAGATATTGCTCTAAATAGGGTTTAGCAAAGGCAGCAACATTGACAGAGTCTCGTTTTCCACCTTTTCGAGTAACGTCAATCACCATCATCTTAAGGTTGAGATCTCGAAGATCTAGGTTAACTGCTTCAGAGAGACGGACACCAGAGGCAAGAAGAAGTGCGATAATGGCTAAATCTCGCTCTTTATTCTTATTAAAGGAGGATAAGGCGCGATTTGAAAGTGTTTGAGGGTATTCCTGGTCGATATAGTTCAGGAAACCTTCTGTCTCATCACCTAAAAAGAGCTTTTGCTTGATATTTTCAGCCCGAGCAGCTAAGGTTTCTTTCTTTTTCTTGGTTGCAACCTTCTTCATGACATTACGGTAGAAATAAGGTTCCCCTTGCTCGTTTTCAACTTCCTCAGTCAAATACTTATAAAGACTAGAAAGTGCAGAAAGGGTACGGTTAATGGTTGTTTGAGAAACCCCATTTTTCGTCGTATTGGCATTGAGCAGAGGACGTTCACGCAAATACAGAATAAAGGATTCCATGTCTTTCTTGGTCATGTGCTCTAGAACCTCTAAAGGGATATTGGCCATGGTGTCAGCATCTGATATACCAGATTCCAAGACCCAGGTGAAAAATCGATCGTATTCCTTTAGGTATTCGTACAAGGTCGTAAAACTGTACGGTACGGCCAGTTTCGATTGATAGTATTCCAATACATACCAAGGCATGACTTGTTTGAGTTTATCAATACGTTCTAATAAGATCTCACGTTTCATGTTTTTCTCCAAATCTTTCTATACTAGTAGTATAGCATAGCCAGATATATTTTTCAAGAAAATTATAGTTTTTCGGAAAGATGTTATAGGGGATCTAGGACGTAACCAAAAAATTTAGGACGTAACCAAAAAATTTTTTTGAGCTAATCATTGACAATTATGTACTTTATTTAAGTGAACACTGGAAATTTTTAAAGATGTTCATCTATCAATTTAATGATCTTTAGAGTTGTTTTTAGCTTGTTTGATTTTAATATTCTATTACATTTTTAACCTAACAAAATGCTACTGTTTTCTTCTTAAACCTTTGCAAATTGAGCAGCTTATTAATGAGCGCTTTTCATACTTAATTTTTTCATTAATTTTAAGTTTGTATCGATGATTTGAGTTTTCTTTACATATCCACCATACAGTTTGTTGATATTTTTCATTGATTTCAGTGGGATCTGCTAAAAGAATACTATTAAGATAGTCCCATTCGTTCATTAAATGTTTATGAGTTGTTTCTAAGTCGTTAAATCCTTTTAATACCTTATTATTTTGACAATATGGACAAGATTCTTTCATCAGAATTTTTTTCTTATCAGTTTGTTGATATTCTCCTTTACATACTGAGCATTTCCACTTATCTTACCTTATAATTAGCAAAATATCCAAGTGTCCAAGAAATATCCTACAAAATCCAATATAATAGAATGCACTAAAAGTGAACATTTGAGAATAAAAAAGTATCCTTGCCAATTTGGTCTTAAGCTCTCCCTAAAAAATGCAAAAAAACAAACTACTGAAAAAATGTCTTTTCTTTCGAGAAAATTTTAATAAAAAAAGTTAAAAAAGGAATTATTTATTTCGTTTTCCTTTTTTTAAACTCAAAAAAGTGATATAATGTCATAGAAAGATATAGGAGATACAAAATGGTAATTAAATTAAGGGAATTAACAATTGAACATATTAAAAATGTTGACTATGGTAATATAAAGTTCTATGACAAGAACGGTTATATCAATCTCTTGGGAATCTATGGACAGAATGGTTCAGGAAAAACAACAGTGGTTGATGCAATTGACATTGTAAAAACTATTATGGCAGGAGACTCAATCCCTGAAGATAGCTTCGGTATTTTTAACACCAGTGAAGATTATTTACCCAAAATTACAGTAGAAATTGAATCTGAAAATAATCTTCTACTGAAATACGAAGTGGAATTTATTTCAGATGAATCCACAGTGGAACAGAATGTTTATCTTGCAAGTGAAGCAATTTCTTATAAGGAACTTAAACCGAGAGTACAATTCAAAAATCTTTTTGCTTTTACGCCTTTAGATAGAGATGAGCAAGGTGAAATCGTTGGTAGTTTAAAATCACGTTCGAAATTTTTGAGTAAAGATGCTATAGAAGTATTAGCTGAAACTGCTATCAGAACTAAATCCTCTGTCCTTTTTTCTAAAGAATTTAAAAATCGCTTAGAAAAACAACCTGAGAAGGAATTAGAAAAAGAATGCTATAAAATATTAAATGATTTTTGTGATCATATAAGAGTTTATACTCAGCGTTATGCAAATTTAACTGGTATTGGTGCAATGCCAATTAATATCAATTACAAAAATGAAACACATGCTTTCCAAGGTGCTTTACCAGCACTTTTAAAAAAAGGGGGAATGCCAATTCCTCAAAAACACCTTTCAGTCTATAAAGACATAATACGCTACATGAACGAGATAATTCCAGTAATTATTCCAGATTTAGTTTTGGATATGACTGTAGGTGAATTACAAATTGATCAAAATGAAAACAATTATTATAATGTTAACTTTTTTGCCAAACGTAATGATAAAACTTTTTCTCTAATTCATGAATCTGAAGGTGTTAAAAAGATCATTAGTATGATTGGCTTTTTAGTAGAGGTATATAATCATCCTGGAATAATTGCTTTTATTGATGAAATTGACTCGGGAATTTTTGAGTATCTACTAGGAGAATTAATGGAAGTATTCTCGAGAGATGCTAAAGGCCAACTAATATTCACCTCTCACAACCTTAGAATATTGGAGATGCTGCCAACACGTAAAATCCGTTTTTCAACTACAAATAGAAAAAATCGTTATATTACTCTGAAGGGAGTAAAATCAACGAATAATCTCCGTGATCTATATTTGAGATCAATTCAAATCGGGGGGGCAGATGAAGAACTTTACCAAGGAAAAAGTCAATCTAAAATTCGTCGTGCTCTTAGAAAGGCGGGCAAGTATAGTGGCGAATAGTAATCAAGGAAAGGTATTCTTAATTTTTGTTGAAGGTAGTACGGATGCAGACTGTTTAGATATCATTGTTGAAGATTTCAAACAAAAATTAGTTCTATCTGATATTACAATACGTATTCAAAATGGAGATATATTTACTTCAACAGAAAATAAAACAAAAAATGGTCAGACTATTTTAGAAGATCAGATTCAGCTTTATCTAAACTACAGTAAATTATCTCCCGATCAAATCATACACGTTGCTTTTGTTACTGACACAGATGGGATTTACATTAACCAAATAAATTATCTTGTAACGCCTTCAATTGATTCTTGGTGTTATGATTTTTCGAACGGGAAAGTATTATTTAAAGACTCTGATAAGAAAAGAGATATTATTGCTTCTAGACAGACAAAAGCTAAAAAAGTATCTCAAGTCATTAAAAAGCAATCTGAAAGCACTTTGGAAATAAACGGAACACAATTATCTTATTCGGTTTACTTTAATTCGGTTAATCTTGAACATGTATTATTTGAAAAAGTCTTGCCCGACGAAGAAAAAACAGAAGCCATCGATAATTTGTTAGATGAGATTGATGATGATCCAAATAAAATGATTGCAATTTTCGAAAGTAAAGCATTAGGAACTTCTTATATGGATTCTTGGGATCAAATACAAAAACTAGAAGTTAAGATGAAATGTAGCTACACAAATTTACATATACTGTTTAAATTATTAGAGAGTTTCAAAAATATAGAACAAGTGTAAACATCTTGTATTTCAAGTCAAAAAAAGTTTCAGAGTCACTCAAGACTTTGAAACTTTTTAATATCTTTTGCTTATCGATAGAAAATTGATTTATCCATCAAAAGCAGATCAGCTAGTTCATCAACACTTATGTCAAGTACTTTAGCTAAACTTACCACATTCTTGAAGGAGACATACTCAATGTCTTTATTCCATCTTCGAATAGTTTGATGACTCACACCTATCGCTTCACCCAATTCTTTGATTTTGAAACCTTTAGCTTCGTATAAGTCATTTAAGGTGACTAGGTTATCAGTCTCTTTGAATTCTGCATCTAGACTTGTATTGTCTTATGTGCTCATAAAGTTACTCCGTCTATCTTTTTTGATTCATCAATTATAGCATAAACTCATGTGTAGTGCTTTTACAGTCTCGTTAAACTGAGGTCAGCTCTTCAAAATGGTATTTGCTAAAAGTTAGCAATTTTCATCAATAATTCCTGCCCAATAATCAAAATTCTCCTCAAGATAAAGTAACACATTAAATAGTTTTAAAAACTCTTCTTCTGAAATCTCGTCATCCCAACGTCCATGTCCAATCATGTGTCTATTTGGATAGTTAATAGTAAATCGTTGAGTATCTGCAAAAAAGTTATAACACCAATGCAAAAGGCCGTAGTCAAAAACTGTTTTTTCTCCTGGACTTATTTGCTCATCAATTTTTCTTATTGCCCTGTGTCCAACTGCTGTCCTTTTATCTGCATCACTAGATAATGGCTCTGCTAATCTATTAAGTGCACCATCAATAGCTAATGAAGCAAGGGTGTAGGCTGCGTAGTAGTTTTGTTCTGAATAACTCATTGCCATTGACTGGATTAGATGATAAGAAAAACATTGTGATTTCGCCAAATACTCTATGTTAGATGTATCTGCAATAATCTCTTTAAGATTATCTAACCACTCTACCTCAATTTCTTCAGTATCGTCTAACAAAAGCTGATTAACGACTGCTCTGTCTTGGAAGAAGATAACCCAGCCTTTATCAGCAAAACTTTCTACTTTAGCGATTATCCTCTTTCTCTCTTCTTCTGTGTATGGAGTAAGAGCATCTTTTACTACTTCAGATAAATTTGAAAGCTGTCTTCTTAATTCTAAGAGGGAGTCAGTGGCAATACTTTGGGTTAACGTGCTAATGATTTGTGACGTTTTATTTAAACTATTGAATAGTTCCTTATTCTGTTCTGAAAACCGTGTCAAACCTGATTGTTCTATCACACTATCTATTTTCATTGAAAGTTGTGCAATTTCTTTATTTTTCAACACGCTTGTAGCAGCTGCTATTCTTGATAGATTAGCTTGTTCTTCTACTTTAGGATATGTTGCAATAGTTGATAATGCATCCTTTATAATATGTTCAGGTAATTTTTTAATGGGGTCGGCAGGGCTTGCGTTTGCTTCAGTTAAAGATGAAGTGGCTTTTATTGAACCTGTTTTATAATTGATGTCTAAACCATTTTGAGCATTTGGGATAAAGACATTAAATTCATTCATGATAATATCATCATCTTCTACTTCAAACGATTCTTTATTTGGCGTTTTAGCTTCTAAAATAACACCTCTAGGAAGGTATTCAAATTCTTGCTCCGCCCCTTCTTCTGAATTCTTTTTAAAGATAGGCGTAACTCTATATTCAACATCAATTCCTTTTTGTAATGTATTAAGTATAACATTCTCAAAATAGAACATACCACAAGCTTTTTTAGTTTTTTGATTAGTATTAGCTCGATTACACCAATTAGTGATCATAACGAAGTCTTCTCGTTTATAGTAATCAAATTCGTCACAATAATCAATAATTGAATCTGCTATTAAATGTCCTCGATTAAAAATATCCTCACTGGAATACACTGAACAATCAATGTCTATTTGTTTTTTGCCATAGACATTATCAGGTTTAGTGCTCCAGTCTAAATACTTCCCTTTTTTTCCCTTATGAGTCTCGGAAGATTTAGAATTATCTTTGTTTTTATTAAACCGTTTAGACAACAATACCTTTATTGTTTTAATTTCAATATTTTGTTTTTCGTCCAAAATAATTTTATGCTGACAAATACTAGGCCATTTATCATCATCAAACATCTTATTGTTATTCAGAATGTAGAATCCACCATCATCATATAAAGAATTTTCTAGCAAATTCTTCAATTGTGGGTAGTCAAAGTAAGCTTGTTCAATATCTAATTCTGAAGGTTTTAACTCTACTGTGTATTTATCATGGCTGCTCATATGTTGTCCTCCTAAAAGTATAATTTTCCTTTCCTAAATTATAACACGGCTTTTACATGATTTAAGTAGATAAATATAGAACTAAAATGTACATTATTCCAACTTACCTTACCCACTCCATAACCACCAAAATGTACAATTGAACCTACTACCTAACCACCATAAATCACAACTCAAAATGTACATTATTCACCCCTAAAATAATGTACAAAATAAAAATAAAGTACACTTTTTAAATAATGTACTTTATGCTTCTAATTCAGTAGTATCAAGGGTTTAGCTCTAGTTAAGTCAATTGTACATAAACTTTTAGTTTTTATAGGACTGTTTTAGTTTTTTTCTTTCTATACTGTATACCTTTTTTAACAAAACAATCAGCAAATCTCACGGATCTACTGATTGTTTTTCTTCTGTATCTTATTTTTCTACATATCGAAAGGAAATCTTGCTACCACAGAGCCAATTGTATACACGATCATTAACTTGAACATTCATAGCTTCATGGGCATATTCTGGCATGATTAAATGCTCTTTTGGACCTTCTAATCGATTATATATGGCAAACTGTGTCACAGGATAACAGACATCATCATCTAATCCTGTAATCATGTGAACCTGTCCTTTAATGCGATGGGCAAAATTTTTCACATCAATATAGGCTAATGTCTCCATGATTTGGTCTTCCGTTTCATGGAATGGATCATGGAATTTGAAATAACGGAAAAGCTCGTCATAGGCTTCACTGGTGTTTCCAATCTCTAATACACGTCTGAAATCCGATAAGAATGGATAAATGGCTACCGTTTGTTGGATTCGGGGATTCAATCCGGCAGCTACCAGGGCCAAGGCACCACCTTGAGAGGCTCCATAGCTGGCGAGTTTGCTGTTGTCAACTTGAGGAAAGCTAGCTACAATTTCTATTAACTGGTAAAGATCTAAGTAGACATCCTTATAAAATAGCTCATCTGGACCTTCCACAGCTCCGCGGATAATCTGTCCTTTTACAGTATTTCCAAGTGGTGATCGATCTCCGTCTGTTGAATAACCTGATTGACCTCTTACGTCCATAGACACAACTCCATAGCCAGCTACTGTAAAAGCCAGCATGTCTGTCCAATCCCAACAACGGCCCATATAACCATGAAAATGGAAAATAACTGGAATCTTTTGATCTGTTTTTGGGAAAACAACTCGCGCATAAACAAGACCATCTCGTGTCCCTTTAAAGGTTAATTCATAACAAACAACACTTGGAATGCTGAAATCTCGTTCTTCAAGCTTGTATTTAGGCAGTTCAATAATCTTTGCTAGGGCTTGATCCCAAAAGGTATCAAAGTCTGCGGGCACTTCATCCCGTCCCCTGTAATCTTTCATTAATTCTAGTAATTCAGGATCTTTCATAAAACCCTCCTTAGGTATATGTAATCGCTACCAAAAATGTACCATATTTACTTAAGGATTGCAAGAGACAAATAAAAATTACATAACCGAAATTATGTAATTTACTTATAGATTCAAAAATAGACTTAATTGTTTCACTAGATCTGGATTAGTGGGTAAAGCTGAATGATGAGCCTTGCGTCCTTTTAAATTGACTTCTGCATAGGCTTGTTTCTCAAAAATAGATCGTGCTGCTTGTGCACTAGAAAGAGGGACGATACCGTCTGATTTCCCAGCAAAGCTACCGACAAAATTAAGGACCTCTACTTCTTTTTCTAAGCGATGCTTCCGTGTCTGAAAATCGTCATACATTTCTTGATTGAATTGGTATGGACTACCAATAATAACCAGCTTACTTACGGTCAGCTTTTTCTTTTCTAAAAAGCCACTTTCCAATAAACCAGTCAAAACCAGTCCCCCATTGGAGTGCCCGACTGCTTTGAACTCTGTAAAATAATAGTGATCAAGAAGATAGGTTAATGCTATCTTAAGGGATTCGATTTGCTGCTTGATATTGCTGTAGCCATCTCGATTGTTCTCAAAGCCAATCACAATCATTGGATTCGGCTCTTTTGTATTCAGTCTTCCTTCCATCTCTATAGAATCATCTTTATTGACTTTAATTTTTAAGAGACTCTGTTTTTTTCTAGAAAAACGATGGAGCATGCGGATGGTTCCATTGAAACGCTGGATACTAGCTGAACTTCCAGGTACAAAGATGATCGGATTGATTGGTGGTTTCTTCGACCCTTTTGGAAAATAAAAGGGCTTGCTATGCGAAGAGAACAATCTTACAAAGAAACAAATGAGTTGTTGAAATAGTTTTTTTAACATGTTTTCTCTAGTACTTTTTTCTAAAAGAACCCGGAACAATGTCCCAGGCTCTTATTAGAAACGATTATTTCCGTTTTTTCTTATTCTTGCGCATTTGTTTGGCCATCTTGTTCATAGCCCGTTTCATCATGAATTCGCCGGCTTTTCCTTTGAGACCACCACCGAACATTTGGCTCATGTCAGGCATTCCAGCGCCTCCGCCAAGAGCTGATAAGTCAGGCATCCCACCTTGACCCATCATCCCTTCGAGGGCAGACATATCAGGCATTCCACCAGGCATGTTCTTCGGCATGTTATTTGGATTCAGCCCCATTTGTTTCATCATCTTGTTCATATCGCCAGAGAGGACGCCTTGCATCATCTGTTTGGCTTGGTTAAAGTCTTTGATGAATTTGTTGACCTCGACAAAGCTGTTCCCTGAACCAGCAGCAATCCGACGGCGACGGCTAGGGTTCAAAAGATCTGGATTTTCGCGTTCAGCTGGGGTCATAGATGATACAATCGCGCGTTTACGAGCAATTTCTCGTTCGTCGACCTTGAGGTTCTTCATGGCTGGATTGTTGGCCATACCTGGAAGCATCTTGAGCAGATCTTCCATTGGACCCATGTTTTGAACTTGGTCTAACTGATCGATGAAATCATTGAAATCGAAGGTATTTTCCCGCATCTTCTCAGCGAGTTCAAGCGAGCGTTTCTCATCGTATTCTTGAGAAGCCTTCTCGATCAGCGTCAGCATATCCCCCATACCGAGGATCCGACCGGACATGCGGTCTGGGTGGAAGGTTTCGATATCCGTGATTTTTTCACCAGTACCAGTGAATTTGATTGGCTTACCAGTAATCTGACGGACAGAAAGGGCTGCACCACCACGGGTATCCCCATCAATCTTGGTCAAAATCACCCCGGTCACTTCGAGTTGTTCGTTAAACTCACGCGCTACATTGGCCGCTTCTTGACCGATCATGGCATCTACAACCAAGAGGATTTCATTTGGCTCAGCAAGGGCTTTGACATCGCGCAATTCGCCCATGAGTTTCTCATCGATTTGCAGACGACCAGCCGTATCGATCAAGACATAGTCATTGTGGTTAGCTCTTGCTTGCTCTAAACCTTGACGTACGATTTCTACTGCAGGGACTTCTGTTCCCAATGAGAATACAGGGACATTGATCTGTTGACCAAGAGTCTTCAACTGGTCAATGGCAGCTGGACGATAGATATCGGCCGCAATCATCAAAGGACGTGCATTTTCTTCCTTGACCAATTTGTTAGCCAATTTCCCAGCAAAGGTTGTTTTACCAGCCCCTTGAAGACCGACCATCATGATAATGGTTGGGATCTTTGGAGATTTGATAATGTCTGCTGTCTCAGAACCCAAAATGGCTGTCAATTCTTCATCGACAATCTTCACGATTTGTTGGGCAGGGTTCAGGGTTTCAATGACCTCATGCCCTACGGCCCGTTCGCGGACGCGTTTGATAAAGTCTTTTACAACAGGAAGGGCAACGTCGGCCTCTAAGAGGGCTAGACGAATTTCTTTGGTTGCCTCTTGGACATCCGCTTCAGAGATTTTCCCTTTCTTACGAAGATTTTTAAAGACGTTCTGTAAACGTTCGGTTAAACTTTCAAATGCCATATTTTTCTCCTATTTATTCAATTCAGTGGAAATCGTCCGAAATGTTGCAAACACTCTAGTTCTTCGGGTGTGACTTCTTTCATGATTTCATTTGGATATCCCCAACAGCTAAAACCTATTTGCATAGCTTTGGAGATATCATTGGGCGAGATAATCTGTAGTCGAGCAGGAAATACTTCCTCTGCGACTAATAGTTTGCAAGGTATTCCTTGATAAATGACGAGACTGCCCATAATCACTCCCGATTGTCAATGCTTGATAAAATTTCAACCTGCTCTTGTAGAAAAGTATCTTCCGGATAGCGTTCTAAAATCTGATCAAAAATCTGGCTACGTACAATGTAGTCCGAGTACATGTGCAACTTCATCTCGTAATCTTCTAGAATCTTCTCCGTCCGTTTGATATTATCATAAACAGCTTGACGACTGACACCGAACTCTTCCGCAATCTCAGCCAAGCTGTAGTCATCTGCATAATAGAGCTCGATATAATTCATTTGCTTGTCTGTCAAGAGCGCTGCGTAAAACTCAAAGAGCGCATTCATTCGGTTGGTTTTCTCAATTTCCATACCTTTCATTATATCAAAAAAGCCCGCCAAAGACTAGCGGGACTTACCTATTTTGCCTCACAAGAAACAAGGTGGGCAGATTCCAAATGGTTTAAAACAAAACGCTGTTTCCTAGCGAAAGACTCTTTTTTATCTTACGTAATATAAATTATGTAAATCTAATTATTTTCTAGATAAAATTCAAACCGCTCGCCGACATATTGACTTTTTACATACTCAAAAGCGACACCATTATCAAAATAAGAAATCTGAGTCAAACCAAGTATGGCCTGTCCTTTAGGAATTTCCAGATATTCAGCAATTTTTTCTTTGGCCAAGCGAGCGTAAATGGTTTGTTGAGATTTCCCGATGCGATAGCCGTGTTTTTCTAAGGTTTGGAAGAAATGGCTGGTCACTTCCTCTTTTTTAAAGTTCTTGATAAATTTCTCTGGGATGGAGGTAACTTCATAAACGACTGGTACACCATCCGCATAACGAACCCGTTCCATACGTACGATTGTTTCAGTCTTGTCGATACCAAGCTTATCTACTTCTTGAAGGCTTGGAATGGTGCGTTTGTATGATATAACCTGTGTCGAAGGAATCTTTCCTTGGGCCTTCATGATTTCAGTAAAACTGGTTGTCCCCCGCATCTTTTCCTGGACGCGCGTGCTAGCGACAAAGGTCCCACTGCCTACACGACGCTCCAGTACTCCTTCTTCTACCAAGAGAGTGATGGCTTGACGGAGGGTCATCCGACTCACCTGGAACTTTTCTGCCAGGTCTCGTTCGCTTGGTAAGCGTTGTCCAATTTTCCAGATTTTCTGGTCAATTTCGGCTTTAATTTGATCGTGGATTTGTATGTAAGCTGGAATCATATTGCTACTCTTTCTGTGTGTTATAACCTATTGTAGCGCAAATTTATCAAATCTTCAATCCTAGTCAGTCTTGATTGGTAATGAAGGGCCTTTTGTGTTAGAATAGAGGAAAAGAATTTTCTAGAAGAAGGGGAAAAGATGACAAACCTATCAACTGATTTGCATGATGTTGAAAAAATTATCGTGCTTGACTACGGTAGCCAGTACAATCAGCTTATTTCACGTCGTATTCGTGAGATTGGTGTCTTTTCAGAATTGAAGAGCCACAAAATTACGGCAGCTGAAGTGCGTGAAATCAATCCAGTTGGGATCGTTCTTTCAGGCGGACCAAACTCAGTGTATGAAGAGGGATCTTTTGACATTGATCCTGAAATTTTTGAACTTGGAATTCCAATTTTAGGAATCTGCTATGGCATGCAGCTCTTGACTCACAAACTTGGTGGGAAGGTTGTACCTGCAGGTGATGCTGGTAACCGTGAATATGGTCAATCTGAGCTAAACTTAGCTGAATCTTCTGCCCTCTTTGAGGGAACACCTGATAAACAGTTGGTCTTAATGAGCCACGGAGATGCTGTTACAGAAATTCCTGCTGACTTTGTCCGTACTGGTACTTCTGCTGACTGTCCGTATGCTTCGATTGAAAACCCAGACAAGAAAATCTACGGTATCCAATTCCACCCTGAGGTTCGTCACTCTGTTCATGGATATGATATCTTGCGTAACTTTGCCTTGAATATCTGTGGTGCTAAAGGTGACTGGTCGATGGATAACTTCATCGAGATGCAAATCAAACAAATCCGCGAAAAAGTTGGAGACAAACGTGTCCTCCTTGGTCTTTCTGGTGGTGTTGACTCTTCAGTTGTAGGGGTTCTTCTCCAAAAAGCTATCGGTGATCAATTGATCTGTATCTTTGTAGACCATGGTCTTCTTCGTAAAGGGGAAGCTGACCAAGTCATGGATATGCTTGGTGGTAAGTTTGGTTTGAACATTGTCAAAGCAGACGCTGCCAAACGTTTCTTGGACAAGTTGGCAGGTGTATCTGATCCTGAACAAAAACGGAAGATTATCGGTAACGAGTTTGTCTATGTCTTTGATGATGAAGCAAGCAAGCTGAAAGATGTGAAATTCTTAGCACAAGGAACACTCTATACAGACGTCATCGAGTCAGGTACGGATACTGCTCAAACTATCAAGTCTCACCACAACGTGGGTGGTCTTCCAGAAGATATGCAGTTTGAACTCATCGAGCCGCTCAACACTCTTTATAAGGATGAAGTTCGTGCCCTCGGAACAGAACTTGGCATGCCAGACCACATCGTATGGCGCCAACCATTCCCAGGCCCAGGACTTGCGATCCGTGTCATGGGTGAAATTACTGAAGAAAAACTTGAAACAGTCCGTGAATCAGATGCTATCCTTCGTGAAGAAATCGCTAAAGCTGGTCTTGACCGCGACATCTGGCAATACTTCACTGTTAACACTGGCGTTCGTTCAGTAGGTGTTATGGGCGACGGTCGTACTTACGACTACACCATTGCTATCCGTGCTATCACTTCTATCGATGGTATGACAGCTGACTTCGCTAAGATTCCTTGGGAAGTTCTCCAAAAAATCTCCGTTCGTATCGTAAACGAAGTTGACCACGTTAACCGCATCGTCTATGATATTACAAGTAAACCACCTGCAACTGTTGAGTGGGAATAGAATGACTTGACAACATAACGCTTGAAATCATTGATTTCAGCGTTTTTTTTATATAAGTAAGACAACATTTATAATCAAAATGCCCCAAATGAAAAAACCTCTTGTATGAATCTAGCGCTTATGTTATGATAGTTTAAAACTATTCCTTTTGAGTAAGGAATTCATAAAGTTAGGAGAATCAAATGTCTGAAATTACAGTTTCGCGTCAAACTGGCCTTGTAGGTGTATTAATGAAGGTAAATGTTTATATCAATGGAGAATGTGTTGCCAACTTAAGCAAAGACGAAACCGTTACACTACCGCTTCCTGAAGGGCTTGATATGGTTAAGGTCTACGTAGATCAAAGAGGAGCCTTCACACGTTCTAAGGAAGTGATCGTAAAAGCTGGTCAAACTGCTGTTATTAAAGCATCAGCTATGAAAACACTTCTAGGTATTTTCGGAAAAATCTTAGGTATTCCTTATCTCTCAATCGAAGTAACAGATTAAGAGAGTGGGATAGAAATCGGTAATTCGTTAGAATTCGATTTCGTCGTCCCACCTCCGCACAGTTGAGTAGGGCTGTAAAAGCTGATGAAATCAGCTTAGTAGAGCCCACTCAACCACTGCGTCTTGCTCGATAATCCAAAGACAATTGAGAGGCTAGGACTTTTGTCCCAGCCTCTTTTTTGTAATCTTTATTTCTTCTTGATTTGATGACGATGAACATGATAAACAATTAACCCGATTCCTAGGAGTACCAGAACTCCCAGTCCAATCATAGGATATAGAGGAATATTGTTGGTATCTTTCAATAGTGTCTCCGTATCAAGTTTAGTTTCAATCGTGTTAAAGCTATCTCCTGCCTTCTCAATAATATCCTGTTTTAGAGCTTTGAGTGACTTGACTAGTTTTTTATCAGAGCTTAGCTGACTATTCGAAAGCTTGCTAGCAAATTCAACTAATTGTTTGGCTTGTTTATTCGTTATAGCGTCCTCTAGTTGGTAGTTTTTTAGAATCTTTGTAACCAGCTTTTGAAAATCTTTTTTCTCGAGCTTTTTGTCTTGATTGCTTTCTGTTAGCGCTGCGATTTTAAGATCGATGACAGCTACATTGAGTTTATCTTCATGGAAGGCTTTTTTACGGGCACTCTCTTTATAGATCGTTGCAAGCAGGGATAATTCTTCTTGAGCGAGTGTTTTATTTTCATCAGAAATCGTGCTACCATTTTGCTCAAGGGAGTATGCGACTGCTGCAAGTGCGCTTAAACCTGAAGCTTCTGTTGGAGACGCAATCGTGACATCTGCACGTTCTATACCAAGAGTGGTTAGAGCATTTCGGTTCATATCTGCGGTTACTTCTGTTATATTTTGAGGAGTGACAATGTGCACGCTAACTGGTGCTTTTTTGGCTTGTTTCTGTAGTTTAACGGAGGAAGAATGATCTCCATTCTCATCGATCCTAAAACTTGTATAAGCAGAAGGGTTCATGGTTTTCCATTCCTTCTCTTGTTCCTCGTTATACATCAAGAGACTGAGGGTTTGCTCGACTTCGAATTCATTCAATGATGATCCGATGACATAGTCAGGTTGCTTGTATTTTTGATCAATAACTTTCTGAATGCTTGAGTTGGCAAATGCCGTCGAAGAGCTTGCAAGAAGTGCAAACCAGCTAGCGATAAAGATTCCAATAAATTTCCTGACTGGTTTCATACTTTTTCTTAACTCCTTCTAGGATATTAATACGCTATCGGACAATAAAAAGGAAGCAGATTTTATCTCTTTGCCTCCTTTTTAGTTTACCCTTTTTATCTTAAGACTGGCTTACAGCTTCTTTAAAAACAGATGACAGTTTGATCTATAAAAAGAGAGTGGGACATAAATCGGTCATTCGTTAGAATTCGATTTCGTCGTCCCACCTCCGCACAGTTGAGTAGGGCTGTAAAAGCTGATGAAATCAGCGTAGTAGAGCCCACTCAACCACTGCATCTTGCTCGATAATCCAAAGACAATTAAGAGGCTAGGACTTTTGTCCCAGCCTCTTAAAGTGCTGTTTATATTAAAACCAAGAAAATAATTTCATGATGAACTGATTCATTTCAACGAGACGTGAATAATAATAATTCCCCCCATTAACGTAGAGCTCTGAGCCGTGTAAAAATGAGATAGGATGGAGATAAAGATAGGTCTTACCTGTGACATTTCCAAGACTCGGTGCAACCACTTTTTTTGAATATTGACGGGCTAATTCTAGCGTATTTTTTCCGCCATTTTTAGCTACATATTCAATGTAATCCTGTCCGAAATTATAAGCTTGGACAGCGGTCCAGGGATCAACCCCCTTCTCTTTTGCTATTCGCAGATTCTCAGAGAGCGTTTGAATCCCCTGGCGAATACTTTCTTTGTTATTGGTGATAGAATTTGTCTGGCCTGTTGCACTTTCACTGGCCTGCATGACATCATCTTCCTTCCCCTTGGTCTCGGTATAAATCATGGCAAGGATCAGATCTTCATTGGTACCAGTGTCTTCCTCAGCCAGTACTTCACGCACTAAGGTGCGATAAGTCATGACCTGCTTGACATCCCGGTGTATCTGATAGCCCTTGTATATGAAAAAGACGAGCAAGAGGCAAAAGAAAATTTTTATTATTCGTTTCATCATTATTTATTCTGAATGTCCTCTATATTCTTGATGAGGATCGAGTAGGTCCCATTCTCATTTTGGATAAACTCTACCGATTCAGCATCTTCGTAAACATGGTTAGGAACTAAAAGCTCAATCCCGTTTGAAAGGGAGAGTTTTTGGTTCTCAAATTTTTTTAATTGGCGACTGGCATCTATTTCATCAAAGCGAACAGGATCTGGAATGGACTCTTTTACTTGATCGACAAAACTGAGTCGAGCTGTTAAATTGTTATCAAATAAATCATTAGCTAACTTCTCTGGAGATAGCTCATTCTCTTCTTCCAGTTGGTTGAAAATAGCTGATTTGACCTTGGATTGGAACTGAAAATCGTCTTGTTGGAAATTCTCAGCAATCCGTTGGGCCGTTTTTTCTATTTCTTTGATTGATTTTTTAGGTGAAATCTTTGGTTGTGCCTGGAGGAGATTCTCAGAGAAATAGTTCAAGAACGTTCCGTTGTACTTGATCCGTTTTTCAATCAAGTGGTACTTACGGCTTTGAAGATTAATAACCAAGGCTTCGTCGGCACCAGTACCAAAACCAGGCAGATTGTTTTGTGTCAGTTTGATTGGATTGTCCACTTCGCCACCTAAGTGTGTCAAGGTTTCCCGCAATGCAATTCGGAGGAAGGCAAAGTGGTCCACCCCTTCTTTTGAGAATTGAATAAACACCAAATCATTGGTTTTTTGATTCTCAGAGATAACAAATTCTTCCTTCCAGCGGTTCGCAACTACTACTGAAGTTTCTAGCAGATCATCCGAAATCATCTCAAGAAAAGGGTTGTCCTCTTCAAAAATACCGGTCTTGGCCTCATCGGAGTATACCCGTTCAATCTTTTTGCGCAAATATTCCTCAATTTTAGGTGTGATATTGAGGAATTTGTCCGCCAGGTAGAGATCGGTATCATCTGGGCTAAATTGATGAATG
Organism: Streptococcus sp. AM28-20; assembly: GCF_003603595.1. Taxonomy (NCBI): domain Bacteria; kingdom Bacillati; phylum Bacillota; class Bacilli; order Lactobacillales; family Streptococcaceae; genus Streptococcus; species Streptococcus sp. AM28-20. The sequence goes on from NZ_QTNK01000001.1 coordinate 504,021, forward strand.
ATGGCTTTTTTTACATAAATGTCCATAAAATGGTTTAGTCCTCGTAAAGTGGGAAGGCATCTGTCAAGGCTTTGACTTGAGCACGTACTTCTTCTAATGCAGCTGGGTTATCCGCATTTTTCAATGCTTTGATGATCAATTCAGCTACCGTACGGCTTTCTTCTTCTCCAAAACCACGGGCTGTGATAGCTGCTGTCCCAATCCGAATCCCACTGGTCTTAAATGGTGACAGGGTTTCATATGGGATGGAGTTCTTGTTGAGGGTAATGTTGACCTCATCTAGTATGTTTTGAGCCACTTTTCCATTTTCAACGACTTTCGTCACATCGACAAGGAAAAGGTGGTTCTCTGTTCCGCCTGAAATGACACGGAAATCTGGATCTTGCAAGAAGACATCAGCCATAGCCTGGCTGTTTTTAATCACGTTAGCTGCATACTCTTTAAAGGCAGGATCGAGGGCTTCTTTGAAAGCAACAGCTTTGGCTGCAACGACATGCTCTAAAGGTCCACCTTGAATACCAGGGAAGATGGCAGAATTAATCTTTTTAGCCAAGTCTTCATCATTGGTCAGGATCAAGCCACCACGAGGTCCACGAAGGGTCTTGTGAGTGGTCGTGGTCGTGATATGTGCATAAGGAACTGGGCTTGGGTGAAGGCCAGCGGCTACCAAACCAGCAATATGGGCCATATCGACCATGAGTTTGGCTCCTACTGCATCCGCAATCTCACGGAATTTTGAGAAATCAATGATGTGAGAGTAGGCTGAAGCACCTGCTACAATCAACTTTGGCTTCACTTCTTGAGCTTGTTTCAAGATAGCATCAAAATCCAAGAGTTCAGTTTCAGGATCTACACTGTAAGATACAAAGTTGTAGGTTTGACCTGAGAAGCTCACAGAAGCACCGTGAGTCAAATGTCCACCGGCAGCTAGATCCATCCCCATAACCGTATCTCCTGGCTCAATCAAGGCCATATAGGCAGCACAGTTAGCCTGACTACCTGAGTGGGGTTGAACATTGGCAAACTTAGCCCCAAAGATTTCCTTAGCGCGTTCGATGGCGAGGCTTTCGACGATGTCTACGACATCAGTCCCACCGTAGTAACGACGTCCCGGATATCCTTCTGCGTATTTATTGGTCAGGATAGACCCTTGGGCAGCCATAACCGCCTTAGAGACGACGTTTTCAGAAGCAATCAACTCAATGTTATTTTGCTGGCGCTCTTCTTCTTTCGCAATGGCATCCCATAGAGCTGCATCATATGCTTTGTAATCTTCTTTGTCAAAAATCATAGGTCTTCTCCTTAAATAAATTTTATAAAACGTTTTTGTAGCTTGTCACAGGTATAACCGACCTGTTCGTAGAAAGCGTGAGCTTCGGTGCGGTAATCTGCAGAATTCAAGCGAATAAAAGCGTACCCACGTTGATTGGCTTCTACTTCTAAACCTTGAAGCAAGGTTTTACCAATCCCTTTGCCTTGTTGATAGGGCAAAACGGCTAAGGCCAAAATATTAAAACCTGGATCCGAGTAAAGTGACTGGTAAATTTCTGCATGAACATAACCAAGCAGTTGTTGGGTCACGCTATCTTCAAACCCGATGAAAAAATGGTGAGCATCTTTAGTTAGTTTAGCTAGTTGCTGGGCTGTTTTCTCAGTAGAAAAAGAGTAGCCTAATGCTTGCTCGTTAATCTGACACAAAGCTTCCACATCTGTTAATAACAGGTTACGTAACATCTTCTTCCTCCTCGAAAGGAATCTCTGGTACACGCTGAAAAATCTCCGAACGTGTAATGGCCCCCTGACGCAAGATGCGAGCTTTAGGACCCGTGAGGTCAAGAATAGTTGAATCCTGCCCAGTTAGAAAGCTATCATCTTCAAGTCCTAAAACTCCATGGCCAAGTTCCTTAAGAATTTGCTGGCACTGGGTTCCACTAGCTTTCCCTGAGAGATTGGCAGAAGGTCCAATCAAGGGACCTGTTTTACGAATTAATTCCAACGTCTTTGGATGGGCTGGCATGCGAAAGCCAACCGTAGCCATTCCAGAATTGATCCAAGCTGGAACCTTTTCATTAGCCTCAAGGATGATGGTTAAAGGGCCTGGTAAAAAACTTGCGATTAGTTTTGATAGATAGGGTGGTTGATTCTTCGAATAAAATCGAATTCCCTCTTCACTGGAAATATTGAGGTTCATAGCCTTCTCGCGAGGGCGCTGCTTTAGAGCATAGACCTGATCAACCGCTGCTTCATCCAAGGCCTTGGCAAAGAGCCCATAGACAGTTTCAGTCGGTAAGACAACTGCATAACCAGCTTCTAATTCTTTCTCAAATAGATCCATTGTCCACCACCACCATTCTATCCTGTCCAAATTGGTCTTTCAAAACGCGAACTCGTTTGTTGGAAAAAGCCTCTTGAAAGAGTTCCTTTACTTTTTCTCCTTGCTTATAGCCGATTTCTAGATAGATTTTTCCATATGGTGTTAATACACTCGGTGCTTGCTGAGCAATCTTTTCGTAGATGGCATAGCCGTCTCTATCTGCAAAGAGAGCTAAGTGAGGTTCAGAGGCTAATACATTGACTCCGACTTCTTCTACATCATCATGAGAGATATAGGGAGGGTTGGACACAATCAGGTCATAGGGACCTGCTAGCTGATCTAGAACATCTGAAGTTTTGAAATCAAGGATTGCTTCTAACTGCTGGGCATTTTCTTGAGCAAGCTCCAAAGCCTCTTCTGATACATCACTAGCTTGAACCTGCCAGTTAGGTCTAGCGAGCGCTAAGCTGATAGCAATGGCACCACTTCCTGTTCCGATATCCAGAACTCGTAGGGATTCCCGGTCGTTTTCTTCAAGAATGAGTGCAACCAATTCTTCCGTTTCAGGTCTAGGAATCAGCACGCGCTCATCAACTGTAAAAACATGGCCACAAAATTCGGCGCTCCCAATAATATACTGGGCAGGGACGTGAAATTTCAACTGCTCAAAGATGGAATCAAGCAAGGCTTGGTCCTCTGCTTCCACCTCTTTTTGCAAGGCAAGGACAAAGTCTGTAAAGGTCCAGTTTTTTAAAGCACGATATGCGAAGGAGAGGCTTTCTGCTTCCTCTCCGACGGCTATTAATTCTTCTTCATACTGGGCTACTAATTGTCCCAACAACATTATTTGTTCAACTCTTCTAGTTTTTGTGTTTGATCATACAAGACCAAAGCATCGACCACTTCATCTAATTTACCAGATAAGATGGTATCCAATTTTTGAAGGGTCAAGCCAATCCGGTGATCAGTCACACGGTTTTGAGGGAAGTTATAAGTCCGGATCCGCTCTGAACGGTCACCTGTACCAATAGTTGACTTCCGCTCAGCATCCTGCTCATCTTGGGCAATCTGAGCGAAGTGGTCAGCCACACGCGCACGGATGATTTTCATGGCTTTTTCACGGTTCTTCTGTTGCGTCCGTTCTTCCTGCATCTCTACCTTGATGTTGGTAGGCAAGTGGACGATACGGACGGCTGTTGCGACCTTGTTGACATTCTGTCCACCCGCACCAGAGGCGTGATAGATGTCAATCCGAAGGTCTTTTGGATCAATGTCGTACTCAACTTCTTCAATTTCTGGCATGACCAGAACGGTTGCTGTAGAGGTATGGACACGACCTTGGCTTTCCGTCACAGGAACCCGTTGTACCCGGTGGGCACCAGATTCGTACTTGAGTTTTGAATAGACAGATTGACCAGATACCATGGCCACTACTTCTTTGATCCCACCAACGCCATTGTAGGAAGCTTCCATGACTTCAAAGCGCCAACCTTGGCTTTCCGCATATTTTTGGTACATCTGTAAGAGGTCGCCAGCAAACAACTGAGCTTCGTCCCCTCCTGCTGCTCCACGGATTTCCAAGATAATGTTCTTGTCATCGTTTGGATCTTTTGGAAGAAGTAAGATCTTTAGTTTTTCTTCGTACTCTTCCTTTTCAGCCTTGGCATCTTTGAGCTCTTGCTTGGCCATTTCTTCCAAATCTGCATCGCCGCCTGATTCCTTGATCATTTCTTCAGCATCGACGATATTTTGAAGGACTTGTTTGTATTCTCGGTATGCTGTCACCGTGTCACGAGTGGAAGCCTCTTCTTTTGAAAGCTCCATAAAGCGTTTGGTATCAGAGACCACATCTGGGTCACTCAATAACTCTCCTAACTCCTCGTATCGGTCTTCCACAGCTTGTAGTTGATCATAGATATTCATGTTTGCTCCTTAATTCTTGGTTGTTAGATCATAGATTGCTACAATTTCGTCTTCTATGACTTCACCAGTTTCTTTAAATCCATAATGGAGATAGCAAGATCTCGCATGTTCATTTTCTGGTTCATAAGATAACCAAAGACTTGTTGCTTTTCCAGCTGGCTCTGTTCGAACAAAGTCAATGACTGCATCCATAGTCTGTTTAAAATAGCCTAAACCTTGAAATCGTTTATCTATCATAAAACGAAATAACAAGTAGTTCCCCTTACTGATCCCAATTTTCCGGTCATAGGCAATCATAACAAAACCAACTAATACTTCCTTATCATAAACTGCTAAGGGAGCTATAAAATCACCATTTTTATCATATACATAGGCTTCAGCTAAACTAATGGAATTGGATGCAATAAAATTCCTTTGGTTTGGATGAACTTCTAGATTTAAAACGTCAAAATAATTTTCTATTGTAATATATTTTAAACAAATAGACATTTTTATCCTCTCTAAAACGTTCTAGACGCTTTCAGTTGGTATGTCTGGGTTAAAATAATGTTTACGGCAAACCGAGATATAGGTCTCGTGACCACCGATTTGGATCTGCTCTCCATCGTAGACAGGTTTCCCGGCTTGAGTGCGCAAAACCATGGTCGCTTTACGAGAACAGTATTGACAGATGGTCTTGATCTCCTCGATCTTGTCCGCTAGCAACAACAAATGTTCAGAACCCTCAAAGAGTTCATTGCGGAAATCATTTTTGAGGCCAAAAGCCATGACGGGCACATCTAGTTCATCGACGACTCTGGCAAGATCATAGACGTGGTGACGTTTCAAAAACTGAGCTTCATCGATTAAGACACAGTAGGGTTTCTCTTCCAAACTTTGGATATAACCGAAGATATCTGTCTCATCTTCAATTGCGATGGCTTCCCGTTTCATACCAATCCGGCTAGAAACAACTCCAAATCCATCGCGCGTATCGATCGCAGAGGTCATGATGACCACGCTTTTACCTTGCTCTTCATAATTATGGGCCACCTTCAAAATTTCGATGGTCTTACCTGAATTCATCGTCCCATATTTATAATATAATTGTGCCATTTTCCTTCTGATCTCTCTAAAATGTGTTTCATTATATTATAACACGGGCAGTAAATTAGGGCAACTTATAGGAAGACTCTCCATTGTATGGGAAGCTTTCTCAGGAAGATGATTCGGAATCCTATAGAGCCTCACTTCTCTTGTTCAATCACGCAAAAATTTAACTTGGTTGCCACATATTTTTCGTAATTTGAGAATAAAAAAAGCGTCTATCATTTCCCTGACAAAATGACAAACGCATGGTGAGAGACCACTTCTCACAAATTAATTATACCATAATTCCTGAAGCTATGGAAGTAGGTAGTACTAAATATTGGTAAAAAATTTTTATATGGTTATTGAATCCATACTAGTAGCATCTACATAGGCTCCTCCTTTTTATGTAAAATGTGATAAAATAAGGTTAAGATTTATGAAGGAGGTGGTGCAATGCCATTTGTACGTATTGATTTATTTGAAGGACGCACTTTGGAACAAAAGAAAGCTCTAGCCAAGGAAGTAACCGAGGCTGTCGTTCGGAATACAGGTGCTCCCCAATCTGCAGTTCATGTCATTATCAATGATATGCCTGAAGGAACCTATTTCCCTCAAGGTGAAATGCGCACTAAATAAACAAAACAACCAGAAGCGTATTCTGGTTGTTTTTAAGAAATTTGGTATTTCTTTTGAATCTGCCAGAGACGCAGCTGGTAACAAATACCACTAACGACAATGCTAGAAATTAAGCCAATCCAGTAAGCATACGGACCTAGGTTGGTGACATGGTCTAAAAAGATCCCCAATGGAATAGAGACACACCAGTAGCTAAAAACTCCGAGCAAGAAGGGAACGGTGGTGTCCTTGTAACCGCGTAGAATCCCTTGGATCGGTGCTGCGACCGTATCCGCTATTTGAAAAAGTAGGCTATAGGTCATGAAAATAGCTGTCTGGTGGATAAATTCCGGATCAGTGCCATAGAACCCTGCTACTTGATAGCGATAAAAATAGAGGAAGGTAAGGGTAAAGAAGGCAAACCCAAAGGCTGTCCATCGTCCAATCCGGCAATATTGACGAACAACATCGGGACGACCAGCCCCAATCTCGTAGGACACAATAATAGCCATGGTATTGGAGATGCTAGCTGGAAAAGCGTACATGAGAGTTGAAAAATTCATGGCCGACTGGTGACTGGCAATGGTCATAGATGGGAATTTAGCCATGAGCAAGCCCACTAAAGAGAAGATGATGACTTCTGCAAATACAATCCCCCCAATCGGTAAGCCCAGGCGAATCGTCTCTTTCATCTCCTTGAAATTGATAGGTTGAACCTTCCAAAGTTGGTAGATAGCTACTTTAGGGTGTTTAAAAAGGATCAAAAAAGCAATGATGAGGAGGACCCAGTAGGCCAAGGAAGTCCCTAGTCCCGCTCCTGCTCCTCCTAGCTCAGGAAGACCAAAAGCTCCATAAATCAATATGTAGTTAAAACTAGCATTTAAAGGTAATAAGAGCAACATAAGGTACATGGACAAACGAGTAAGGCCCAATGTATCTAGCAAGGAACGGACCACACTAAAGAGTAAGAGAGGCAAAATTCCTAGAGAGAGAAAGGCTAAGTAATGGGTTGCAATCCCCTCTACGACACTTTCTAAACCAATTTTACTTAAGACAATCGGTGCAATCAGCAAGACAAAAGCGATCAAGAGGACAGCCATCATGAAAGAGAGATAGATAAATTGATAAAAATCAGAAGCGATTCTTTTTTTATTCCCCTGCCCTAAATGATGACCAATAATGGGCGTTAAAGCAGATACAATCCCCGTTAAAAAAGTAAAAAAGGGATTCCAAAGACTAGTGGCAGTTGACACTCCGGCTAAGTCCAAGGTATTGTATTGTCCTGTCATGGCTGTATCCACAAAACTAGCAGAATAGTTAGCTAGTTGATAGACCAGTAGAGGAACAAATAGACTGATAAACAAGCGCAAGCGCTCTTTAAAATGATGGGTTAGATACATGGATAATACTCTCTTCTTGTCAAGTTGAAATTTTCTCTTACCACTCTACTATATGTCACCTTAAATGTCAAAATAATTAAAAGAGAGTGGGACAGAAATCGGTAATTCGTTAGAATTCGATTTCGTCGTCCCACCTTCGCACAGTTGAGTAGGGCTGTAAAAGCTGATGAAATCAGCGTAGTAGAGCCCACTCAACCACTGCGTCTTGCTCGACAATCCAAAGACAATTGAGAGGCTAGGACTTTTGTCCCAGCCTCTATTTAGATTATTTTTTGTTGCGGTTCAAGATGGCGTTGAGAATAATTGCCAAGACGCTGGCAACAACAATTCCATTTGCAAAGAACATTTTAAATGCACTTGGAAGGCCGTTAAAGAGGGTACTATTGTTTAACCCTACTCCTGCTGCGATTGATACAGCCGCGATGAGGAAATTGTGCTCATTGTGTTCAAAATCAACACGCGCAAGGATCTGCATCCCTTGAATAGACACAAAACCAAACATAACCAGCATAGCTCCCCCAAGTACTGGACTTGGGATGATTTGCGCCAAAGCTCCAAACTTAGGCAGGAGACCAAGAAGAACGAGGAAACCAGCTGCGTAGTAGATTGGAAGACGGGTCTTGATACCAGACAATTTCACCAAGCCGACGTTTTGTGAGAACCCTGTGTATGGGAAGGTATTGAAGATACCACCGAGAAGGACGGCTAATCCTTCGGCACGGTAGCCATTGCGAAGGCGCGTGCTATCAATTGGATCTTTTGTAATATCTGAAAGAGCAAGATAGACACCAGTCGATTCGACCATAGAAACTGTCGCGATGATACACATCATGACGATTGAAGTGATTTCAAACTTTGGAGCTCCAAAGAAGAAGGGCGTTGGAACGTGAAGGACTGGAGCTTGCTCTACAGGAGTGAAGTCTACCAAGCCCATAGAAGCCGCGATAGCTGTTCCTACAATCAACCCAATCAAAATAGAAATAGATTTGATAAAGCCTGTCGTATAGATATTAACGACGAGAATGATGAGAATGGTAATCACAGCCAAGATCAAACTTTGAACCGTTGGTTCTGCTGCATTGTTTCCCATGTTCCCAATCGCAACTGGAATCAAGGTCAAACCGATTGTGGTAATGACAGATCCTGTCACAATAGATGGGAAGAGGTTGGCGATTTTAGAGAAGAATCCTGAGACCAGAACGACGTAAATCCCTGAAACAATCAAGGCCCCAAACATAGCCCCACTACCATGGCTAGCCCCAATCATGCTAAGAGGTGCCACAGACTGGAAGGCCACCCCGAGGACGACCGGTAGACCAATCCCGAAATGTTTGTTTAACTGCAATTGCAGGAAGGTGGCTACCCCACACATAAAGATATCTGTAGAAATCAGATAGGTTAGTTGCTGGGCATTATAGCCCAAAGCGCCGGCAATCATAATCGGCACTAAAATAGAACCCGAATACATGGCCAATAGGTGCTGCAAGCCTAGAATGGCTGCCTGTGAATGGTTTTCTTGCTTTTGCATTAGATGTCTGCCTCCTTGAATACAACTTGACCATTTTCAAAACGGTCCAAACGAGCTAGGGATACAACTGGGTAGCCGAGTTTTTCTAGCAGTCCACGGCCATCCTGGAAAGATTTCTCGATGACGATACCGACGGCTTCTACACTGGCACCAGCTTGTTCGATGATCTGGATCAAGCCCTTAGCTGCTTGGCCATTTGCTAGAAAGTCATCGATGATCAAGACGCGATCATCTGGTGTTAAAAACTTGCTAGCAATGGAAACCGTACTGGTCACTTGCTTGGTAAAGGAATAGACTTCTGCTGTCAAAATCCCTTCATTCATGGTAATATTCTTGGCTTTTTTAGCAAAGATCATGGGAAGTTCCAAAGCTTCTGCCACATAGAGGGCAGGAGCAATTCCGGAAGCTTCAATGGTCACAACCTTGGTCAGACCAGCATCTTTAAACCGGTCCGCAAAAGCCTTCCCAATTTCTTTCATCAACTGGTAATCCACTTGGTGGGTCAAGAAGGAATCAACCTTGAGGATATTCTCTCCCAAGACATATCCGTCTTTCAATATACGTTCTTCTAATAATTTCATGTTTTCTCCTAAACAGTATGGAACAAAAAATAGAGACTTACCAAGTAAGCCTCTAAAGAATCCAAGTATCCCTGGATCAATCTAAGACTTACTTATTGTTAGGTGTTCCGGCACCTTGTAGAGACCTTGCGCCAATCCGCAAGATAAATAAGTAATTGTAGTTTTAATGAGAGTCACCATTCCAGATAGAATTCTTTACGATGACATAATCGACATGCTTGAGATCAGCAACCTTGCGACCTCCAGCATAGGAAATAGAACTTTGCAAGTCTTGCTCCATCTCTGTCAAGGTATCTTGCAGATGACCTTTGGCTGGTAGGAGGATTTTCTTACCTTCAACATTTTTATAGGCCCCTTTTTGGTACTCGGAAGCAGATCCATAATACTCTTTAAAGGATTCCCCGTCGACTTCAACGGTTTTACCTGGGCTTTCAATGTGTCCTGCAAAAAGCGAGCCAATCATGACCATGCTAGCACCAAAGCGAATGGATTTAGCAATATCTCCGTGCGTCCGAATCCCCCCGTCCGCAATAATCGGCTTGCGAGCTGCTTTTGAACACCAACGAAGGGCTGCTAACTGCCAACCGCCAGTACCAAAGCCAGTCTTCACTTTGGTGATGCAGACCTTACCAGGACCGATCCCGACCTTGGTAGCATCCGCTCCAGCATTTTCCAACTCACGAACGGCCTCTGGTGTTCCGACATTTCCTGCGATGACAAAGGTATCTGGCAACTCCTTCTTGATATGCTGGATCATTTGGATCACACTATCTGAGTGACCGTGAGCGATATCGATGGTGATGTATTCAGGCGCATCGTCCTTGAGTTGAGTCACAAAGTCGTACTCATAGTCTTTTACTCCAACTGAGATAGAAGCAATTAAACCTTGATCGTGCATGCGTTTGATAAAAGGGATTCGACCAGCTTCGTCAAAGCGGTGCATAATGTAAAAATATCCCCCTTTAGCCAGTTGCTCGGCCACATCCTCATCGAGGATAGTCTGCATGTTGGCAGGTACGACTGGCAACTTGAAAGTGTGATTACCAAACTGAACTGACGTGTCAGCTTCTGCACGACTTTTGATAATGCACTTGTTAGGGATTAATTGAATATCTTCGTAATCAAAGATTGGAAATTCGTTTAACATACGGATTGAAATCTCGTTTCTAAATTTTAAATCGTGATGGTTCATCACTACGCCTTCCGACGTTTCCATTCAAGATTATAACAAAGATACGGAGTCGATTCAATTAGAATGCTGATTATCTAAATAATGTTCGGAAATTACTAGACGATTGTTTAGAGGAGTTTCTATATATGAGTTATTTATGAACAAACGCCAATCCAATTGATGATTTCTTTACTGACAAGATTAGGGACTGCTGTATAAAAATCGTGACCGAGATCCTTTAAGAGTACCTTCTTGATAGAGGGATCTAATGTCTCAAGGGCTTGAGCTCTCCAATCGGGCTCATCTTCGTATTTAGGACCGATAAACAAGGCCTTGGTATCCGTTAGTGGAGTTTGAAAAGATCGAATCTCCCTTCTGACTCTCAGCAGGGAAAGAACAGCTTGTGGATCTAGATCCAGTTCATAATGATAGAGGTCAGAATTCCAACGATAACTGGCTTGGATGGCTTTTATAGTCGCTGGCAAAGGATTGTCCGTATCTCCAAGTTCACTTGCAACAGCTTCCTCTAGAGATGAAAATACATGGTGCTTCAGATAGGCGACTGTCTCTTCAAGTTCCTGCTCTAGTGGTAAGATCTGGTCCATGTCAAGATAGCCACCGTCAAGGAGAACCAGGTGGGTCATTTGTGGTATTTTCGATGCTAGGTAGCGAGCCAAATCTCCACCTAGTGAATGGGCTATGATACAAGTATTTTCATTAGTATCCGCATGGGCTTCAAACCAATCTTCTATATCTTTAGGAGATTCCAGGTTCACCTTATAGGGGTCTAGATACGTGATGGGAAATGGAAAACAGTGAGCAAATTCGGTCATATGATTCTCGTTACTACCGAGGCCTCCGATAAAGTAAAACCTCATTCTTTTACCTCGATTTCCTTGATGATTCTGGCCGGATTACCTGCTAAGACTACATTATCCCCAAAGGATTTTGTCACCACTGATCCAGCTCCAACGACGACATTATCGCCTAGGGTAACACCTGGAAGAATGATGGCTCCTCCACCTGCCCAAAAGTTATCTCCAATCGTTATCGGAGCTCCATATTCCTTTCCTGCATTACGTTCATGCGGATCTAGGGGATGGAGAGGCGTGAGAAATTGGCAATTGGGACCGATCATGGCGTTCTTCCCAATCCTGATCGGGCAGACATCCAGCATGGTTAGGTTCCAGTTGGCATAAAAGTTCTCTCCTAAGTGGATATTCACCCCATAATCGCAAGCCAAAAAAGGGTGCAGGGAAAGATTTTCCCCAGTGGACCCGAACCAACTTTTTATGATTTGGCTTCGCTTATCTCCGTCTGCTTCTTGGTTAAAGACAAATTGGTTGGTCCGAGCTTCTTGCGCCAACCTCCTCAATTCTGGATCCATGGGACTGTAGAACTCACCAGCAATCATCTTTTCATATTCAGTTTTCATAGTCATCTCCCGTCTAATAGTAAAAAACCACTCATAGTGAGTGGGCTTGTTTATCTCTTAATGGTACATCAGGTAACCATCGAAGAGCTCAAATATTTTTCCTATCGCTCGGAAAACAAGAGCCGCAACAAGGGCAACCAGCAAGAAGTAAGCTACAGCAAAAATCACACTAATGATCATCATGACACACTCCTTTTTAATGTACTTTTTCCACCCTCCATTATACTCCTGGCCTATTTAAGATTCAAGGAAAACGCTATCACTTTTTGATTTGTTTTCAATTTGTAATTTACAAAAATTTTCAGACTGTTCAAAAATAACAAAAAGCAGGATTCTTGCTCAGATATCGTTTTAACTCTATCCTCCTGCTTTTGCTATTATGGAAAATGAAAGAAGACATCATCGTTCTGTCAGAAAATATCATGAAAGGAAAGCTATTTTTCTTCTTTTTTATCGGTCCTGTCTTTATCCTCTTCTTTTTCAGCGGCACCATTGTTGACGGCCGACTTGAATTCAGATAACATTTTTCCAAGTGAGTGTCCTAACTCTGGCAAACGCTTTGGTCCAAAGATTAAGAGGGCTCCCAGGATAATAATAATCAGACCTGGTGCACCGATATCACGTAAAATTCCCATATTTATCTCCTTTTTTGTATACGGTTATAGATGATGCGACTGATGCCCAGGCTCACTTCATAGAGCAAGATAAGAGGCACAGTCATTGCTAGATCACTGATAAAATCAGCAGGGGTCAGGATGACGGCTAGTACCAGCAATAGAAAGTAGGCTATTCGGCGATAGCGCCTTAACCAGTCTGGTGTTAAGATATGAATCGAGGTCAAAAAGGCTACAAGGACCGGCAATTCAAATAAGACACCCAGAGGAACGGTTGTATGAAAGACGAAGGTCAAATAGTTCTGTGCCGTTAACTGGATAGTAAACTGGCCTTGTCCCAACTTCAAGAGGACCTCTAAGATAGCCGGACTTACCAGATAATAGCCGAAGAATAAGCCTAGTAAGAAACAAATCAAACTGGCTGGCACATAGAGCAGAATAGCTCCTGCTTCCCCCTTTCTCAAAGCTGGCTTTACAAATTGCCAGACTTGAAAGAGGGTGAAGGGCAGGGTGATGGTGAAAGCCATTAAACCTGCCAATTGCAAGTAGATGCTTAAAATATCATTAGGTCCAAGTACTAAGAGTTTTTCCCGAAAGCCAGCTGTCAAGTAGGAATAAAGCTGATCAGAAAACAAGAGGGCTCCACAAAAGACAAGGAAAAAACAAAGGATGCAAGCAATGAAGCGTCGTCTAAACTCGCTTAAATGCTCTACAATCGTGAGCCTTCTATCTTCATTTTTCATGCTGCTTCACCGTCACAATCCCGATAATCAGGACAAATAAAACTTGGCAACCAAGAACTTCCAAGCTCGGGTAGATCCCTGCCCAATCAATGGTTGGGAAATTACTCAAGACATGGTTGGGAAGCATATTGGTTAATTGGAGCGCGTGTAGGCTCACCCCTAGCATCTTAAAGGCCAGAGCATAGATCATCCAAGTCAAGAGGAAGAAAATTTTATGTGGCTTGACCAGATGACTTGCCTTTGTCATAAGAATAGCAAGAATGGCTAAAACTGCAAGAGCTAAGCCGATCCCTAGGAAGAAATCAAAGGAACGAATACGAGGGAGGATCCCTACATAGAAAAGAATGGTCTCAGCTCCCTCTCGGAAGACAGCTAAGAAACTGAGAGCAAACATCGAAATGAAACTTCCAGTTGTAGTCACTGCCTTCATCTGCGTCTCCATGAATTGGTTCCATTTTTGAACAGAGGACTTGCGATGCAGCCAAATCCCAATGACAATCATCATACCTACTGCGATGATCCCTACTGCTCCTTCGATCACTTCACGGTTGGAAGCTGAAGTAACAGCCGGGAATAAGAATTGAAGAGCAACTGCAATGGCGGCACTGGCCAGGATCCCCAGAAGGGCACCTGAATAGACACATTTCAAGCCTTTGATCATTTTAGCTGACTTGAGAACTGTCACCAAAGCCATGACAATCAAGAGCGCTTCGACTCCTTCACGCAAGAGGATCAACATGGCATCAACCGCCGAATAGGAGGCAGTGGTATCAATGGCAGACAAATCACTAATCAGGACTTCCAACTGCTTTTGATACTTGCTTTCATTCCCCTTGACCATAATGACTGGACTTTGGCTTTCCACTCGGGTATAGAGGGCTGGATTGGTCGTGCTGACGTCCCCTTCGATTGTTGGCCAAATGGTAATGAACTCTTTCATCACTTGACTAGCCTGGCTAGTGTCATTGGCTTGGAAGAGACCAAGAGCTTTCTTGAGGAGCTTAATCCCGTCTGAAAGGGTCAGATTGGTGGATGTTTCTTCGATCTTTTCCCCACTGATAAATTGATCCAGCACATTCTTTAGGTCATCGTAAGAAGATTGGATGGAGTCAAAGTTTGTAGGCTCTGTTTCGATCGCACTTCTCAAGAAGGAGATAGCTGTTTCTACCTTTCCGTAATAAGCGGTACTATGATCTCTGACAACTGCTTCATTCCGAGTCCAGGTATTGTTTAAATCAGCGTAGGCCTTACGTGTTGCTTGGAGATCCTTTGCAGAAATCGCCTCTTGAAGCTTCTCAAAGTAAGGTTGTAAGCGAGTTTCTAGCTTCTCTTTTTCAGCATCCAGGTCGACTGGATTTTGCTCTTTTTCAAAGGCTAGCAAGGAAGCGGAAACTGTCACCAATTGTTTTTCTGTGATTTCGCCCTCCAAGTCCAGACTTTTCTGAACTTCCTTTCCTGCCTTAGAATCATGATTGTCTTTCTTCAGAAACTCTTCTTTTATCTCTGCTACTAGCGTGTAAGCCTTCTCTTGATCCTTGTCCCGAACTGCTGTCGTCGCGTCGGTAATTTTGATAAAAAGATCGCTATAAGATTCTGCTTGGACAGGCGATACGATGAAAAAGAGACAGGCTACAAAGACAACTAGAAGTTTATTCAAATAAGTCTTGACCAATGTAGCCTCCTTTCTTCACACCTCCAAAGCAGGCAAAGAGGCCACTGCCAATATGGGTCACGTATTCATTCATCTTATCGACTGCCCCAAGATTGGTTTGGATTTTTACAAAGCTGTCTGGATCCTTTTGGAAGGCAATAAAGAGTAATCCAGCATCAAACTGCCCCGTTTTCGGATCAATCCCATCAGAGTAGGAATAAGAGCGGCGTAAAATGGGTAAATCCACTTCTTTGGCCAAACGGACATGAGAGTCAACTGGTAAGAGGGAGAGATCCACTTCGTCAAATTCGTTTTTCTTTCCAAATGGTGCACCACTTTCTTTATAACGCCCAAAAGTATTTTCTTGCTCCTGCAGGTTGGTGCGGTCCCAGGTCTCTAAGTGCATGATAATCCTGCGAACAGCCATATAAGAGCCGTTTTTCATCCAGTCTTGACTATCAGACCAGACTACCTTATCAAAATCTTTCTCTGTCGTGACATTGGCAGTTCCATCCTTAAAACCAAAGAGGTTTCTCGGTGTTTCCATGCGATCCCCAATAGCAGCAAAGCCTGATTGACTCCACTTCATAGTCACCTTATTGCGTCCTTTACGGATTAGGTTGCGTACGGCATGAAAGGCCACCTGCTCATCATCTGCACAAGCCTGGATAACGATATCACCACCCGTATACTGCTCTCTCAACTGTTCCTTAGGAAAAGCTGGCAAATCTCGGAAGAGTTTAGGACGTTTCTTCTCAAGTCCTAATTTTGTCAAAAAACTAGCCGAAACACCAAAGGTTAAGGTGAGGCGATAAGGATTTAGTCCAACTGTTTCACCTGTATCACTTGGTGGCAAGAGAGCGTTGGATCCATCTTTTTTGACTAAGTCTCCGTTGACCAACTTCTCACTATAGTCCGTCCAATCCTTAAATAATTGGATGATCTCTTCTTTATCTTTTGTATGGAGGTCTAGCACGACAAAATAAATGTTTTTTTGCATGGGGGTTGTAATCCCCGACTGGTGCTTGCCATAAAAACTAATCTCTTCTTGACCGTCCGCGATATTCTTGGAATCTTGCTCCTTATTAGCGAAAAAAGCAGAAGCACCGGATAGACCAAGTGCTAAGCCTGCTCCCCCAATACCTGCTTTTTTCAGAAATTCGCGACGATCCATTTTCTTTTCAAAAAATTTTTCGTCTTTTGTCATTGTTATTTACCGTTTAAAATGATTCCCATTTGAGAGAGAGGTTCCCCCAATTTCGTTACTGCTTCCGCTAGTTCTTTGGTATCCTCTTCTGTTAGATCTGTATATGATTTATAGTTGGATTCATCCGTCATATGTTTGTCTAACAAGTCATTCACAGCCTTGAATTCTGTCTCAAGAGTTTTCACTAGCTTGGCATCCTTCTTCTCAATGAGAGGTTTGAAGAGAGCAAAGATCTTCTCAGCTCCTTCAATATTGGCACGGAAATCGTAGAGATCTGTATGAGAGAAGATTTCTTCTTCACCAGTGATCTTTTGTGTAGCCACTTCATTCAAGAGGTCAACCGCCCCTGTCAACATCATATCTGGCGTTACTTCTACTGTCGCAATCTTAGCTTTCAGCTCTTTGATATCATTGACCAATTGCTCTGCATATTTTTCAGTGCCTTCGGTTGTATTTTGTTCCCAGAGGATGCGTTCGATACGGTGGAAGCCTGACCATCCTTCTTCTGATTTGTTTTCATCGACATAGTCAACCAAACGGAAGTCAATCTTGACATCAGACTCCCCAAAGCTTTCAGCGATTGGTTCAGAGCGTTCATAAGACATCCGAATCAAAGGATAGACCTTCTTAGCTTCTTCTAAATCACCACTTTTGAGGACTCTTTGAAATTCCTCTGTATCTTTTAACAATTGATCGATTTGTCCTTGCACAAACTCCTTATATTCACTTGTCGCCTGGTCCAAGGCTTTTTGGTCCTCTTTTAACAATCTCACTGTCGAAGATGAACTATTTGTAGTTGTGTTTTTTGAAGATGTATTGGCACAGCCTGCTAATAAAGCGACTGATAAGAGTGTTACTGCAAGTTTTTTCATGAGAATTTCTCCTGGATTCGTTTTTTACGTGGTCTATTATAGCAGAGATTTTCTCATTTTTCAACAATTGTCAGAAAACTTTAATAAAATGAATTAAAGAAGTATTTCTTTTACCCGACCGATATCTGTCTCTTTTACTACGAGGTAGATGCTATCTCCTAGATAGAGGCGGGTACTACCATGCACCGTACTGTTTTTTCCATTATGCTGATGAGTTGTGATCAGGAGGTCTCTCGGTAGATCTAAATCTCGAACCTGACGGCCTGCTATTTTCTCCGATACAGGAATTTCAATCAAGGTTAAGACATCTGAACCGCTGGTCACCTCAGGCATCAATTGCTCCAGCATAGCCTCGTAGACAGGGGCCCCTTTTAGCAGATCCATAGTAATGTAAGCTGTCAAAGTCACCAAGCCAATCGGCATCAAGGTTCGTATATCTCCTACCATTTCAGTCACTAAAATCATGGCTGTCAAGGGCGCTTTTGAAATGGCACTGAAATAACCACTCATTCCTAAAATAACAAACAAGGGGAGTTGATTCGAATGTATGAGACCAAACTTCAACAAAACAGCCGCAACCAAGGCTCCTAAAACAGAGCCTAGAGCTAGAATTGGAAGAAAGATGCCACCAGGAAGACCACTACCGTAACTGATCATACTCCAAATAAATCGTATCGCAAAATAGAAAATCAGAGTCTGGATACTAAGAGGGACATGGGCTAAGTTCAAAACCAACTGGTTACCACCGCCTAATAAGTGAGGGAAATAATAACCGATCGGTAGGATCAAAAGAAAGGCAAAGAGTGGATAATAAGGAGCGGTCACCTTGAAACAGCCACCAAGCTTTTGATAAACACGACCAATATTTAAAACAGCAACTTCATAGAAATAACCAGTTAGGCCCAGAAAAATTCCCATCACTAAGAAAATCCAATAACTGGATAAATCGATATGTGGGATGTGGTCTGGCATGTTTAAAACAGGTGTTTGACCGAAAATATTGAGGGAGACAAAGTTTGCGACCAAACTCGCAGCCAAAGTCGATACCCAGAAGACACGAGAAAAATGATGGTAGACTTCTTCTACTACAAAGAGTAGACCAGCGATCGGTGCATTGAAGGCTGCTGCCAAACCTGCTGCGGCACCGCTGGCAATCAAGGCTCTTTCTTCTACTGGACTAAGCGCAAGTTTCTTAGCCAGCCCCTTTCCTCCCATGGCGCCAAGTTGGATACTGGGGCCTTCACGACCCAACATCAAACCACTTGCAATTGCTAAAATCCCTAAAATGTACTTCTGCCAAAGGGTAGTCCACCAGTCTATCTGAAGTAGTCCTTTTAATTCTGCTTCTACTTGAGGAATACCAGATCCTTTAACGTTTTTGTTCTTTTTGATGAGCTGGCTAGCTAGCAAAATAATAAAAAGATACATCAAAAGGATGGTGACCCAATTGATCGGACTTCTTCCAAGATCCTTATACAATCCTTGCACAACATGAAAGAGATACTCAATAAAAAATCGAAAACTCGAGACAATCGCACCGACTACGAGCCCTACTAAAACACCTCTGCTAACCTGAGATAAAATAGATCTTGAGGTCGATTGAAATTCTCTTTGGATTTGCTGACTTTGTTTCATAAATTCACTTAAACTCCAAGATTAATTGCCTTTATTATACTATTTTTCACGGCTCTTGAGTATGAGATAATCAAAAAAACGCCCTAACGAGCGTTTTTTGACTTTATTATTCAGCAGTTAAAGCCGCCATTGTGATGTAGTTGTATGGTTTGTTGAAGTGTGGCAAGAAGAATAAGTCAGTCAGTGCCAACTTATCAATCGTCACGTGTTCTTGAATAGCAAGTGAGAACATATGAATTCCCATTGAGATTGCACTATCACGTGATACCATTTGAGCACCAAGGATTTGACGGTTGTCTTTATTGTAGACAATCTTGATTGCGACTTCATGGTTATCGTGTTTGATAAATTCAGGTTTTTGAAGATCGTTGAATCCTGTTTCGCCAGCATTGAAACCAGCAGCTTTTGCTTTTTCAAGTGTCAAACCAGTCGAAACCATGTGAAGACCGTAGATTGAGATACCATTAGAACCTTGAACACCGATTCCTTCCAATTCATGACCAGTCGCGTTGTAAGCTCCAACAATACCTGAACGAACAGCGTTAGATGCAAGAGCGATGTAACTCATTTCATCACGTGCGTTATCGTAGATAGTCGCACAGTCACCTACAGCGTATACACCAGGAAGTGACGTTTCTTGTTTCTTGTCTACAAGGAAGGCACCGTTGCGGAAGAGTTCGATCTTACCATCAGCAAGAGCTGTGTTAGGACGGAAACCAACAGCAAGAATAACCATATCCACGTCGAATGTTTCTTTGTCAGTTACCAAGCGTTCTACTTTACCATTTCCTTCAACTGCTTGAACAGTTTGTCCAAGAGCCAAACGGATGTTGTGGTCTTCCAAGTTTTTAGCCATAATGTCTGTGAAATCTTTATCGTAGTATCCGTTCAAGACAGTATCCACGATATCAACTAGGACAACGTCTTTTCCAAGACGCTCGAAAGCTTCAGCTAACTCAACACCGATGTACCCGCCACCAACTACGGCAATGCGGTTCAAGTGTTTGCTATTGTCTTTCAATTTTTCAATCACTTCTTCAGCGTTTTGGTACAATTTAACGAACTGAAGATTTTCAAGAGTCGCCTTGAACTCACGGTTACCAGGCACAATTTCAACTCCTTTGATTGGAGGAATGATTGGTGTTGAACCAGTCGCGAAGATTAATTTTTCATACGATTCTTTGTGCTCTTTTCCGTCAACTTCAGCAGTTACAACCTTGTTGTCGTAGTCGATCGAAAGAACTGGTGCGTTCATGTAAACTTTAGCGCCTTTAGCTTCTAATTTTTCTTTATCAGAATAGAACAAGCCTTCAGGACCGTCAATTTGTTCACCAATCCAAAGAGCCATTCCGCATCCAAGAAATGAGATGTTTGAGTTTTGGTCAAAAACAACGATTTCATTTTCGATTCCAAAATTATCCAACATTGTGTTGATACATGCAGTTCCAGCGTGGTTAGCACCCACAACTACGATTTTACTCATAGAAAAAATCCTACCTTTAATTTTATTTACCTTACAATTATAACATGAATATGATATCGTTTCCAATTATTTTGCTTACAATTTGTGATATTTTTTTCAAATCTTTAATCACAAGCCTTGAAAAATGTCAACAAATTTGCTTAAAGGGATTGTGAAAACGATCTCTTTTTGATATACTGTAAGTAAGTGAAAATAGGAAAGGATAGATTTTCAGTGGACCTAAGCAGTCAATCTGAACGCTTGATGGGAACAACGATTACTGTATCGATCCTGCACCCACAAGCAGATAAGCTTCTAACTCGATGCTTTGAGCTTCTCCGGTCTTATGAACACCGTTTCAGTGCCAATGATACAAGTTCTGAACTCATGGAGGTCAATCATCAAGCAGGTATTTCAGCCGTTCAAGTCCATCCAGATCTTTTTGAGCTCATCTCTTTAGGTACCCAGCACAGTCAGGCCCGAAATAGCCATTTAAATATTGCAATTGGTCCTCTTGTTCAGACCTGGCGAATTGGATTTGCAGACGCTAGGCGTCCAGACCAGAAGGAAATTGACCAAGCCTTGTTGAAAATCAACCCTCAAAAAATTCAACTAGATCATAAAAACCACGCTGTCTATCTGACACATCCTGGTATGAAAATTGATCTTGGGGCTTTGGCAAAAGGTTACAGTGCTGACCTCGTTGCTAGATTTTTAAAAAGTCAAGGAATCTCAGATGCTTTAATCGATCTTGGAGGCAATATTCTAACAGTCGGTCAGAATCCGATTAGAAAACAGCCGTGGCGAATTGGGATTCAAAATCCTGTTGAGCCAAGAGGGCACCACCTACTTGCTCTTTCAATCGAGAACAAGTCTATCGTAACCTCAGGAATTTACGAACGTCATCTAGAAGTCGATGGGCAGTCATTTCATCATATATTCGATAGCAAGACAGGCTATCCTGTTGAGACAGACTTAGCCAGCATTACTATAATATCTGACAAATCCGTAGATGGGGAGATTTGGACTACTCGACTGTTTGGGGAATCCCCTGCTTCTATTCTCAACATTGTTGAATCGCTCCCTGGTATCGATACCTTATTGGTTTCGCAATCAGGCAAGATCGCTTTTACAAGCGGGCTTCAATCCTATATATAATGTTACATCAGAAAGGAAATTTTTATGACAAAACTAATTGCGATTGTGGGGACCAACTCCAAACGTTCTACAAACCGTCAACTACTTCAATACATGCAAAAACATTTTGCAAACAAAGCTGATATTGAATTGGTCGAAATCAAAGACATCCCAGTTTTTAACAAACCGGCTGACAAGAATGTACCAGAAGCTATCTTAGAGATTGTTGATAAAATTGAGAAAGCTGATGGTGTCATCATCGGCACTCCTGAATATGATCACTCTATTCCAGCTGTCCTGATGAGCGCTTTAGCTTGGCTCTCTTACGGAGTCTTTCCTTTGTTGAACAAACCAGTTATGATTACTGGTGCTTCATACGGTACTTTAGGATCTTCACGTGCCCAACTGCAACTTCGCCAAATCTTAAACGCTCCAGAAATCAAAGCAACTGTTTTGCCAGATGAATTCTTGCTTTCTCATTCATTGCAAGCCTTCGACCAACATGGAGATTTGGTAGATTTAGAAGTCATTCAAAAATTGGATGCTATCTTCGATGACTTCCGTATTTTTGTAAAGATTACAGACAAATTACGTAATGCTCATGAGTTAATTCGCAAATCTGCTGAAAAATTTAACTGGGAAAACTTGTAGGATAGGAGACGATAAGAATGAAATTTGTTGGAATTTTAGGCTCAAACTATGATCAATCATATAACCGTAAACTCTTGGAGTTCATGCAACGCCAATTTAAGCTCAAATTTGAATTGGAAATTCTTGAAATTGATGAAGTCCCAATGTTTAACCAAGATGAAAAATGGGACGAAAGCTTCCAATTGCGTCTTTTGTATAATAAAATCACTCGTGCAGATGGGGTGATTATTGCAACCCCAGAACACAACCATACCATTTCGGCTGCTCTAAAATCAGTTCTTGAATGGCTTTCTTTCGAGGTTCATCCATTTGAAAATAAACCAGTTATGATCGTCGGTGCCTCTTATTATGATCAAGGAACATCACGTGCTCAGGTTCACCTACGCAAGATTCTTGATGCTCCTGGTGTCAATGCCTACACCCTTCCAGGAAATGAGTTCCTTCTTGGTAAAGCCAAGGAAGCTTTTGATGCAGATGGCAATATCAAGAACGAAGGAACCGTTAAATTCCTTGAAACTTGTTTAGATAACTTTGTTAAATACGTAGGAGTCGTTTCTAAATTGAAAAAACCAAAACCAATTGAACCAGAAGACTTGGATTGCGGAAAACCAATCGCTACTACCATCACTGAGGTTGATCCAGATGATCCAGAATGGGTAGAAAAAGTTGCAGAAATTACAGGAGCTGTATCAGGTGATACTTATGTCAAATTAGACCACGGGATCCTGACTGTTAATCAAATCGATATGTTCTTAAAAGCTATGCCATTTGAATTAACTTATGCAGATGACAACAACCAGTTCCTATACTACAACAATGCCCACCAAGATCCAGATACGATGTTTGCGAAACGCGTGCCACCTCAATCTGGTAGCCGGATGTCAACTGTTCACGGTTCACTTCCGCCAGCACGTATGAAAAACGTTGAATGGGTTATCGGTACTCTTCGTAATGGGAACCAAGAATATGTTCGTACCATTGTTCCAGGATCCCCTGAAGGCGTCATCAATACTCACAACTACCAAGCTATGTACTATCCAGATGGTTCCTATGCTGGTATCAACGAGATCGTCTTCAACTTCCAACCATGGTTGGACTGGTATCTTGAAACAACAGGTCAACGCCTTGTAGGTGGTAGCGGACCATTTGCTCCTGCTGCTGGTCATGGGGATGCAGATGCAACTTCAGGTGCTTCAGATGCTGGTGGACACGGTGACGGAGCTGCTGATGCTACATCTGGTGCAAGCAACTAATAATTGAGAGGCTAGGACAAAAGTCCTAGCCTCTCAATTATTTTTGGATTGTCAAGCAAGACGCAGTGGTTGAGTGGGCTCTACTACGCTGATTTCATCAGCTTTTACAGCCCTACTCAACCATGCGGAGGTGGGACGACGAAATCGAATTCTAATGAATTACCGATTTCTGTCCCACTCTCTCTTTTATTTCAACTCTTTGATAATCTTCTTGGCATCTTCATTTGAAATAGCCCCTAATTGAACATGACCAATCTTTCCTTGGCTATCGATAAAGACTTCAGTAGGGATCGAACGAACTTGGTAATTTATGAAGGCAGAGCCGTCAGGATTGTACAAAACGGGTACTGATTGATAGTCTTGTTGGGCAAACCATTCAACAAACTCTTCTTCTGTTTTTTCACCTTGCATTCCCGGTGCCATAACCGTGAGAATCTCAAAGTCCCGATCCTTTTCTTCAACTAATTTATTGAGTTCAGGCATACTTTGTCGGCAAGGACCACACCAAGTAGCCCAGAATTTTAAGTAAACCTTTTTTCCTTTATAGTCTGAAAGTTTGACCGTATTCCCCTTCATGTCTTTGAGTTCAAAGTCACTCGCTTCTGTTCCTACCAGAGGATGTTTACTAGTAGTCGTGTTTGACGTTGTTTGGTTATTCATATTGTTCATGTTGTTCATACTAGTCTCACTTGATTGCTTCATGGAACAAGCAGTCAGTAAAGCGAGTGAGAGGATTGAAAAACAGGTATATTTAATAAATTTCATGGTAATAAACCTCCATTTGATTTATGAAAAAATAGCAGACAAGCTATTCAATTGTCCCAAGAGCAATAAGATCCCCATAATGATGATGATCAAGCCACCAATCTTCTTTAGCAATAAGAGATGGGGTTTTAGACGATTAAAGTATGGGAGAACAATCCCAGACGCTAAGGCCAAAAGCAAAAACGGAATGGCCATCCCTAATGTATAAATGAAAAGGTAAAGAGCTCCCATCAAGGCATCTTGTCCATTTGATGCTGCTAAGGCAAGTACAGAGCCGAGAACAGGACCGATACATGGCGTCCAGCCAAAGCTAAAACCAAGCCCAAGGAGAAAAGCGGAGAACAACTCATTCTTCTGTTTGTTGGCCCCGAAATCCATTGTCTTCTGCTTCTCTAGGAAGTTGAAATGAAAGACTTCCATCTGATGAAGACCAAGAATAATGATGAGGGCTCCCATCAGGTAACGGAACCAATTGGTGTACATGATTTGACCAAGCAAACCTGCCCCGAAACCAATGAGGAGGAAAATAACAGAAATACCTGCGATAAAACACAAGGTCTTTACAATCCCATGCCAGCGAATCTTTTTCCCAAAAAGCTGGATAGATTTTTCCTGATTGCTTCCTAGCAAGACGCCGATGTATACCGGAAGTAAAGGAAAGACACAGGGAGAGAAAAAGGAGAGAATGCCTGCCAGAAAGACAGTAAAGGAGAAAACGATTTGATTCATAAAACACTCCGTATATTGATATGCTACACCTAGTATAGCATTCAAATCCCTAAATTAAAAATTTCTGCTACGCTTTGATTTCTAAAGGATCATTTAGAAACTAGTTTCAAAACCAAATAAAAACTCCAAAGCACATAACTTTGGAGTTTAATTTTCTACTTATTCTTCTGCTGCATTTTGTTTATTTGGCAAAAAGAGAGAGAGGACAATACCAACTACTGCTGGTAGTAACCATGGAAGGGATTGGGTAGCAAATGGCAAAGTTTTAATGATAGTAGCTAAGCCTGAAAGTTTGAAGGTACTTGCAAGAACATCTGCAATCGCCACCAAGCTAACTGCAAAAATGGTTAGTTGCATCCCTGGTTTTGAAAGGTCGATAAATTTATTTACAATCACAATCAACACAATGGTGATTGTAATTGGATAGAGAATCATCAAAACAGGCAATGAGAAGGTAATAATCGCGTTCAAACCAAGGTTGGCAATCGCAAACCCAATCAAAGTGAAAAGTGTCGCATAAACCTTATATGAAATCTTAGGGAAGGTCTTATGGAAGAATTCTCCTGTTGAAACGATCAAACCAGCTGTTGTTGTGAAACAAGTCACCGTCACCATCCCTGCAAGGAAGATTTGAGCAACTGGACCAAAGATAGCCTTGGTTGCTTCTGAGAGGACATAAACACCCTTATTGGCATCAGATGCCATCACTTCTGCTGGAATTGGGAAGTGATTTCCAAGGTATCCCAAGCCGATATACAAAATACTAAAGCCAATGGCTACAACGATTCCAACAATCCAGATCGTTTTAATGTATTCTTTTTTGCTGGAAAAACCCAGTTGATTGAGGGTAGTTACTGCAATCACACTAAAGGCTACTGAAGCAAGAGCATCCAAGGTGTTATACCCTTCAAGGAAACCTTGACCAAAGGCAGACGCTTGATAAGCTTCTGTTGCAGCTTGTGGCGCATGTCCGCTGTATTTGAGGGCACCAAGGACAACCAATACAACGATCAAGATAGCAAAGACTGGTGTCAAAATCCGACCAATACTATCTAGGATTTTAGAAGGATACAAGGCAATCAAATAAGCTAAAGAGAAATAAATCAAGGTGAAAATAAAGAGGCTCAGTTTACCACTTGATTGTCCCAACAAGGGAGCGATCCCAACCTCGTAGGAAACCGTAGCTGTTCTTGGAATGGCAAAGAATGGACCAATAGACAGATACAAGGCTACAAGATAAACGATGGCAAACCAAGGAGCGATTTTACGTGAAATCTCATGGATATATCCTTTGGGATTAAGTGTCCCAATGATCAAGGTAATAATCGCAATCCCTACTCCTGATAAGACAAATCCAGCAATAGCTGGCCCAAAATGGTTACCCGACTGGGCACCTAGCGCAGGTGGAAAGATCAAATTCCCTGCACCGAAGAAAATACCAAATAACAGCAAACCTGTTAAGGAACCTTTTCGTAACATATGTTCTCCTTTACATTTTTCAATCCTATCTAGTATAACAGCTTTCATGCTTCGGAGCAATCATTTTTACTGAATTTATCTTATTTAACAGAAAGCTTTTCGTATGAACAACAAATTCTTTCTCCTCCTATCAACATAGCCTCTTATTCTCAATTATGATACACGAGAAACAGTTGGTCTAGTGTCCTTGTACTGGAACTGGCATGCTACTTTCTTAGCACTTCTATTTCTGCCTCGGTTCTTTTCACAAGTCATGCGACTAATTGAGTTCATGTTCAACATCTAAACTAAAGAGAGTGGGACAGAAATCGGTTATTCGTTAGAATTCTATTTCGTCGTCCCACCTCCGCACAGTTGAGTAGGGCTGTAAAAGCTGATGAAATCAGCGTAGTAGAGCCCACTCAACCACTGCGTCTTGCTCGACAATCCAAAGACAATTGAGAGGCTGGGACTTTTGTCCCAGCCTCTTTTTTCTAATCTTCACTAAAACGTCTGTATTGAATGCGAAAATCAAAATAATTCTCTTCCTGAAGTTTACGGAAGATATCACGATAGGCTTCCTCATCAAAGCCTTCTCCTCGATAGAGGATTTCAAAACTAAGCCCTTCATATTCAAGAAAGGCATTGGCTGTTTTGAAGCCGTTCCGCAAATAGAAGTCCATTCGAGCCCGTCGTTGTTCTAGATTGTCACATTCTTCATCCAAGCGCTCAACTTCTAACAACATGGTCCGATGGTAAAATTCGATTAATTTTTCAATGATTTCTTGGCCATAGCCGTGACTTCGCAAGTGAGGCATAATGGCAAAGAAGCTGACATAAAAGGCCTTGGCATTTGAAATAGCAAAGGCAAATCCAACAAATTCTTCCTCATTGTAAAAAGCAAAAAAATGAGCATCATCATTGTCTGTATAGCGTAAAAACTCAGATATAGGAATCCGTTCCTCTTCAGGGAAAGCCTCGGTATTCAACCGCTCGACCTTATCCAGATCTGGGAATGTTTCAGTGATTAATTGGCTTGTTAAGCGCATAAAGCCTCCATTTCTGCTACGATTATAGCAAATAAAATAAACATCTTCAAGAAATCCGTCTTCTTTCAAAAGCAAGTATGTAGCTTAAAAAAGGCTGGGACAAAAGTCCTAGCCTCTCAATTATCTTTGGATTGTCGAGCAAGACGCAGTGGTTGTGTGGGCTCTACTACGCTGATTTCATCAGCTTTTACAGCCCTACTCAACTGTGCGGAGGTGGGACGACGAAATCGAATTCTAACGAATTACCGATTTCTGTCCAACTCTCTTTTACGCTATTATTCAGCTTCTTCTTTTTTGGAGAATTGGCTCATGTACAAGTCGTAATAAAATCCTTGTGCAGCCAAGAGGGACTCATGATTTCCTTGTTCGATGATTTGACCCTCTTTAAGAACTAAAATCTTATCTGCTTCTTGGATAGTAGACAAGCGGTGAGCAATGACAAAACTAGTTCGCCCTTTCATCAAGTTCTTCATAGCCTTTTGAATCAAGAGTTCCAGACGCGTATCCACTGAAGAAGTTGCCTCATCTAAAATCAATATCTTTGGATCAGCTAGAAGGGCACGCGCAATGGTCAACAACTGCTTCTGCCCCAAAGAGATATTACTAGACTCCTGGTTCATCTCCATGTTGTAGCCTCCCGGAAGGGTCCGGATAAAGTGGTCAACGTTGGCAGCCTTGGCAGCAGCGACAATCTCTTCATCTGTCGCATCCAAGTTTCCAAAGCGCAGATTCTCTTTAATGGTCCCTTCATAGAGCCAAGCATCCTGAAGAACCATCCCAAACTGCTTACGATAGTCTTGGCGAGATAGGTCACGGATATCATGACCATCCACTGTAATAGCCCCCTTAGTCACATCGTAGAAACGCATGAGGAGGTTGATGAGGGTCGTTTTCCCTGCTCCTGTCGGTCCGACAATAGCCACCATCTCACCAGGATTAACCTCTAGGTTAAAATCACGGATCAGCGGTTTATCTTCCACATATTGGAAGTCCACATGATTAAAGCTAACCTGCCCTGTCAGTTCTTTGTCCAGAGATTCATTTTTACCGAGCACTTCATCTGGTTCATCAAGGACTTGGAAGACCCGGTCTAGTGAAGATTTGGCACTTTGCAAGATGCCAGCTAACTGGCTCAAATTTTGAATAGGCTGATTGATCTGCCAGACATACTGAACAAAAGCCTGCATATTCCCAACTGTAAGACGACCGGCAAGAACTTGAATAGCTCCGATAACGGCCACCAAAAGATATGTCAAATCAGAGATCGCATTAAGAACTGGCATCATCAGTCCAGAAATAAAATTCGCTTTAAATCCAACTTGTTGGAGACGACGAGTAATGTCACGGAATTCTTCTTGCGATGATTCTTCACGTACATAGAGTTTTAAGACGTTAAAGCCACTCAAGTTTTCCTGAACAAAACCATTTAGAGCCCCAAGGACATCTGCCTGCTCTTTAAAATAAGGCTGGGATTTCTTCATAATAAACTGGGCACCGAAGAAGGTGATCGGAATAGAAGCAATCACGATTAACCCCAAAGTGAGGTTAAGATAAAGCACCATAGCAATAACCAAGCTTAAGGTGAAGATCGCATTAACAATTTGAAGGAAAGACTGTTGCAAGGCATTGGAAACCGTTTCGACATCACTAGTAAAGCGACCGAGAAGATCTCCAAATTGGTGCTGATCAAAGTAAGAAACGGGGATACGATTAATTTTTTCGGATAAGTCATTACGCATATCCTCAATCATGCTTTGAACAGCATTGGTCATGAAGTAATTCGAATAATATGAACCGAGTTCA
Organism: Streptococcus sp. AM28-20; assembly: GCF_003603595.1. Classification (NCBI taxonomy): domain Bacteria; kingdom Bacillati; phylum Bacillota; class Bacilli; order Lactobacillales; family Streptococcaceae; genus Streptococcus; species Streptococcus sp. AM28-20. Next base: position 533,088 of record NZ_QTNK01000001.1, read on the forward strand.
TACAAGACTCCACGGAAGAGATAGACAACCATGACCCAGCCGACATAGCCAGCATTAATCTGAGCTCCTGCAACTCCTCTAGCCATATCTGTCAGGTTAGCAGTTAATTCAGTAATGGCGAGTCCTAGAATATAGGGTTCGATGACACTCATGACCACACTCAGAATTTTTAGAAGAGTAGCGAGAATAACGGCAAAGCGATAAGCTTTTAAGTAGCCCCAAAGGCGTACAAAACTGGAACGTTTTTCTTTCATTTTCTCCTCCCTCCTATTCTTCTGTCAATGATTGATTATTCAACTGTGAGCGGGCAATCTCACTGTAGATTTCATTGGTTGCTAGGAGTTCTTCGTGGGTTCCACGACCAACGATTTCTCCATGATCCAAGACAATGATTTGATCCGCATCCATAATGGTCCCAACCCGCTGGGCTACGATTAAAACGGTCGCATCTCCAGTTACTTCTTTTAGACGTTTTCTCAGCGTGGCATCTGTCTTATAATCCAGAGCAGAGAAGGAATCATCAAAGATATAGATATCCGGCTCCTTAACAACTGCACGTGCAATCGATAAACGTTGCTTCTGACCTCCAGAAAGGTTGCTACCACCTTCTGCTAAATGAGTGTCAAACTGCTCCTCCTTACTCTCGATAAATTCCTTGGCTTGGGCTACATCTGCTGCCTTATCTAACTCCTCAATACTCGCATCTTCCTTACCATAACGGAGGTTTTCAGCAATGGTACCTGTAAAGAGCAAGGCCTTCTGTGGGATAAATCCAATCTTATGGCGCAAGGCTTTAACATTAAAATCACGCACATCCACGCCATCGACCAAGATTTTCCCTAAAGTAACATCATAGAATCGAGGAATGAGCTGAACGAGAGAGGATTTCCCAGAACCGGTCGATCCGATAAAGGCGATGGTTTCACCGGGTTTAGCCTTAAAGGAAATATTGTGAAGGACTGGATTCTCTGTTTCACCAGGATAGGCAAAAGTGACGTTATCAAACTCCAGATAACCCTTGGTTTCTGTCTCAGTTACCCCATTTTCATTTGGATCAATGGAAATGGGCATGTCCATAATCTCTTTCAAACGATGACTGGAGACAGCTGTCCGTGGGTACATGGTAAAGAGATTGGCTAGGAAAAGGAATGAAAGCAAGGCATGGAAACTGTATTCGATAAAGGCGACAAGATTCCCAATTTCTAAGCTCCCATCCCCTAGAGGATCCAAGGCAAACCACACAATAGCTACAATCATCGCAATGATGATTTGAACAAAGAGTGGCTCCGTCAAACCGGTCAGTTTAAAAAGTTTATTAGAGTTGTCCGCATAGACTGCATTGGCTTGGCCAAACTTTTCCTCTTGGAATTCCTCACGTGCAAAAGCACGAATGACACGAAGCCCTGTAAGATTCTCTCGTGCATATTGATTGAGCTTATCTAGGGTTTCCTGCTGCTTCTCTGACAAAGGCTTGGTCTTAACAGCTACATACCAAACCACCACGGCCAAAAGAGGCATCGAAATCGCCACAATCCAGGCAAGAGATGGACTCGTTTGTAAAATCAACAGAATACTCGACACCATCATGATGGGAGTAATGACCCCAAGTTTTAACATCTGGTCAGAAAACTGCATTAGGACAAAAGCATCAGACGTCATCCGTGTCACTAAAGAAGAAACGCCAATCTTTTCATACTCATGGTGAGAATATTCCTGAAGCTTCTCATAAAGATCATTCCGCATATCCATAACCATGGTTGTAGTAATCTTCCCAACCGCATAGGCCAGAACGATTCGACCAAGAATTCCGACGATGATCACACCAAACATAACCCAGGCCCAGAAATAAACACGCTCTATATCTCTCGGATTGATTCCCTCATCAATCATACGGGCCAAAACAGTTGGCAAACCGAGATTAACAATCACAAAAAAGATGGCTGCTGTAAAATTCAAGCACAACCATTTTGGATATTTTCTCAAATAAGACCAAATATATCCCATACCTTTCTCCTCCCTATACAATAAAAAAGCACCGTCAAGTACTTTTTAAATGATTCTAGAAAGCTCACACGCCTTCTTCACAGTAACCTCATTATATCAGAACCCTAGGTGGCTAGCAAGGAAAAGAGCTAATGAAAACCATGAAGAAAAAAGAGGATAGCCTCAGCAATCCCCTCTAGATACGATTATTTCTGACGTTTGAATTTTGCATCTTTGAAGAAAGCAAAAACTTCATAATCACTAGATTCTGCTTTTGATACATCCAAAGTTAAAACATCACCATCAATCTTATACTTGACTTTATCTTTACCACCTTCTGCTGATTCAAGAGTTTTAGCATTTTGATCAGCTTTCAGGTCAATTGTTTTCTTTTTGCTTTCACCAAGAGCTTTCATTTCGATAATCATCTTAGCTTTTGTATCTTTAATTTCAATTGTCATTGTCAAATCAAATTGATCAATCACCTGCTCAAGTTGTTCCTCACTAGCCCCTTGCTTTTTAAGGATGCTTTTAATTTGATCCTTCTCAGCTTTATAGACATATTTCCCATTATCGCTAGTTGTAGAACCACAAGCTACAAGGAAAATCGCACCAACTGCCAACAAAGCAGCAAAGACAAGACGTTTAAAGTATTTCATCAGAAATCTCCTTTTTTGTTGATAAGGACTATTCTATCAAAAAAATAGAAGTCTAACAATATAATAAATTAGTAAGAACTCGATAAGAATTGGGAGTAACCGTTGGGAATGCACTGTTCTACAGCGTTTAAGAGCGAAAGTACGCTGAATGATTTAAAGACTTTTTTTACAGTACCATACTTCTTTCGTGAAAAAATAAAGAAGATAGCAATACTATCCTCTTTTGAAACTATAGGCTACTCCTGCTCATTCCCAAACAAACTAACTGAGGCAGAACTGCGTTCCTGTCTTATCCTTAATTTCAAGTTCAACTTTTAACTTTATTCGATTAACGAAAAGACTAGATCCACTATTTGTCCCACCTTCTTTTTCATCCATTTCTAAGGTTTCTTCAGATATAGGATCAAATACAAAGAACTAAATTCGAAATTGTACACAAAAAAACCGAGGTCTAAACCTCGGTTTTCATTTTGATTGGAAACTCTATTATTTAAGAGTAACTGAAGCTCCAGCTTCTTCCAATTTAGCTTTGATTTCTTCAGCTTCAGCTGTAGCAACACCTTCTTTAACAAGTGCAGGTGCTCCATCAACAAGTTCTTTAGCTTCTTTAAGACCAAGACCAGTGATTTCACGCACAACTTTGATAACGCCGACTTTCTTGTCGCCTGCAGATGTCAATTCAACGTCGAATGAATCTTTAGCAGCACCAGCGTCAGCAGCACCAGCTGCAGCAACAGCTACAGGAGCAGCTGCAGTTACACCAAATTCTTCTTCGATAGCTTTTACAAGGTCGTTCAATTCAAGGATTGAAGCTTCTTTAATTTCAGCAATAATGTTTTCAATGTTCAATGCCATTGTTATTTCCTCCAAATAAGTTTTAAATTTTTTATTTATATTTTTTTGTAGCTAGGCTACGCTGCGTAGCTTAAGATTAAGCCGCGTCTTCTTTGTTGTCTGCAACCGCTTTGACTGCAAGAGCAACGTTGCGCACTGGCGCTTGAAGTACAGAAAGGAGCATAGAAAGAAGTCCTTCGCGGTTTGGAAGAGTTGCAAGAGCAAGGATCTCTTCTTTAGATGCGACAGCGCCTTCGATTGCACCACCCTTGATTTCAAGTGCGTCAGCAGTTTTAGAAAAGTCGTTCAAGATTTTCGCTGGTGCGATAACATCTTCATTAGAAAATGCTACAGCAGATGGTCCAACAAAAACTGATGCCAATTCTTCAAGACCAGCTTTTTCAGCTGCACGACGTAAGATTGAGTTTTTAATAACTTTGTACTCAACTTCGCTTCCACGAAGCTCACGACGAAGAACTGTATCTTGGTCAACTGTTAAACCACGAGCGTCTACAACGACGATTGATGCAGCAGCTTTCATTTTCTCAGCTACTACGTCAACTAGTTCCGCTTTTTTAGCAATAATTGCTTCACTCATTAGTGTGTTCACCTCCGTAATTATTTTGCTTGGGGAATTTTTCCAAAAGAAAAACGCGCCCAAACCTAGACACGAAAGTACAATACGCTTCTTTTTACATGATACGTTTTGTCCTCGGTAGGATATTTATGAGTCTAGCTCCCCTACTGTCTTAGGCAGTTTTTTCAAACCGTTATTTAGTGTATCACATAAAAAAAAAGAATGCAAGTGTTTTTGCAAACTTTTTTAAAAAAATATTTAATCTTTATAAATAGTCTTTGTACGATTGAGCCATGCATAGGCCAAGCCCATGAGTACTCCTCCTCCTACCCAGTTACCTACAAAAGTGACAGCGTAATGACGAAGGACATTGAAGAACTCTAAATGAGGCAAATCTTTAGAAATAGAATTAAAGGTAGCCAGTGAGAAAGAAGCAAAGTTTGCCGCAATGTGTTCATTTGTAAGAAATACAAACATATAAATAGCTGACAAAGCCAACAAAACTTTCGCTGTTTCATCTTTAAAGAAAAGGTAGGACAAGATTGCTATGTTAACGAAGATGTTGGCAATAACTCCTTCGAAGAAGACCAATTGATTCGAACGTTGGAGCTTCATCTCTACAACCGAGCCAAGGAAGCCTTTTGGATTTAGGTTTGCAAATGCACTAGTCTGTCCAAAGAGGAAAGCGAGGAACAAAGCACCGACTAGGTTAAAGAACGTACAATAAAGTAAAATTTCTAAAGCTTTTTTCCAATTAATCTTCTTTAAATAAACACCAGCTGTAAGGTACATCATATTGGAAGTCGTTAACTCACTATTTAAGAATAGTAAATAAACCAATCCCCACGCAAAAATAAACGGGAATAAGAAACGACCAGAACCTGGCAAGAAGGTGTTGAGAAGGTCTGCCCCCACAATCCCTACTGCAGTACTCATTGTCAAAAACGCACCCGCAAACATAGATCGAACCGCATAACGAGCTTTAGAAGCTGTATACAATTCTTCCTTCTTCTGACATGCTGCTTCTACCTTAAGAACAAAATTTGATTCTCCCATCTGAATCTCCTTATATATTGGATTTGTGAACTTCTTCATTATATCATAGAATGGAATTCCTGAAAAGGCTTTCAGAAAAATTTAAATAAAAATACTGGGTTCCACAACAAATATAAATAAAACGATTTAAAACGATGAAATAAAAAAACAGACTATGATAGTCTGTTTATAATTCAATTTAATTCATATATTATAAGAAACGATTCGCCCAAGCGATATCCAAGTTCAAGATTTCTTGGGTCGTATATTGTTGGCGATAAGGGTTGTAAACTGTCCCTTCATATCCACCATAAACACTTGGTGAATCATATTGAGTAAGATTGTAAGCTTCAATAATGTGGTTCAATTTTGCATAGTAACTAGTGTCAGTAGCATAAACACCCGTTAAAGCAGCTGTTGCATCCTGATAGCTTGTTGTATTGCTCTTCCAAGCTCCTGCAAAATGACCTTGTTTTAAAACTGCAACGTAGTCTTGTAATGATTCATAGTAGCTAGGGTATGAACGGAAAGCATCATTGATTGTATAGGCATTTCCATTACCATCATCTTCCCAAGTCTGCATCACTGCAGATTGACCTGCATAGCTCCCCTTAATACCAAAAAGGTTATAGTGTGGATACGATGACAAACCAGATTGACCTGATCCACTTTCTAAGATGGCTTGAGCAATCATAACAGATGCATAAAGATCATTTTCTTGACCAAGTTGACGAGCAGATTCACCGATTTGCGAGATGAAAGCTTCTGTTGGATCTGCGTATTGAGAATAAGCCTCATCGTTAGCACCAACATTCCCTACATGCTCACTCATGGCTGCCGCTACTGTTCCTACAGCAACCAGAGCCACTAATGATCCAATCAATTTCGATTTATTTAGTATTTTTTTCAATGTGATAATCTCCTAATGTTTTAATGAATAGTCTTTAAGATGATTATAGCACAGAAAAACCCTAAAATGTTGAGTTAAATATTACATTTTAATTACAATATCGAGATAAATCAAACAAATTAATAACAGTCAAGTAATAATACGATTTATTACGAAAAACTAAAATCAAAAATTGATTCCCAAGCTTCTTCTACTCCAGTTTTATTAACCGATGAAAAGATGATAAAGGTATCTGATTTATCAAAATCCAACTTCTTCTTAATCATGGATTCGTGCTTGTTCCATTTCCCTCTTGGAATTTTATCAGCTTTGGTCGCAACTAAGATAACAGGAATCTCGTAATATTTTAAAAATTCATACATTTGAACATCATCTGCTGAGGGTTCATGACGAAGATCGACCAGGCTGACAACAGCTCTTAAATTCTCTCTAGTTGTCAGATATTCTTCGATCATCTTGCCCCATTTTTCGCGTTCTTTTTTGGAGACACGTGCATAACCATAGCCAGGTACATCGACAAAACGAAGTTTGTCATCGATATTGAAAAAGTTCAACAATTGTGTTTTTCCTGGTTTGCCAGATGTACGGGCCAAATTTTTGCGATTCAGCATGGTATTAATAAAAGAAGACTTGCCGACATTTGATCGACCGGCAAGTGCGACTTCTGGGATATCATCTTGAGGATAATGACTTTTATTAGTAGCGCTCAACAAGATATCTGCATTATGAGTATTTACTTTCATAGAATTTCTTTCTAGGCAGTTTCTAAAATTGGTTTTTCAGTTCCCTTAACAGCTTCTTTAGTGATGCGAACCAGTTTGACGTCTTCTTGACTTGGAACTTCAAACATGACATCCAACATGGTTTCTTCGATGATAGAGCGTAATCCACGAGCACCTGTCTTGCGTTCAATAGCCTTACTTGCAATTTCTTCAAGCGCTTCGTCATCAAATTCTAATTCAACATCATCAAAGGATAAGAGAGCTTGGTATTGTTTCACCAAGGCATTTCTTGGTTCTTTCAAAATACGGACCAGATCTTCAACTGTCAGTTGCTCCAAAGCAGCAAGAACTGGAAGACGACCAATTAACTCAGGAATAATACCGAATTTTTGGATATCTTCTGCAATGATTTCTTGCATATAAGAGCTGGATTCATCAATGGCTTTGTTGTTTTGGCCAAATCCGATAATTTTTTCACCTAGACGTTGCTTAACAATTTCTTCAATCCCATCAAAGGCTCCACCTACGATGAAAAGAATGTTTTTGGTGTCGACTTGGATCATCTCTTGTTGTGGATGCTTGCGTCCTCCTTGAGGTGGCACGCTGGCAACAGTTCCCTCGATGATCTTCAAGAGGGCTTGCTGTACCCCTTCACCAGACACATCACGGGTGATAGAGACATTCTCGCTCTTCTTGGCAATCTTATCGATTTCATCAACATAGATGATGCCTCGCTCTGCACGTTCAATATTGAAGTCAGCTGCTTGCAACAGCTTAAGAAGGATGTTCTCAACGTCTTCTCCGACGTAACCAGCTTCTGTCAAGGCTGTTGCATCGGCGATAGCAAATGGTACGTTTAAGCTCTTAGCAAGCGTTTGAGCCAAGAAAGTTTTTCCGGAGCCTGTAGGACCGACCATCAAAATGTTTGATTTTTGTAGATCTACATCGTTGTCTTCTTCACGATTTTCGTGGAAGTTAATCCGTTTGTAGTGATTGTAGACAGCTACTGCTAGCGCTCGTTTAGCACGATCCTGACCGATGACATAGTGGTTAAGGATATTGAGGAGTTCGATTGGTTTTGGAACTTCTGAAAGGTCTGACAAGACTTCCTCAGCAAGTTCTTCTCGAATGATTTCTTGAGCTAACTCAACACATTCATTACAGATAAAGGCATTGTTCCCAGCGATAATCTTCTGTACTTCGTCTTGGTTTTTCCCGCAGAAGGAACAATAAACCATCATATCGTTTGATTGATTTGTAGGCATTTTCTTCTCCCGATTCTAAAGTCTGTTTGTAATTTATCTAAATAAAGTCATATAAAAGGCGTGAATAGAATTCACAAGATTAGTAAAGGCATTTAACAAGAAGAGCGTAGCTAAGCCATAGCGCTTTTTCCGAAAGGTCTGGGAAGCACATACTAGGCAAATCACGCATAAAACAGCTGTAAAAAAGCCAAAAATACTACGTTCCATGAACTAGTCTTCCTTTCTTTCAAAATGTCTAATGGTAAAGTCGTAAGGGTTTTTTTCATCTTTTTCGATTGTCCGCTCGTCTAGTAAGCGAAACTGATCCCACTGGAAGTCTTCTGGGAAGTAAGTATCACCTTCCAATTCGGCATCGATGACAGTCTGATAGAGCTCCTCTAGATAAGGCTCGAAAAGACGAATGACCTTCTCACCACCGATAATAAAGAGCGACAAATCCTGATCCTTATACCAGTTGAAAACGTCCTCAACTGAGGTTTTTAACAAAACTTTTTCATTCTCTACATCATATTTGTCATCTCTAGAGAGAATGATATTGGTCCGATTTGGGAGGACGCGTTTGTTTAAACCTTCGTAGGTAACTCTTCCCATGAGAATCGCATGGCCTGTAGTCGTTTGTTTAAAGTGCTGCAATTCAGCTGGCAAATGCCAAGGCATCACCTGGTCCTTGCCGATTACCCCATTCTTTGTCTGAGCCCAAATACCAATTACTTTCTTACTCATTTTTACATCCTTTACACTGATACTTCTATTTTATCAAATTTTTCAAGAAAAGACTGTTTCCAACTATTGCTTCCTTGAGCAAAACTTCTTATTTTTTCCGTCAAAAAAACCGCGATTTCTCGCGGTTTTAATGAGGCAAATCCTAGATCTTAGTCTTCTTTTTTGCGTTTAGCAAGTCCAAATAATGAGAGACCTGTCAAAGCGCTAAGAATAGCAAGACCAGTTTTTGAACTTTCCTCTGTACCAGTTTCAGGAAGAACTGCTGTTTCATCAGATGGATTGATGAATTTAGTTTCCTTAGTTTCTGGAACTGGTTTTGGATCTGGTGTTGGAACTGGATCCGGAGTTGGTGCCGGTGTTGGAACCGGTGTTGGAGTTGGTGTAGGAACCGGAGTAGGTGTTGGGGTTGGAGTTGGTGTAGGAACTGGTGTTGGTGTCACCGTCTTCTTGTAGATGTGTTGAGTATTACCGTTCTCATCTACAATTGTCTTCACAAACTCGTAACCTGGAATATCTTTCTTCGGTTGCTCACCATCTTCTGTTGGATAACCAGGAATTGGATTTCCATTTTCATCTACGTGTGAAGTTGTAACTTTCTCGTAGACGTGCTCTGTATCACCGTTTGGTAATTTCTTCGTTTCAACGAAGCGGTAACCTGGAATTTCAGCTTTTGGTTGTTCACCATCAACTGTAGGATATCCTGGGATTTCTTTGCCTTCTTTGTCAACAAACTTAGTCACAGGAAGAACAGTTGGAGTGTAAGTTGCAGAAGCTTTCGTTCCGTTTACGTCTTCACGAACAACTGTCACTGATGGTGCTTCACCAACAAATTCTGGTTCTGGTGTGAAAGTTACTGTACCATCTGGTGCCACAGTGTAAGTACCAACACCTTTAATTGTCTTAGTTGTTGAACCATCTTCAAATGTTGCTGGAACTTCATCATTCATTGGAACATTTGGATTACCAGGAGTAAAGGTTGGTTTTCCTGTTTGGGTTTGTCCCTTGTTACCAATTGAAGTTACTGATTCTGCAGTTGGAGTCACAGGAGTTACTGTTGGTGTGTAGGTTGCAGATGCTTTTGTTCCGTTCTTATCTTCACGAACTACTGTTACTGCTGGTGCAGTTCCGACGAATGATTTCTCAGGTACGAATGTAACTGTTCCGTCTGGAGCTACTGTGTAAGTACCAACACCTTCAACTGTCTTAGTTGTAGAACCATCATCAAATGTTGCTGGAACTTCATCGTTCATAGGCACACGGCTGTCACCTTCTGTGAAGCTTGGTTTACCTGTTTGAGTAGCACCTTGTACATCAGTAGATGTAGCTGGTTCAGCTGTTGGAGTCACAGGAGTTACTGTTGGTGTGTACTTAGCTGTAACTGGAGTACCGTTCTTATCAACACGTTTAACTGTTACGCCTGTACCTGTTCCTGTGAATGATTTTTCTGGCACGAAGGTTACAGTTCCATCTGGAGCTACCGTGTAAGTTCCTTCTCCTGGAATTGTCTTCGTAGTTGAGCCATCTTCAAAGGTTGCTGGCACATCATCATCCATTGGCACACTTGGGTTACCAGGTGTGAAGCTTGGTGTACCTGTTTGGGTTTGACCTTGGATGTCTGTAGATGTTGCAGGTTCAGCTGTTGGAGTCACAGGAGTTACTGTTGGTGTGTAGGTTGCAGTAACTGGAGTACCGTTCTTATCAACACGTTTAACTGTTACACCTGTACCTGTTCCTGTGAATGATTTTTCTGGTACGAAAGTAACTGTTCCATCTGGTGCTACTGTGTAAGTTCCTTCTCCTGGAATTGTCTTCGTAGTTGAACCATCTTCAAAGGTTGCTGGAACTTCATCATCCATTGGGATTGCAGGGTTACCAGGTGTGAAGCTTGGTGTACCTGTTTGTGTTTTACCTTGGATATCTGTAGATGTTGCAGGATCAGCAGTTGGAACAACTGGAGTAATCTTAGGAGTGTAGGTTGTTTCAGCTGGAGTGCCGTTTGCATCCTTGGCTTGAACCTTAACTGGAACGACTTCACCTGAGTATGATTTATCAGTTGGTGTGAAGGTTACAACACCTGTTTCCTTATCAACTGTGAAAGTACCGATTTCTTTACCTTCTGGAGATTTAGCAACGACTGATTCAGCTGGTTGACCATTTTCATCAAGAAGAGTAATAGTATCCTTGTCGATTGGTGCTACTGGATCACCTTCTGTGAAGGTTACAGTTCCTGTTTGTACCACACCTTGAGGAGCTTCTGATTCAGCTGGTGTTGCTTCTGGTGTTACCGGAGTTACAGTTGGTGTGTATTTAGCTGTAACTGGAGTACCGTTCTTATCAACACGTTTAACTGTTACGCCTGTACCTGTTCCTGTGAATGATTTTTCCGGTACGAAAGTTACAGTTCCATCTGGAGCAACAGTGTAAGTTCCTTCTCCTTCAACTGTCTTAGTTGTTGAGCCATCTTCAAAGGTTGCAGGTGTATCATCGTCCATTGGGACGTTTTCATTACCTGGTGTGAAGGTTGGTTTACCAGTTTGGGTTTGACCTTGTTTGTCAGTTGAAGTTGCATCTTCTGCTGTTGGTGTTACAGGAGTTACAGTTGGTGTGTAGGTTGCAGATGCTTTTGTTCCGTTCTTATCTTCGCGGACGACTGTCACGGCTGGTGCAGTTCCTACGAATGATTTTTCTGGTACGAAAGTAACTGTTCCATCTGCTGCTACTGTGTAAGTACCAACGCCTTCAACAGTCTTAGTTGTAGAACCGTCGTCGAATGTTGCTGGAACATCTTCGTTGATTGGTACACGACTGTCACCTGCAGTAAATTCAGGTTTACCTGTTTGTGTAGCACCTTGAATGTCTGTTGTTTCTGCTGGTGTAGCAGTTGGTGTAACAGGAGTTACAGTTGGTGTGTATGTTGCAGAAGCTTTTGTTCCATTCTTATCTTCGCGGACAACTGTCACGGCTGGTGCAGTTCCTACGAAAGATTTTTCTGGAACAAATGTTACTGTTCCGTCTGCGGCTACTGTGAAAGTACCAACGCCTTCAACAGTCTTAGTTGTAGAACCGTCGTCGAATTTTGCTGGAACATCTTCGTTGATTGGTACACGGCTGTCACCTGCAGTAAATTCAGGTTTACCTGTTTGTGTAGCACCTTGAATATCTGTTGTTTCAGCTGGTGTTGCAGTTGGTTTAACCGGAGTTACTGTTGGTGTGTAGGTTGCAGAAGCTTTTGTTCCATTCTTATCTTCGCGGACAACTGTCACGGCTGGTGCAGTTCCTACGAAAGATTTCTCTGGAACAAATGTTACTGTTCCATCTGGGGCTACTGTGTAAGTACCAACTCCTTCAACTGTCTTAGTTGTTGAACCATCATCAAACGTTGCTGGAACATCTTCTTTGATTGGAACGGTCTTTTCAACACCATTAACTTCAACTGTTCCACCCTTGAATTCAGGTTTACCTGTTTGTGTTGCACCTTGAATATCTGTTGTTTCAGCTGGTGTTGCTGTTGGTGTTACTCCTACAACTGTTGGTGTGTATGTCGCAGAAGCTTTTGTTCCGTTCTTATCTTCGCGGACAACTGTCACTGCTGGTGCAGTTCCTACAAAGTTTGGTTCTGGAACGAATGTTACTGTACCATCTGCTGCAACTGTAAATTTACCAACTCCCTCAACTGTCTTAGTTGTTGAGCCGTCGTCAAACGTTGCTGGAACATCTTCGTTGATTGGAACGGTCTTTTCAACACCATTAACTTCAACTGTTCCACCCTTGAATTCAGGTTTACCTGTTTGAGTAGCACCTTGGATGTCTTTTGTTTCTGCTGGTGTTGCTGTTGGTGTTACTCCTACAACAGTTGGTGTGTATGTCGCAGAAGCTTTTGTTCCATTCTTATCTTCACGAACAACTGTAACTGCTGGTGCAGTTCCTACAAAGTTTGGTTCTGGAACGAATGTTACTGTACCGTCTGCTGCTACTGTGAAAGTACCAACGCCTTCAACAGTCTTAGTTGTAGAACCGTCGTCGAATGTTGCTGGAACATCTTCGTTGATTGGAACGGTCTTTTCAACACCATTAACTTCAACTGTACCACCCTTGAATTCAGGTTTACCTGTTTGAGTAGCACCTTGGATGTCTTTTGTTTCTGCTGGTGTTGCTGTTGGTGTTACTCCTACAACTGTTGGTGTGTATGTCGCAGAAGCTTTTGTTCCGTTCTTATCTTCGCGGACAACTGTCACGGCTGGTGCAGTTCCTACGAATGATTTTTCTGGAACAAATGTTACTGTTCCATCTGGGGCTACTGTGAAAGTACCAACGCCTTCAACTGTCTTAGTTGTTGATCCATCGTCAAATGTTGCTGGAACATCTTCGTTGATTGGAACGGTCTTTTCAACACCATTAACTTCAACTGTACCACCCTTGAATTCAGGTTTACCTGTTTGAGTAGCACCTTGGATGTCTTTTGTTTCTGCTGGTGTTGCTGTTGGTGTTACTCCTACAACTGTTGGAGTGTACTTAGCTGTAGCAGTCTTAATGTACTCTTTTTGAACCTTACCATCTTTATTGCGACCAACTGGCGCTGACAAGGTAACTTCCACACCTTTGGCTGTACCAGTAAAGCTTGGTTCTGGAGTGAAGGTTACTTCACCTGTTGTAGGATTAATGGTGTATGTTCCTTCCCCTTCAACTGTTACAGATGGCGCATCAGTAGTAAGACCTGTAGCTGGGTCAACCAACTTAGCAGGGTATTCTGCACTTGGAGTAATCGCAATCTTATCGCCATTTAAGTTAGTAGCAGTTGTGTTAAAGGTTGGTGTTTCTTTTTGAGTTGCACCTTGAATATCAGTCGATGTCTTGTCAACCCCTTCGATTTCAATCGGAGTAACTGTTGGGATGTAAAGACCATCCATGGTATTCAACTGACCATTAATGTTTGGTTCTTTGTCTGGGAATTTTGATGACCAACCCGTATCGTAACCATTGTTATCTACACGACGGATAGAGATACCATCTGCAGTTCCTAGGAAGTTATCTTCTGGGATAAACTCAACATCTACATCTTTACCTTTAGCAGTAATCTTGTACTTACCTTGTCCTTGAACGACGTAGTAACCGTCTGCGTCAAGGGTTGCTCGGTTGCCATCTTTGTCAACGATGTATGGTTCTACTGTCTCGTCGATGACTGCATGAGAGTTAGGTTCATACTTGTGCTCTCCACGCGCTGTAAAGGTTACAGTTGCTGTTTGTTTAGTAGCTTGAGGACCAGAAGTTTCCTTGAATTCCCCTTTAGGTGGGTGGGTGATTTGAGTCTTGAAGTCTTCTACTTCCCCTGAAAAGGCCATACCCGTTGGACTTTCAATCTCAGTAGCTTTCTTAGCAATACGGACACGAGCACCAAGTTCGTTGACGCTAGGATCGACGTAAGTCTTGCTGTTTGCAAAGGTCAACTCAACAGTGCCATCTTGTGTGATTGTAGCGAGATTTGAGCGTTCATCCTCATCGAATTTACCATTTTGGTTAAAGTCTACCCAACCATAGATATGTGCTTCTGAAGCTCCATCCAAATGGGCTTGAACTGACATCTTGTAGTTCCCTGGACGTGTACGGTCCATCTTGATCATCTCATTGGTTGTCCCTTTGAGTTCATCTGGAAGCAATTGGTTAATTCCTTCATCGGCCGTAGTTGCCTTATCATCACCGAACCAGTCAAGAGTCGTATTCTCATCCATATCAGGACTCACGTTACCAAGATACGGTTGATTTACTTTAGCTCCAGTAACACCGTCTACAGTCGCAATGGTATGAACTGCCTTACCATATGACTCAGGAGCATCCCCTTCATCAAGTGGGAAAAATCCCAGCATAGCAGACTGCTTACCACCAGAAGCGATATAAAGACCGATTTCAGAGGCACCACGCGTCATTACAAGTGGGACTCCAACAAGACCTTGAGAAATATTTGGTCCAAATACTCCAGTTCCTAGTCCACCAGTTACTTGATCAGGATTTCCAAAGTACTTCCATGCAATTGGTTTTTTGTCTGGACCAGTTTGAGTAGAATTACGAAGTTGATTCAGGTTGGTTGTGTAGAATGAAATTCCATCAATAGTAGTTTTAGGGGTTTTTCCAAAGAGATTATCTGTATCTTGTGGAATATAAGTTACAGTATTTGGTTTCCCATTTTTCTTCCATTCTCCAAGGTGTTGCCAACCTTCTCCATTGGTCGTGAACATAACAAATTCACCTGGGTTAGCAGACTCCCCATCTGCCATAACGATAGCGGGTTTGACTGTTTTTCCACGGAAGGTTGCAGAGATTTCAAACTGAACCCCGATATTTCCACCATTCAGTGATGAACCCATGGTTGTTTTCTTAGATTTGGTATCGATGTTTTCCTGTTTAATTTCAGTCCAACCATTTTGAGCATCGGCGATAACTTTTGCTTCTTCTCCATTGTTAAAAGCCAACTTAGAAGCATTTGAACTAGATCCACTTACATAACCGTTTTTCGCATCTGGATCATAGGTTGCTTTCTCTTCTGCTGTAGCACCTTGATCTTCCATCCGTTTCTTATAGATCTCAGTCGCTTGGAATGGTTTCAAAGATTTGACTTTGATAGTTACCACATATCCAGGCATAATTTCCTTGGTGTAGGTAGCCCCAACTTGAAGTGCTAATTTCTCTTCTAAGTTCTTAGTTGGTTCAACTTCACTTTTAGGAACTAATGTTGTAGTAGCTCCTGTCCAGTTAGCTACGTCTCCAAAGTCCAACCATGAGATTTGGCTAGTCAAAGATTTTGCATCAAGATCTGTTGTAAAGCCTGGTTTTTCAACTTTTGGAGTTGAAGTTGCGTCTTCAACGTCATCCCCGATCAAGCTTTCGTCATTTGCGTCACCAAGAGCACGACGAGTACGGCCACTTCGCTTACCACCAGATGTTTCTGCAGTCACAGCAGGTTTTTCTGTAGTTGGTGCTTCGACACCTGCAGCCACTTCTTTTTTCTTATCTGTTGCAGTTGCTTCTGTACCCTTGTTGTTAGGGTTTGTTGAAGCTTCTGTTGCTGCAGGAGTTGCTGCTGGTTTTTCTTCAGTCGTAGCTGCAGTTGTTGGTTCAGTAGTTGTTGTTGGTGTTGCACCTGCTGGAGTTACTGGTGCTTCAGCATTGTAAGTAGTAGCTGAAGTTGAAGCTTCACTTGTTGTAGTGGGTGCTTCAGTTGTCGTAGAAGCAGCAGCTTCTGTTGTTGTAGCAGGTTGAGCCCCTTCTTCTGTTGCCTTTGCAACAGTTGCTGGGTTCTCTACGTTTTCTTCGGCTGCTACGCTAGATGCTGTACCAACCATAACGAGTGTTCCTAAAAGGACAGAGCAAACTCCGACATTCAATTTACGAATCGAAAATCTGCTAATGCGATCATTAAATAAATCTTTGCCCATATTTTCCTCCATAATTTTTTACAATTAATAAGCTAATTTATTGGCCTATATTTTAAACCCTATATATTCTATCAGATTAGTTAAAAATATCAAAGTGAAATGACTCAAAAAACTAATCATTTTTAAAATTTTTGATGATATTACTAATCATTAAATTTAAATAATAGGAAGTATGGTTCATTTTTATGAAAAAATTAAACCTTCTTCCTATCTATATAGTGATTTTTTGTTTAAAGCCTAAATAGCCAAATCAAACTTCAATTGAGGTTTGACTGGATCATAATCTTCCAAAACAAAGTCCTCGTCTTTAATCTCAAAGAAATTGGTGCCATCTGGTACATTCAATACCAAACGAGGCTGGCAATCAGATGGCTCGCGCCGAAGTAATTCTTCTGCCTGTTCGAATTGGTTATCATAGATGTGAAGGTTGTTGATAAAGTAAAAGAACTTGCCAACCTTCCAGCCAAAGTGCTTGGCAATCATCATCTGAAGAGCCACATATTGCATGGCATTGATATGGTGCGCTACCAACATGTCATTCGAACGTTGGGTCAAGGTCGCATCCAGATAGATTTCCCCATCGACACGACGAACATCAAACATGGTTTGAAAAGCACAAGGTAAGAGTCCTTCACTCTCCTCAAAGGCTTGGTAGTCCCAGAGAGAAATGATATTGCGACGATTCCAGGGATTGGCTTCTAGCTGTTTGAGAATTTTGTTGATGATGTCGTGCTTTTTAACGACCGCACCATAGCGCTCACCAATTGTTCCCGTATCTCCTACTTCCCAGTCATTCCAGTAATGAACTTGGTACTTGTCGTTTAGGAGTTCCAGACTGTTGGACTGGTCCTGATAAATCCAGAGCATCTCCTTGATAGCCGACTTAATGGCGATAGGACGAAGCGTCGTAATAGGAAACTCGCCTTTGGCTAGATCAAATTCCATAAAAGCCCCAGTAATGTACTTGGAATTGGCAGTTGTACCATCCTTGTACCTAGGCCGAGCCTGCTCAGACCAGACGCCTTCTTCCATAATTCTTCGAATATTTTCTTTAAAAAGGATATCTGCTTTTGTCATTCATTCTCCTTAAATACTTTAATACTTTCATTATAACATAGGATAAATAAAAAGAGTTCTAAATGATTCAATTTAGAACTCTTTTTGTATGATTCTATTGTAGGACAAGTGACGCAGCTCCAATAACTCCTGCATCATTTCCAAGATTAGCAAGCACCAGTTGGGTTGAAGTACGAACTTGTGGGAAAGTATTTTCATCAAAGACTTTTTGAACCCCATCCAAGAGGAATTGACCTGCTGCTGATACACCACCACCGATGACGATGTTTGCTGGGTTCAAAACACTTGCGATGTTGGCACAAGCAATACCCAAGTATTGAGAGAAATGACGGTAGACAATCAAGGCCAAATCATCCCCATCTTTAGCCAAATCAAAGACAGTCTTAGCTGTGACTTCTTCTCCATCGTCAATCAAGCGTTTCAACTCCGCATCTCCTGCATATTCATCTGCATAGCGACGAGTCAAATTGACAATACCAGTTGCTGAAGCTACTGTTTCCAAGCAACCTTTCTTACCACAGGTACAATCAAATGGACGATCGAAGTCTACTGTGATATGGCCAAGTTCACCAGCTACACCACCAGCACCGTGCAAAAGTTTTCCTTCCGCCACGATACCGCCACCAACACCTGTACCAAGTGTCATGAAGACGACGTCTGGTTGATTTTCGCCAGCACCTTTCCAACGTTCACCAAGGGCAGCAACGTTAGCGTCATTGTCGATGAAGAAAGGAATTCCCAAGGCAGACTCAATATCTTTCTTGATTGGCTGAAGAGTCTTCCAGTTAAGGTTGTAGGCCCCGATAACCGTTCCTTCGAAGCGATCAACTGCACCAGGTGACCCCATTCCGATTCCTATGAAATCTTCTGCTGAAAGGTTTAATAGTTCCAAGCGATGTTGAATGGAAGCGATGATATCAGGAACGATGTGGCTTCCTTCGTCGAGGATGTTGGTCTTGATAGACCACTTTTCTTGAATTTCACCTTCTTGCGTCAAAATGGCAAATTTGACAGATGTTCCACCTAAGTCAATACCAATAATTTTTTTGGACATTATACACTCCTTTGTTCCTATTCTCTTGACACTAGTATACCAAAATGTGAAAAGGGTTTCAATCATTTTTCAAGAATTCTCTCAATTTCATTTGCAAAAAATATCCTGTCTGCAAAAACACAGACAGGATTTCTTTACTCTTCGTTATGAAGTTTTAAAAAGAGTCTCAGAGATTGTACGCCAATGACAAAGAAGAATAATCCTAAAATATGTAATAAGAAGATACTAATAGATAAAGGACTGACGATGAGAAACAATCCTGTAAACAGTTGAATAAGCCCCCAAAAAGTAAACTTCTTAGATAATTCTTCAGATCGTTTGGAAAGATAGTGAGCCTTCCGCAAACTTAAGGCAGACTTATATAAGAGCCAAATTCCAAGTGTCATCGGAAAGACAATCGGCAAGGTCTTGTAGCCATAGAGCAAAAGATAGACTGCAAAGACCAGTGAAACCGCACTTTGGAACAAATAGGGATCTGACAAGGTCGCTTGGGTCCGTAGACGGTAGTAACGTGACAAACGCGAAACTGAAATCAAGAAAAAGCCCAGTGAAATCAACCAGCTAAAGGTGGCAATCTTTTCGATTGGATTTACAAAGAGAATAAATCCAATGCCACAAAATAAAAATGATGACAATAATAGACTGTATTTACTAATATGCTGCATTCTGCCTCCTTTAGTTTTCTGCCAACTCACTCAAGTACTCATAACGTTCATACTTGGCTAAGAGTTGCTCATTTTCTTCATCCATCTGACGTTGAAGACTGGCCAACTTCCCGAAGTCAGAACCATTCTCATTCATCTCAGCTTCGATAGTTGCAATCTTGTTTTCAATCGCTTCGATCTCACTCTCAATGGTCGCCCACTCCTGCTTTTCCTGGTAGCTCATCCGTTTCTTTTCTTCCCGGATCTTGATTACCTTTTCTTTTTCTGGCTTACTGCTTTCTGCAACCATTTCTAGCTCAAACTTTTTCTCATCTAGGTAATCCGTATAATTTCCAAAAAATTCGCGGATACCACCATTTTCAAAAGCTAGAATCTTAGATGCAACCTTGTCTAGAAAATAGCGATCATGGCTAACCGTGATGACTGGTCCACCAAAGCCTTGTAGAAAGTTCTCTAACACCGTCAAAGTCGCGATATCCAAATCATTGGTCGGCTCGTCCAAGAGCAAGACATTTGGTTTTTCGATGAGAAGTTTCAAGAGATAGAGGCGTTTTTTCTCACCACCAGAAAGTTTCTCTATCAAGGTACCGTGAGTGGAACGTGGAAAGAGAAATTGCTCCAGCAACTCAGCAATCGACGTAGAGCCTGCGCTAGTCTTGACCTCTTCCGCTACTTCTTGCAGGAAGTTGATCATCCGCTTGCTTTCATCCAAACCTTCGATCTGCTGCGAGAAGTAAGCAATTCTCACCGTTTCTCCAATAACAACCTTCCCAGCAGTCGGTTGGAGTTTCCCAGCAATGAGATTGAGCAGGGTCGATTTCCCAACACCATTATCTCCCACAATTCCAATCCGATCCTTGTTTTGAACCAATAGGTTAAACTGCTGCAGAATAGGGCCCTGGTCATAGGCGAAATCGACATCTTGAAATTCGATGACTTTCTTACCGATCCGACTGGTTTCAAAGGACATTTCCAGATCTGTTTCTGTAGTCTGGTGAGATAGGTCCTTCTTGAGGTCGTGGAAACGATTGATCCGCGCCTGTTGCTTAGTAGCACGCGCCTGCGGTTGCCGACGCATCCAAGTCAATTCCTGCTTATACAGTTGCTGCTTCTTATGAAGAAGAGCCGCATCTCGCTCGTCCTGCTCAGCTTTCAAGCGGACATAATCTTGGTAGTTCCCTTGATATTCAACTAGACCAGCACGGTCCAGTTCAAAAATTCGAGTTGAAATATTGTCCAAGAAATAACGGTCATGGGTGATGAAAAGAACGGTTTTCTTAGAGTTTTTAAGAAAATTGGTCAACCATTCGATGGTATCAATATCCAAATGGTTGGTCGGTTCATCTAACAGGAGCAAATCATGGTCTCCTAGGAGAACCTGAGCTAGCTGGACACGGCGACGTAACCCTCCAGACAAACTACCAACCTTAGCAGATAGATCTTGAATCCCCAGTTTAGTTAAAACTGTTTTGACCTGGCTTTCGATTTCCCATGCATTGAGAGAATCCATCTCTGCCATCACTTTTTCCAGTTTAGCTTGCTGACTCTCATCGTACTGGCTCGTCAACAGTTCATACTGACGAATCAATTGGAGTTCTTTCACATCTTCTGACAGCACTGTATCGAGGACAGTTTTGTTATCATCAAACTGAGGTTCTTGAGTGAGATAGCCAATCTTATAATCATTCTTTGCAGAAAAAGGAGAACGATCTCCGTCATAGCCTGAACGACCCGATAAAACATCTAAGAGAGTTGTTTTCCCTGTCCCATTAACCCCGATTAGTCCAATCCGATCCAGCTCATGAATGATGAAAGAAATATCTTTAAAGACCGTTTTGTCCCCAACGGACTTGGTTAGTTTTTCAACGATAAAATCGCTCATGCTTCCCCCTTCTTAGCTTCAAGATAGTCGCTCAAAAAATCTCCAATCGCTTCTTTGTCATTCTCTAATTCTCCATCTACAATGGCCCATTCAATGGCAGAAATCACTTGTCCTAGAGCTGGACCTGGTTTTAAGCCGTATTCCTTGATCAACATCCCACCATTGACTACAATTTCATGCTTATCATGAATAGCTAGAGCATCATACAATTCCTCAATAACTTGGAAATCTACGGGCAATCCATGAGCCTGACGTAGTTCTTCCGCTGATAAGAGCAGAGACTTATCATAGCGGTAGACGTCCCGACGATTTAAACGAGCCTTTTCTCGTAAGCGGTAAATTTCAACCAACTGCTCCACCTTCTTAGCGAAGTCACGAGATGTTTTCCATTTCTTGAAAAAAGCAGAAACCTTATTCTCATCTAAGGTCAAGAGTAAGGCAGCCCATGCTTGCTCCGAACTCGTAAAGTTATAGTCCATCTTCAGTTGGAAAAGTTTCTCTAGTGACGAACGACTATTCTGTAAGAGAGGAAGATACTGATAGCTATGACTAGCAATCAGACCTTCTAAGCCCTTTCGCCAATAAGGAGCTAAGAGGAGCTTATCTAACTCAATAAAGACACGCTCGACAGAGATCTTTTCTAGCAAGGGGGCGCAATCTGTCATAGCTTTAAAGGTCTCTTCTTCTAGATCAAAGCCAAGACTGGCTTGAAAACGAAATCCACGCATAATCCGAAGAGCATCCTCATTAAAGCGTTCTGTTGCCACTCCAACAGCTCTTAAAATTCGATTGTCCAAATCTTCCATACCATTGAAAAGATCAATGATTTCCCCTTCTTCACTCAAAGCAAAGGCGTTGACAGTAAAATCTCGGCGCTTGAGATCTTCTTCTAGCGAGCGCACAAAACTTACCGAGCTGGGTCTCCGATAATCCACATAGACATCCTCTGTCCGAAAGGTGGTAATTTCATATTCCTGATGGTTCTCTAAAACCAAGACCGTCCCGTGTTCAATCCCGACATCAATGGTCCGCTCGAAAATAGCCTTGGTCTCTTCTGGGTAAGAGGAGGAAGCGATGTCTACATCGTGAATGGGACGACCTAAAATAGCATCTCGCACAGAGCCTCCGACGAAATAAGCTTCATACCCAGCTTTTCGAATCTTTTCTAATATTGGCAAAGCCTCCTGAAATTCAGAAGGCAGTTTTTTTAATCTCATAATAGATGTTCTAAACCATAGACAAGCTCATGACGCTTGACTACTTCTTTTACTCCTAGATTAACCCCTGTCATGAAGGACACCCGATCATAGGAATCGTGGCGTAAGGTCAATCCTTCTCCTTGACTACCGAAAATCACTTCTTGGTGGGCTACCAGACCAGGCAAGCGAACCGAATGGATATGCATCCCTTGGTAGTTGGCACCACGAGCTCCTGGCAGACTTTCTTCTTCGTCCGGCGCACCCTGCCCTTGCGGTTGACGAACCTGACTGATAAGCTCAGCCGTCTTCACAGCAGTCCCGCTCGGAGCGTCCTTCTTTTTATCGTGGTGCAACTCAATGATTTCTACATTTGGAAAGTACTTAGCTGCCTGCGCTGCAAATTGCATGAGCAAGACCGCCCCAATGGCAAAGTTTGGCGCGATGAGCCCTCCAATATTCTTCTCACGAGATAAATCAATCAAGTCAGTGATTTCTTCTGTTGTAAATCCTGTCGTTCCGACAACAGGCGCTAGTCCATGCTCCAAAGCAAAGCGGGTATGCTCATAGGCAACTTTAGGGATGGTGAAGTCAATCCACACATCTGCATCCAGCATCAAAACGCCTTCCTTGTCATGGAAGACTGGAACACCCGCCAACTCATTCTCAGACGCATGGGGATCAATCAAGCCAACTAGTTCAAGCTCAGGATCTTCTAGCACCATGTGATAAGCCGCTTGGCCCATTCTACCTTTAAAACCTGCAATCACTACTTTAATTGGCATGTTTTCTCCTTATATTTTCGGTACAAAACTAATAGCAACGCTATGATTTCCTAAGTGCGTACCAATGACACTGCCAAAGGTTGCAAATGGAATCTCACCAGCAAAACCATCTTGATGAAGAATATCGCGAAGCGTTTCCGCTTTATCCAGTGCATTCCCGTGAATGATAATGATTTGATAGTCTTTATCCGCTGTTCCTTCTTTGACAATCTCAGCTAAACGTTTGATTGCTTTTTTCTCGGTACGAACTTTCTCATACACTTCAATCACACCTTCCTCGTTAAAATAGAGGATCGGCTTAATGCTGAGAAGATTCCCAAGGATCGCAGCTCCATTAGAAAGACGGCCCCCTTTGACCAAATGGTTGAGATCATCTACCATGATGTAGGCAGAAGTCCCATCGATTTGCATCTGGATATTGGCTAGAATTTCATCAAATGACCGACCCTCGCCTGACCATTTGACTGCTTCTTCAGCCATCCACCCAAGTGGGGCACTGGTAATCTTAGAATCTGGGAAAGCGATGGTCATGTTCGGGAACTCATCCTTCAAATACTGGATATTCTGATAGAAACCAGAAATACCTGAAGATAGGAAAATTCCTAAAACATGGGTATAGCCTTTTGATTCTAGTTGCGCCAAGAGTTCTTCTAATTCCGCGATACTAGGTTGACTAGTTTTTGGAAGTTCAGACGAAGATTCCATCTTTTGATAGAACTCTTCTGCTGTCAGGTTTTTACCTTCTACATAAGATACTCCATCAATGACAACTGGAATATCTAGGACAAATAAATTATCGTGTCCTCTTGATTCATCTGAAAGATAGGCAGAAGAATCTGTGATGACTGCTAATTTCATGCATTAAAACTCCAAATTGATTCCTGGTAAATCAAGGGCGATTTCAGTAACTTCATAGGTCAAACGATTCAGCATATTTAAGCAAGGACGAGCTAGTTCTTCCACTTCTTCTTTGCTGAATTCGCTTGGCTCGTTGACTAAACGATTGTGAATGTGGTTGATTTGGGTAATGGTCCCGCTGATGACAAAGCCATCAAAGACAATCATATAGGTCAAAATAACGATTAAAGAGGTTGTCTTTAACTCTGTATCGCGTTGAATCAATTGAAAGTTGACGTCTACTTTTGTCTCGGGAGTACCATTTTCTTTTTCCCATTCAAAGTTACGAGCATCATAATGATACTGGCTGACAAATTCTTTTTCACGTTGAATATCCATACTTGTTCTCCTAAAAATAAGCGTTATGAAAATTATACCATAAATTAAATCAAGATTCTATTGCAGAACCATGACTTTTCACTCTGTTATCTATCAAAAAAACAAGAAAGTAGAGCCCACTCAAGCACTGCGTCTTGCTCGACAATCCAAAGACAATTTAGAGGCTAGAACTTTTGTCCCAGCCTCTTTTATGTATGATTAGTTTTTAGGTTTGCGAAGCAAGCCGAACAAGATACCACTTACGACTGCACCAATCAATACAAACAAGATGTAAAGAAGTGGATTTGAAGTAAGTGCGATAACGAAGATTCCTCCGTGAGGAGCCATCAGTTTCAAACCTGCAAGACCAACAAGGGCACCTGTCAAGGCTGAACCTGCAATGAAACTTGGGATAGCACGAGCTGGGTCAGCTGCACCAAATGGAATGGCACCTTCTGTGATGAAGGAAAGACCCATAACAATGTTTGTCAAACCAGAATCGCGTTCTTCTTGTGTGAATTTATCTTTGAACAAGACGGTTGCCACAAATACTGCCAATGGAGGAACCATACCAGCTGCCATAACGGCTGCCATCACAATAGAACCACCTGAAGCAACAGATTCAGCGAGTGTACCTGTAGCGAAGACATAAGCAGCTTTGTTAACTGGTCCACCCATATCGACAGCCATCATACCGCCAACGAGAAGTCCAAGAAGGACAGCTGAGCTACCTGACAAGCTTGAAAGGAAGTTGTTAAGACCAGTATTGATAGCAGCCATTGGAATATTGATGAGGAACATCAAGAATCCTGTCAAACCAACACCAAGTAATGGCAAGAGAAGGATAGAGCGGATCCCATCGAGTGAGCGTGGAAGACCTGCAAGTGCTTTACGAAGGAAGAGAACGACTCCACCTGCAAGGAAACCACCAACCAAAGCACCAAGGAAGCCAGATGATACGGCTGCTGGTAATTCACCTTTAGCAGCACCGAAAGCGATGTTACCAAAGGCTGACCCTGAGCTAGCAATAGATCCTGCAATAAACCCTGCTACAAAACCAGGTTTTTCAGCGATGGAGAATCCGATGTAACCTGCGAGTACAGGAAGCATAAAGCCAAAGGCTGCACCACCGATTGTTTTAAATTGAGCTGCTAATTCATGGTATGAACCAAGTTGAGACAATTGATCTTGAGGAACTCCAAGAATTTGGTCAATCAAGAAGGCAAGGGCGATCAAGATACCACCACCGATTACGAATGGAAGCATTTGAGAAACCCCACTCATCAAGTGTTTGTAGAAGGCTCCACCCAAGCTCAATTTTTCTTGGCTAGCGCTAGCTTCTGCTGCATTTTCAGCGTGGAAGACATCTGCTTTGCCGTCTAAGATGGTTTGGATCAATTCTTCTGTCTGGCGGATACCGGCTGCGACTGGTTTAGAGATCAATTTTTTGCCATTGAAACGAGCCGTTTCAACTGCTTTATCTGCTGCAATGATCACTCCTTCAGCTTTGGCGATTTCTTCTGCTGTCAAGCGGTTGCCGACACCGGATGCCCCGTTGGTTTCAACACGGACTGTAACACCCATTTCTTCACCTTTTTTGATGAGGGCTTCTTCTGCCATGTAAGTGTGGGCGATACCTGTTGTACATGCTGTAACAGCAACAATCAGTGGTTTGTCAGATGAGGCTGCTTCTTTGCCAGCTTCTGCTTTTTTAGCTTCTTCAGCTGCAGCTTCTTGCTCTTCTGCGTCGAAAACTGCGATCACTTGATCAGGAGTGCTTACTTGGCGAAGTTTGTCTGCAAATCCTGGCTTCATCAAGTACTTAGACAATTCAGCAAGAGCTGCCAAGTGAGTGTCGTTTGCCCCTTCTGGAGCTGCGATCATGAAGAACAAGTCCGTTGGTTGACCATCCAGCGATGCATAGTCAACACCCTTATTTGATTTTGCAAACAAGACCGTTGCTTCTTTTACAGCTTCGTTTTTGCTGTGAGGCATAGCGATCCCTTCACCCAAACCAGTGGAAGTTTGTGCTTCACGGTTCATAATGCCAGCTTTGAAAGTTTCAAAATCTGTCACCACACCATTGTCAACGAGCGATTGGACCATCTCATTGATTACGCCCTCTTTATCTGTTGCCTGAAGATCAAACAACATCACGTTTTTATTTAAAACGTCTTGAATTTTCATAGTTTTTCTACCTCTACTTTTTCATAAGTTTCTTTAATATAGTCCGCTGTCGCCAAATCATCTGAGAAGGTGGTCGCTGTTCCACAAGCCACTCCCCATTTGAAGGCTTCGATGACATCTCCTGTCGTTGCGAGCTTCCCAGTGAAGCCTGCTACCATAGAATCGCCAGCTCCGACTGAATTCTTCACTTGTCCTTTGATTGGTTTTGCGAAGTAAGTGCCGCTAGGACTGACAAGAAGAGCTCCATCACCAGCCATGGAAATAATGACGTTTTGTGCTCCTTTGGCCAAGATTTCTTTGGCGTAGCGTTCAATTTCTGGCAATTCCGTCAAGGTCACGCCAAAAATATCTCCCAACTCATGGTTGTTTGGTTTGACCAATTGGGGATTGAACTCCAAGGAGTCAATCAAGGTCTGCCCTTCAAAGTCACAAACGATTTGCGCGCCTGTTGCACGAGTTGCTGCAATCAATTGTTTGTAAACAGCATTTCCAAGTGAAGATGGGGCAGAGCCTGCAAAGACCACTACATCATCTGCTGATAAGCTCGATAGGATGCTGAGCAGTTCTTGCAACTGACCTTCTGTCACTTCTGGACCATTGCCATTGATCTCTGTCTCCTCATCGGCTTTGATCTTGACATTAATCCGGGTGTCTTGGTCCACGGTCACAAAGTTAGTTGAAATAGCTTCGCTTGTTAGCACGTCTTCGATAAAGCGTCCTGTGAAACCACCGATAAACCCAGTTGCTGTGTTCTCGATATCGAGTCGCTTCAAGACACGACTGACATTGATTCCCTTACCACCGGCGAATTTATCTTCCGAAGCCATCCGATTGACCGCCCCTGTCTCTACATGATCGAGACGGACAATATAGTCAATGGCAGGATTCAGTGTTACTGTATAAATCAAACCTCTATAACCTCCGTTTTCTCTTTTAATTTAGAAAGGATTTCCGTATCCGAAGTATTAGTAATAATGGTTGCTCTCTTAACCGGAGCTACCTTGGCAAAAGACGTCCTCCCAAGTTTCGACGAGTCTAGGAGAATATAAGTATTCTTAGCATTCTCTATAATGGCGCGTTTGACGGCCCCCTCTTCAAGATCCGGTGTGCTGTATGACTCTAGGTCGACGCCATTCATTCCAATAAAAGCTCGATCAAAGCTCAACTGGCCGATTTGATTCAAAGCCATTCCTCCGATGCTAGCGTCAGTCGAAGTCTTGACCATCCCGCCGATGATGACCGTTGGAATGTCTCTCTCTACTAAACTAGCTGCATGGTGGATGGAATTAGTCACAACTGTTACGGTTGGGTTGGCCAATTCATGAACCAGTAATTCATTGGTGGTTCCTGCATCGATAAAGACAACTTCAAAATCTTTGATCAATTCTGCTGCTTTTTTTGCAATGGCAGATTTTTCTTGCACGTTTTTGATTGCTTTATCTTTATTGCTTTCTTCTTCCTGCAAGGAATGAAGACTTTCAGCCCCACCGTGAATTCGTCTCAGTTTATTCTCAGCTTCTAATTCATCCAAATCACGTCGAATCGTTGATTCTGAAGAGTTTAGCTCTTGAACCAAATCTTCAATAGAAACGATTCGCTCTTTGATAACCTTTTCTAAAATGATGTGTTTTCGTTCAGATTTTAACATACAAGCTCCTTTCGGAAACGATTACAAGGACTATTATACTATCTTATCTTTCAAAGTCAAGCATTAAATATCATTTTCTTTCATTTTTTGTCGTTTTTTCTATCAATTTCTTTCACTCTCTCTTTTAATCTCAGTATTTGACCATCCATCATAGCCCTGTGAATCCTTTTAAAAATCTTCAATTTCAACTTTCTTCACGTGAAAAAGAGAGTGGGACAGAAATCGGTCATTCGTTAGAATTCGATTTCGTCGTCCCACCTCCGCACAGTTGAGTAGGGCTGTAAAAGCTGATGAAATCAGCGTCATAGAGCCCACTCAATCACTGCGTCTTGCTCGATAATCCAAAGACAATTAAGAGGCTAGGACTTTTGTCCCAGCCTCTTTTTGTCATCAGAATAATCCTTCTTCCATTGGAAGTAATGATCCATCATGACTATTATTTATAATTGTAAGCCCAATAATAGTATCCATCTCCATTTACAACTGCTGCTACAGCTCCTTCAGTTGCGTTTGGATCTAGTAACAATTCACGCAAGCCACTGTTGAACCATTTTGTTGCCACAGTTGCTGAATCTTCTTCACGGCGAGCTACAAATCCAGTACTATCGTACTGTCTTGAGATTTGATTTGCTTTTGGAAGAGCAAGATTGTTGTAGACATCATCAGACCAAGTCAACTCTTTCAAGCCTTGAGCTTTTCTTAGTTCATTAATTTTGGTAAATGCTTCTTTAGCCTTATCTAAAGAGATATAATTGGTGTCGTCTGTTGCTTCTACACGGAATACGAATTTCACATAACCAAATTCAACATCTTTGTATTCTTTTTCATCTACACCACTCTTCAAATTGGCAATCAAGACATAGTCTTTTGCCCATGGGTTTTCTTTTGATTGTTCAAAGAGTTCAGGGTCTTCGATTTCCCACTCTACTTTGCAATCCCAGCCAGCATTATCAATGAACTTAGGATTCATTTTCTTAATGACATAGTCCTTAAACTCTTCGACGTTTTTAAACGGTAAAGGTTGGCCGGCTTTGACTGTTTCCACCACGTTGGTAGAGTATAGTTTCACGCTTGAGTCGCGATCGCTATAAGCATACTCGTCATCTTTTGCATCTTCGTGGAATTTTGGATCGATGGCAGGGTCAGTTGGATCAGTCATACCTTGAAGTTTCCATTTTCCATCAATCCACTTCCAGTATGCAGAATATCCTGTAGCTTCAGTATCAGATGGTACATAGTAGTAATGAGTTGTCCCATCAAAGTAATAGTTCTTATCACTACGCAAAGCAGCTGATCCTGGCTTACCAGGTGGGTAGACCAACTTAGGAACACGTCCGTTTGGTGCCCAAGGAAGGTGTTCTAATCCTTCTGCTGGTGTTTCAACATATGGTGGAATTTGGTTTTCACTTGGCTGGTCTGTTGTTACTAAACCATCATTACCAGGTACTTCAGGTTGAACCGGCACTTCTGGCTTCGGCTCCGCTGGATTCTCAGGAGTTGGAGTGAATGGATCAAACTCGCCATCCGCCCCTACAAATGGTGGGTTCTCAGGGAAGACCAAGTTCCCTGTATCTTCTGGTGTAGCTGGTTCTGATGGCTCCACAGGTTGATCCGGCTTATCAGTTGGGTTTGGTTCCTCTGGTGTTGGGGTAGGATTTGGAGTAGGTGTTGGAGTATCCGGCGTTACAGGGTTTTCTGTTTCACTAGAATTTTTTACAAATACCCATTTACCATTCTCATAGTAATAGTAATCCCCATTCTCTAATAAATAATAATGGTAACCATTCTCATAAAGGTAATGCGGGTCGTTGGCTAGATTATTTCTAGAGTTATTACGATTGGTCAACGGTTGCCACTGGCCATTACGGTAGATCCGGTAAGTGCCATCATTCATGCGATAGTAGTGATTACCATTCCAGTAGATGTAGTTTTCATCACGTGTGAGATTGTTGTAGCCATAGTAGTTATTCCAATTGTTATAACCATAGTTATAGCCGTAATTTCCATAGTTATAGCCGTAATTTCCATAGTTATAATTGTTGTAACCATAGTAATAATCATAATTATTATACCCATAGTTATAGTTGTAATTATTATATCCATAGTTACTGTAGCTTGGGGTATAGTAGCTATAGGCATAACGACTTGTATTCCAGCTATAGCTTTCAGCTTGAACGTTTGACGCAGCAAAAACTGGAACTGCTACAGCAGAGGCCAAGATAGCCCGAGTTACATATCTATATTTTTTATCCATATCAATAATCTCCATTAGGATAGTATTATAAATAAAAAGGATGAAAATACCTATGCATAAGTTTAATTTGGCTGTTTTTCCAGTTTATATAGGGTTTGAGAGCTCCTGAATGAGATATTCATTTATTTCTAAGGCCTATTTTTAAAATGAACACTTCAGTCAGATTCCCACATATTTTTGCCTAAAAAACTGATAACAACAGCATATTTAGTATCGACACTTTTTCTTCCTTTGTGAGAATTATAACACAGAAAGTTTTGAATAGCAAATAATTTGAGAACCTTCTTATTTTACTCATAGAACTATACTCATTCTTTATACAGCTATTATTTACTTCATTTTTAGCCTTTCAAATGGTATGGTTATAAAGGATAAAATAATAGGATAGTATTATACTATTGTTTTAGAAGAGCAGATTAGGCTTCACGCCTATGTAATTTTTTGCTGTTTCTACAATCATCTAGAATATACAAAAAGAGAGAACGAATTCGCTCTCTCTTTTAAGCAGTTGCTAGATGACATTTTTACAGCTATTGGTCTTTTTTAAACCCAAGTCCTCGGAACCATTTGGATAAGCCTTTTTTACTCTTGTGTTCTGCTCTTCCTGCAACTTCTGGTAAGTCATCTTCGACTTGTAACGGATACTCTGTTTGACTAGAATCAGCTAGAGAAAGTTGAGCCGGATCAATTGCTTCCTCCTCTTCTCCTACTGCAGTTTTTTCTCCATCCTCAATTGACTGAATCTTCTCTATCCGACTCCTGAAATCTCTAGCCTCTTTTTGATAAGCCATAAAGGTTTCAAACTCTGCCTCAAATTGTACTTTTTTCTCCTCGACTTCAGTTTTAGCAGAGGCAACCAAGGCTTGCGCATCTACTAGCAATTCAGATGCATCGGTGAACAGTTTCAGATGCCCTTTGACTTGTGCTAATTGATTTTTTGCAAGTTGAAGTTGTGCCTGTGCTCCTTCAAGCTTAGATGCAGTCTCTCTCGCCGCATTTTGTAAAACTTCTAATTGCTTTTTATCTTCTTCTAATGCTAGAGTGGCATTTTTTAAGGCCTCTTCTTTTGGGATAATCGCTCCTTGTATCCGAGCTCGTGAAACCGCCAGTGAGCTTGCTGCTTCCTTGGCCTCTGTCGACGCAGCCTGCCATTTCTTCATCGCTAAAGCTAGGTTACTTTGAGCACGCGCTAATAGTTGCTCATGACTTGCAAGAGAAGTCTTGACATCGAATAAATGACCAGAAAGGATATTGATGCGGGATTCTTGATTTGTTCTTTCAACTTTTAGACTCTCCAAAGCATTTTTGACAGTCTTTACATCCGCTTTTGTCGTCCTTGCATTGGCAACGTTTCTCACCCACTTTGTCAGTTCTTCACTGGTATAAAGGGGGGATGACTCTTCAAAGAAAGCTACTTGAGATACCTCTAAATCTGGATCATAGGCAACTGAAATGGCCTTATATTGATTCCCCATCATTTGGACATAGTGTCCAATCTTAGCAAATAACTCCGCTCCCACTTTCTTAGAGATTTGGCTAGGATCTAGTTGACTTTCATCTATTGGTAAACCGTATTGATGAGCAATTTGATGATACAGTTCCTTTTCACTATACCAGAAGGCAACAGCCTCCCTAGGCCGATAGCCCCAAGCAATCAATTCATTCTCTTGCCAGTTGGACAGGGCTTGTCCATGGTTTTGATGATAGTGCGTTTGAAGTTGACTAACCGGTAATTGATAAGGAGCGACCAAGAGCTCACCTAAACCTGCCTGGCGACGGTACTGATTAATGGTATCTACAATTTCTAACGCTTTTAGGACGTTATCTAATCTAGTGGCCTTTCCACCTGTCAGCTGGTCCTCTACACGCCCACGATGATAAAGCGACATAACTTCAACAGCACCTTGGTCACCAGCCTTGGCCCACTCCTCTAACAAAGTCTCATAGCTTGTCTCTTGAAGATTGATTGGACTAGCCATGGCCGCTTCACGGACTTTTTCTAACTCTACTAATTTTTGGGAGATTTGATAAGTTAATTTTTCAACTTTTTTCTGTACTCCCGCAATTTCGCTGGAAACTTGCTTTAAGACATAGGGCGCTTTGGATTGAGTTTCTGTCAGATTTAGCACTAAGGTTTGAGCTATTTTTAATTCGTTTTGCGCCTGCTCCTCTTTTAGCTGTGCCTGTGCTAATACTGCCTCATCATTCTGGATGGGTTGTTTGGCTTTTCTTAATTCATTTCCTGCGATATCAACAAGTAACTGCTGGGCAGCAATTTTATTCTCTTGACTCTTTATGGCAGAACGAACTTGACTATCAGCCTCACTTGCTTGGCGTACCTTTTCTTGTTCTAGAGTAACAACTGCCTCAGCAACCGCAATTTCATTTTCAGTTTTGCCAAGGGATGTTTGATTGGATTCTTCAATCATCGTTTCAGTTGTCTCTAGGTTTGCTTCAGCAGCTTCCAGACCTGATTTGGCGACATTGTATTCAGATTGAGCCTGGTTCAGCCGTAACCGTTGGTCTTCGACTCTTTTTTCAGCTTTTTGCAATTGGTCATGTAAGATATTTTTATCCATAAAACTTGAATCCATTTCAGTCACATCCGTCGATTGCTGATCGGCAGGATCGTTCTGGACAATCTCTTCAGCCTGTGCCTTATGGCCGGACAAACCTGAAAAGAGGGTTGTCGCTGCGACACCCGTTGTAAAGACTGATTTTCCTATTTTTTTGCCCATTGCAAACACCACCAACACTTTTTCATATCTGTTATCTCTCCATAAGGATACCACATTTTGTTACCAATAACTAGTAGGATGAGGAAGATTTTTTCTATTAATTTTAGGGCAAAAGAAAAACAGCAAATGCTGTTATTCTTCTTGTTTAATTTGCTCCAACATCTTCTCTTCTTCTGGAGTCAAGTCATAGTTTTCAAGCAGGTCTGGACGACGCTCTAGTGTCTTTTTCAAACTCTGATAGAGACGCCATTGACGGATATTTTCATGATGCCCACTCATGAGGACATCTGGAACTGTCATCCCTCGATATTCATAGGGCCGTGTGTATTGAGGGTATTCTAGAAGGCCGGACGAGAAACTATCATCCTGGTGGCTGGACTCTTTTCCGATCACTTCTGGAATCAAGCGTACTGTCGCATCAATCATGGTCATAGCAGCTAGCTCACCACCGGTTAAGACATAGTCTCCAAGAGAAATCTCATCTGTCACCAGGGACTTGATCCGCTCATCGTAGCCTTCATAGTGGCCACAGATAAAGATCAATTCTTCTTCTTGAGCTAACTCTTCTGCATAACCTTGATCAAAAGTCCGCCCAGCTGGATCTAGTAAGATCACGCGCGGATTCTTTTTCTCAATGGCATCAAAGGCATCGAAGATCGGCTGCGCACGTAAGAGCATGCCTTGCCCGCCACCATAGGGTTCATCATCCACGTGTCGTGCCTTCTCTGCATTTTCGCGGAAATTATGGTAGTTAATCTCAAGGAGTCCCTTTTCACGCGCCTTTCCGACGATGGAGTGCTCCAGGGGTGAAAACATCTCTGGAAAGAGGGTTAAAATATCAATCTTCATCGTCTAACCCTTCCAAGATATCCACATCCACCCGATTTCCTGGGATATCAATATTGAGGACTACTGGTGGGATATAAGGCAAGAGAAGGTCGCGTTTTCCTTTGCGCTTCACCACCCAGACATCATTGGCACCCGGTTGAAGGATCTCCTTAATTTGACCGATGAGTTGGTCATTTTCATAAACATCAAGGCCGATGATCTCGTGGTAATAAAACTCGCCCTCGTCCAAATCGGTCAAGTCTTCTTCGGCAACCTTGAGGCTAAAACCCTTGAACTTTTCGATGGCATTGATATGGTACATATCCTTAAACTTGATGATATCGAAGTTCTTGTGCTTGCGGTGACTGGCAATAGTCACCGTTTGGACAAACTGATCCTTCTCATCAAAGAGAGCCAACTCTGCTCCTTTTTTAAAGCGCTCTTCCGCAAAGTCTGTCACAGACAAGACCCGCATCTCACCCTGCAAACCCTGCGTATTGACGATTTTCCCAACATTAAAATAATTCATTTTATTCTTTACATTCCTCTTTTGATTAATTTATCTCTAAAGTTCTCTAATAAGAGTTGCAATTTTTTCCGATTCTGACCAGTGTAGATAGTGGTGGTTTCCACCTAGAATGAGTTTTGTATTAGAATTCCAATATTCTGAATCTCTGTACTCTTTTTCTCTGTACGCCTG
This sequence comes from Streptococcus sp. AM28-20, assembly GCF_003603595.1. Classification (NCBI taxonomy): domain Bacteria; kingdom Bacillati; phylum Bacillota; class Bacilli; order Lactobacillales; family Streptococcaceae; genus Streptococcus; species Streptococcus sp. AM28-20. Next base: position 567,452 of record NZ_QTNK01000001.1, read on the forward strand.
ACAAAATATGAAAACAGGAATATTATCTGCTAATGACAAACTATCAAAATCTTCAGCAGTAATATTTACAGATATCTGAAATCCAGGAACTTGCTTTTCCAATTCCAAGCCCTTTTCTTCCATCAATCCCCAAATCAGTCTATCAGTTTCAGGTTCAAATGTTGCTTGAGTTAGTCCCTTAAAATATTTTTCCTGACCACATTCTTCAATCATCCTGATTTGCTCTTCCATTTCTGGATAAGGATTTATTGAAAAATCAGCAAACATTATATTTTTTGTTGTTGGTTCAATTGCTATCAAGGCTTGACACTTAATTGGTTGACTCATTAACTTTAAAGCCAAAATACCACTTAAACTATGAACACAAAGTATATAATCGGAAATTTCCAATCCTTTCAAGATTTCGTATATCGCTTCAACAAGATTATCCAAATTAATTCCTGTTTGACTATGAATCGGACTCCTACCTGTATTCGGAAAATCAATCGCTAGGTAACCTATTGAAGAAGGAAGTTTTTCAAGAATTGGTAGAAAATTTTCATAACTCGGTATCAAACCAGCACCATTTAAACAAACTAGAACTTTATTTCTCTTTTTATAAGTAACAGAGAAACAACCAATCTTTGTAGTTACTTCAAATCGGTTCATATCAAAACAACTCTTTCTAAACAACAATTCACTTAACAACCTTACGTTTTATTTTATCACGTTCATAGGATTTTCTCAAATGGACTTCCCACCCAGAAACTTCTCCAAAACCTTTCCTTGCAACAAAAAAACGGGACAGAGTCCCGCCTTTTATTTTTCGTCAATAACGATTCTTACTTTTTTATCTTCAGTTGGGACAGAGTAGACAATCGTTCTTATCGCAGAAATGGTGCGACCTTTCCGACCGATCACTCGACCAACATCGCTAGGATCAAGGTCAAGGTGGTACTCCAAGAATTCAGGAGTATCTTCGATCTTGATGGTTAAGGCATCCGGTTGTGAAATCAAAGGTTTCACAATTGCAATAATAAGATTTTCAATCGTATCCATACATCAACCTACTTTATGATTATTTTGAGAATTTAGAATCGTGGAATTTCTTCAATACACCTTCTTTTGAAAGGATGTTACGAACTGTATCTGAAGGTTGAGCTCCGTTAGCCAACCATGCAAGAACGCGGTCTTCTTTCAAAGTTACTTGGTTTTCTTCAACAAGTGGATTGTAAGTTCCAACTGTTTCGATGAAGCGTCCATCACGTGGTGAACGTGAATCTGCTACGTTGATACGGTAGTAAGGTTTTTTCTTAGAACCCATACGAGTCAAACGAATTTTAACTGCCATTTTTATAAGTCTCTTTTCTATATTTTAATTTTCGGTGAAATAGACTAGCTATTTAGCACATAATCTATTATAACACATTTTAAGGACCTGTCAAGAAAAAAACTTGACACTATTAAAATTTTTTTTATTCGATCTCAAAGCTATAAGATTCAGCCTTTGGGGAATTAGATTCAATCACATAGTTTCCAGAAGGAAGTCCGGTTACATCCAAGCGCTTCCCTTCAAATTCTTTAGAGAGAGACGTCACTGTGATGGTAAAGGAGAAGCCCTTTATATGGCGGTAGTTAGCATAATCCAAGGTCAGAATCCCTCTAAGATCTGTTTCTCCAGCTTTTTCAGCAGCTAGTAAATCTGTTGCCAATTGATTTTCGAAATCGGGATTTTCGATTGGGAACTGGAGACGAACCTCGCTTACCTCTAAGCCCTGTTTACGAAGCTCTTCTTTTATTTCCTGAGTCAGTTTTTGAAAACCTTGAGATTCTGTAAAGGCTCTTTCAAAAAATGGTGCCACAAGCCAGCTTTTGGAACGGTGGGCTAGTTCTTCTGCCGTGTCATAGTTTTCCCCACTTTCTTCTTTGGATAGGAGACTTGCATAGGGAAAGTCAAACTGAACCGTTTTTCCCTCAACCCTTTCTTGATAGCTATAGGCATATTTAGTCGACATCCCATGGAGTTCAGCTGCTTTAAACCTTATGTCTCCTTTAAATCCCGCTTCCTGATAAAAGCCAGAAATTTGCTCTTGGATTTCTTTTTCTTCTTGATTAGTAAAATAAAAGAGAAAACAAATTAAGAGAGCGACCACTGTGGCGAATGCAAGAAGCAGATAGCGAAGCCATCTTTTGATGGTAACCCTTATTGATTTAAATTTATTCATTCCACCATGATACCAAAAAACTAGCTTAACAGCTAGTTTGAAATAAGTTTTTACTTAAGGATATCCAGTAACGCTTGATAGTCAGCAACGACATATGTCGGTACTGCTGGACTGGTATTTTCTTTGTGATCCGGATTATACCAGACGGTATCAATCCCCGCAGCATTGCCCCCAGCGATATCCGCTGTCAAAGAATCTCCGATCATGAGGGCTTGCTCCTTGGTAAAACCAGGTATCAAGTTACCGATCTTTTCATAAAAGGCTACTTCCGGTTTTTGAGTTCCTAATTGTTCAGAAATAAAGATCTCCTTGAAATAAGGGGTAATGGCTGACTGCTTCAAGCGTCCTTGCTGAATAGCGGTAACGCCGTTGGTAGCACCATAGAGCTGGCAACCCCTTTCTACTAGCTTGGCTAACATGTCTTCCGCTCCAGGGAAGCTCTGTCCCTGTTGGCTAATATAATCCTGGTAGCGCAAAGCCATCTCTTCACCATCTACCTGTCTTCCAAAATGAGCAAAGGCAATCGCGAACCGGCTGTTAATCAAGTCTTTCTTGCTAATTTTCTTTTGTTCCAAATCTTTCCAGAGCCCTTGGTTCATAGGTTTGTAGTAATCCTTAAAGGCTTGAATATCTTGAACCCCCTGATCTTGGAGGAATTGCGTTAAGGCCACTTCCTCCGCTGTATCAAAGTCCAACAAGGTGTGGTCTAGGTCAAATAGTAAAAATGAATATGTCATTACAAACGATCCTTTAATTTTTCTACAAATAAATAGGCTGCTGGGCAAGTGAGAGTATTCTTGATGGTCAAATGATTGATCTGGTAGATCTTCTTGCGGTCTGTATGAGGAAACTCTCGACAAGCTTTAGGCCGAACATCGTAGATCGAACAGAGATTGTCGCCACCCAAGAAAGGGCAAGGCATGGATTTAAAAACCTTATCTCCATCTTCATCGACTTCTAAAAACTCTGCTTCAAAGGCAGGCAACTTCATCTTGAAATACTTGGCAATGCGCGTGATATCCGCTTCTTTAAAATCGGGTCCTAGGGTCTTACAGCAGTTGGCGCAGGCGGTACAATCAATTTCTTGAAAGACTTCATCGTGAATCTCTTGGGCTATTTTATCTAGATTTTTAGGGGGTTTCTTTTTCAGATTCGCCAATACCTTGCGGTGCTCCTTTTGTTTTTGGAGCGCTAACTGATGGTATTTTTCTAAGTCAATTTCTTGAGACATAAACTACTTTCTAATTGCTAAATGGATAAGAGCATTATACCATAGGGGTCGTAAAAAAGGGAATAGGACAGAACTCCGACTAATTAAGAAGAGTTCGTTTTCCCACCCCCGCACAGTTGATTAGGTTATCTTTGGAGCTAAAAAGCGAACAAAGATACCAATCAACCACTGCGTCATGTAGTTATTTCTATTAAACATTAATTACTGAATAGTTTAAGCCAAACTCTCACTTGATTAATCCGTCACGGCACCTGTTCCATCAAGGCTCCAAGTGTTTTCTACATAGGAGGTTAATTGAGCTAATGTTTTTTCATCTCCAAGACAGGCAATGTAATACAACTTCCCATCTATTTGAAAAAACCAGCAAGTAACATATCGACCCGACTCAAGAATCATGTTTAATTGGATGGCTACATTTCCTCCAACTTTGCTAGTAGATCTCCACGATTTTACTACTTTATTTATTTTGTTCAAGTCATTCTCAAATCTTTGAGCCATCACTTCATTAAAATCTTCTTCTTCGGCGACACCCACTCTTTCTCTAGTAGTAGCGTTCAAAATAATCGCATTATCCACGCTTTTATCTGAGTATTGGATATTATTTCCACCTTCTTCATTTGTATATTTTACCCAGTCACTTGGAATATTGACATACCCTTGATCTGCTGATCCAATTCGTTTCGTTTCTGCGAAACTCTTATCATTATCTGATATTTCTTCCCTTACCTTGCTACCTGATTTTGTTGTTTCTTTTGCCACATTCGTGGAACTAGATGGTGCTGATGATTTATTAGACTCTTTCTTTGGACTAGTACAAGCAAAGAGACTGACAACAGACAAAAACGTAACTGACGCCAGTAAGAACTTATTTTTCATCTTTCTCTCCTCTATGATAGATTATATACACTAGTCTAACATCTTATACTCTATTTTAAAAGGACCAGTTTAATTTCTTACCAAAAAAGAACTAATTCAAACTGACGAACTGTTTGAATTAGTCCCTGCTTTCTTAAGGATATACAACCTGAGAGATTCTTTGCTAACCAGGTTGTAAGAAGTTAATTGTTCCAAGAAATAGAGCTTAATGACACGTCCAAATCTTATTCTATCATGTATTGAAAATTGGTGATAATGAAACCAACTTCCTCACGAATGCATTAGGCTTTTGGACCTTTCTCATCCAAACTCCAAGTTTCCTCAATGTAAGGAATGAATTGTGCCAAAGTCTCTTTATCCCCTTCAAAAGACATCAAGTATACCTTATCATCCTTTTGGAAGACCCAGGTAATGAGGTATTGTCCAGATTTAAGGATGATATTCAGCTGCAAGGCTTCATTCCCTGAGACAGTGGTTGTAGCTCCCCACATTTTCTCTACTTCTTTATTGTCTTTCCAATAGTAAGCAATACGGTTCGCAATCAACTCTGCGTTGAAGACTTCACCTTCACCGACATTTGCTTTTTCTTTGGTATACCCGTTCATGGTGACGATATTATAAGCACTTCCATCCGTAAATTGAATACTGTCTCCACCATCTATATCTGTAAATTTAATCCACTTACTTGGGATATCGATATAGCCATAATCAGCCGAACCAACCCGTTTGGTTTCGACAGTACTCTTGGTATCATCCGATGATTTTGACTCCACCTTGCTTGAGGTCTTTTTACTAGAGGATTTTTTGCTCTTTTTTACCACCTCAGTGGAACTAGATTCAGATGACAACGGTTTTCTAGACTCTTTTTTAGGAGTGCTACAAGCCACAAGAGCAAGAGCTGACAAGACCGAAACGGTCGCTAGTAGGAACTTATTTTTCATCTTTTCTCTCCTTTGTGATGGATTTTGATACCTCTAGTTTAACATGTTCTACTCAGATTTGAAAGCGCTATTTGTCTAGCCTGATAGAAAAACGCCCCTATCGGGACGTTCCATTTGTTCTATGATTCAAGAGAAAAGTTTATTCCTCATCCATTGATAAGACAGACAAGAAGGCTTCCTGAGGTACTTCTACCGAACCGATAGCTTTCATCCGTTTCTTACCAGCTTTTTGTTTTTCAAGAAGCTTGCGTTTCCGTGAGACGTCCCCACCATAACACTTGGCCAAGACGTTCTTACGAAGGGCCTTGATATCCGTACGGGCAACGATCTTATGACCGATAGCTGCTTGAATGGGCACTTCAAACTGTTGACGAGGGATAATCTTCTTGAGTTTCTCAACGATCAACTTACCACGTTCATAGGCAAAGTCCTTGTGAACGATAAAGCTGAGGGCATCGACAGTATCGCCATTGAGAAGGATATCCATTTTAACCAATTTAGAAGGACGGTATTCAGACAACTCATAGTCAAAGCTAGCATAACCACGAGTAGACGATTTCAATTTATCAAAGAAATCAAAGACAATTTCCGCTAGTGGGATTTGATAGATGACATTGACCCGATTTTCGTCGATGTAATCCATGGTCACAAAGTCCCCACGTTTGCGTTGGGCCAATTCCATGACCGCTCCAACAAACTCTTGCGGTACCATAATTTGTGCTTTCACATAAGGTTCTTCGATGGAAGCGATCTTGGTTGGATCTGGAAACTCAGATGGGTTAGACACGTCAATTACTTCTCCATCTGTCAAATTGACCTTGTAGATTACTGACGGTGCCGTCATGATCAAATCAATGTTGAATTCGCGCTCCAAGCGTTCTTGGATAACATCCATGTGAAGGAGTCCCAAGAAACCACAACGGAAACCAAAACCAAGTGCTTGAGAAGTCTCAGGCTCAAATTGAAGACTGGCATCATTGAGTTGCAACTTTTCCAGTGCTTCCCGAAGATCATTGTATTTGTTGGATTCAATAGGGTAAAGACCAGCAAAGACCATTGGGTTCATTTGCTTGTATCCATGAAGAGGCTCAGCTGCTGGATTAGTAGCCAAGGTCACAGTATCCCCGACACGAGTATCCGCAACCGTCTTAATAGAGGCTGCAATATAACCAACATCACCAGTCGCAAGGAAGTCACGACCAACTGCTTTAGGGGTAAAAATTCCAACCTCAGTCACATCAAAGGTCTTGCCATTACTCATCAACTGGATGGTATCGCCTGGCTTCACCATACCATTGACCACACGAACTTGGAGAATCACTCCCCGGTATGGGTCGTAAACCGAGTCAAAGATCAAGGCTTGCAATGGAGCAGCAACGTCCCCAGTAGGTGCTGGAACTTTCTCGACGATTTGTTCCAAAATCTCTTCGATCCCGATACCAGCCTTGGCAGAAGCTAGAACTGCCTCACTGGCATCCAAGCCGATCACATCTTCCACTTCTGTACGCACGCGCTCTGGATCTGCAGCTGGTAAGTCAATTTTGTTAATGACTGGCAGGATCTCCAAGTCATTGTCCAGCGCCAGATAAACATTGGCTAGGGTTTGCGCTTCAATCCCTTGAGCCGCATCAACTACTAAAATGGCACCCTCACAGGCTGCGAGCGAACGAGAAACCTCATAGGTAAAATCCACGTGTCCTGGTGTGTCAATCAAGTGGAAGATATATGTCTCCCCATCTTTAGCCGTATAGTTCAATTCGATGGCATTGAGCTTGATGGTAATCCCACGTTCCCGTTCTAGATCCATGCTATCTAGGAGCTGAGCTTGCATTTCCCGACTAGAAACGGTCTCGGTTTTCTCTAAGATTCGGTCCGCCAAGGTTGACTTCCCGTGGTCAATGTGGGCGATAATCGAGAAGTTCCGAATTTTCTCTTGTCGTTTCTTTAATTCTTCTAAATTTGGCATAATCATCTTCCTAGTAAAATTAATCGTACTCTTCATTATAACAAAAAAGATAGGCCTTTGCCTATCTTAATTCATTATTTTCAAAAATCGCTTCTGCGTTCTATTTCCCTCATAGCCTATTCGTTCGTAAAAAACATGGGCTTCTTTTCGATGAGAGGCAGAACTCAAACGAATAAAGGCATAGTTATGTTTTTGAGCAAGAGCTTCAATTCGCTCCATCAACTGCCGACCGATCCCACATCCTTGGGCAGAAGGGAAAACAGCAAGTCCTAAAACATTTAAACCAGGATCGCTATATATACTCTCATAGGCTTCAGCTTCGACATAACCAAGAATATTGCCTGTTTGGTCATCTTCGTATACAAAGCAAAAGTGACCCGAGTCTGGCTCATTAAATTTATCGATCTGAGCCGCTACTTTCTCAAGGGTCGAATCATACTCCAATGCTTGGTGGCACAAATCTCGAATTTGACCTGCATCTTTAACTTGAACGGTACGAATCATACTTCACCTCCATGAAGTCTTTTTTATTTATTCTATGCCTTATCCCTAAAAAAATCAAGCATTAAAAATATGTTAACAGATTATTGAATCATACTATTTAATTCGAATTGAAATAATTAATTAACAATAAAGGATTTCTATTTACTTTTTCGATTTAATTCGCTATAATGGATTGTAATGTAAAAGGAGGTGAAGCTCTTGGCAAGAGGACGTGGAAAAGCAAGCCCACAGGATAGAGAGGCTTTGCGTATTATTTCCGAAAAAATAAGAGAACTATTAAAGATTCAAAATAAGAAACAGGTCGATTTATCTCGTACAACCGGTATTCCAGCTAGTACTTTAACGGGCTATGTGAAAGGCACTTCTCTCCCAGTCAGTGAGAACTTAGAAAAGATCGCTAGCTTCTTTGAAATTCCCATCTCTGATCTTGACCCACGTTATGGTCAACCAGATACCTTGGAGGATTCTAAGATTGAATTTATCTATAAGCAACTAGATGAGGATTTTCAAGACTCTCTCTTAGAGGAAGCCAATCGCTTATTGGTTTTACAAGCGGAGCGCAAGCGTATTGAGAAGAAATATACACCCTATACAGTATTTGACAGTTATGCTGCGAGTCAAAGTGCTTCTAAGGGAGATTTAGTTTGGTTTGATCAAAAACTAGCCTATGATTTAGCACTTTGGATTCATACTGACTCGCTAGAGCCAAAATATCCAAAAGGATCTGTTGCCCTAATCAAGCAAACTTTCTACGATACTGCTGGTGCCATCTATGCCATTGAGTACGATGGGCAAACCTTGATCAAGCGTGTCTTCCGTGAAGCCCAAGGAATCCGTCTTGTTTCGTTAAATAAAAAGTATAGTGACAAGGTCATCCCCTTAGAAGAGGAACCAAGAGTAATTGGAAAAGTCATTGCTAGCTTTCTTCCTGCTAAGGAGGATGAGTTATGATTCGATTGATTGCTATCGATTTAGATGGAACTCTTTTATCACCAGATAAAACCATTAGCCCTGCTAATCGGCAGGCTCTTTTGAACGCTGAAGCTGCTGGCTTACACGTCGTCATTTGTACGGGACGCCCCCTATCTGGTGTCCGTCCAATCTTTGAAGAAATTGGTTTCAAAAGCAACCATTCCTATTCGGTGATTAATAACGGTTGTACCACTGTCAAATCTTCAGATTGGTCCGTCATTACCTATGATGCCTTATCTGAAGAAGATTTGGTTTATCTCGATCAATTGAATCAGGAAATTCATCCTCAATTAAGTTTATTCGATTTAAATCGCTATATCATTTTGAATCGGGATCCTTCAGAAATAGCCAAAATGGACGCTAGTATCGTTTCTGCTGTGCCTGTATCATTGGGATTGCGAGAAGTCCTTGAGGCACAACCAATTTTCCAAGGGATGTTTATTGATCAGAAAGAACAGATAGATGCCTTTCAAGAGACCTATGAAGAAGCATTGTCCCAGCGCTTCCATACCATTCGCTCTCAACCTATTCTCTTTGAAATTCTTCCCAAATGCGTAAACAAAGCGACTGGTATAAAAGCTCTTGCTGAACACCTCGGTATTCCTAGAGAACAGATCATGGCTATCGGCGATGAGAACAACGATATTGAGATGATTGAGTACGCAGGTCTTGGAGTAGCTATGGGCAATGCTCCAGATGCTATCAAAGCCTTGGCTGATGTCACAACAACTTCTAACGAAGAAGACGGTGTCGCTACTGCTATCAAGCGCTATGTTTTACAAACACAGAACTAGAAAAGGAAAAACAGATGAAATACCCAACATTACTAGAACGATTTTTAACCTATGTCAAAGTCAATACTCGCTCTGATGAGACTTCAACAACAACTCCTAGCACACCATCACAAGTAGAGTTTGCAAAGAATGTGTTACTTCCTGAAATGGAAAGAGTTGGACTGCAAAATGTTTATTATCTTCCAAACGGTTTTGCTATTGGAACTCTTCCAGCAAATGATCCAAGTCTCACACGAAAGATTGGCTTTATCTCACATATGGATACAGCTGATTTCAATGCGGAAAACATCAGTCCCCAAGTTATCGAAAACTATGATGGTGGCACTATTGCTCTTGGTGATTCTGGTTATTCACTAGATCCTGCTGACTTTGCTAACCTCAACAACTACAAGGGACAGACTTTGATCACTACAGACGGTAAGACCCTGCTTGGTGCTGATGACAAATCAGGGATCGCTGAAATCATGACAGCCATTGAATACTTGACTGCACATCCTGAAATCAAACATTGTGAAATTCGAGTTGGTTTTGGACCTGACGAAGAAATTGGGATTGGAGCGGACAAATTTGATGCAGAAGACTTTAATGTTGATTTCGCTTATACTGTAGACGGTGGGCCTCTTGGTGAATTGCAATACGAAACCTTCTCTGCTGCAGGCGCTGAAATCACCTTCAAAGGGCGTAATGTTCATCCAGGGACCGCTAAGAACCAAATGGTCAATGCACTTCAGTTAGCAATTGACTTCCACAATCAAATCCCTGAAGAAGACCGACCTGAAAAAACGGATGGCTACCAAGGTTTCTACCACTTGATGAATTTGGATGGAACTGTTGAGGAAGCTCATGCTAGCTACATCATTCGTGACTTCGAGACAGAGAATTTCGAAGCTCGTAAGGCAAAGATGGAAGAGATTGCAAACAAGATGAACCAAGAACTTGGTGCAGAAAGAGTCCTTTTGACTCTTAAAGACCAATATTACAACATGAAACAGGTTATCGAGAAAGATATGACACCTGTCAACTTGGCTAAAGAAGTTATGGAAGATCTGGGCATCACACCTATTATCGAACCAATCCGTGGTGGGACAGATGGCTCTAAGATTTCCTTCATGGGAATTCCAACACCAAACCTCTTCGCTGGTGGCGAAAATATGCATGGTCGCTTTGAATACGTCAGCCTTCAAACTATGGAGCGTGCAGTTGATACCATTATCGGTATTGTTAGCCATTCCTAATTCAGTATATTGGTTCAAAAAAAGCTTCGGTTACGGTAACCGAAGCTTTTTACATCCTTTTAATCCATGTATTCTACCCTAGCAAACTGTCCATCGATTTGACTCTGGTAACTTTCATAAACAGAAAGAGGAATTCGTAAGCAGGCATGAGCCACTTGGCCAACAAAAGGTAGATTACTAAGAAGGGCTACTTTTCTTCCAGCTTCCTTCTCTATTCTCAAACGTTCAATGATTTGTAGAATCCTTCTAGGTTCGTCTAGAGATCCTCGATCAACCAACAATGTCCAGTCACTCCAATCTGATGCCTCGTCGTCTCCAAAAATAGAACTAAAGAAGGTCACTCCTTCTCCAACTTGACCAAATCCAGCAGTTAAATCCAAAGGACGTAATTTTAAGTCATGACTTAGATGCTCCTTCTCCTCTCGTTCATATAGGTAACTATTATAGAGGAACTGGAGATAGAAAGGATCCATTCGACTCAGGTCACTTACTTCTTCCATTTCAAAGCCTCTATGAAAAGCCTCTAAGATTGATGAGAAACGATAGGGCATCCGTTTGGCAATCCGTTGGATCAATTCATCGTCGGAAACTTCTTTCAGAATATGCTTGGGCCAATGATCAGAACCGAAGTTTTCAACAGCTTGCTGATAGGCTTCTTCTAGACTAGTTCCAAAACCATAAAGAGCACCGATTGAATGAATTTGCGTATTGAGGACTCTTAAAACTTTCTCAATTGGAAAGACAGGGAGTTTAAAGAGAATACGATCTAGAGTGGGTTCAAATAGGGCTGTCAGACCCTTCATGGTAGGGTGAGGAAGATCTAACAGATGGTCGCCTAATTTTAAGCATAGAGCCTGATGGTAGATCGAATAACCCAAAGCCATTGACATGGTCGAGAAAGAATCGGATGCAAAAGGATTGACCTCAAGAATATAAAATTGGTAACTCTTTGGATCTAGCGCAAACTTGATAGAGGTCGCTCCAACCAATCTCAAATGGCGTACAATAGACAAAGCTGCCTCTCTCAATGCCTGGTGCTCTGTATCCGTCAAGGTCAAACTAGGGATGACTTGATAGGAATCACTGGAGTGGATCCCCACCGGGTCGACACTTTCAATGTTACCCGCAAGATAATAATTATCCTGGCGATCTCGGACTACTATGTATTCCAACTCCTTGAAGCCAACTGTCGAGAACTCCAACAAACACTGGCCTTGTGGCGATACTTCTAGCCCATTTTCGACAGCATCACATAGATCATCCAAGTTATTAGCGATCCGACGACCTTGCCCATGCTTGCTGGCAAGTGGCCAAACAACAATTGGAAATTGGATCTGTTCCGAAAACTCAATGGCCTCTCTGACTGTTGAAACCAAGGAAGAGGAAGGAACTTGATAACCCAGATCCTGTAAAAATGACTTTTGGTCTGCCTGATGATAAAAGGTTCGGTACTGCCTAAGCGAAGTTCCTAAAATACGAATTTTATGCTCTTTAAGAAATCCGATTTCCTCCAATCGGAATAAAAGTCCAAGGAGTTGCTTATCCGCAAAAGATAACAGTAGATTCTTTGTTTTCGACGCTAGAAGAGCATCTTTCAGACTGTCTAACTTTAAACGGATGACTCTAACAGCTTCCCCTGCTTCTTTGGTGATACCATTCTCGTCTCCACAATAGAGGATTTCAGTTTGGTAGCCATGTTCTTTTAATAAGGGACAAGAAGTGAGTGCTCCGAGCAAACTGACATCATTAAAAGATTCTGCACACAAAAGCGTTACTTGATTCATGACCATAGCTCCTCCCTTCTTTCGTCCGATTTACTTTCAATCAGATCCATAAATTCATCATAGAAATAGAGACTTTCCCTTGGTCCTGGACTGGACTCAATATGGTAGAGGACACCAATCAAGGGAAGGTAGCGATGACGAAAGGCCTCAATAGAGTGATCATGAAGCTCCTCATGCGTGATCAGAAAATCACGTGGAAGAGTATCACGTTCAATGTTGTACTGATGATTTTGGCTAGTGATTTCGACTTTCCCGGTAGCAACCTCTTTTACAGGAATGTTGAGTCCTCGATGAGGACTTTTTAGTTTGGTGAGGCTTCCTCCGTGGGCAAGGGCTAGTAATTCTGCCCCCAAGCCGATCCCCATGATCGGAATATGAGGATCAATTTTAGCAATCATCTGGCAAATACTATCAATATGATGAGGATTCCCTGGACCACTGGGTAGAATGATCGCATCTGGCTGGAGATCCTTCAATTCTTTTAATTTAACGGAATAGGGAACGACTGTTACATTACATCCTCTCGCAATTAATTGACGCAAAACGGAGTGGCGTAAGCCCAGGTCGATCAAGACAATACTCTTCCCAAATCCTGGTGCAGCATAAGGGGTTTTAGTCGATACTTGACGGACTTGGTCAAAAGGCAAGACGGTTGCCCGAAGTTGATCTAGGATATGCTCAATCGCATCCCCTTCATTAACCACTGTAGCCTTCATGCTTCCATGTTCTGTAACAATTTTAGCCAGCTTTCGAGTATCCACTCCTTGAATCCCTGGAATATTGTGTTTTTTCAGGTAAGCATCTAAGGAAAGCTGTTTGCGCCAATTACTTGGATGGCTTGCTAATTGGTGCACTACCACTGCTAGACAACCTGGAAAAATCGATTCATAATCATCTCGGTTAATCCCTGTTGTACCGATAACTGGAAATGTAAAGGCTAAAATTTGCCCCTTATAGGACTGGTCGGTGATCAACTCCTGATAACCCGTCATGGCAGAATTCAAGACCAATTCCCCACTAACATAGGTATCCGCTCCAAAACCAGTTCCTTCAAAAACCGTCCCATCTTCTAATACCAAGAGACGTTTTACCATAAATTCTCCTTACAAACTCCAAAAAGAAAAGTGAGAAAAGACCACCAGATTGTAGACCCTCTCACTTCTCCTTTCTTTTTTTACTCTATTATTTACGTCCAGCCAATACTGCTTCGATGATAGCCATGCGGACGAAGACACCGTTGGTCATTTGCTCCACAATACGTGATTTAGGAGCTTCTACCAAGTGGTCGGCAATCTCCACATCACGGTTTACTGGAGCTGGGTGCATCAAGATGGCTGTGTCTTTCATGCGATCATAGCGTTCTTGTGTCAAGCCATGCAAACGATGGTAGTTTTCTTTTGAGAAGAGTGATTCGTAATCATGTCGTTCATGTTGAACACGGAGGAACATCATCACATCAACTTCTTCAATGACTTCATCAATGGTCACAAAGGTACCATATTCTTCGAACTCTTCACTTCTCCATTCGTCTGGACCAGCAAAGTAAAGGGTTGCGCCCAAGCGTTTCAAGATTTGCATATTGGATTTTGCAACACGCGAGTGGTCTAAGTCCCCAGCAATACAAACCTTCAAGCCGTCAAAGTGACCAAATTCTTGGTAGATGGTCATCAAGTCTAGTAAACTTTGGCTTGGGTGTTGACCAGAACCATCGCCCCCGTTAACAATAGAGGCTGTGATGGTTGGGCTTTCAATCAATTCCTTGTAGTAGTCTACTTCTGGGTGACGGATGACGCAGATATCAACTCCTAGAGCTGACATGGTCAAAATTGTATCGTAGAGCGTTTCACCCTTGTTTACAGAGCTCGTTTTCACATCAAAGTCAAGGAGATCACAACCTAATTTCAACTCAGCCACTTCAAATGCTTTGTGCGTACGTGTTGACGACTCAAAGAAGAGGTTAGCCACGATATGTTGCTCGTCATAATGAGCTTTTGCTCCATTTTTAAACTCAATCCCACGCTTAATCAAGGCCATAACTTCTTCGTTTGATAAAGCTTCCATTGAGACAAGGTTTTTAAGTGCGATTTGATTTGTAGACATGTTGTAACTCCATTCCAAAGATATGCATATGTGAAAACGATACAGGAAGCTCCCTCAGTCGCTCCTGTATATAGCGACGATTTGAAAACTACCTTATTCACTCACCTCGATCAAGATACGATCTTGACCATCTAGCTCCGTCATTTCGACAATGATTTCCTCTGATCGACTTGTTGGAATGTTCTTTCCAACATAATCTGGTCGGATCGGCAATTCTCTATGACCACGATCCACTAGAACAGCCAGGCTGACACGCGATGGGCGTCCGCGACTGACAAGATTATCGATGGCTGCTCGAATAGTCCGACCTGTATAAAGGACATCATCAATCAGGATGACATCTTTGCCAGTAATATCTACTGGTAAAACGGTTGAATCTTCTGTTACTTTGATATCATCACGGAAAGGCTTGGTATCCAATTCACAGACTGGAACTTCTATTTGTTCTAGCTGTGCTAACCGTTCTTTGATGCGATTGGCAATGAATACGCCACGAGTTTTGATCCCTACCAAAACAATTTGGCTCAGATCCTTATTCCGTTCGATGATTTCATAGGTGATGCGAGTAATCGCCCGCTTCATCGTTAAATCATCAACGACTTCTTTGATCTTCATCTTTTCCTCCTAATTGATAGAAAAAAGCCTCCCTTTGCAAGGAGGCTTCAGAAAAATGCTAAGAGATAGTATCTAGAACGCATCCAGTCTACCCCTTATTTTGATCAGACTCCTTGCCTGCCTCACGGGACAGGATTAAAGGACTATTTAATTATCCATACTATATCACAGTTTATAGAGGGATGCAAGAAAAAACTTATTTTTTTCTAGTAATGTTCGGATTTATGGTCACAATCCTTCTATTCAATGATGGTCCGTTCCTTTTTACCAATTTTCTTCAAGGCAAACAAACCACAACCAGCGACTAAATAAGCGACAAAAATGATCGTCGCCATCTTAACGACATAGAGCCAGCCGAAACGATTGACATTGATAAAGAAATAAGGGAAAGGACTGTCTTTAGCCCCAGGTACTGGCCATTTAAGGACCAAACCGTTGAGAAGAGCAAAAAGCATATAAAGAACGGGAAGCACAGTCCAAGCCAACGGATCTAACTTCCGGTACTGTTTTGGTTTATCAATCACCAGAGTGTCAAAGAAGAACATCAAGGGAACAATGTAGTGACAGAGGAAGTTTTCCAAGCGGTAAAACTTCTCAGGTGTCGCGATGGGTGCTAGCATAAAGTGGTAGATGACACAGGTAATCATGATAGACATGGTGACCCCACCCTTCAAGCGAAGATAGCCCTGGGTTTGGGTCGAACGACCACGAAGCATGCGCCAAACCATGTCACCCATGAAGAACATGACCAACATGTTGGATAAAATAGTGTAATAGAGCATCATCCCAAAGCCACCATGCTTAGTGAGTTGCAGATAAACACCAATGACACTCAAGATAAACAATAGAAAACGATAGCTAAACAATAGTTTGAATTTCATAGTATTCTCCTGAAAGAAAAGGGCCAGGCCCTTCTTCTTATTTTTAGATCTTCTTCACAAATTCTGATTTGAGTTTCATTGCGCCAAAGCCATCAATCTTACAATCGATGTTGTGGTCGCCTTCAACGATACGGATATTTTTCACGCGCGTTCCTTGTTTCAAATCCTTAGGTGCACCTTTGACTTTCAAGTCTTTGATCAAGGTGACAGTATCGCCATCAGCCAATTTGTTTCCGTTGGCATCAATTGCTACGACACCTTCTTCTTCTACGACTTCAGCTGGGTTCCATTCATAAGCACACTCTGGGCAGACCAAGAGGGCCCCATCTTCATAGACATATTCAGAATTACATTTTGGACAATTTGGTAAGTTATTCATTTCAATCTCCTTAGCAAAATTAACTCCCATAGTATACCATGAAAGGGAAATTTTGACAAATCCTGCTCAACTGTAGCATTTTCAATAGAAAAGGAGGCAATTTGGCCTCCTAAAATCGATGATAAACTTTAATCTTCTTGTAACTCCTGAATCTCATGGATCACGCGCACGCCTGCTTGTCTCTTATCTCGTAGTTCTTCGTCAGAGTACGGGAAGGTATTGATCAGGATACTTTGCATGCCAATACTTTTCGCTACAGCGACATCTGTACTGAAGTCATTCCCTACAATGACTGTTTTATCAGGATTCAACTGGTGTTCTTTGATCACTTTCAGGAGGAATTCAGGCTGAGGTTTGCGAATCCCTGCATCTGACGACAGATAAATATCATGGAAAATTTCTCTCAAGCCAAGCAAATCAATCTCTGGATTGGTAAAATCAGCTTGTGCATTAGATAAGAGATAGATTCGACAACCTGCAGCTTTCATATCTTCTAAGACTTCTTTCGTGTGTGGGTAAAGCTCCAAGCGTTTGCGAGAGAGGACACGGAAGGTCCGTGCCATCAAGCGTCCCCACTCTTTGAGATGATGGACACTTGCTCCAGTTGGATGACTATCTAGATAGAGTTGAACAAAGATCACTGTCAAATCAACCTCCGGATAGGTCACTTGTTTTTCTTTAGCGATACTTTCCTCAGCTTGCTGCACCAACTCCTTATAGCGGAATTGCAGACTTTCCCCTGTATAATGAGCCCCATAAGATTGGTAGATTTGGGCCATGGTGTCCCATAAAGTTGGATTGCCCTCATCTGTTTCGATGTCGACCAAGGTCCCATAAAAATCGAAAATATAGTTTTTAAATGCGTACTTTTGCTGATTCATCTCTTTCTCCCGTTACAAACATGGTAAAGGTGGCCTTACAGACATTGGTTCCTTCCTGATTGGTAATATCGACATCCACAACTCGAGTCGTCCGTCCACTGTGGACACATTCCCCGTGGATGGTCAGGACATCACCTAGACGCCCAGCTTTCAAGTAATTGATGGAAGACTGCAAGGTCACACCATCCACTCCCTGTGAAATCACGACCAAACCACTGATCTGGTCACACAGGGTAAAGAGATAGCCGCCGTGTGCATTTCCATAATAATTTAGAGACGATTCGACCACCTTGGTTGTCACAACGACATGGCCATCTCTCATGGTTTCGATTTCGTAATTTTCAAATGCAGCAATGGCATCAAAGTGAAAATCCTTCATGTCAACTCCTCTTCCCTCTATATAAGGTATTCCTAAACCCTTCCATCATACTACTTTTTTCGACTTCTTACAAGAACAATAAAAGAGCTGGTGGAAGCCAACTCCTTAATAGCGAAATTTTTCCCAACCATCATCTGTCCGTTTGCGATAATAGTACTCGGATAAGTCGGGGTCTTCCATGACCTCCAGCAGAGGAAGCATGTCGTAGGATAATTCCAACTTTTCTAATTGGTCCTTAGGAACCCAAGAAACTTCTCCTTCTTCAGACGATCTTAGCTGACCTGTGAATTCCGTCGCTTTGTAGCAAAAGACAATATAGCGAGTTCCCTCATCTGGCTCCCAGTCTTTAACTGCGACGAGTTTGGGAGCTGCAATCGTAAGACCTGTCTCTTCGTAGATTTCGCGAATGACTGATTCTACAAGACTTTCTCCTTCTTCAATATGACCACCTGGGAAAGCATAGCCAGCCCAGTGAGTCTTTTCAGGTGAGCGGTATTGAAGGACTACTTTCCCATTTTCAAGATCCTCAACCATACAAAGATTGCACAGTATAGTAGGCGTTATACGTGACATAAATTTCCTTTCTAATATGTTGACAATTAATCAATATACACTTTTTTCTGTATTTCTTTCTTCATAACAAAGGGATTTACCAGCTCATGGTATTCATCGAAGGCATCTAAAAGGGAGCCTCTCTGAAAGACAATTGTTTTCTCTTTTATACAATATTCCAAATCAATCGTTACCGAACCATGACCATCACCTTGTAATTGAAAACGAAAATTGTACTTGTCTTAAATAATGATCAATAAAATATGAACACCCAATCGTATCCAATGATCAACGAGAGGCGCATCCGGATCACTTTTTTTGCTATCTAAGTAAAGGCTAAAAGATAACAAAAGCAAAGCAAGAGCAATAACTATTTTAAGCGATAGCATCATACCGCCAATAGCCAGAGTCGCTAGAAAGCCGAAAAATGGCAAAGGGCTAAATAAAAATGCCAAAAATCTGAAATAGAACATAAACAAAGAGAGAATCAATAGGCCGTAAACAATCAAATAAGTAAAAATAGAAACCCTTTGACCTTCTCTTTTCATTTTTGAAATTGAAGAAATGACATAGATTATATAGATAAATAGCAACATATTGGATCATCCCTATTTTTTATATTATATTATATTGATAGTTTAACTAAATCCTATTCAAAACACAACTAAAGACACTAACTTATAAGAACAAGTTGACTTTTCATCAGAGTTTCTTGGCTTCTGCTGCTACTTTTTGGAGATGCTGTTCACGGATGGTTGCTGTGTTCACATCCCGGCCGACTTCTCCCAAAATACAGACACGCTTGGTTTTAATCCCACAATGGTTCAGGACGGCATTTTTCAAGACAGAAATGCCGTAACTATCAGGAATGTTGAGAGGGCCTGAAAAAATCTTGTACCACCAAGTAGGGGCCATGGAAGTCGCATAAATACTGGCTGTTTTCCCTTTGAGCAACTTCTTAAATTGTTTGCCTCTGAGGTAATTCCAGATAAAGCTGCCCTGATCATTGGCCGAGTAGGCAATCCCCGGTGTAAAGACCCGATCAATCCAACCTTTCAGGAGACTGGGCATACTACTCCACCAGATGGGATAAACAAAGATCAGGTGATCCGCCCACTGGATCAATTCTTGGGAACGAAGGATAAAAGGATCTTCCTCCATTCGTTTTCGATAACCATAACGTAAAACAGGATCAAAATCTTCTTCATTGAGACTAATAGTATTAATCTCATGACGACTTGTGTCCAAATTGCTTACAATTGTTTGAAAAATCGCTTGGCAGTAACTTTCCTTATCAGGGTGCCCATGGATGACTAAAATTTTCATAAGTTCTCCTTAAATCATTAAGTATTTACTGTTTGCATCAAATTAAAAAAATCAATCAAATGGAAATATTTTTACTAAAAATTCTCTTAATTTGTCATCTTCGACGTAAACCATTTGACCGTACACAGCTCTCGTCAATAAGATATAATATGCATTTTTCACAAATTCATCAATTTGACCAACACCTTTTTTTGCAGCTTTATCAAAAGAATTATCTTTATCCACTTTTATACATTTTTCATTCTCATCTAAATAGATATCTTTGCCAATATAAATAGATGCAAAATCTATATCAAACCCATGAATATCATAAACATTTCCAACTTCTGTTGATTTATTCGCGTAATTTCTAAACTTATCTCCCTTCCTAGTCCATTTTAATGATTCTCCTTTGGAATAAATTTTTATGAATTCATACTCATTTGCTTTTTTTGCTGGTTTACAGTATCCAGCCAAACGAAGTGATTTCTTTTCATGAAACTTATATTGTTTATCTGATAAATATTCTGCCCATTCCTCTATATTTCTTGCGATTCTAAAATATCCTTTTCCTCCTAATCTTTCTTTATAATAATTGATGAATTCATCATCCAATACTTTAAATTCTATTCCTAATAATTCTTTAACAAAAGCAACAAATTCCTTTGCAAATTTTTCAGATTTACTGTTTAAAATTCTTAGTTGCGCTTCCAATGTATATTCAAATACATTATCTTTCTCATTAAATATTTCTTTAATATTAATACCATCAACTTTCCTTAAGCGTTGGGAGTCATCATAAGAAATTATTAGATGAGATTTAGTAAATCTCTTTTTAATAAAATGTAAAACTGAAGGGTATTTTAATGTCTTAATTTTTTCTTCATTAAATTCTTTTTCATTTCCATCAATGCCATTTAATTTTTTTAGAATATCTGTATCATTTTTTGCCCCTGTAGGATAAACTATTTTTTCAATTAATCTAGTTGTTCTCTGCGCTTCATCAATAATAATATAATCATACTCAATACTAGTTTCTGATAATTGATTAAAAGTAACAATGTCAATATCATTATCATCCGGTTTCAATCCGTAACTTGTTAAAATCTTTTTAAATCGTTTTCTATGTGTATTCTTTATAAAAACTGCAATTTTTAAATTTTTATTATTTAATTTTAAATTTGCTAAAAGGTGTAACAATAATACTGTTTTTCCAGTTCCAGCACCACCATGAACAAGGTGAATATTATTTTCATGATTATCATGATTTAATATATCAATTAAAATTTCATTCTGATTTTTTGTTAGCTCAAAGAATGGACTTTCTGCGAACAGACTTGAAGTAACCCTCTTTAAATTTGGCTTATTATCAATTAAATCATTATTCTGTAAAAATTTAAGAATATTATTGATTACATTTTTTTCAATTTCTTCTCTTAAAGATTGATATTTTCCTGATTCATTACCTTTATCTTTGTTTGCAAGTAATTTACTAACGTAACCATCATCTTTGTTCATGTTTACAAAATTTAAAAAATTAAATTCTTCAATAAAAGTTAAAATTAAAATTTTTTCAATATAGTTTAAGTTTTGAGATATATTTCTTCCATAAAAAGCTATATAGTTGCCACCTTTAAAAGATTTGAACTTTTTGTTTCTTGCGTCTTTTAACTTTTCTCGATGCTCTTCAATCCTCCTACTCACATTAATTGTTTGACCTATATAGTAATACCTTCTTCCATCACTTTGAATAGGGGATATATAAATATAAATCAAGGGGAAATCAGATAATGCTCTCAAATCTTCACTAGAAATCTCAGGAATTATTTTTTCATTTAGCTTTGCGTGAACATAATTAAATATGGGCTTCTTTTTTGGATATTGACCCCAGCATGGAAACTCATTATTATCTGTATTTGTCATTCGTTTTATCCTATCTAATCCAAGGCCTTGACTTCCAACATCATATCGCGGATTTGTGCTGCCAATTCGAAATCAAGCACTTCGACGGCTTCTTGCATTTGGCCTTGCAGTTTCTTAACCAGTTCTTTGCGCTCTTGGCGGTTGAGACTGGTAATGTCCACTTCCTTATCCTCTTCTTTGGCCACAGCCTTGGTAACAGAAATAAGATCACGGATTTCCTTCTTAATGGTTTGTGGCACAATGCAATGCTCTTCGTTATAGGCCATCTGAATCTGACGACGACGAGCCGTTTCATCAATGGCTTTTTGCATAGATTGGGTCATGGTGTCCGCATACATGATGACATGGCCTTCACTATTACGGGCAGCACGACCAATGGTCTGGATGAGGCCCCGTTCATTACGGAGGAAGCCTTCCTTATCCGCATCGAGAATGGCAACCAGACTGACTTCTGGCACGTCAATCCCTTCACGAAGGAGATTGATTCCGACCAAGACATCAAAAACACCCAGACGCAAATCACGGATAATCTCCGTCCGCTCCAATGTTTTAATGTCCGAGTGCATGTATTTGACCTTGACACCCATTTCCTTAAAGTAGTCGGTCAAGTCTTCTGCCATCTTTTTGGTCAAGGTCGTGACAAAGGTCCGCTCTCCACGTTCTACACGCGCATTGATCTCACCCAAGAGATCGTCCATTTGTCCCATAGTCGGACGCACTTCAACCTCGGGATCGAGTAGACCAGTCGGACGAATAATCTGCTCGATGATGGTATCGGTTTGTTCCATCTCATAGTCACCTGGTGTCGCAGACACATAAACGATCTGGTGGACATGGCTTTCAAACTCCTCACGACGAAGAGGCCGGTTGTCCAAGGCAGACGGCAAACGGAAGCCATAGTTGACCAACATCTCCTTACGCGAGCGATCTCCATTGTACATGCCCTTGATTTGGCCCATGGTCATGTGACTTTCGTCAATCATAATGAGAAAATCTTCTGGGAAGAAGTCAAGAAGGGTGTACGGTGGCTCTCCTTCACTCCGTCCGTCCATGTGACGAGAATAGTTCTCCACCCCGTTGGTGTAGCCCATCTCTCGCAACATTTCAATGTCATACTCAGTCCGTTGTTTCAATCGTTGGGCTTCCAAGAGCTTGCCTTCTTTTTCAAAGACCTTCAACTGCTCTTCTAGTTCCGCCTGAATCTTGGCTATGGCTACTTCCATATGGTCGTCATTGGTCACGAAGTGGGTAGCTGGGAAAATCGCCAAGTGGTCCACTTCACCCAGAACTTGACCGGTTAGAGCTTCAACTTCACGGATACGATCAATCTCATCCCCGAAAAACTCAACGCGAAAGGCATGCTCATCACGAGAAGCTGGGAAAATCTCGACCACATCCCCTCGGACACGGAATTTCCCCCGTTGGAAATCAATATCATTGCGTTCGAACTGAATGTCCACCAAGTCGTTCAGCAATTTATCACGAGAGATTTCCAGACCTGGACGCAGGCTCACTACGCTATCCGCGTATTCCTTAGGCGAACCCAAACCATAGATACAGGAAACAGACGCGACGACAATGACGTCATTACGTTCTAAAAGAGCGGAGGTTGCTGAGTGACGAAGCTTGTCAATCTCATCATTGACCGAGCTATCTTTTTCGATGTAGGTATCGCTCGATGGCACATAGGCTTCTGGCTGGTAGTAATCGTAGTAAGAGACGAAATACTCGACCGCATTTTCAGGGAAAAATTCCTTGAACTCCCCAAAGAGCTGACCCGCTAAGGTTTTATTGTGGGCGATGACCAGAGTCGGTTTATTGACCTGGGCAATGACCTGGCTCATGGTATAGGTCTTACCCGTACCAGTCGCCCCCATTAAGATTTGGGCCTTTTCTCCACCCTCGATATTATCCACCAACTGCTCGATGGCTTGCGGTTGATCCCCAGACGGTTGATATTTGGAGACCAGTTTAAATTTGTTGTCTGTAATTCGGTTAATCATCTCTTTGTCCTCACATATATAGACTTTATTTTACCATAAATCACCAGAATTCTCTGAGATGGGAAATGACAGAGAGATACAAGACGTAACAACATAATCCATTAATTCAGTACATGCTTAATTTAAAATATGATAAATTGGACATGTATTAGTATGAAAACTAAATAAGACTCTCGAAAATTCTTCGAAAGTCTTGTCTTTTATTATAAAACAATGCAATATGTAATAAACTGCATTATCAATGACTTACAAATGATTAAGGCTTACACATCAGTAACATTTTTTCGGTATCACTTTTCTACTTAACTTCTTGATTCCTTACCAAGAGGTAGAGAGTTACTCCAAGTGAACATACCAGTCCAATAACGTAAGTACAGAGTTGCAAATAGGAAGCTCTCCCTAATATTGTATCTGCAACAATATTATAAAATAGGTAACTGGTCAACGGTTCCACCACTCTTTCTATGAATGGTTGTACCAAAATAGGAAATAGCAGCAAGATAGCTAAACTCCCCATTGGACTTTTGAAAAAATAACTTAAAAAGTAAGAAATCAAAAAGTATTGGATGGAGCCAATCAAAAAGAAACAGAAAATTTCTAAACTGACACCATTTTCGCTCCTAAAAAAATGAAACCATATAAGCAGTACAATGTAATATAAGGTTGATTGTAGTAATACATCAAATAACTCTATGAACAGGATCCTAATTGAACTTAAGATCCTTTTTCCGCTTACCAAATAAACTAGTTTTGTTTCGTGTGATTGTAACTCAACAAATGCATTAACACATCCAATACCAACAGAAAGCATTGATGCAAAAACAAGAGCTTGCTTTAAAGATAATTCTACAATTGCACCATTAATTGCAACTGGTAACACACTCAATAGACACACAAAACCTATTAAAAGAGACTGTATGGCTATCTGGTACTTTACGGGTTTTAAACTATATTTTTTGACGATAAGACTTCTAAATAGACTTGCCATTCTTCCTCCCCATTCGAATCTTTTCTACAACAATTATTAATACCAAGAACAAGATCCCTTCAACCACTAAAAGAGTAAATCCATACAATTGACTCGTTTGAGTCCCTTCAATTCTGCCAAAAGCAAATGATTTTGCTCCAATCAAAGGCAATAGATTCTCTAATTTCGAGGAAATTCCTCTTAAAATACCTGACAAAGTGATGACTAATAATAAAACGATTGCAATTAATGAAGACATTGATTTTTTTGTTAGTCTTATTAAAAATATAGCTAATAAAGTGAGGACAATCGCAAATATCATAACTCTTATCGTGACATCTAAAAACATTGTAAATTCTAAATAGTTCTTTAAAGTTGAATCTAGAAAAATGAGTAAAAGAACAGCATTTACTATAGATAAGATTAAAGTAGAAAGTAACGATAGGACAATCGAACTAACAATAAAACCAGTAAGACCAACTTTCCAGTTAGGAATCAATAACTGAGTAAAATTATCATCACCAAATTGGTAATGGGTTGAATAGACAAGTGAAACTAAGATTGGTAAAAAAATAACACTTGCTTGGTACGGTGAGGATAAGAGGGCATCCCTGACTGTATAGACTGGATTCGACGATAACATAGACGGATCAAGGTTAACTGCTTGGCCATTTCCTTCTACTAAGGCATTTATCACCTGGATATTTTGAATTGTAAAAAATATGCTGACTCCCAAAATAAGAAAAAAAGTAAATTTAAAAGTAGGTAAACTACAATATTTATAGAGGTCACTAAAAAAGGAACGCTTCAACATATTATGCACCTTCTTTCCCTTCGAGCGCCTTAAAATATGCTTCCTCAAAAGATCCAAACTCTTTCAAAATGTCTTTTGTAGGAGCATCAATAACGATCTTCCCATTAGAAATCCCAACCAAATGATCTACAGTTAATTCTAACTCACTCATATAATGACTTGTCATTAATACAGTCTTACCTTCATTGACAAAAGATTGTAAAAAATTGCGTACCCAGCGTATACCCTCTGGATCTAGTCCATTGATTGGTTCATCTAAAATTAAGATGTCAGGATTTGCTAATAAGGCTGTTGCTAAACCAAGACGTTGCTTCATTCCTAATGAATAGTCTTTTACTTTTTTATTTTTAGCTTCACTTAACCCCACCAACTCTAAACATTCCTTGCACCTATTACTGTCAACGCCACAAGCCAAGCCAATCCACCGAAGATGCTGGAATCCTGTCCTTGTTGGGTAAGGTTGACAACTATCGAGAAATGATCCAACAATACAAAAAGGATTATCTCCCAATTGAGAGTATTTTTTGCCATCGATCAACGCCATTCCCATTTGACTATTTTCTAAACCAAGTAAAATTCTAATTAAAGTTGATTTTCCAGATCCATTTGGTCCAATCAATCCAGTAATCTCACCTTTCTTAGCTTTGAAAGACACGTTTTGAAGGACAATTTTATTATTATATTCCTTATGTAGCTTTTGAATTGTTATCATTCATTCTTTTTCCTTTCTGACTTCAAGTGAAATTCCACCTTCACTTGAAGCAAGTATAACAGGAGAAAATCAGGAAAATCTCAGAATAATAATTATTTTCATTTCTAACAAATTGCATTCCATATTTGCTATAATATGCTCATATAATTGGAGGAACTATGAAGTATAAAATTTTAGCCATTGACGATGATGAAAAAATCTTACGCTTAATAGAAAATACATTAAAAGTGAACAACTTTGATGTGGAAACTCGTAAGAATATAGAGGAGATTAATATCTGTGACTTTACTGGATTCGATCTAATTTTACTTGACGTCATGATGCCTATTTCTGGTTTAGAAATTTGTCGTTCCATTCGTTCACAAATTACTACTCCAATCCTATTTCTAACCGCTAAAGATTTTGAAGAAGATTTACTAAAAGGAATACAAGCCGGAGCCGATGATTACATCACAAAACCATTCAGCATTAAAGAATTGATTGCAAGAATTCAAATGCATCTTCGTAGAGAAGAAAGATCAAATCATGCCTCTAAAGAAGAGATAGATTCAAATATAACTTTTTATCGAGATAGTCAAGAAGTTTATTATCAGTCAAAGAGAATTTCATTAACTAAGCGAGAGTTTGATTTACTTTATCTTTTAGCAAAAAGTGAGAACCGAATATTTAGCATAGAAGAACTTTACAATTACCTCTATCCTGTAGACTCTGATGCACAACTACGATCCATTACTGAATACATCTATCAAATCAGACAAAAATTTAAGATTCATCAAATTGATCCTATTAAAACAGTATGGGGAGGAGGATACAAATGGCAAAAGAATTGACAATCAAGCAGCTCATTAAGCGTACCTACCTTACAATCATTTGGCAATTTCTTCTATGCATTATACTTTTTTACATAGTTCCAGCTCTTCTATCTTCTGTATCTGGAATTAATGAGAAAAATGCCAATCGCTTTGCTTTATTTTTTAGCGTCAGTTCTTGGATTTATCTTTGCATCATTTTAATTGTTATCATTGTAATCAATATTAGACAATTATTAACCAAGATTCAAAAAGAAATGAACATGGTTTATCATAGTGGTCTATATTTCACCAAAAATGAACATCACCATTTGCAGATTAAAGAATTTATTGAAACAAATGATCTGATCGAAAAAATGCAATCTGATATAAAAGATAGAATTCAAAATGAAAAAGATCAAAAAAAAGAACTCATGTTTCAAGTATCTACCGCCGCACATGATCTTCGTAGCCCTCTAACTGTCATCAGAGGAAATGCTGAATTCTTACAATCCACCGAGCAAACACCTCAAGCAATGGAATGTTTAAAAGATCTTGAGCAAGCAAGTATTCAATTAAACGATTATTTTAACCACTTCATCCAATACTCAAAAGCCTTTTACGACCATGATATTCAACTTAAAAATATATCAATTAAACAAGTAACTCATCAATTGAAGGAACATATCACTCCTTTACTCCCCAGAAATACACGTTTTGTTTTTTCAAATACAGTAACCCCATCAACACAAATTGCAATTCATTCCAATCTATTCTTCCGAGCAATTACAAATATTATTACTAATGCTGTACAACATCAAAAAGAAAATGATGCACAAATTCACCTAACAATTTCACAAGAAAATAGTCAATTAGTTCTAACTATATGGAATAACCAATCTAGTTTTTCAAAAAATATATTAGAACATGCTGGAAATCTTTTCTATAAAGATGACCAAGCAAGAACACCTTCTCAAGAAAGTCACTATGGACTTGGTTTATCTTTCGTGAAACGCGTCATGAAACTTCATAATGGAACGATGCATTTAGAAAATATTAATCATGGTGCACAAGTCCAGCTAATCATTCCCATTATATAGAACAAGCCGAACTCAGCAATATGTGTTCGGCTTTTCTTTATTTATAATTGATAAAAAACAGGCTCTTGAGCCTGTTTTCGTATTCATCATCATGTCCTATCAGCCATTTCACTTTTGTTCTTTAACAACTCTTTCATTTCTTTCCCCTAAGCGATAAACAATCACTAGGGATAAAAGAAGAACCAAAGTGGTGATGATCGATCCTTCCGCTCCAAATGCTCCTCCAGTCAGCCAGTCAGGCCCTGATCCCATGGTAAAGCTAAAGATTGAGGCGTCTGCTCCCGTCCCACTAACTTGAAAACCAAGGAGATTCCCTTGTACATAGTTCCAAGTCCCGTGTTGGGCGACCACTAGCCAGATACTATCTGTGTAGATAAGGAGCAGAGCAGCTAGCACCCCATCAAGGACAATATTCACTACGGATAAGAAGGTCACTCCTGAATTTCCCAGATGGAGAAAGCCAAAGAGGCTACTAGAAATCGCGATCGCTAAGGGAAGATTCGCTCTTGCTGCAATCCGAGTTAGGAGCCAACCCCGGGTCGCTACTTCTTCCGTTCCTCCTTGAAGGAGCCAAAATGGAAATAACCCTAGAATAAAGAGGATGGGTTCTAAACTTAATTCATTTAGCTCAAAAGACCCGATTCCACTTACTTGGTAGACAAGGGCAATCACCCCCATTTGAAGAAGGGAAAGCAAGATCCCCCAGCCAAGATATTTAAGCCAGTTCTTTTTTACAAAACCTAAAGTCGATAAGGGATTCTTCTCAATGAACTTCACCCAAAAAATAAAGAGTAACAGAATAAATACGAAACTGAAGAGCTGATAATAGAGGATATAATGGTAGAAGAACTCTTGAACACTTGCTCCTCCATTACCTGGTGAAAAGAGCTCTGTTAAAAACTCTATGACTAGAGAAAATGGTCCCACAAACTCACTCCCAATCCAAAGCCCACCTTCAACAAAGAGGAAGGTTAAAAAGACATAGAATAGTGTAGAAATGAGTACTGGCCATGAGGTGTTAGTTTTTATATCTTGAATAATCAATCCTTTCTTCATCAGTAACCTCCAATTATCTAATAGGTCCATTGTAACAAAGAAAATCTAGACCTGCAACATCCGTTCATGTCAGATAACCTAACATGAACTAGTGAAAATTTTTGTTTTTAAGGTTGATTTATGATATAATGATTCCTGTAAAAAATAAATGATGAAATTCATACTTGTTTTCAGTATGAATTCTTTATTTTTTAAACCCTCATAGGGTATTCCTTCCATTGCTCTTTATTAGACAATGGATTAGATATAAAGGAGAACGAAATGAAGAAAAAACTATTAGCATGTTTGCTTTTCTTATTTCCACTATTCGCCTTTGCAAGTCAAGCACAGGCTGAAACTGTTAAAGTCGTTTTTGATACGGCATATGCGCCCTTCGAATTCAAAGACTCAGACCAAGTATACAAAGGAATTGATGTTGAAATCTTGGATAAGGTCGCTGAAATCAACGGTTGGACCTTAGAAAAGTCTTTCCCTGGCTTTAAAGTAGCAATCAATATGGTCCAGTCTGGTCAAGCCGATGCCATTATGGCAGGGATGACCAAGACCAAAGAACGCGAACAAGTCTTTGCGATGTCTGATACCTACTATGATACAAAAGTCGTGATCGCAACTAAGAAAGCTAACAAGATCACTTCCTATGACCAGCTCAAAGGAAAAACGGTTGGAGTCAAAAACGGGACAGCCGCTCAACGCTTCCTTCAGAAGAACAAGGACAAGTACGGTTATCAGATAAAAACTTTTGATACAGGAGATCTCATGTACAACAGTTTATCTACAGGTGCTGTAGATGCTGTGATGGATGACCAACCCGTTATCAAATACGCGATTAAGCAAGGACAAGACCTTTCTATTAATATGGAAGGAGAAGCTGTCGGAAGCTTTGCCTTTGGGGTCAAGAAAGATGGTTCCCATGAAAATCTCATTAAGCAATTCAATACAGCTCTTGCTCAAATGAAGAAAGATGGTACGCTGGATCAGATTATTGAAAAATGGACTGGTAGCAGCCAATCATCCTCAGCAACCACCACCGCAAGTACTTCTGCTGTTCCAGAAACGACCACTGAAGCAGGACAAAAGGCAACTCCTAAGAAGAAAAACTACAAGATTTCTAGTGATTCCTCTTTTGCTCCCTTCGTCTTCCAAAATGATCAAAGTAAATACACTGGGATTGATATGGAATTGATTAAGGCCATCGCTAAAGATCAAGGCTTTACCCTAGAAATTAGTAACCCTGGTTTTGATGCTGCCGTTAGTGATGTTCAGAATGGTAATGCCGATGGAATGATTGCAGGGGTGACTGTTACAGATGCACGAAAGGCGACATTTGACTTCTCAGATCCATACTATACAACAAATTCGATTCTAGCTGTTCAAGAAAGTAGTACCATTTCTTCCTACGAAGACCTAAAAGGAAAAACAGTAGGTGTCAAAAATGGTACGGCTTCACAAACCTTCCTCGAAGAAAACAAGAGTAAGTATGGCTATAAGATCAAAACCTTCTCAGATGGTGCTTCTATGTACGACAGCTTGAACTCAGGTTCTGTAGCTGCCATCATGGATGACGAACCTGTGATCAAATACGCCATTAAACAAGGACGTAAATTCAAAACTCCTATCGAAGGAACTCCAAGTGGGCAAATTGCCTTTGCTGTTCAAAAAGATTCCAACCCTGAATTGATTGAAATGTTTAACAACGGCTTGGCTAACTTAAAAGAAAGTGGCCAGTACCAAAAAATATTGGATAAGTACCTTTCAAGTGATAGTGAAGAAACTACAGACTCTACTTCAGTAGATGAAACGACTATCTGGGGCTTGCTCCAAAACAACTACAAACAATTGTTAAGTGGACTTGGTGTCACTATTGCACTAGCACTTCTATCCTTCGCGATCGCGATGGTGATTGGGATTATCTTTGGAATGTTTAGTGTTAGTCCCTATAAATGGCTTCGTTGGACTGCTGAGATTTTCGTCGATGTCATCCGTGGTATCCCACTGATGATTCTTGCTGCCTTCATCTTCTGGGGAATTCCTAATTTAATCGAGTCCATGACGGGCCACCAATCCCCAATCAATGACTTCCTTGCAGGGACCATTGCTCTCTCACTCAATGCTGCTGCTTATATTGCCGAGATTGTTCGTGGTGGGATTCAAGCCGTACCAGCTGGACAGATGGAAGCTAGTCGAAGCCTCGGGATTTCTTATAGCAAGACCATGCGCAAGATTATCTTGCCTCAAGCAACTAAACTGATGCTTCCAAACTTCGTCAACCAATTTGTCATTGCACTGAAAGATACGACGATCGTGTCAGCTATCGGTTTGGTCGAGCTCTTCCAGACTGGTAAGATTATCATCGCTCGAAACTATCAAAGTTTCAAGATGTACGCTATCCTTGCAGTCTTCTACCTCGTTATCATTACCTTATTGACACGCTTTGCAAAACAATTAGAAAAGAGGGCTAACTAATGGCTAAATTAAAAATTGATGTCCATGACCTCCATAAATATTACGGTGAAAATGAGGTCCTAAAAGGCATCTCAACAAAATTCTACGAAGGAGATGTGGTTTGTATCATCGGACCATCTGGCTCTGGTAAATCAACCTTTCTACGCAGTCTCAATCTTCTTGAAGAAGTAACCAAGGGACAAATTACTGTGAATGGTTATGACCTCACTGATCCAAAAACAAACATTGATATCGTCCGTGAAAATGTCGGAATGGTCTTCCAGCACTTCAACCTCTTTCCCCATATGAGCGTTATCGAAAATATCATGTTTGCTCCCTTGGAGCACAAACGCATGAGTCGTGAAGAAGCTAGAGAACTAGCAATGGAACTCTTAGAAAAGGTTGGACTTGCGGACAAAGCCGATGTTTCCCCTGACAGCCTCTCCGGTGGACAGAAACAGCGGGTAGCCATTGCGCGTGGTTTGGCAATGAAGCCAGATGTCATGCTCTTTGACGAACCAACTTCTTCCCTTGACCCCGAGATGGTCGGAGATGTACTCAACGTTATGAAGGACTTGGCTAAACAAGGGATGACCATGATTATCGTCACCCACGAGATGGGGTTTGCTCGCCAAGTGGCCAATCGTGTCATCTTCACAGCTGATGGGGAATTCCTCGAAGACGGGAAACCAGACCAAATCTTCGATAATCCACAACACCCACGATTGAAAGAATTCTTGGATAAAGTGTTAAACGTTTAATAGAAATTGAGAGGCTAGGACTTTTGTCCTAGCCTCTCAATTTTCTTTGGATTGTCGAGCAAGACGCAGTGGTTGAGTGGGCTCTACTACGCTGATTTCATCAGCTTCTACAGCCCTACTCAACTGTGCGGAGGTGGGACAACGAAATCGAATTCTAACGAATTACCGATTTCTGTCCCACTCTCTTTTTCTTCTTTAAAATATAAAAAATATTAAGAAATTTCATTTAAATAACTTGCTAAATGAAGCAAAAAACTATACCATAGTAGAGTGTCTTTTGACCAAATATGTGACTGAAGGATGATTATGAAAAAATTATTAGAAAAGGTTAGTATCCTTTCTTTATCTCTTGTATTAACGACGTCTTTTTCGATTTCTAGTGCTCTTCCTTATATGTTCGAATACTATAAGGATCTCCCCAAAAGTCAAATCGAACTCTTGGTATCTCTTCCATCCGCAGGGATTATGGTCACCCTCTTCTTAAATACCATTATCGAACGCTACTTGGATGAGAGGAAGATGATTATTACAGGACTCTTCATACTCTCACTATTTGGTATGGTCCCTTTCTTTAACCAAGCCTATCCTGTTCTTTTCATTTCTCGTTTCATTTTTGGGATGGGGGTCGGTTTGATCAACGCTAAAGCCATTTCTATTATCAGCGAACGCTACCAGGGACGTGAACGGATCCAAACTCTCGGATTTCGTGGTTCTGCTGAAGTCGTAGGGACAGCCCTGGTCACTTTATTGGTCGGTTTCCTTCTCCAATTCGGCTGGACTTCTAGCTTTTTAGCCTACGGGGCTGGATTAATCGTTCTGTTTCTCTTCATGGCCTTTGTCCCTTACCACCAGCAAGAAGAAAGCCAGCATACACAAGCCAAACATAAAGAACCACTCCAAAAAGAAGAATGGAAATTAACCATTATCTTGGCTATTGTGGCTGCCGTGATTGTCTTATGTAATGTTGGAATAACTCTTCGTATCCCAAGCATTGTCGCTTACACTTTCAAGGATCAGCACAACTCAGCCAGCTTTATTCTAAGTGCTATGCAATTGATTGGAATTCTAGCTGGTCTCACCTTCTCTGGGCTCGTTCATTTGTTTAAGAGCAAATTGATTACTTATGCTGGGATTGCTTACGGATTCTCACTGATGGCTGTAGCCCTTTCTCCAAGCATTCCTCTCCTAGCTATTTCCGCCCTCTTCTCTGGCTATACATACAGCACTGCTCTCACCATGGTTTTCCAAATCTTGTCAGCCAAGATTCCTGCCAGACGATTAAACCAGGTGACCTCTGTAGCCGTCTTGGGCTGTAGCTTTGGAGCGGCTATTACACCTTTCGCCCTCAATACCATCGGTCTCATCTCCGACAGCAATGCTTTTATCTTTACTGTTTTAGGAATGGCCATGGCACTCCTCGCCTTCTCTCTTCTCTATCTTTTAAAAGATCATCATGAATAAACAAAAGAGGCTGGGACAAAAGTCCTAGCCTCTCAATTGTCTTTGGATTGTCGAGCAAGACGCAGTGGTTGACTGGGCTCTTTGTTCGCTTTTTAAGCTCCAAATATGACCTAATGAGGGAAACAAAGTTTCCTTTATCTGCAACCTTCAACAGTCTCCCAGACTGTTGAAGCTGTGCGGAGGTGGGACGACGAAATCGAATTCTAACGAATGACCGATTTCTGTCCCACTCTCTTTTCTGTCTTACTGATTCGAAAGTTGAGCAGTTTGCATCTGGTAATAGACACCTTTTAGCGCCATCAACTCCTTATGATTTCCATGTTCAACGATATTTCCAGCGACCATGACTAGGATGAGATCTGCATTTTCAATGGTAGACAGGCGATGGGCGATCACAAAGCTGGTCCGCCCTACCATTAACTTATTAAAGGCATCCTGAATGAGCAACTCTGTCCGCGTATCAATGGAAGACGTTGCCTCATCTAATATCAGAATCTTAGGCACCGCAAGAAAGACCCGAGCAATGGTTAGAAGTTGTCTTTGTCCTTGAGATAAGGAATCCCCTGCATCTGCTAGATAGGTATCATAGCCATCTGGAAGCTGTTGAATAAAGAAGTCAGCATTGGCAGCCTTAGCTGCTTGAATCACGTCTTCCCGACTAGCGTCTGGTCGACCAAATGCGATATTCTCATGAACCGTTCCCACTTTGAGCCAAGTCTCTTGTAGGACCATTCCAAACTGCTTGCGGTAACTTGCTAGGCTATAGGTATCCACGGTTTCTTGGTCTAAGAGCAAGCGACCCTGATCCACATCATAAAATCGCATGAGAAGATTAATCATGGTTGATTTCCCAGCACCTGTTGGCCCGACAATGGCTACCTTACTAGCCGGTGGGATGGAAATGGAGAGATCCTTTATGAGGGACTGATCAGGTCGATACCCAAAGCTGACATGATCAAATTGGACAGCTCCTTGGACAGCCTCTTCTTGCAAGTCTCTTTTTCCACTTTCTTTCACTTCCTCTTGGTCCAAGACACTATAGAGACGTTCCGCACAAGCTAGGGCACTTTGCAATTCAGCAAGGACAGAGGAGATGTCATTAAAGGGTTTGGTGTACTGATTGACATAGTTGAGGAAGGTCACCAACTGGCCAACAGTGAAGCCAGTACCCGATAGGATACGGAAGGCACCAAATCCCGTCACAAGGGCATAGATCAGGGCATTAACAAAGCGTGTCGCAGGATTAACGGTAGAGGAATAAAAAATCGCCTCTTGAGAATAACCAGCATAGTCGCCATTGATTTCAATAAACTTGTCTTTAAACTGGTTTTGGGCATTGAAGGCTTGAAGCAAGCTTTCTTGACTGAGAGATTCTTCAATCATCTGGGTCTGAGCACCACGCGCCTGGGTCTGCATCCGAAAGAGATGGTAGGACCGCTTGGCAATAAAACGAGCGATAAATAGAGATAAGGGGGTCAAAATCAAGACCATACCCATCATCATCAAATCCAATCGGGCCATACTAGCGATGGTCACTAGGATGGTTAAAAGACCAACAAAGAACTGATTAAAGACCATCAATAAACCATTATTGAATTGTTCAACATCAGTGGTCAAACGACTGAGCAAATCTCCAGTTCCTTGACGGTCCAGGTAAGATAGAGGAAGGACATGAACTTTCCGGATCACTTTCTCCCTCAAGGACTTACTATAGCGATAGATCAGCTGATTGTAAACCAAGGGATTCAACCATTGAATGAGACTTGCAAAGAGGATCACTAGACCCATTTGAAGGATAAGCGGCAACAAGAGATGACTAGCATCAGGGAGCACCACTATGTCCACTGCTCGACCAATCAGAATGGGGATATAGACGGTTAACAAGACTTGTAAAATGGTTCCTAGACTGGCCAAGATAAGCCAAATGGGCTGTCTGGCTATATCCGCAAGTAAGCGCCGTAAATAAGTTTTCTGTTTCATTCTGTCCCCTCCTCTCTCTTCTGTTGGGAGAAATGAATCTCTTGGTATAAAGGATTCGTTGACACCAGGTCTTCATGACTGCCTAAGCCGACCTGTTTACCTTTGTCTAAGACGAGAATTTGCTCAGCACTACGGAGACTATTGGTCCGCTGCGAGATGAGGATGAGACTTGTCTTCGACAACTCCTCTTTTAGAGCCTGTAAAAGTCGTGCTTCTGTCAAATAGTCCAAAGCTGAAGTGGAATCATCTAACACTAAAAATGGAGCTTGACGAAGGACAGCACGAGCAATGGTCAGACGTTGCCGTTGACCACCGGAAAAATTCCTTCCAAAAGCTTCTACGGGAGCCTCTAGTCCTCCTTCTTTCTCACGGACAAAATCAGCTGCTTGCGCAACTTCCAAGGCCCACCACAACTGCTCCTCACTTGGTTCTTTAGTTAATCCCAGTGTTAGGTTCGAACGAATGCTACCTTTAAAAAGCTCTGCATTTTGAGGAACCACTGCCACCCAGTCACGCCACTGACCAAGAGTCTTCGGGCTCTGTCCATCTTTAAAAATGGTTAGACTTCCTTGACTCAGGTCATAAAAATGTCCTAGCAATTGAACCAGGGTAGATTTCCCAAACCCTGTCCCTCCAATGATCCCCAAAGTTTGTCCCTTGTTTAATGATAAATGAATACCTTCTAAGGACGGTTTTGCCGCTAAAGGATAGGTAAAGATTAAATCTTGGATCTCGAGAGCCAGTTGAGGATTTGAAGCAGCTACCTCATCCAACTCTTGATCCAGATCTTCACTTTTCTCATCAAAGACTTGGACAATCCGCCCAGCAGCAATATAGCTTTGGTTGAGTGAGGTCACCAACATGGCTAACTTCAATAATTCTGTTAAGATTTGAAGCAAGTAATTGACCAAGGCGACCAACATTCCTTGGCTAAGCGTTCCCATTTGAATGGAGGCTTGTCCCTGCCAAAGAATACAAATCAAGGTTCCATTCACGACTAAGAAGGTTAGAGGACTAATCAAACTAGACCACTTGGATACTATTAATTGCCAGTTGGTATAGTCTTGGTTGACCTCATTAAACTCTGCTTCTTCATGAGCTGCCTGTCCAAAAGCGCGGATAACCCTCATCCCTTGTAACTGCTGACGCGTGATTGTAACCATTCGATCCGTTATCTTCCTGATGCGTCCATAAAGAGGATTAACCACACGCGACATAACGACAATGATCAGGGTCAATAGGGCAACCATTCCAATAAACCACAAGGTCAGTTGTGGACTAATGGTAAAAGCCATAAAAATAGAGCCAAAAACGACAATCGGCGCTCGGAGAAATAGACGTAAAAATAGATTAATCCCTGTTTGAATTTGA
Organism: Streptococcus sp. AM28-20; assembly: GCF_003603595.1. Classification (NCBI taxonomy): domain Bacteria; kingdom Bacillati; phylum Bacillota; class Bacilli; order Lactobacillales; family Streptococcaceae; genus Streptococcus; species Streptococcus sp. AM28-20. Next base: position 604,429 of record NZ_QTNK01000001.1, read on the forward strand.
TAGGTATCACTGGTTAGTCGCGTCACGAGGCTTGAGGTGGTTAAACGATCCCTCTGTTCCTTAGACAAGCTAAGAATTTTCTCATACAAATCATTGGTCAATTCCTTAGTATAGCCAACGGCTGCCTTCGATGAATAATATTGGGCTGTTATCGCTACAAGAACGCCAAAAGCAGCAAAAACAAATAAGAGACCAACCACCCCAAGCATTCCAGCTTGGTCTTGACGAGGAATCAGCTGATCGACAAGATGAGCAATTAAAAGTGGAACCAGTAATTCAAAGATTGCTTCCAACAACTTGAAAAACGGTCCCAGTATGGTTTCTTTTTTATAATTCCTGAAGTATTTCAATAAGTCTTTCATACTACTCGTTTGTCTTTCTATAGGATTAACTTATTTTACCATAATTTTTAAAGATAAAAATAGCATAAAAATCTAGTTATCCGCATAAAAACTGGACTTATCACACTTTATCAAGGTCAAAACCACTCAATTTACTACTAATTTACTACTTATGAATGAGCTTTGATACGACGATTTATCCTTGAAAAGTGAAGATATAAAGATACTTCCAATAAAATTTGAATATTTAATAGGTAGACACTTCAAAAAATGAGGTGTCTATTTTTTTACCCGATTTTGAAAGGAAGTGAACTTATGAAAACAAAAAATCAAGAATCAAAAGGTCGTTCCCCACTCTTTAAGACCATCAAACATTCATTCAGCCAATAAAAAAGAAAGGATAGGTAAAAATATGGAACTTAAATTTGTGATTCCCAACATGGAAAAAACATTCGGCAATTTAGAATTTGCTGGCGAGGATAAAGTCGTTCAGCGAAGAATCAACGGACGGCTAACTGTCTTATCAAGAAGCTATAATCTCTATTCTGATGTTCAAAGAGCAGATGATATTGTGGTGGTGCTTCCTGCTGAAGCTGGCGAAAAACATTTCGGCTTTGAGGAACGTGTGAAGTTAGTCAATCCACGTATTACCGCAGAGGGCTACAAAATCGGCACTCGTGGTTTTACAAATTACCTTTTACATGCTGACGACATGATAAAAGAATAAAGAAAGAGAGGAAAAATGATGAGATTAGCAAATGGCATTGTATTAGATAAAGACACGACTTTTGGAGAATTGAAATTCTCTGCTCTACGTCGTGAAGTGAGAATCCAAAATGAAGACGGGTCGGTTTCAGATGAAATCAAGGAACGTACCTATGACTTAAAATCCAAAGGACAAGGACGCATGATTCAAGTAAGTATTCCTGCCAGCGTGCCTTTGAAAGAGTTTGATTATAACGCACGGGTGGAACTTATCAATCCCATTGCGGACACCGTTGCTACTGCCACCTATCAAGGAGCAGATGTTGACTGGTATATCAAGGCAGACGATATTGTGCTGACAAAGGATTCTAGTTCATTCAAAGCTCAACCACAAGCAAAGAAAGAACCGACACAAGACAAATAGTCGCTAGGTAGAAAGGAGACTTTTTCGCATGAAACAGCGTGGTAAAAGGATTCGCCCATCTGGTAAAGATTTAGTCTTTCATTTTACGATAGCGTCACTCCTGCCTGTTTTCCTGCTGGTTGTCGGACTGTTTCATGTGAAGACAATCCAGCAGATCAACTGGCAGGATTTTAACCTATCACAAGCAGATAAGATTGACATTCCCTATTTAATTATCAGTTTCAGTGTCGCAATTCTTATCTGCTTGCTGGTAGCGTTTGTATTCAAACGGGTTCGCTATGATACGGTTAAACAACTTTACCACCGTCAAAAACTGGCAAAGATGATACTTGAAAACAAGTGGTATGAATCTGAACAGGTCAAAACAGAGGGTTTCTTTAAAGATAGTGCTGGTCGTACAAAGGAAAAGATAACCTACTTCCCTAAAATGTATTATCGACTTAAAAATGGCTTGATACAGATACGGGTGGAAATCACGCTGGGAAAATATCAAGACCAACTCTTACACTTGGAAAAGAAATTAGAGAGTGGCTTGTACTGTGAGCTGACGGATAAAGAGTTAAAGGATTCCTATGTGGAATATACTTTGCTCTATGACACCATAGCCAGTCGTATTTCTATTGATGAAGTAGAAGCTAAAGATGGTAAACTTCGCTTAATGAAAAACGTATGGTGGGAATATGATAAGCTCCCTCATATGTTGATTGCTGGTGGTACAGGTGGCGGTAAAACTTACTTTATACTGACACTGATTGAAGCCTTGCTTCATACAGATTCAAAACTGTATATTCTTGACCCGAAAAATGCTGACCTTGCGGACTTAGGTTCTGTGATGGCAAATGTCTACTATAGAAAAGAAGACTTGCTTTCTTGCATTGAAACATTCTATGAAGAAATGATGAAACGTAGTGAGGAAATGAAGCAGATGAAGAACTATAAGACTGGCAAAAATTATGCTTACTTAGGTCTCCCGGCACACTTCTTAATCTTTGATGAATACGTCGCTTTCATGGAAATGCTGGGAACAAAAGAAAACACCGCAGTTATGAATAAGCTGAAACAGATTGTCATGTTAGGTCGTCAAGCTGGCTTCTTTCTAATACTGGCTTGTCAACGTCCAGACGCAAAATATTTAGGCGACGGAATCCGTGATCAGTTTAATTTCAGAGTGGCTTTAGGTCGTATGTCTGAAATGGGCTATGGCATGATGTTTGGCAGTGACGTACAAAAGGATTTCTTCTTAAAGCGAATCAAAGGTCGTGGCTATGTTGATGTAGGAACAAGTGTCATATCAGAGTTTTATACTCCCCTTGTACCAAAAGGATATGATTTCTTGGAGGAAATTAAAAAGTTATCCAACAGCAGACAGTCCACGCAGGCGACGTGCGAAGCGGAAGTCGCAGGTGTGGACTGATCTTGCTGGCTGGTGTGGCAATAGCCACGCCAGCACTTAACCCCCCGTTTCTAATTCCGAGAATACATTTGAAATAAAAAAGAATGCTGATAAATCAACATTCTTTTTATGTTCTCTTTGATAAACATTATAAAATTTGTCTGTTTAGCTACCAAAAAGCTACCAATAGATTTGTAATTTTTAATATAATAATTTCAACTATTCGAGAATTATCTGAAAAATAATCGATACTACTTATCATATCTAACATACGTAAATCATTATGATTTGGTACAATGATTGATAGATTTATGATTTGCCTCCTTAAGCTTATCTAAATCAATGATTGTATCTACAATTGCTAAATTACTTGGTCGATGTGTAATCATAATTGTCATTTTGTTTTTCAAAACAGTAAGAAGTTCTTTTAGTATGAGTCCCTCTGTTACTTCGTCTAAAGCGGATGTTGCCTCATCCAATATAATTATATTTGCTTCTGAGAAAAATATTCTTGCAAAAGCAATTCTTTGCTTCTCTCCGCCTGAAACAGTCGTATTACTTATGGTTGTATCCAAGCCTTCTGGAAGTTTTTCAAAGAATTCCGATAATTGACACCGCCTCAATGCCTCTATGATACGCTCATCATCAATCTGTTTATCAAAAATAATATTTTCTCTCAACGTTCCTGAGAAAATTGGACTTTCTTGTGAAAGATAAAAAACTTGTTCATAAAAATCATTTAAATTTATTTCTGAAAAATCTCTTTCATCTATATAAATTTTTCCTTCAGATTGCTTTAGCAATCCTAAAAAAGTCTTAATCAAAGTTGATTTTCCAGAGCCACTTTTACCAACAAGTCCATAAATATTACGGTCTTTGAAAGAATAATTAAGCCCTGATAAGATATCTTTATTGTCAATATGAACACTGACACCTGAAAAATCAACCCGTGAAACTCTTTTGACACTTACTCCCGAATTTAGATGCCTATCGTCATCCATTTCAAAAAATTCTTTTAGTCGATTGAACGAAATAATATCTAAGTTATATTGAACAAAAATAACATTAAAGATAGCTATTGGATTATAAATACGGTCAATATAAATAAGAAGAGCTACCAAACTACCAATACTAACCGTAATATATCCTGAAAAGAATAGTCCGACTGTTACAATCTTAATAATAGCCACTAAGAGAGCAAACACTCCAAAGAACATTTCATGGATCATGGTCATATGTGTTAAACCTGAGACGGTTTCATTAGACATGGCTTCATAGTTGGCTATTTCCCGCTTATAAAGTTTATTTATTCTAAAGGTAACCATTTCAGTTATCCCACGAATTAACGTATGATTCATTTTCTCTTCTGAAACTAATGATGTCTCCTTCAAAGATTGTAAAACTTTCAACAAGTACTTTGTCAGTATAAAGACCACAATATATCCAATGGTAATTGGTATAAGCAATTTAATATCAATTAAAGCAATAAAAAATAGGTTGAATAGTGTCTCTGGCAATAATTCTCTGATAAGTCTAGTATAAAAATTTAAATAAACATTTCTTCCTGCTGAGGAGCCAGCTTCTACTTTTTGAAGTAGTTTTCCTGAATTAAGTTGAGTATAATTGATATAAGAAATTCTACTAATTTTTTCAAGAGCTTGTTTTTTCAGGAAGAAATAAATACCATGATATAACTTTGTTCTTGGATTTTGGTCTATATAAGAAAGAATAGGAACAAGAACAATCGTTATACCATACATCAAAAGAATCAATGGATTGAATTTTGAATTATAAGAATCTAATAATTCTTGAAAGTAAAAAGTATTGATAGATTTAAGTAAAGCAATAATTATCCCTAAAATAGCATAAAACAATAAGTTTATCTTAAATCTTTGCCATATTTTATTTTTCATACAATTCCCTCTAATATTTTCTATTCACACAACCTAAAAAACTCGTCTCGATATTTTGATGAGTTTTTAAATTTTCCACTTAAATAATATGTTGTGGTTGAAGAATTACCAACTTTTATTCCTAGTGCTCTCATACAAGAATGTTCCCCTTCCACCTTAACAATGACATCATCTGACGACAAAATACTAACAAGAATGTCACATATATCTTTTCGATACCGTCAATAATTATTTAGCCTTATTTATTAAGAAGTTCTGTAAAAGACTAATAATTTGGTTTTTATCTGCTTCTGTCAATTCATACTCTCTCAATAAACTAACAATTTCTTCTAGTCCGTCATCACGTCCTTTTAAAATCTCAAAAGACGTACCAAAGATTTCAGCTAATTTTTCTACTGTTTCATCTTTCGGATTTCTCCCTCCATTTTCCCACCTAGCGTATTGGGCTTGAGCTACACCTAACTTTTCAGCAACTTCTAATTGAGTAAGTCCTGCATCTAGTCGGGCTTTTTTTATATTGTCTTTTAACATTTTAAAATTCCTTTCGTTTTTCTATTGACTTATAACCAAAATGGTTGTATTATACTTGTATAACCAAATTGGTTATATAAAAACAAAGCATACAAAATAGGTAATACTAGTTAGCTTATGAATATGCAAAAACACCCCAGAAAGCTCTGCAAAGCGTTCTGAGGCTTTCGTTTAAAATCAATACAATTATACCAAAATGGTAATAAAAAGTCCATAAAAAGCGAGATATGGCTAGATTGAGGATATTATGACATCAACACAATTGGCATTTCAAAACAACAAAATTAACAATACTCATTCTTTTTATTCGCCTAGTTTAGAAGAATATATTCAAGTAAATGATGATGTATTTAACGATATTCGAGACGAAGAAATTGAACTTCGAGCACTTGAACTGCTCTCGAGTTTTCTAGACAAGTATTTTGGGTAGTTTAAAAACTAATAAATTAGAGATTGGGAGACAAGTGCAAGGGCGCGGGCCGAAGGCAGAGCGCCCGAAGCTCGAAGTTCTCCCAATCTCTAACATAAAAGCTGGCGTTTCTAACAGCCAGCAATCAGATACACTTAAGGCAACGCCCTAAGTAACGAGTCATCAGCAAAAATCAATAGTAGCAACGAATTACGCAGATTTTAAGTATAGAGAGGAGGCGTTACAGTTGAAAAATACCATTCAATCTCTACGAGAATATCAAAGTCAAGTAGATTTATCAAAACTAGAAAAATCTATTTATATCAGCATTGACAGATTAACAGTAATCTTTGATAGCGAGAACCAATCACTTAGACGAATATTTCGTGAATTACGAAAATCACTCGATAATATAATTCAAGAATTTAGTATTCAAGAAAATCTAAGAGAAGACTATTTTACTCTTTATAAAACGATAGACGAAGATAGTATAAATCTAATTTTCTTTCAACTATCGGATTATGGTGGTTATCAAGTCATACGCCTAGACTTCAATCCTAACTCACTAAAAGAATTTGAGGGGTTACAAGTGTGGAGGCAGATTATGAATTACGCTCGATTAAATCGATTAGAAATTAGACTGTCACGATTAGATCTTGCTTTTGATATCTTTAATAGGCCAGAAATAGTTTTTTTACAACATATCAAAGGAGGGGTTAGTCATAAAATATTCTACGGTAGAGGGGGCAATATAGAAAGTAAATACTGGGGTGCAAGTGGTAGCAACGTTCAAGTACGTTTGTACGATAAGAATATAGAGGTACTAAGTCACAAAAGAGCTGATAAATTAGATATAGAAAACAAACCCTTTTGGTGGCGGTTAGAGTTCCAACTACGAACAAAGGCTATAAACGAGGAAACCATTTCAGAAATTTCTAAACGATTGGAGAATTTTAGCTTTTTTAGTCTTTCAAGTGTTCCAGACGATAGCAAAGCATTTGCTTATATCTTTCTCCATGAACCTGCACTCTTACCCGAATTATTCCCCTATCTGAAACCTAACACTATTAGAGTTAAAAAGACTAGGCTTAGAAAACATTTAAAAGCATTTGATAGTAGTTCATTTTCTTTAGAGCTACAAGATGCACTTAAAGAACAAACCCCACGATTAAATAATGAACTCAAACAATTAATAGGAGAATTCCTAGAACTTACTAGTAAAGGAGAAATTGATTTATGAACGATAAATTAACTATGACAGTACAAGAAATTATGGACTTAGGTTTTTCAAAATGGACTGCTTATAATATTTTACGGCAAGCAAAACATATTATGGTCGAGCGTGGTTTCGATTTCTATAACAATAAAGGACTTGGAACTGTTCCAGTATCAGTTGTAGCAGAGATACTTGGATTGGAGGAACTACATGTCAAAAACTAGATATACCGGTGTTACGAAAGATGATAAGACTGGCAAATATACTTATTATTTTAAAGCTGGAGTTGACCTAGCTACTGGTAAACCTTATCAAGAACGTAGACGTGGTTTTCAAAGCGCAAAAGAAGCCTTTGAAGCACGTACAAGAGCCTTGAATAAGATACAACAAAAAGGAGGAATTAAGCATACTCAATGGACTTTTAAGCAGTTTATGGAAGAAGTTTTTATGCCAAATTATTACGCTACAACAAGTCCGGATCTCGAACACAGACGTCAAGTTATATTCGATGAATTTATTCAATACTTTGGTAAGAAAAAACCTAGAGAAATTACTACTTATGATGTGATTAATTATAGAAACGGTTTATTAGAGAGATATTCAAATTCATATGCAAGAAACAAGATGACTTTGCTTAATCAAGTTTTGAAAACTGCAAAAAAATATGGGTTGATTTTTCATGAAATTCCCACAAGTAATATTAGTCCAATTCCAATCATAAAAAAACATATAGATTTTTGGACAAAAGACGAGTTCCAAAAAGTAATACAATCACTTGATAAAAAGAGTTATTTTGAGCACTTTGTTTATACGCTTTTTTGGCTTTATTATTTTACAGGAATGCGTGTAAATGAGGCGACTGCTCTTTATTGGGAAGATGTAGATTTTGAAAAGAAAACTCTAGCAATCAATCACAACTTACAGTATATAAACCGTGAAAATTGGGTTCGGCGTAACAAACTAAAAACTGAAAGTTCCAGACGAACCATTGGCCTTGATGATAATACTCTAAACGTACTTAAAGAATGGAAAGAACGACAAGCAAAAGTTGACAAGATACCATTCATTCTATCACTTGATGGAAATCCATATCGTAAACGTAGTATTAGAGACCAGATTCTAAAATATTCTAAACGAGCAGGAGTTAAATACATTCAACCAAAAGGTTTAAGACACTCCCATGCGTCATTACTTATTAATGAATATAATGTAAATGCTCTATATATTCAAAGACGATTAGGTCATTCTGATGTCAAAACTACACTTAGCATTTATAGTCATTTATACCCAAACGCTGATTCCGAATTAACAGATAAACTCAATCTCATATCAAGTGATTTTATCGACTAAATCTCTTTGGCTACCAAATTAGCTACCAAAAAAAGAAAATACGCCTCAAAAGCCTCATTTTAAAGGGCTTTTTTTCATATTTTCCCACTATATCTAACAGGGGGGTACAAATCGACAGGAAACAGTCAAAAAAACATTAGAAAATCCTTTGGTTACAAGGGATTTACAAAATTTCAGCGTATGTCAAATGGGCTTTAAAAGTTGACATACGCCTTTTTGATTGGAGGGATTTTTACTGAATGAACAAACTTGGTTACAGCATTTAAAAGAAAAACGCTTGGCTTATGGACTATCTCAAAACCGTTTAGCTGTTGCGACTGGTATTACAAGGCAGTATCTAAGCGATATTGAAACAGGAAAAGTCAAGCCATCAGAGGATTTACAGCAATCCCTTTGGGAAGCTCTGGAACGCTTCAATCCCGACGCTCCCCTTGAAATGCTGTTTGATTATGTAAGAATTCGCTTTCCGACAACAGACGTACAGCAGGTGGTCGAAAACATCTTACAACTGAAACTGTCCTATTTTCTTCATGAGGACTATGGTTTCTATTCTTATTCAGAGCATTATGCTTTAGGCGACATATTCGTCCTTTGCTCCCATGAACTGGACAAAGGAGTTCTGGTGGAATTGAAAGGTCGTGGGTGCAGACAATTTGAAAGCTATCTTCTGGCACAACAAAGAAGCTGGTATGAGTTCTTTATGGACGTTTTGGTGGCTGGCGGTGTGATGAAACGCCTTGACCTTGCCATTAACGATAAGACAGGGATTTTAAATATCCCTGTACTCACTGAAAAGTGCCAACAGGAAGAATGTATCTCCGTCTTCCGCAGTTTTAAAAGCTATCGCAGTGGCGAACTGGTACGCAAAGAGGAAAAGGAATGTATGGGAAACACCCTCTATATCGGTTCATTACAAAGTGAAGTTTATTTCTGTATCTATGAAAAGGACTACGAGCAGTACAAGAAAAATGATATTCCCATTGAAGACGCAGAAGTAAAAAACCGTTTTGAGATTCGATTGAAAAATGAGCGTGCCTATTATGCAGTCCGTGATTTACTCGTCTATGACAATCCAGAGCATACCGCCTTTAAAATTATCAATCGGTATATCCGTTTTGTAGATAAAGACGATTCCAAACCTCGTTCTGATTGGAAACTGAATGAAGAATGGGCTTGGTTTATTGGGAACAATCGTGAACGATTAAAACTAACCACAAAACCAGAGCCTTACTCCTTCCAAAGGACGCTGAACTGGCTATCTCATCAAGTTGCCCCGACCTTAAAGGTTGCGATTAAACTTGATGAAATCAACCAGACGCAGGTTGTAAAAGACATTCTCGACCATGCGAAACTGACAGACCGACACAAGCAGATTTTGAAGCAACAGTCAGTAAAAGAACAGGACGTGATAACAACAAAAAAATAACTCAAATACAAATTCATTGAATATAGAGAGGAGAACATTTTTATGAATTTTGGACAAAACCTTTATAACTGGTTTCTATCAAACGCTCAATCACTGGTGCTTTTAGCAATCGTTGTGATTGGCTTGTATCTTGGCTTCAAGCGTGAGTTTAGCAAACTGATTGGCTTTTTAATTATTGCGATTATTGCGGTTGGCTTAGTCTTCAACGCTGCTGGAGTAAAAGACATTTTACTAGAGCTATTCAATCGCATTATTGGTGCTTAAATAAAACCGTTCTTTTGTGGAATATAAGTGGTTTTCTTATGTTCCGCAAAGGAATGGTACACCAAACGAAGTGCGGTAGGGATTTTTGAATCTCTACAAAGAAAGGACGTGAATATATGGACGATATGCAAGTCTATATTGCGAATTTAGGCAAATACAATGAGGGCGAATTGGTCGGTGCGTGGTTTACCTTTCCCATTGACTTTGAGGAAGTCAAAGAGAAAATCGGCTTGAATGATGAATATGAGGAATACGCCATTCATGACTACGAGTTACCCTTTACGGTTGACGAATACACTTCCATTGGCGAACTCAATCGACTATGGGAAATGGTATCGGAATTACCCGAAGAATTACAATCGGAGCTATCTGCTCTGCTCACTCATTTTTCAAGCATTGAAGAACTAAGCGAACATCAAGAGGATATTATCATTCATTCCGATTGTGATGATATGTATGACGTGGCACGCTACTACATTGAAGAAACGGGTGCTTTAGGCGAAGTACCAGCTAGTCTTCAAAACTATATTGATTATCAAGCCTATGGTCGGGATTTAGACCTTTCAGGAACGTTTATCTCAACCAATCATGGGATTTTTGAAATCGTCTATTAAATCTGTCGGTACATTACTACTGGCAGATTTTCTATTTTACGGGGTGGCTCAATCAGCTACCCCTATTTTTTATGAAAGGATTGATTACATGAAGAAAATACGAAGCTATACCAGTATCTGGTCTGTGGAAAAGGTACTGTATTCTATCAATGATTTTAGACTTCCGTTTCCCATAACCTTTACGCAAATGACATGGTTTGTCGTGTCACTCTTTGCAGTGATGATACTTGGCAACTTGCCCCCTCTTTCCATGATAGAGGGAGCATTTCTCAAATACTTTGGGATTCCTGTGGCTTTCACATGGTTTATGTCTACAAAAACTTTTGATGGTAAAAAGCCTTATGGATTTTTGAAGTCTGTCATTGCTTATGCACTGCGACCAAAGCTGACCTATGCAGGAAAAAAAGTAACGCTTGGCAGAAACCAGCCACAAGAAGCCATTACAGCAGTTAGGAGTGAATTTTATGGCATATCCAATTAAATACATTGAAAACAATCTCGTCTGGAATAAAGACGGGGAATGTTATGCTTACTATGAGCTTGTTCCTTACAATTACTCATTTCTAAGTCCAGAACAGAAAATACAAGTGCATGATTCTTTCAGACAGCTTATCGCACAAAATCGTGATGGCAAAATTCATGCTTTACAAATCAGTACAGAATCCAGCATACGTTCTGCACAAGAGCGTTCCAAAAATGAAGTCACTGGCAAGCTCAAAGCGGTTGCCTATGACAAAATCGACCAACAGACAGACGCTTTAATATCCATGATTGGCGAAAATCAAGTGAACTACCGTTTCTTTATCGGCTTTAAGTTGCTTCTCAACGATCAGGAGTTTTCTATGAAAAGTCTTACCGTTGAAGCAAAAAATGCTTTGTCTGATTTTGTCTATGATGTGAACCATAAGCTGATGGGCGATTTTGTTAGTATGAGTAATGATGAAATCCTGCGTTTTCAGAAGATGGAAAAGCTCTTAGAAAATAAAATCTCTCGTCGTTTCAAAATCCGCAGGTTAGATAAGGACGACTTCGGCTATCTGATTGAACACCTTTACGGACAGACAGGCACTGCCTATGAAGAGTATGAGTACCATCTATCAAAGAAAAAGCTGGATAATGAAACGCTGATTAAATACTATGACTTGATTAAGCCTACTCGCTGTTTGGTGGAAGAAAAACAGCGATATTTGAAAATCCAGCAGGAAGATGAAACCGTCTATGTAGCTTACTTTACCATTAACAGCATTGTCGGAGAACTGGACTTCCCGTCCTCTGAAATCTTCTACTACCAGCAACAGCAATTTACATTCCCGATTGATACGTCAATGAATGTGGAAATTGTAGCGAATCGTAAAGCCCTATCTACTGTCCGCAATAAAAAGAAAGAACTGAAAGACTTGGATAACCACGCTTGGCAAAGTGATAATGAAACCAGCTCCAATGTGGCGGAAGCTCTGGAAAGTGTGAATGAGCTGGAAACCAATTTAGACCAAAGCAAGGAATCTATGTACAAGCTGTCTTATGTGGTAAGGGTATCAGCAAATGATCTTGACGAACTCAAACGTCGTTGTAATGAAGTGAAAGATTTTTATGACGATTTAAGCGTAAAACTGGTACGACCATTTGGGGATATGCTCGGCTTACATGAAGAATTTTTACCTGCCAGCAAGCGTTATATGAATGATTATATTCAATACGTGACCTCTGATTTCCTCGCTGGTTTAGGTTTTGGTGCTACTCAAATGCTGGGGGAAAATGAGGGGATTTATGTTGGCTACAGCTTAGATACTGGACGCAATGTCTATCTGAAACCTGCTCTTGCCAGTCAAGGGGTTAAGGGTTCAGTAACCAATGCGTTAGCGTCGGCTTTTGTTGGTTCGCTGGGTGGTGGTAAATCCTTTGCGAATAACCTTATCGTCTATTATGCGGTGCTTTATGGGGCACAAGCAGTGATTGTAGACCCAAAAGCAGAACGTGGCAGATGGAAAGAAACCTTGCCAGAGATTTCCCATGAAATCAATATCGTCACTCTGACTTCTGATGAGAAAAACAAAGGCTTACTTGACCCTTATGTGATTATGAAAAATCCCAAAGATTCTGAATCACTGGCTATTGATATTCTGACATTCCTTACGGGGATTTCCTCTCGTGATGGGGAACGCTTCCCAATCCTTAGAAAAGCCATTCGTGCAGTAACCAATAGTGAAGTACGAGGGTTGATGAAAGTGATTGAGGAATTACGGGTTGAGAATACGCCACTAAGTACCAGTATAGCCGACCATATCGAAAGTTTTACAGACTATGACTTTGCACATTTATTATTCAGTAATGGTTATGTGGAGCAGTCTATCAGCTTAGAAAAACAACTGAACATTATACAGGTTGCGGACTTGGTACTTCCCGACAAGGAAACTTCCTTTGAGGAATATACCACTATGGAGCTTTTATCCGTTGCTATGCTGATTGTCATTAGTACCTTTGCTTTAGACTTTATCCATACAGACCGAAGCATTTTCAAGATTGTAGATTTAGACGAAGCATGGAGCTTTTTACAGGTAGCACAAGGAAAAACACTATCTATGAAGCTGGTTCGGGCTGGTCGTGCTATGAACGCTGGGGTATATTTCGTGACCCAAAATACAGACGACCTCTTAGATGAAAAACTGAAAAATAACCTCGGCTTAAAATTTGCATTTCGTTCCACTGACCTTAACGAGATTAAAAAGACCTTAGCCTTTTTTGGTGTAGACCCAGAGGACGAAAACAATCAGAAGCGATTGCGTGATTTGGAAAACGGGCAATGCCTTATCAGTGATTTATATGGTCGTGTCGGTGTGATACAGTTCCACCCTGTATTTGAAGAACTGCTCCATGCCTTTGATACCAGACCACCTGTGCGAAAAGAGGTGTAAATGTGAAACCATCAATAGTAAACAGAATAAAATCAAACTGGACGCTGAAACGTCTAGGTAAAGTGGCAATGACAGTGGCTTTCACACTTGTGATTGCCATTTTTCTTTTAGCCATGCTGGGAACGGTGGTTCAAGCTGCGGGCTTGGTAGATGATACGGTCAATGTGGCAAATGAATACAGCCGATACCCACTTGAAAACTATCAACTGGATTTTTATGTGGATAATAGCTGGGGCTGGCTTCCGTGGAACTGGTCGGACGGGATTGGAAAACAGGTCATGTATGGACTATATGCCATTACCAATTTTATTTGGACAATCAGTTTGTATGTTTCCAATGCGACAGGTTACTTAGTACAGGAAGCCTATTCCTTAGACTTCATTTCCGCTACAGCAGATTCCATTGGTAAGAATATGCAGACCTTAGCTGGTGTGAGTGCAAACGGATTTTCAACAGAGGGTTTCTATGTTGGATTCCTCTTACTCTTGATTTTGGTTCTTGGGGTTTATGTTGCCTATACGGGACTGATAAAGAGAGAAACCACAAAGGCAATTCATGCCATTATGAATTTTGTGCTGGTGTTTATCCTATCGGCTTCCTTTATTGCCTACGCTCCCGACTACATTAAAAAAATCAATGACTTTTCATCAGACATCAGTAATGCCAGTTTATCACTTGGCACGAAGATTGTCATGCCCCATTCCGATAGTCAAGGCAAGGACAGCGTGGACTTAATCAGAGATAGCCTGTTTTCCATACAGGTTCAGCAACCGTGGCTACTGCTTCAATACAACAGTTCAGACATTGAAAGTATCGGTATTGACCGTGTGGAAAGCCTGCTCTCCACCAGCCCAGATTCCAACAATGGCGAAGACAGAGAAAAAATTGTTGCGGAAGAAATTGAAGACAGAAGCAATACCAATCTAACCATTACAAAGACCATTAACCGTTTAGGTACAGTCTTCTTCCTATTTGTCTTCAATATTGGGATTTCCATATTTGTATTCCTATTAACAGGAATCATGATTTTCTCGCAGGTACTTTTTATCATCTATGCTATGTTTCTGCCTGTGAGCTTTATTTTAAGCATGATTCCATCATTTGATGGTATGTCAAAACGAGCCATAACAAAGCTCTTTAATACCATTTTGACACGAGCTGGAATCACATTGATTATTACGACAGCATTTAGTATTTCAACCATGCTCTATACCTTATCGGCTGGTTATCCGTTCTTTTTGATTGCTTTTCTACAGATTGTGACCTTTGCAGGAATCTACTTCAAGCTGGGCGATTTAATGAGTATGTTTTCTCTACAGAGTAACGATTCTCAAAGTGTGGGAAGTCGTGTGATGAGAAAACCTCGTATGCTTATGCACGCTCACATGCACCGTCTACAGCGGAAACTTGGACGTTCCATGACTACTCTAGGGGCTGGGTCTGCCATTGTTACAGGTAAAAAAGGACAGTCGGGTTCGGGGAGTTCTGCAAGGACACAAGCAGATCACTCCCGACCAGACGGAAAGGAAAAATCAACACTTGGAAAACGTATCGGTCAAACCATCGGTACAGTAGCTGATACCAAAGACAGAATGGTAGACACTGCTAGTGGTTTGAAAGAACAGGTTAAAGATTTGCCGACCAATGCAAGATATGCAGTATATCAAGGAAAATCCAAAGTAAAAGAGAATGTCCGTGATTTAACCAGTAGTATTTCTCAAACCAAAGCGGACAGAGCCAGTGGACGCAAGGAACAGCAGGAACAAAGGCGAAAAACCATTGCGAAGCGTCGCTCTGAAATGGAACAGGTCAAACAGAAAAAACAGCCTGCTTCTTCTGTTCATGAAAGACCGACTACAAGACAAGAACAATATCATGATGAACAGACCTCAAAACAGTCTAATATTCAGACTTCATATAAGGAATCTCAACAAGCCAAACAAGAGCGTCCAGCAGTTAAGTCCGATTTTTCAAGTCCAAAAGTGGAACGCCAAGGCAATACCGTTCAAGAAAAAACCGTTCAAAAGCCAGCAACTTCAACCACTACAGCAGATAGAACTTCACAACGTCCAATCACAAAAGAACGTCCGTCTACTGTTCAAAGAGTACCACTACAAAATACAAGAAGTAGACCACCAATCAAAACCGCCACCATTAAGAAAGTCGGTAAGAAACCATGAAGTTGAAAACTTTAGTGATTGGTGGTTCTGGATTATTCTTGATGGTCTTCTCACTGCTTCTGTTTGTTGCCATTTTATTTTCAGATGAACAGGACAGCGGAATTTCCAATATTCATTATGGAGGTGTGAATGTTTCCGCAGAAGTGCTGGCTCATAAGCCTATGGTAGAAAAATATGCCAAAGAATATGGCGTTGAAGAATATGTCAACATACTTCTTGCGATTATACAGGTGGAATCGGGCGGTACTGCGGAAGATGTTATGCAGTCCTCGGAATCCCTCGGTCTTCCACCTAATTCATTGAGTACAGAAGAATCCATTAAGCAAGGTGTGAAGTATTTCAGTGAATTATTAGCCAGTAGCGAAAGGCTCAGTGTAGATTTAGAATCGGTTATCCAGTCCTACAATTATGGTGGTGGTTTCTTAGGGTATGTGGCTAATCGTGGAAATAAATATACCTTTGAACTGGCTCAAAGTTTCTCAAAAGAGTATTCAGGTGGCGAAAAAGTGTCTTACCCCAATCCCATAGCCATACCTATCAATGGGGGCTGGCGATACAACTATGGCAATATGTTTTATGTGCAACTGGTAACGCAGTATCTTGTCACAACAGAGTTTGATGATGATACGGTACAAGCCATCATGGACGAAGCACTGAAATATGAGGGCTGGCGATACGTTTACGGTGGAGCTTCCCCGACTACTTCTTTTGATTGTAGCGGACTGACACAATGGACGTATGGAAAAGCTGGAATTAACTTACCACGAACCGCACAACAGCAATATGATGTGACCCAGCATATCCCACTATCGGAAGCACAAGCTGGCGATTTGGTTTTCTTTCATTCTACCTATAACGCTGGCTCTTATATTACTCATGTTGGGATATACCTTGGCAATAACCGTATGTTTCATGCAGGCGACCCAATCGGTTATGCCGACTTAACAAGCCCCTACTGGCAACAGCATTTAGTGGGAGCAGGACGAATCAAACAATGAGAAAGGAAGATTTAATGATGAAATTTAGAAAAAATCAGAATAAAGAAAAACAGATACCAAAGGAAAAGAAACCTCGTGTCTACTATAAGGTCAATCCTCATAAAAAGGTTGTGATTGCCTTGTGGGTACTTTTAGGGCTTAGTTTCAGCTTTGCGATATTCAAGCACTTTACAGCTATAGATACTCATACTATTCACGAAACAACTATCATAGAAAAGGAATACGTTGATACTCATCATGTAGAAAATTTTGTAGAGAACTTTGCGAAAGTCTACTATTCATGGGAGCAATCCGATAAGTCCATTGATAATCGAATGGAAAGTCTAAAAGGCTATCTGACAGATGAACTTCAAGCTCTCAATGTTGATACAGTACGCAAAGATATTCCTGTATCGTCTTCTGTAAGAGGATTTCAGATATGGACGGTAGAGCCAACTGGCGACAATGAGTTTAATGTAACCTACAGTGTAGACCAGCTCATTACAGAGGGAGAAAATACAAAGACCGTCCACTCTGCTTATATAGTGAGTGTCTATGTAGATGGTTCTGGAAATATGGTACTGGTTAAGAATCCGACCATTACCAACATACCTAAGAAATCAAGTTATAAACCAAAAGCCATTGAAAGTGAGGGGACGGTTGATTCCATTACAACCAATGAAATCAATGAGTTTTTAACGACGTTCTTCAAGCTCTATCCTACAGCGACAGCCAGTGAACTTTCCTACTATGTGAATGACGGGATATTAAAACCAATCGGAAAAGAGTACATCTTTCAAGAACTGGTAAATCCTATTCACAATCGTAAGGATAATCAAGTCACGGTATCGCTGACAGTGGAGTATATCGACCAGCAGACCAAAGCAACGCAGGTATCTCAATTTGATTTGGTACTTGAAAAGAACGGGAGTAATTGGAAGATTATAGAATAACAAATATTGGTACATTATTACAGCTATTTTGTAATCACGTACTCTCTTTGATAAAAAATTGGAGATTCCTTTACAAATATGCTCTTACGTGCTATTATTTAAGTATCTATTTAAAAGGAGTTAATAAATATGCGGCAAGGTATTCTTAAATAAACTGTCAATTTGATAGTGGGAACAAATAATTGGATGTCCTTTTTTAGGAGGGCTTAGTTTTTTGTACCCAGTTTAAGAATACCTTTATCATGTGATTCTAAAGTATCCGGAGAATATCTGTATGCTTTGTATGCCTATGGTTATGCATAAAAATCCCAGTGATAAGAGTATTTATCACTGGGATTTTTATGCCCTTTTGGGCTTTTGAATGGAGGAAAATCACATGAAAATTATTAATATTGGAGTTTTAGCTCATGTTGATGCGGGAAAAACTACCTTAACAGAAAGCTTATTATATAACAGTGGAGCGATTACAGAATTAGGAAGCGTGGACAAAGGTACAACGAGGACGGATAATACGCTTTTAGAACGTCAGAGAGGAATTACAATTCAGACAGGAATAACCTCTTTTCAGTGGGAAAATACGAAGGTGAACATCATAGACACGCCAGGACATATGGATTTCTTAGCAGAAGTATATCGTTCATTATCAGTTTTAGATGGGGCAATTCTACTGATTTCTGCAAAAGATGGCGTACAAGCACAAACTCGTATATTATTTCATGCACTTAGGAAAATGGGGATTCCCACAATCTTTTTTATCAATAAGATTGACCAAAATGGAATTGATTTATCAACGGTTTATCAGGATATTAAAGAGAAACTTTCTGCCGAAATTGTAATCAAACAGAAGGTAGAACTGTATCCTAATATGTGTGTGACGAACTTTACCGAATCTGAACAATGGGATACGGTAATAGAGGGAAACGATGACCTTTTAGAGAAATATATGTCCGGTAAATCATTAGAAGCATTGGAACTCGAACAAGAGGAAAGCATAAGATTTCATAATTGTTCCCTGTTCCCTGTTTATCACGGAAGTGCAAAAAACAATATAGGGATTGATAACCTTATAGAAGTGATTACGAATAAATTTTATTCATCAACACATCGAGGTCAGTCTGAACTTTGCGGAAAAGTTTTCAAAATTGAGTATTCGGAAAAAAGACAGCGTCTTGCATATATACGTCTTTATAGTGGCGTACTGCATTTGCGAGATTCGGTTAGAATATCGGAAAAGGAAAAAATAAAAATTACAGAAATGTATACTTCAATAAATGGTGAATTATGTAAAATCGATAAGGCTTATTCCGGGGAAATTGTTATTTTGCAGAATGAGTTTTTGAAGTTAAATAGTGTTCTTGGAGATACAAAGCTATTGCCACAGAGAGAGAGAATTGAAAATCCCCTCCCTCTGCTGCAAACGACTGTTGAACCGAGCAAACCTCAACAAAGGGAAATGTTACTTGATGCACTTTTAGAAATCTCCGACAGTGACCCGCTTCTGCGATATTATGTGGATTCTGCGACACATGAAATCATACTTTCTTTCTTAGGGAAAGTACAAATGGAAGTGACTTGTGCTCTGCTGCAAGAAAAGTATCATGTGGAGATAGAAATAAAAGAGCCTACAGTCATTTATATGGAAAGACCGTTAAAAAAAGCAGAGTATACCATTCACATCGAAGTTCCACCGAATCCTTTCTGGGCTTCCATTGGTTTATCTGTATCACCGCTTCCGTTGGGAAGTGGAATGCAGTATGAGAGCTCGGTTTCTCTTGGATACTTAAATCAATCATTTCAAAATGCAGTTATGGAAGGGATACGCTATGGCTGTGAACAAGGATTGTATGGTTGGAATGTGACGGACTGTAAAATCTGTTTTAAGTATGGCTTATACTATAGCCCTGTTAGTACCCCAGCAGATTTTCGGATGCTTGCTCCTATTGTATTGGAACAAGTCTTAAAAAAAGCTGGAACAGAATTGTTAGAGCCATATCTTAGTTTTAAAATTTATGCGCCACAGGAATATCTTTCACGAGCATACACCGATGCTCCTAAATATTGTGCGAACATCGTAGACACTCAATTGAAAAATAATGAGGTCATTCTTAGTGGAGAAATCCCTGCTCGGTGTATTCAAGAATATCGTAGTGATTTAACTTTCTTTACAAATGGACGTAGTGTTTGTTTAACAGAGTTAAAAGGGTACCATGTTACTACCGGTGAACCTGTTTGCCAGCCCCGTCGTCCAAATAGTCGGATAGATAAAGTACGATATATGTTCAATAAAATAACTTAGTGTATTTTATGTTGTTATATAAATATGGTTTCTTGTTAAATAAGATGAAATATTTTTTAATAAAGATTTGAATTAAAGTGTAAAGGAGGAGATAGTTATTATAAACTACAAGTGGATATTGTGTGCTGAGAGCTTTCTTCTATACTAATAGACGAAAGGGTGTGAAAATGATTTTTAAATGATACTGTGGAACGGAACAGTAGCCCTAGTATTGACTACTGTCGTTTCTATTCATATTGGCTATTCTAGGACTGAGATGAAAAAATCTATAAATGCTCAGAATAAAATTGAACCCGCAAATCTCCCCAAAACAATGGTGAGTCATGTACTTGTATTATTCCGAAAAAATACACCTCTGGTGCAGTGAGACAAATTGGTGTATCTTATAGTGGCTTCGTAGATGAAAGCTATACTCTACTATCACTCTTTGATGATGTAGAACAAATTGAAAAAGATAATAGACTTCAGACAGCTATTGATGTTGTCAGAGAACAGTTTGGTTTTTTAGCCATACAAAAAGGAACCGTCCTAACTGAAGGTTCCAGAAATATTGAACGCAGTAAACTTATCGGTGGTCATTCCGCGGGTGGATTGGAGGGATTAAAATGAAACAAGAAAAAAATACAGTACAATTTTCAGAAATCCGTAGCAAAGGATGTAATGATATTGAAATGCTTGAAAGATTTTTACATGGAATCGTTGAAACAGCAACTTCAAAACTTCGTCAGAGAAAACTCAAAACAACTGAAATATCGATACGACTAGTACATGCTAAATCTGAAAACCGATTACCATTGGAATTTACATTTAGCATTAAGCCAACAAGCTCATCTGTGATAATCTATACTGAGGTAATCAATCGCTTTAAAGAATGTTACACAGGTGGGGGAATTCAAGGTTTTACGATTCAATTTGATAAAAATACCCTTGCCTCTGCATAGAAAGGATTTGATATGATTGACCGTTCATATTTACCATTTCAATCAGCAAGAGAGTACCAGGATACAAAGATGCAAAAATGGATGGGCTTTTTCCTATCTGAACATGCATCAGCACTCTCTGATGATACAAACAAAGTAACGTACATGTCTGACTTATCACTAGAGAAGAAATTATTACTCCTCAGTCAAGTATACGCCGGGCAGCTACGCACACGCATTCAAGTGATTGAAAAAAACAAGCGTGTTTCCTACACTGGAACAATACCAAGTCTGACCAAAGATTTCATTTTGATAAAAACTACAACAGGTCACATCAATTTGAAATTAAAAGACATTATTAGTATTGAACTTGTCGAGGAGGTGCTCTATGAATCAGCTTGAGTTTCAGCGTAATCACCTACAAATGGACTATTATAGCGAGAGCTACCAAGATTTTGAACGTGACTTCTACCGCTACTCTAACATGAATATTCCATTGACCTTCCTAACTGATGATATCCTAAAAACAATGGCGACTTCACGTAAGAATTACTTTGTCCTCAATAAGGAAAAGTCCAGAGATAACCGCGATCACTTCTTCATATTTGAAGTAAGTACCGTAGATGAGAATCCGCTAATCTATCATTATACATATAAGAAAACTACAATATATTTAGCAGAAAAATAGGAGCAGTTCAATTGACTGTTCCTATTTTTAATATTCATAAAATCTAAAGTCTTTATACTCTTTAACAATGGAGTCGCCAACCAGAACAGACTATACTGACCAGCGACTACCTTAAATTTAATGTTTCAGATTTATTTTCTTATCTCTAATTTCATAAACTACATCTGCTACATTTTCGAGTAATCGTTTATCGTGGGTGATAAACACGATAGTTCCGGTGTACTCCTTCATTAGTATTTCCAAAGCCTCTAAACTTGGTATGTCAAGGAAGTTACTGGGTTCATCCATTATTAGGATGTTATATCTACCCATGAGCATTTTAGCAAGCAACAATTTTATAATTTCTCCACCGCTTAAAACAGATAAACTTTTTCCAATATCGTTCTGTTTGAACCCCATAGATGCTAGCACTGAACGAATTTCTGATATATTGTAGTCACAATCCTTCTGCATAAACTCCATAACATTCTGATTACTGTTGTACTTGTAACCATTCTGTGCAAAGTAACCTATTTTTGCCTTAGGCGAAATAGAAATTCCTTCTTCATGGTTTAAGATCATTTGGATTAAAGTTGTTTTTCCGATTCCATTACCACCAGTTAACGCCACTTTTGCTCCTAACGGAATTTGAAAAGATGCATTTTCAAACAGAGCCTTATCCCCAAATACTTTATTAATTTCTGCACCGACTATAGGGTATGGATTATGGAGCTCCAATGCTTTACTTTGCCTGAAACGAATTCTGCGAATGCCTTCCGGAGCTTCTACTTTTCCTAAGGCCGCAATCCTGTGCTCTAGGGTTTTAGCAGCATTATACATCTTTTTTTCCTTACTTCCTATTGATTTTTGATGAGCTAAACGCCCTCCGTCTTCAGTACTTTTTTTCTTTGAAGAACCTTTTGCCTTCTGTTCTATTTTACGAGCCTGTTTTCGCTTTTCCTCCGCAGCCCTTTCCAATCGGGCACGTTCCGCAATAAATTGTTCGTATTCTGCAGCTTGGCTCTTACGTTCTTCCTCTTTCTGACGAAGATAATCAGAATAGTTTCCCCAATACTCAGTGATTTTGCCATCTTTCAGTTCCCATATTTTATCTACTATTTCATCAAGAAAATAGCGGTCATGGCTAATAACTAACAGTGCACCTGTAAAATATTTTAGCTGTCCTATTAGAAAATCAATTCCTTCACGGTCTAAATGGCTCGTAGGTTCATCCGCTAAAATACCATGAACCTGTGCCGATAAGGCCTGTGCTATTTTAAGCCTTGTTTCTTCACCACCGCTCATAGTCTGTATATTTAATTGCTCAACACCTAGCTTGCCTACAAGTGCAAAATCTTTTTCCTCCTGCAGAGTTACTTCGTCCAACTGGGGAATATAGGCAAGTTCACCCAGACGATTCATTTTACATCCTGGGGGAGTTAATTCTCCTAAAAGTACCCTGAGTAAAGTGCTTTTTCCAGCACCATTTGCTCCTACTAAACCAATACGGTCATAATCATATACTTCTAATTCATTTATATCTAAAACATCGCGTCCTTTGAATTCCACACGAATGTCTTTTGCTTTTAATATTAATTCCATAACATTTCCTCCTGTCTATAATCGCATGCTTTCATTTGCTTGTATGCAGGGAAAACCCTGCGATTTTAGCAGGAAGAGTTACATGAAAATAAGATACATAAATATTCCTCCAATATTGTTTATTTTAAATCTAATTTTCTAACCTCAGTTATCATTTGGCAAACTATAGCAATGCCAATAATTAAAATACCTGATAGTAAAAACCAATGATTTACACCGATTTTATCAGCAAAGAATCCAGAAAGAATTAACCCAATTGGCATAGCAAGTGACATGATACTTCCGATCAAAGAAAATACACGTCCTAAATATTCAGGCTTAATTTTCTCCTGAAAAAGAGCTGTTTGCACACCGCTATAAAATGGCACCGAAAGCCCCATTATTGCACAGCAAACTACGAATATTACAAATCCATTTGGAGGAAGTATTCCCGAAACGGCTAAACTGGTCCCCATTATAAAAAATGAACTTGTTATTAGTAATACATGCTTTTCGAAGCCCCCTAATCTTCCTAATAATAAGCCTCCTGCTAGCATCCCAAATGCAAAGGAAATTTCCGTAATAGAAATATGCACAGGCGTTCCATTAAAGTGTTCCATGCTTATTAAAGGAAATAGTGCATTGATTGGCATATAAACAAAAGTATATAGTGTTCCTAAGAGTAATAAGGCAAACAATCCTTTGTTTTGTCTCAGAACCACAACTCCTTCTTTCATCTCCCTTATGAAATTTGGTTCTAAACTTTGCACTTGATTACCCAGCTTAGGTATACGTACAATTGCTACCGTAATAGATGCAATCACAGCACCCAATACGTCGATGGCAATAATAGCATTTAAATCCCAAACGGAGTATAAGAGTGCTGCAACTGCCGGACTAACAATATAGCTTATAGACTGCAAAGACTGACTATAGCCTGCGCATTTCGTTAGCTGTTCTTCTGGTACTAAAAGTGGTGTAACCGCATTGAGTGCTGGGGTATGAAAAGCTGTTCCAATGCTACGGATAAACAATACTATCATAATCATCCAGACAGGTAGCTCCATACAGAATGCAACAATAGCAAGCACTGCACCAGCTGCTGCGATAATTAAATCGGCACCAATCATTATCTTCTTCCTATCATGACGATCCACTAGCACACCAATGGCAGGTCCCAAAATCGCATAGGGTAAAAAACCTACTAATGAAGCCATAGACAAGACCATCGCAGATCCTGTTTTTTCTGTAAGGTAAAAAATAATCGCCATTTGCAGGATGGCACTAGTGATTAATGATACTGCTTGCCCTGCCCATATTGCATAAAATTTTCGTTTCCAATTGTTGTATTTTTCCATTTATATTATCTCCTGCATATTATTTTGCTTGAATTTCTATTTTGAATAGCATTCTAGGCAATAAAAAATGCAGGCCAAACCCCACAATGTGGCTTTTGGTCTGCATACATACAATTTGGAAACATTCATATTAAAGACATAGTTAAATAAAGGTATAGTTAAATAACCAATATCCTCACCGTAACTAATGAATGCTCAATATCGTATAAATAAGCACAACAAAAAAGCCTATCATCGGGTATAGATTCTGCTTTTTTTATTGCCAGCTTATCTTAAACGCATTGAGGCTGTCATAGTTTCGGTTCCTCCTACATCTTTGTTTATATCAATTTATAGTATAACACAACAAGATGATATGTTCAATATAAAAGTTATGGAATGAGACTCATACTTCCAATTCGATGCCAGATTTAAAGGATATGACGAAGTTTTCTTCATAGACTGTAACGCTCTGGATTATCTTCCTTAGTAGCAAGCGATTAGCTTTCACAAAATCTTCTGTTTGTAGTTTTAAAAATTCATCAGGATTTTCTAACTCAACCTCAAAATATTTCATTTTACATTCCCTCATTTCATTTATTGATAAATTGAGTTTGCAAAAAAGAGTGGACAATTTTTGTCTACTCTTAACCTTTAAAATAGTTTTTTTTAATCGATTTGAAGTTGCCTAAATTATTACTTATTCGGTAAAATGAAGTATTGCTTTCAACAGATTTCCTTCAACTACACTTCACTTGATTCAAACAAGGTGGGTACATTTCTATTCCCACAAACTCCTTGTCAATGGAAACAAACACGTACCCACAGGGTAAATGGAAATAGAAACTGATAATTTCTAGCTATCACTTCTACTCATTCCAAAAATTTTCTCACTCTGATACTTACCCACCATAAAGCAAAAAGCCTTGCAATCAAGGCTTTCATTATCCCTTTCGTTCAAAGGTTTCTAAGCTTTTACGAGCAGAGCGACACACTCAGCGGTTCGCTATCTCCGTTCTGTCTGCGTGCTAGCACTTGTCAATCACGGACAGCTATCGCATGGGCGGAAGTAAATGCTAATCTTCGTCGTTTTACTCCTTGACTAGCAAACTTACCGCCTCAACATGTCCTGTATGTGGAAATAAAACACGATTAAAGATAAGGGAAGATACTGAATTAAAAAAATTCCCCCTCTATTGTCCGAAATGCAGACAAGAAAATTTAATTGAAATAAAGCAGTTCAAAGTAACTGTGATTACAGAGCCAGACGCAAAGACGCAGAGCCGATAAAATGAGATTAATACAATCTCATTTTATCGGCTCTTTCCGTTATGTATGGATTCTTTTAATTAGTCTTCGATGTTTCTTGCTTCGTTGATACCGCTGGCTAAAGATTCCATTAAGGATAGTTCTTTGTCTGTAAAGCTATCCATGTATTTCTCTATCTGTAATCGTCGGGTGCTTTTTACCAAGTTATTAGCAGGTAAGAAAAATTCATCAACGGAAACATGAAGTAACGATACAAGGTCATAAAGAACTTGTATGCTGGGGTGTTGCCCTTTATTTTCAATATTAGTTAAGTACCGTGGGTCAATTTCAATCAATGCTCCCACTTGTTCACGAGTTAAACCTCGTTTCAATCGAGCTTCTTTAATGGCTAAACCAAAGGCTCTAAAATCATATTTATCTTCTTTTTTACGCATAGTAGACCACCTCTATACATTTTATTGTTCCTACTGAATTAAAAACAGGTATAGAAAAACGTGTTATATGGTTTATAGGTTTATATTTAATAAAAAGCACTACTAAACGCCAATAAAAAAAACCGTTATATGGTAGTGCTATTTACGCTGTTAAAATATTGTATATTACTTCCAAATGGCGGTTTGTTGGAGGTCAACGTCGCCATGAAGTACATCATATACAATAAATTTCCTTACATTGGGTTCTTGTCAAAAAAAGTCGTCTATCTGCAATAGATAAGTACGTCCACCAATGTGGTTTTATAAATCATATAGATAGAATAACAGAAGCATGTAAACAGAGAAATAAATCTGTTTATATGCTTTTTTGGCTATTCAGAACTTTTTTACAAAGTTTATTTATCAGTAATGCAACAAATCCCCCTTTCACATTGGGACTAAGAGTGAAAGGAGATAAACGAGCAAGGCTCACTTCCTTTCCTAGACAGAAAGGGGGTGAGAAACATGAAACCATCTTCTTTTCAGACCACAATAGAAAATCAGTTTGACTATATCTGTAAACGTGCTATGGAAGACGAGCGAAAGAATTATATGCTTTATCTTTCAAGGATTGCAAAGCGTGAGGTGTCCTTTTCGGATGTTGGCGATTATCTTGTTAGCCAGTTTGCGACAACAGATAACTATTCAACTGACTTTCAGATTTTTACACTCAATGGGTTATCAGTAGGCGTTGAAAATGATTTGTTGAGTGAAGCATTACGTGAGTTGCCAGACAAGAAACGTGAAATTCTACTGCTGTTTTACTTTATGGACATGAGCGATTCAGAAATTGCAGACCTGTTGAAATTGAACCGTTCTACTGTCTATCGGCATAGAACCAGTGGACTAGCCTTAATTAAAAAGTTTATGGAGGAATTTGAAGAATGAAAACACAATATCCTATGATTCCCTTTCCTCTCATTGTAAAGGCAACAGATGGCGATACCGAAGCGATTAACCAGATTCTACATCATTACAGAGGGTACATAACGAAGCGTTCCCTACGACTTATGAAAGATGAATATGGCAATCAAAGTATGGTCGTTGATGAAGTCTTACGTGGAAGAATGGAAACCAGACTGATTACAAAGATTTTGTCATTTGAAATTAAGTAATATCCTCTCTCCTTTCGTGGAAGCGTGCTAAACCATTCCACGCTTCCCGAACAGGGAGGTTTGTTATTCCACCAAAGCATATTGAGCTTTCAATGTGTTTTGATAGGCTAACGAGCCATTGTTCTTTGAAAACTGAATAAAAGTAATCGAATACGTTTCGATAAGAAAAGAGCCAACGGAACTAACCGCCATGACCTATCTTATAAAGATAGCGAGCGATTCATGTTAGTGATCCGAGAAGCAATCTTTAGCAGGATTGCCTGCAACGACATTCTTATCGTGATAATGATACTCCCATACAGTCAATAGTCCGAGCGTGATAAAACCGTCGCAGGCAATGAGTATGGCTACATGAGAACCATGCAGGGGTGGAACTCCCGTGAGCTTTGCTAAAGCTGTTCGATTGCTGGTAAAACAACTTTTATGAAATCCAAATAAGTGATTTGGAAAGGAGGATTTTATGAAGCAGACTGACATTCCTATTTGGGAACGTTATACCCTAACCATTGAAGAAGCGTCAAAATATTTTCGTATTGGCGAAAACAAGCTACGACGCTTGGCAGAGGAAAATAAAAATGCAAATTGGCTGATTATGAATGGCAATCGTATTCAGATTAAACGAAAACAATTTGAAAAAATTATAGATACATTGGACGCAATCTAGCGTCGCCAAAGGGTCTTGTATATGATAAAATAGTATTAAGTCGTATCAAGGCTCTTTCCATAAAGGAAAGGAGCAAATGCCATGTCAGAAAAAAGACGTGACAATAAAGGTCGAATCTTAAAGACTGGAGAGAGCCAACGAAAAGACGGAAGATACTTATACAAATATATAGATTCATTTGGAGAACCGCAATTTGTTTACTCGTGGAAACTTGTGGCTACAGACCGAGTACCAGCAGGAAAGCGTGATTGTATCTCACTTAGAGAGAAAATCGCAGAGTTACAGAAAGACATTCATGATGGTATTGATGTTGTAGGAAAGAAAATGACACTCTGCCAGCTTTACGCAAAACAGAACGCTCAAAGACCAAAGGTTAGAAAAAACACTGAAACTGGACGCAAATATCTTATGGATATTTTGAAGAAAGACAAGTTAGGTGTAAGAAGTATTGACAGTATTAAGCCATCAGACGCTAAAGAATGGGCTATTAGAATGAGTGAAAATGGTTATGCTTATCAAACCATCAATAACTACAAACGTTCTTTAAAGGCTTCATTCTATATTGCTATACAAGATGATTGTGTTCGGAAGAATCCATTTGACTTTCAACTGAAAGCAGTTCTTGATGATGATACTGTCCCTAAGACCGTACTAACAGAAGAACAGGAAGAAAAACTGTTAGCCTTTGCAAAAGCTGATAAAACCTACAGCAAAAATTATGATGAAATTCTGATACTCTTAAAAACAGGTCTTCGTATTTCAGAGTTTGGTGGTTTGACACTTCCAGATTTAGATTTTGAGAATCGTCTTGTCAATATAGACCATCAGCTATTGAGAGATACTGAAATTGGGTACTACATTGAAACACCAAAGACCAAAAGTGGCGAACGTCAAGTTCCTATGGTTGAAGAAGCCTATCAAGCATTTAAGCGAGTGTTAGCGAATCGAAAGAATGATAAGCGTGTTGAGATTGATGGATATAGTGATTTCCTCTTTCTTAATAGAAAGAACTATCCAAAAGTGGCAAGTGATTACAACGGCATGATGAAAGGTCTTGTTAAGAAATACAATAAGTATAACGAGGATAAATTGCCACACATCACTCCACATAGTTTGCGACATACATTCTGTACCAACTATGCAAATGCAGGAATGAATCCAAAGGCATTACAGTACATTATGGGACATGCTAATATAGCCATGACGCTGAACTATTACGCACATGCAACATTCGATTCTGCAATGGCAGAAATGAAACGCTTGAATAAAGAGAAGCAACAGGAGCGTCTTGTTGCTTAGTAGTACAAATGAATTTACTACTTATTTACCACTTCTGACAGCTAAGACATGAGGAAATATGCAAAGAAACGTGAAGTATCTTCCTACAGTAAAAATACTCGAAAGCACATAGAATAAGGCTTTACGAGCATTTAAGAAAATATAAAAAGATAATTAGAAATTTATACTTTGTTTAAAGATAAAAAAAATCTCCCTGCAAAGCAGAGAGAGTGTAAACGTAGACAAGTGCTCATTTATAAAAATCTATTAACTTCAATAAAGATAAATAACTTTATTGGTTAGAGTTATTCAGTCATCTACTGAAACTTTCCGCCGTGAGAAAAGTGCTAGAAACAATATTGTTTCTAGCACTCGGAATTATTGAGACCTCAGGCTCAATAATTAGTCATGGAACTTCATAGAAGTTCGCTGACGTCCGTTCTCGCCTAAGGAAAGTTTCTAAGATGACTTTGTCTTCAATCTTATTCTTCTAAACACATAGAAAATTCGTTTAGTTCTTGTCCCATTTAATCTTGTTTAGACAAATGAAGGTTAGGAATATTATTCCATCTTTGTCCCCTTATTTAAAATATTGCCCATTTTTCCTAGTCCCATCAGTAAGAGAGGGAAAGTGATAAGTGTTATAAGTCCTAGCCCAAGAAAAACAGCTACAAATCCACAAGTATCGATAAACCAACCAGTCAGTGGGAAGATAACGATCATGGATAGACTAAACATCATCGAATTGATACTAAGCATGGTTGCTCGAACACTAGATGGTAAATAGCCTTGTAAATCATTGTAGTAAATGGGTTGATAAACCGCGTATAGGGCATTGGTTAGAAGATAAACACTCAGATAGGCCAATGGAGTCTTCAAACCTACCAAAAACAAGGCCAGACCTGTCAGTGCAACTAAAATTGGAAAGACTTGATTGCTATTCCATTTTTTTCCGATTTGACTAGCCAGATAAACCGCTAGAAGATTTAAGAGACTACCAACAAGCATGATGAGCGATACTTGCCAACTGGCTAGGTCACTTATTTTCTGTTGGTAGTAAAAATAAAACATACACATGATGGTTCCTACCAGCTGAAAGGTGAACATCCAGTAAAACAAGACTGGTTTCTCCTGCCATTCTTGTTTCACTACCACCAATATCCGTTTTAAGGCTAAGTGATTTCTTTCACCACTCTTGCTCTCTGGCTCTTTCATTAGAAAAATCAAGAGAATGGATAGCGATGAAAGGCCAATAGCAATCAAGTAAGTCCAAGCCAATGCTCCGTGAATAAAGAAGCCTGCCACCACTGTCCCTAAAGTTCGGGTGACTTCAGCCACACCAGACAAGAAGCTAGAAATCTGAAGATAATGGTCCTTTTTACCCGCTTCTACAGCTGAATCATATAAGAAAGCCGTACTGGTCCCCGAATCAAAATTGTAGGACCAAGCATTGACCATCATCGCAATCGCATATATCCAAAAATTCCCTTGACCAAACAAAATCAAGATAGAAGACACAATACTAGCCAAGCGTGCCAAATAAAGATTGTTCTTGTAGCTAAACCGATCGGCCAACATACCAGATGGGATCTCACCCAATAGACTTGTCCCATGGAAGATACTTTCTAATAGACCGATTTGAAGTAAGGAAAGACCATTCTGAATGAAAAATAAAATCCAAAAACTAGTGATTCCAAAATAAGATGTGAATTCCAGTCCTGCTAGGAGTGGAATATTGCCTTTGTAAGTTCTTTTAAACATTGTTTTCTCTCTTTCAATATGTAGGATGATTGTTTCTAAAAGACTTACCTAGATTTGCCTACATTTCCTCCACCTCTTTCATTTAAAGTAAAAACGCCAACTGGCGTTTTTATAGTTATTATGGTTTGATACGGTGCAACATACGTGGGAATGGAATAGCTTCACGGATGTGTTTAGTTCCAGCTGCGAAGGTGACCATCCGCTCAATACCAATACCAAATCCACCGTGTGGTACGGTACCGTATTTACGAAGGTCAAGGTAGAATTCGTATTCTGTACGATCCATACCAAGTGATTCCATCTTAGCGACAAGGGCATCGTAGTCTTCCTCACGCATTGAACCACCGATGATTTCTCCGTAACCTTCTGGTGCAAGCAAATCTGCACAAAGCACGCGATCTGGGTTCCCAGGAACTGGTTTCATGTAGAAGGCCTTGATGTCTGCTGGGTAGTTAATCACAAAGGTTGGTACACCAAAGTGGTTTGAAATCCAAGTTTCGTGTGGTGAACCGAAATCATCTCCATGCTCAAGATGTTCGTAGTCAGCATCTTCGTCATTCTCATGCTCTTGCAAGAGATCAATGGCTTCATCGTAAGTAATACGTTTGAACGGCTCAGCAATGTAGCGTTTCAAGAGCTCTGTATCACGCTCCAAGGTTTCCAAGGCTTGAGGAGCACGATCTAGAACACCTTGAAGCAACGCTTTAACATAAGCTTCTTGCAAGTCAAGTGACTCGTCGTGTGTCAAGTATGAATACTCCGCATCCATCATCCAGAACTCTGTCAAGTGACGGCGAGTCTTAGATTTCTCTGCACGGAATACTGGACCAAAGTCAAAGACGCGACCAAGGGCCATAGCTCCAGCTTCAAGGTAAAGCTGACCAGATTGGCTCAAGTATGCTGGTGTACCAAAGTAGTCTGTTTCGAAAAGTTCTGTAGAATCTTCAGCTGCATTTCCTGAAAGGATTGGGCTATCAAATTTCATGAAGCCGTTCTTGTCAAAGAACTCATAAGTTGCATAGATAATAGCGTTACGGATTTGCATAACAGCGACTTGTTTGCGTGAACGCAACCACAAGTGGCGGTTATCCATCAAGAAGTCTGTTCCGTGCTCTTTTGGAGTGATTGGGTAATCTTGAGATTCACCGATGACTTCAATGTCTGTAATATCGAGCTCATAACCAAATTTAGAACGCTCGTCTTCTTTGACAATCCCAGTCACAAAGACAGACGTTTCCTGGCTCAAGCGTTTGATGGTATCAAATTTTTCAAGCCCCACTTCTTCCCCGAATTTTTCGATAAAGTTTGGTTTGAAAGCTACACCTTGGAAGAAGGCAGTCCCGTCACGCAATTGCAAGAAAGCAATTTTCCCTTTTCCTGATTTGTTAGCAACCCAAGCACCGATAGTCACTTCTTGACCGACGTAGTCTTTAACTTCAATGATGGTAATCCGTTTTGTCATAATACATCTTCCTTTTCTCGTTAAACTTGTCCGAAGACATGATCACCTTTCATTTTACCACAAATAAGAGCCGATAGCTATCTCTCACAATCTAAAAATCCGGCTTTTTTTACGAAAACTGACTTTTAATAAAAAAATAAATCAACTTTTTCAAATTCTTGAACCGATTTAAATATTTTATCCTATATTTTGATTTTTCAAAGGAAAATCCTGTCATTTTAAGTCTCAATAGCAGTCATTTTTGACAAGTAAAAAGCTTGCAAGTTATACTATCAGTATGTATAAGGAGGAAAATATGAAAAAGAAAATTCAACTCACCACGGGATTGTGTGCAGCTGTTTTAGCCCTCAGTCTCGCAACAACCACTTTTGCGGATGAGCAGACAGCCCCTGTCACTGCTCCTATCTCTGAACGACAAGATACGGTTGCTCCTGTTTCAGTCATTTCAGAGAGTTCAGCTACTGCAATTACCAATGAAACAATATCCCCACTTCCGAGCGAAGAAACAGCTAGCCTGACGGCTGAGGAATCAACCCCAGCTCCTGCTGAGACTCCAGTGGATCCACGAATCTCTGAAATTCGTGTCATCCATCGTCGTCGGACTCTTAAACCAGACTATTATCCAGTCGCTACTTCAACAGATGTCGTCTACAAAACAGTTGAAGCCCATGCTTTTACTGAATATGACGTCTCTGGGAATGGTCCAGCAACAGTTACAGACGAAAATGGAAAAACATGGTACCGCATAAGATACTTAGATCTAGGTGCTAAAGATGGCTTCCATTACAATAGCGCTCCTGAAAAAGGGACTGCTACAGCACCAGTCATTGAAGTCATTCATCTCTATGACGATATTGATTTGAATCCAGACGTTGTGAAACGAGCTCGTTTTATGGATGAAAATGGACAAGAAATTGCGCCTTCACAAGAAAACAGCGTCGAGCGCAGCCTTGATTTGGCTTATGAAGCTGGTCTTCCAACAGCACCAGCACAAATCCAAGCCAATGGAAAAACATATGTCTACCAATCAGCTGATAAAGGGGAATTGACCTCCCACAAACTTCATGTTTCTAACTTGGTGACAGTGACCTATTTCTATAAAGAAGTCACTACATCTGTTGTTGAAAAACCTGTGACTCCTTCTGTTCCAGAAAAACCTAGTCAAAAACTTCGTCTTCCAAAAGGAAATAAGGGAGTGAAAACACGTGTACCGGTTAGCAAGAATACTCAATCAAAACCTTCTAGTCCAGAAGTGAAAAAGTTCCGCCTTCCAAAAGGGAACAATGGGGCTAAGACCCGTGTACCTGTGAAAAAAGGAAGCACAATTCTTTCTGTTGATTACTTATAAGTCAATAAAGAAGAGAGTGGGACAGAAATCGGTAATTCGTTAGAATTCGATTTCGTCGTCCCACCTCCGCACAGTTGAGTAGGGCTGTAAAAGCTGTGAAATCAGCGTAATAGAGCCCACTCAACCACTGCGTCTTGCTCGACAATCCAAAGACAATTGAGAGGCTAGGACTTTTGTCCCAGCCTCTTTTCTTTTAATTTTCCATAAATTGATGCAAGCGGCGAACAGCTTCCTTTAGAGTCTCCAGGTCAGTAGCATAGCTAAGTCGGACATTCTCTGGTGCTCCAAATCCAGCTCCTGTAATAAGGGCAACCCCTACTTCTTCCAGAATAGCAGTTGCAAACTCTGTCACATCTGAATAGCCCTTCATCTCCATGGCTTTTGTGACATTAGGGAAGAGATAGAAGGCTCCCTGGGGCTTGATCACATCAAAGCCAGGAACTTCACACAGGAGAGGATATATAGTATTCAAGCGCTCCTCAAAGGCTTGACGCATGACTTCTACTGAGTCTTGCGGACCAGTTAGAGCTTCAATTGTTGCGTACTGTGAAACAGCTGTCAGGTTCGAAGTTGTCTGACCAGTCAATTTACTCATGGCTGCGATAATCTCTGGGTCTCCAATCGCATAGCCAACCCGCCAACCAGTCATGGCATAGGCTTTAGAAACTCCATTAATCACAATCGTTTGTTTGCGGATAGCTTCGGATAAGCTTGAGATTGGAACGAACTCATTCCCGTTATAAACCAGGCGACCATAGATATCATCTGCAAGGATAAGAATATCATGCTCTACAGCCCAATTTCCAATCGCTAAGAGTTCTTCTTTGCTATAAATCATTCCAGTCGGATTAGATGGTGAGTTCAAAACCAAGACCTTAGTCTTTTCTGTTCTAGCCTCTTCTAATTGCTCCACTGTGACTTTAAAGTTATTGGCTTGAGTTCCTTTAACATAAACAGGAACACCTTCTGCCATCAGAACTTGGTCCCCGTAACTAACCCAGTAGGGGGTCGGAATGAGCACTTCATCGCCAGGATCGACCACAGCCATAAAGAAGGTATAAAGTGAGAACTTAGCACCTGTCGCGAAGGTAACTTGGTTTGGAGCTACTGAATATCCATAGTAGCGTTCGAAATAGGTATTGACAGCAGCCTTTAATGCAGGTAAACCAGAAGCAACCGTATAAAAGGAAGCACGCCCATCTCGAATGGCTTCGACTGCAGCATTTTGAATATTCTCAGGAGTGTGAAAATCAGGCTGGCCCAAGGTTAGAAAGAGGATATCTTTTCCTTCTGCCTTTAATTTTTTCGCTTTGGCATCACTTGCTAGGGTGACACTTTCTTCCATCTTTAATACACGATCAGAAATTTTCATACCTTACCTACTTTCTATCTGGGACCAGCTACAGACGAACCAATTTAGACTAAGATTCTACCAAAACTGGCAACAACACCTATATTATACACCATCTATCTGACTTGGAGCAAGATTTTACTAAGGATTGCCCAGAAACTTTACCCCTTCTTACTATTCGATAAGTAAATAATTTGAGATTAAAGTTAACAGACCGATTTCTTCTGTTCATAATTCCCTTACCTTGTCACCCACCTGTAATCTATTTGATATTAAGGCTTAATAGCGTCTAATACTATTTATTGCTAAAATGATACTATGAAGAATTTAGAGAAACTATTTGAAGAAGCCCAAACAGAATTAAAAACCATGATTGTCTTTCACAAGGCAGAACGGACTTTTCGTGCAGCAGAGTCCCATGTCTTTAAGGATCATCAGTTGACCCCTACTCAGTTTTCCGTTTTGGAAACCTTGTACAGTAAGGGGGATCTCCGTATCCAAAACCTGATTGACAGTATTTTAGCTACCTCTGGAAATATGACCGTCGTGATTCGAAATATGGTGCGTGATGGATGGATCAAGCGCGAAACCGATCCAGACGACCGTCGTGCCTGTATTGTTTCTTTGACAGAAAAGGGCCGTAAAAAAATTATCGAAGTTCTTCCTGATCATATCCGAAATGTTCAAAAAGTCATGAGTGTCTTTAGCGAAGAAGAGCACAAACAACTACAAACTCTTCTGAAGAAGTTAAAGGGCTCCCACTAAATTCTATCCATTCCTTCAGCTGTGTTCATCGCCAACTTCCTTTAGTAGCGAGCTAGGAACACAGCTTTTTGATTCTCAAAAACAAAATGTACTAGTTACTGTTGACTAGTACATGAGATTAGAGGTAAGGTCCTCTTAAAAACTTTCCTTAGGTGAGTTCGGACACCAGCGAACTTCTTCAAAGTTCCATGACTAAAACAAGATACAAAGGGCGTCTGCGGGAAAGTCAAAA
Organism: Streptococcus sp. AM28-20; assembly: GCF_003603595.1. Classification (NCBI taxonomy): domain Bacteria; kingdom Bacillati; phylum Bacillota; class Bacilli; order Lactobacillales; family Streptococcaceae; genus Streptococcus; species Streptococcus sp. AM28-20. Next base: position 640,556 of record NZ_QTNK01000001.1, read on the forward strand.
TAGGAAGTTTGACGCAGAATCTTTAGATTCTAGGAAGACTTATCTTTTTGACACAATCCGCAGCCCGTGTTCAATTTGTATTGAGCCTCTTCGCTCTTTAATTTCTTGGCTCAGGCTATAACAGTTACCCAAACTGTTTTACTCTCAATAATTCCGGGTGCCTGAAACATAATTGTTTCAGGCACTTTTCTCACGGCGGAAAGTTTTAGCTATGACTAAACAACTTAAATAAGTTCGTTTATTTAAATCATATAGCTATATTATGTAAAAAATAGTTTGAACACATTTTTAGGTACTAGCCAACAATGACTAGTACCTTCTATTTTACTCATATTTCACAAAGACTAATTGTTTTTCAGTCGATAACTCAGACTGGTATGCAAAGCCATTAAAGGTTAGCTGCTTCAAGTCTTCAACTGTCGTGACCTGCTTCTCGAGTAAAGCTGTCACAAAAGCCCCACGCGCTTTCTTAGATATGGTCGAATGAACCTTTAACTGACCGTTCTTTTCTTCAAGGAATTTAAAGGTCACCATCCGATCTTGAATCTCTTTAGAAAAGACTGTCTCAAACTCACTAGAAAGTAAAGAAATAATGAGGTCTTCATCCTGAAGGGCTTGATCATAGCTGGCCTTCCAAAAAGCCTTTAAGGATTTCCCCTGAACCTTGAGCTTCATTAGAAAGTCCAAACGATGGGGAGCAATCGTAGCAAGGGCTGGAATCACCCCATAAAGAGCTGAGGTGATCAAGAGGTGTTCTTTTACGTAAGCTTCTTCTGCTTCTGTCCAGTCTGTCCGGCGGATATTCCGATACATGAGGCCGTCGAAGAGCCTCAAAGCAGGGTAGGTCGAAGCCGATCCAGACAGGAGCGCCTGAATCCGTTGCTCCTCTTCGCTTGCTCGCTCTTCTGAAATCTTATAGAGAGAGGCTAACTCTTCTAGAGATAATGCAGCTAAGGCATGAATAACCTCTTGAGTTTCACTCGATACAGGATTCCCAGATCTTTGAGGGGTATCCAGATTCATTTCTTTTGCGGTTGGAATTAATAGTTTCATAGGGTTATTGTACCATATTTCATTTTCACTTGACATAAAATCGCCTTCATGCTATCATCTAGTTATCGAAACTAGATATTAAAGAGGTAATAACTATTTTGTTTAACTACAACTATCCTAAGTGGGAGGAAATTCCTGAGATTGACCTCTATCTGGACCAAGTCCTCCTCTATGTAAATAAAGTCTGTTCGCCTTTTATTACCGAAACAGACAAGGGCTTGACAGCCTCCATGGTTAATAACTATGTCAAACACGGCTACTTGCCAAAACCAGATAAGAAGAAATACAAAAGACAACAGGTCGCACGCCTCATTGCTATTACGACCTTAAAAACGGTCTTTTCCATCCAGGAGATTGCAGCAACTTTGAATCTCTTGCAGAAGCAAGCCGATTCCGCAGAGCTCTATAATTGTTTTGTAGACTTCCTACATGAGGAAAAAGAACCTTTAGCGCCTATTATCGAATCTGCCTGTCGTACTGTTCTGCTCTACCAAGAAACCCTATCCTATATCCATGTTCGTTCAGAGGAGGAAAATGAAAGTGAATTATGCTAGTAAATTAAGTAAGCGCCTGTCTTTTGGAGAGGAAGTCGCAAATAGTGTCACCCATGCAGTCGGTGCCGTTTTGATGCTCTTTCTTCTACCAACTTCTGCCATCTATAGTTATGAAACACACGGAACCCTATCAGCTGTCGGGACTTCTATTTTTGTGATCAGTCTCTTTCTCATGTTTCTCTCATCGACCATCTACCATGCTATGGCCTATGACTCACCTCAGAAGTATGTCCTTCGAATCATCGATCATTCCATGATTTATATTGCCATTGCGGGAAGCTACACACCCGTCGTCCTTTCTCTCATGAACAACTGGTTGGGATATGCCATTATACTGATTCAATGGGGGACGACTATTTTTGGGATACTCTACAAGATTTTTGCTAAGAAGGTGAATGAAAAATTCAGCCTGGCCCTCTATTTGATTATGGGTTGGTTGGTGATTTTCATCATCCCTCAGATCATCAGCCAAACAAGCCCAACTTTCTGGGGCTTAATGCTGATGGGGGGCCTATGCTACACAGTTGGAGCTGGATTTTACGCCAAAAAGAAACCTTATTTCCACATGATTTGGCACCTCTTCATCTTAGCAGCTTCTGCTCTCCAATATATCGCGATTGTGTATGTTATGTAAAAGACTGGGACTCCAAAAAATGGGAATCTAAGAATATTGACCTACATTTTTATTTAATACAATTCAAGTGATGCTGAAAAAGTTAAAATGAATGACTAGTAGCTTGATTTAAATAGATGGTGAAACTTTATCATCGATCAGGGACTCTCAAAATGGGAGTCTCTTTTATTATTCTTTACTTGCAATTTTAACCCCAATTGACTACAATAAAGAAAAATTGTACGGGGACAGTTATGACAACCAAATACCAAAAGATTTTTACAACATTGAAAAACCAGATTGACCAAGGAATCCTAAAAACTGGAGACCGCCTACCTTCCGTTCGCCAACTGGCCAGTCAGTATGCCTGCAGTAAGGACACTGTCCAGCGTGCCTTGCTCGAGCTCAGCTATAAAAACTACATCTATGCCAAACCCCAAAGTGGCTATTATGTCTTGGAGGAAGAGTCTGGAAAGCATACCGACTTGCCTCTACGCCTCAAGGAAGATCGCTTCCAGGCCTTTGAAGACTTTCGGACTTGTATCAATGAAACCTTGGTAGGTCGTGACAATTACCTCTTCAATTATTATGAAAAGCAAGAAGGCTTAGTCGACCTCCGTCAGTCTATTGCCTCCCTTCTTCAAGAAGAGTCTATTTACATCCAAGAGCAACAAATCATTATTACCTCAGGAACCCAGCAGGCCCTCTACCTATTAAGCCAAGTTGCCTTTCCCAACCAAAAAGAAGAAATTTTAGTAGAGCAACCAACCTATTACCGCATCAACAAGTTAATTCAGGACCAAGACTTACCTTATCAGACCATTAACCGCTTGCCTCAAGGAATTGACTTTGACCAACTGGAAGCCATCTTCAAAACTGGCAAGATCAAGTTTTTCTATACCATTCCTCGTCACCATTACCCGCTAGGACATAGTTATAGCAAGCAAGAGAAGGAACAGATATTAGCCTTAGCAGACCTCTATGATGTCTACATTGTCGAGGACGATTACCTGGGGGATTATGATCCATATTTCTCTCCTAGCTTTCATTACCTGGATGCATCTGACCGAGTCATCTACATCAAGTCTTTTTCTACCAGCCTCTTTTCTGCCCTTCGGATCACTTCTATGGTCCTGCCACAAGCTCTCCTTGCTCCTGTCTTAAAACTAAAAGGAACACTTGACTACGAAAGTAACTTGGTCATGCAGAAGGCCTTAAGCCTCTATATTGATAATGGCATGTTTGCCAAAAACAAAAAACTCCTTCACCAACAGCAAGCCATCCAAAAAGAGCAGGCTACTTCACTACTCCATCAGCAATCACTCCCCATCCCATCTTGGACTGTCATTGGAGGAGTCTTGCTAGATTTGAGACAAGTTCCTTCAGTCGCACGACTAAAGCATAGCGGTCTCCCTCTTCACTTCTTTGAATCAGCCTATATCCAAACTTGTCCCTATGCCTTTGCCCGTATTGATCAGGACAAACTGGAAGATGTATTGGTAAAGATCCAAGCTTATCTGTGATGCATTCTCAGCCGATTATCTCATGATTTATTTTTATATATAAAACTATGTTACAAAAATATTTCATTTATTACAAAAAACTTGACATCTGTAACAATAGGAGTATAATCTAAGTCAGAAAGATATAGAGGTGATCTTATGAAACGATCTATTATTCGTTGGACTGCAGCCTCTCTTGCGGCTGCATCACTTGGACTTGCTTTGGGAGGATGTGGCACAAAAACAAAAACTACTGCTTCATCCGAAAAAGCTTCTAGCTCAAAAGTTGAGAAAAAACCAAAAGCTAGTTTAAACAAGAAAACGACAGTTTCTTCTTCTCAGACAAAAGAAGGGGTCGATTCTTCAAATCAGGCAAGTAGTACACCCGCTTCATCTGAAGCAAGTAAGGCGGGAGATACCGCTTCAACTAATCAAACTGTCGTTCCTGCAGATCTTGTCGGTACTTGGGTAGGCTCTAGTCCTCAAGCAGATAGCATCAAAATGACTGTTGAAGCCAATGGTGATATCACAACTGTTGTGAGCTTTAAAAATGATAGTGAACCAACCCGCACAGCTACCTATACTTCAAAAGCTATTCAAGCATCTGGGAATGTTTATTACTGGGATTCAGAAGGACTAAATGGTGCAGATGCACTACTTCCCGGTATTACCGGTTTAGGAGTTGCAAATTTCCGTTTCAAACCAGGATTTATCCTAGAGGAAGGACATTATACTCCAATAGCCTTCACTACTGATATCAACACAGATTTTGACTACAATAATTATAGAGATTTCCATTTCTCATTGACCAAAGAACAATAGGATAGGAAATTCTTAACGATAAAAGAGGCTAGGACTTCTGTCCTAGCCTCTTTATATTTTTCATTCACTTTTACTTATGAGTTGGGTTAACCCCTTACTTCTTGGTCAAGGCCCAACTCTTCCCTACAAGCTCAAAGAGTAGTTCGTCCTCTACTCGTCCATCCAAGGGGATGCTGATCCAGTACTTCTTGTTCATATGATAGGCTGGATAGAAATGAGGCTCTTCTAAGAGTTGGCTGACATGATCCAACTTAAGATTTAAGACCTCAATCTTGCCTTCTTGCCTAGCATCTAGCTTGGACCAGTCTATCTTCATTAAGACACCAAACCATTTGAGATCTTTTTGATGACGAAAGACACCCGAGTCTGGTGAGCGGTCCCAGAGGTATTCAATGGGCCGGTCATATTTCTGGCTGATCCAATCCACCAAGCGCTTGGTCTGAGGGTATAGAAAGTCTTTGACAGCAAAACAGGAGCTTCTGATGTCTTCTAAGACTTGCTGGCAAGCTTCTCTAACTTGACCCACATATTGACCTACCATCTGGTCCATATGCAATTGCACATAGTCATCACCTGTCTCTTGATCCACCAACCAAAAATGCACTTGCTTACCTTGGACAGTCACATAGAGCTTGAAATCTCCATCTAGGATTAGTTGTTGATAGTGAAACTTCTCTCCCTGCTTTGAAAATCCATAAGCCAGGGCTTTTTCTTTATCTATACTATATTTCTCAAAATAATCTGGTAAAAACACTGGTCTACTCCTTTTCCTCCAGTATACCAAAAAGAAGCAAAAAATGAGCTGAGAATGGTTCTCAACTCATATGGATTTAAAAGACAACGCGAGTTCCATGAACCTGATCCACCCCCGGAACATCAAGGAAAAGCTGTCGATTCTCCAAAGAGATACCACCACCTGCCAAGATTTCCAACTGGCCATCCGCTAGGTCTGCATACTCTTCATACCGTTTCAAACGTTGGTCTAAGTCGGTATCTGGACTTCCCGCTCTCGTTAATAGTCGCGTCACGCCCTCTTTCTTCATCCATTCAATCGTCGACGCTTGATCTTCTAAAGGGATCTGGTCAAATGCCATATGCATGGTCAACTCGAAGCCTTGACTGGCTTCGATGAAACCCAGCATGGCGGCTTTATCCAGCTGATTGTCTGCCGTTAAGACTCCAACAGCCAAGCCATCAACACCCAAGTCACGAGCAACTTTCCAATCTTCTAACATGATGTCTAGCTCTTGCTTAGAATAAACGAAGTCTCCTCCTCGTGGACGGATCATGACGATAACCTTGGCCTGATACTCTTTAGCAATTCGAACAGCTTCTTTAATCACAGCATAGCTTGGAGTCGTACCTCCAACCGCTAAGTTATCACATAATTCTACACGACCCGCTCCTGCTTGAAAAGCCTTCTCTAACAGAGTTATGTTCTCTGCACAAAATTCATATAGTGGCATCCTAAATCTCCCTGTATTTGAAATCGGTTTCTTGTTCTACCTTACTCTTTTTTCGAGGCTTTGTCAATTAGAAAAACCATCGGCCTCATCAGAAACCAATGGTTGATTCTTAATAAGAAATTGGAACAATAATTTGTAGAAGCATGTTCCCTTTTTCGACCTTGGCAGAATGGATTTGGTAGCCACTTGTTGGCAAGGTCAGTTGAATGTGATTCCCTGTCATAGTAGCTCCTGTTCCCTCTTGGTTAACTTTTTCTGCAATCTTTGAAGCAACCAAGCTACGTGGAATCGGCAGATGACCTAGTCGAGTCCGTTCGAGGTTCAAGGTTAATTGCTGATCGGTTATACTCACTGAAAAATCCATACTCACCATGGTTTCAACCGGTCCTAATTCAATTGGAACTTGAACATTGACATATTCTCCATTCATAGAGACCGCTGTACTGAGGAGGGTTTCATCCGTCATTTCCCCTGCCATGGATTTAATTACTTGGCGCAATTGAGGAGAATTGAGCTGAAGCTCTGTTTGTAGGCCAGAAGCAGTCACATCTGCTGTAGAGAGGCCCTCTTGAGCCAGATCTACCAGCGAGGTATTCACTGTCACATTTTTAAATTGCTCTTGAGTCGAAACCTTTGCCGGTATCAAGAAAACTGCTAAGACTATCACTGAGAGGAAAATCAGTCCAATGAGTCGTTTAATCCATTTCCACATATGGTCACCTCTTTTCAATTTTATAAATAAGAGAAATCTTCTCTTCAATATCGGTCCATTCTTTTTCAAAATATGACTTCTATTCTACCCTAATTTCTAAAAAAAAGCGACTCGAAGGAGCATGATCTAAATAAGAAAAGAGGCTGGACAAGGTCCCAACCTCTTGCTTTATCTTAATGGAATTGCATTCCACCATCCACGATGATGGTTTGTCCTGTAATGTAGTTTGAATCAGGACCAGCAAGGAAGCTAACCGCTGCAGCGACATCTTCTGGTTCAGAAAGACGTTTCAAAGTGATATCTTTCGCGAAGGTTTGCATACCCCATTCATCGTCTTTGCCTGCATTCTTACCAACTTCGTGAGCAACATTGAATTAAATAAGATAACTGCTGAATAACTGGTAGTTTTTTTGACAAAATTCCTCGTGTATATATACTTTGAGGATTATTTCGTGCTACACTAATCATAAGAAAATCAAACAATAAGCTGATCAGAATAATGAAAGAATTCACGGATCAATTGAATAACTTACCTAAGCCAGTTCAATATGTAATTGCTATCATTATTTTCTTTTTAGCTTTCTACCTAACCTATAGCTTGTTCTAAGAAATGGAAAGTAACAATACTCATTAAAACAGCACCCTGGATTTATCCAGAGTGCTATTTTATGTTCCAATTGCAATCAGAATAATTACATACTATAGTCATTAATAACTAACTATCTCTTTCTTCATTTTCTCTGATTTTCTTGATGATGCTTCCCATCTGAACACCACCATCTTTATAGTTTCTATAATAACGGCCAGCGCCATCTCCAATATAGCTGATCGGTGAGAAAGTATCGCTCTTGAAGCTACCATCTTCGTCAATCAAGTCTTCTTCTACTTCACGACGGGTTACTCGAGCGATAATATTGGTCAATGCTCCGCATTCTACAAATTCAACAACTTGGCATTCAATGGAAACTGGACAAGCCGTCACCATTGGGGCGTCTACTGTCTCCCCAATTGTATAATCTAGACCTGTAAGAGCAAACTTGTCCTTTCGGCTATTAAAACCAGCAATTTCAACCTCTGTTAAGAGCTCTTCGGTAGGGATATTCACGGTGAAGGAACCGTGTTTTTTAATTTCTGTGACGGCATTCCCTTTCGTTCTCATAGCGACCACCATCATACTTCCCAGAGTATAGGCTGAGCTAGAGGTCGAAATATTATAGCCATGTACCTCATCCTTGTATCCTAAGAAAAATACAGGAAATCCAAAATATAATTTACGTGTTTCGAATGTTTGTTTCACACATTTCTCCTTTTTATTGCTTCTTGTTTCCTTGGAAGATCAGGTCGCTTCTGCTACATCCTGAAGTTCGCGGGTAAATTGACCATTTTCTAAGATCAGGGTGCGATCACAAATGGCCCGGCACAATTGCTCATCATGTGCGATGAAGATAAAGGTATTCTGATACTTACCATGAATCTTATAAAGCAATTGTAAAATCTGAACCTGGGTTTTGGGATCTAAACCACTGAGGGATTCATCAAAAATAATGATATCTGGGTTTAGGAGCAAGGTTCTGGCAATACAAACTCTCTGTTGCTGGCCACCACTTAATTCTCTTGCTCTTTTTTCTAGTACTTCTGATGGTAGACCGACCTCTTTTAAAACAGTGTGGACCTGATCCATCGGAAAATCCTTGGGAAGAGCTTCTAACAAGATTTCTTGAACACTAAATCGTGGATTCACTGCGTGAAAAGAATCTTGGAAAACAACTAAGATGCGAACGCCATCCTCTTTGATGGAATAGGTTTTACCATCTAAGAGAACCTGGCCTTGAGTTGGCTTTTCAATTCCTAAGATGACTCTTGCCAGGGTGGACTTGCCACTCCCACTTTCTCCCATAATTCCGACAATTTCACCTTTTTTTATGGATAGATTACAATGGTCTAATACAGTTTTTCCTTGATAGTTGACCGTAATATCTTTACATTCCAGCATTATTTCTGATCACCTGCTTCAAATCTTGTTCTAAGAATAATTCCTTGGTATAGCTTTCTTTTGGAGCTGTCAAAAGATCCTCAGTTTTGCCAAATTCAACTACCTTCCCCTTCTCCATGACCAACATATTGCCTCCGAGTTCCTTCGCCAAATAATAGTCATGGGTAACAGTAATAACCGTCTTGTGCTGAGCCAGTAAGTCTTTGATCAAACTAAGAATCATCTCACGGTTCACACGATCGACTGCTGAGGTTGGTTCGTCGAGTATAATCGTTTCTGGATCTAGACATAAGATAATGCCTAACATAATCCGTTGGAGCATACCTCCACTCAGTTCAAAGGAATATTGATGGAGAACCGCTTCCGGATTTGCGATCCGAACCTTTTCTAAAATGTCAAGAGCTTTCTTGTGGCATTCACTTTTGGAAAGAGTTGAATGACTTTTTATGGTTTCATAGAAATGCGTCCAAATCGTTTGAAAGGGATTAAACATAGACATGGGATTTTGAACCAAGTAGGCGATCTTCTGCCCTCTAAAGGCGTTCCAGTCTTTGTCTGAAAAAGAATCGAGATGGAGATCTCCATAATGAATCGATCCGGTCTGTTTCATGTTCCGAGGAATAATCCCTATTAAAGCCTTGGTTAAGAGCGTTTTTCCTGATCCACTTTCTCCCACCACTAATAGGGATTCTCCTAAGGGATGGGTGAAAGAAACCCGATCTAGACGAGACTCCTCCTGATCTACAAGAGAAAGATCTTTAATGATGAATGATGCCATTCTTCTCTCCTTTCTCTTCGATATATTCACCAAATAGGTTAAAAGAAATAACGGTTAAAAAGATAGCTAAGCCAGGTGCGATCATCATCCAAGGTGCAACTCGGAAATATGCACGCGCATCATGGAGCATTAAACCCCACTCCGAAACATTTGGTTGGACACCAATTCCTAAGAAAGAAAATCCAGAAATCATCAGAATGATATTCCCGATGTTCATGAGAAGAATCACCAGTACTGGCTTGTAGATAAAAGGCAAAATATGCTTTTTGAGGATATGAAATGAGCCCATTCCCATGATCTGAGCACTAATCACATAGGGCTCTTGCTTGGTAGAAATAACCAGATTTGTCACAATCCTTGCATAGTAGATCCATTCGATTATGACAATGGCAATAATCATATTGCTCATCCCTTGTCCTAGGATTCCAACGGTAGCTAGGGAGAGAAGAAAACTTGGGAAGGCCATCAAGACATTGGTAAACCAAAGAAAAGCTCCTTCCATTTTTCCCTGATACCACCCTACAACCAAGCCTACGATAAAGCCGATAACGACTTCCAAGATGCTAATCGCAACAGCTAAGAATAAGGAATAGCGTGCCCCGTACAAGAGTCTAGAGAAAACATCCCTTCCCAATTGGTCTGTTCCTAAAAGATGTTGAGAACTCGGACTTAGGAGCTTATTGGAAACATCCACATACTGAGGATCATAAGGCGCTATAAAGGAGGCAAACAAAGCAAGAAAAAGCAAGAGACCTAATATGAAAATAGAAAACATCACACTTTTTTTCACGAACTATCTCCTCTCTTCCTTACTCGTGGGTCTATCCAGTGGTTGACAGCTTGCATCACACCGTTGTTCAATAAGAATAGCAAGCCAAATAACATCATACATCCCTGAATTAAGGGAGTATCGATCGATCGAATCGCCTCTACAAACAAACTCCCTAATCCATTCCAAGCGAAGACTTCTTCAACAATCAAGGAACCGGTCATTAAATAAACAAAGGTTAGACTTAAGCCAGTCGCAATGGAGGGCAAAGCATTTCGAAGAATATGATTGGGTAAAAGATAGCGTAGTTTAACCCCTCTCATGCGCGCATTCTCAACATGAGGACTTTCAAGCTGGGTCGATACGGCTTTTCGCACCAAGGCAATATATTGGCCAATCAGTGAAAAGCTTAAAGTGATGCTTGGTAAGACGATGCTTAAAGGTTCATTTTTACCCGATACAGGCAATAAGCCTAATTTCACAGAAAAAATAAAAATCAACATGTACCCTAACCAAAAGGCAGGCATGGATACTGAGCTAAAAGCAAGGAACCGAATACATTTGTCAAAGAAGGAATTGGTCTTCAAACCACTGATAACCCCAATGGGAATAGAAACGACAATAATCAGAATAAAGGATGTCACTCCTAAATAAAAAGTAGACAGGAAGCGACTAGCAATTAAACTGACAACTGATTCCTTCAGTAAATAAGAGGTCCCAAAATCCAAGTGAAGGACCTTAACAAACCAAGAAAAATACTGTTCAATCCAGGATTTATCCAAGCCCAAATAGCTTCTAGCATTTTCAAGAGCTGCAGGGGTGATCGGCAAATGCCGGATTCGAAGATAATTTTCTGCTGGATCCTGCGATGTAAATTTGGTCAGGATAAAGGTGATAATGGAGATAACAAGTAAACCACTTATAAAACTAATAATTTTTTTAAAAATAGCTTTCATATCATATAAACTTAGATCCTAAAAACAATGTGACCCGGTTTAAAAGATCCACAAAAGATCCTTTAAACCGGAAGTCCCCTAACAAAGTGAAAGGAGGATCACTTTAAATGAGGCCACATTGTTTCCTTCAGTCAAGATCTTTTACTTATTTGTTCACTTTTTCAATGTAGCGAACTGGAAGGGCATTTTCTTCTGGAGCGAAACGAACATTTTTCAACTCACCTGTACGATAAACAGAGACAACTGATTGGTAAGTCAATGGGATATACACCGCTTCTTCATGGAGCAAGGTCAAAGCTTTCTTATAGCCAGCATCTACTTTTTCTTCATTAGCTTCTGTTAAGGTTTGTTTGATGGTTTCATCCAATTCTTTCTTGATTGGAAGTGCTTCAAGGGAAACATTTTCTGGGTGACCATGAGCAGACTCAGCTGTCAAAGCTGTCATCCAAGCGTGAGGATCCCATGGTGCTCCCCAAGAGAAGGTGAGCATCATATCAAAGTTTCCTGTTTTCGCATTTTCCCAATAATCATCTTCTTCCATAGCTGTCAATTTGACTTCGACACCAATTTTCTTCAATTCGCCTTGGAAATATTCAGCTAGGTCTTTATCAGTTGCTTTGGTAGAAATGTAAGGGAAATTCAATTCCATCTTCTTGCCATCTTTTTCACGGATGCCATCAGAACCCATCTTCCAACCAGCAGCATCCAACATTTTTTCTGCTTCTTTCTTATCAAATTTATATGGTGTTAAGCCAGCATCTGAGTGAGGAGTTGATTTAGAGAAGATGGTGTCAGCAGGAGTTTCTGTCCCCATGAACAATTTCTCTGCAATTTCTTTTTTGTTAATCGCGTGGTTAATAGCCTTCCGAACATTCTTATCTTTGAAGATATCTTGTTTGGCATTCAAAAGTAACAAACGAGAAGACATTGGTTGCGAAACATCCGTTGTATATTTCTTATCTTTCTTGTATTGAGCGAAGGTATTTAAACCAATCACACCATTTCCATACAGCAAATCTACTTTACCAGATTCAAATTCTAGTGCGCGTGTTTGAGCATCAGGAATAATCTTGATGGTCACTTCTTTCAGTTTTGGTTTTTCACCCCAGTAGTTTTCGTTACGTGCGAAGGTAATGTATTCGTTCGATTTCTTTTCTTTGACCACCCATTGACCAGTACCGATTGAAGATTTCAACTTGTTTTTGGTCGTATCATCACCATCTGGGAAGCTGGCATCTGCGATGAAACGAATTGGACGAATCATAGAAAGATCGTAAAGTGTGGCACTGTAAGGTTCTTTCAGGGTAATTTCAAAAGTGTGATCATCGACAACTTTGTAGCTATCCAAGACATTGGTAAAGTTAAACCATTCATGATTTCCTTTGTTTTCTTTTGAGAAGATCGTATCGAAATTCCGCTTTACATTGGCTGCGTTGAAATCAGAGCCATCTGAGAATTTCGCTTTTCTCAAATTGAAGGTATAGGTTTTCCCATCTTCACTTACTTTCCAGCTCTCTGCTAAGGCTGGCTCAATTTTCCCATTGTCTCCGTAACGAACAAGCCCTTCATAAACCAAATCTTGAATAACAAATTGATCTGGATTATACACGTGAGGATTGACATCTCCGAAGTCTTCTCCCCATGCAAGGGTGATCTTATCTTTTTCAGCACTACTATCTGCAGACTTGCCATTCTGCTGGCAGGCAGCTAAACACAAAACTGCTAAACTAGTAACAGCTAATTTCCAAAATTTCTTCATTATAAAAACCTCATGATTGATTATTTTTATTGACACTAGTATGTAAGGCATCTCCAAATTTTGTAACCAATAAAATGATCCCGATTAAGAAGATGCACGGGAAAGCGACGATCCAGGGAGCTTCCTGGATATAGGTTCGACCATCATTCATCATGGCTCCCCATTCTGGAGACGGAGGCTGCGCGCCTAGTCCAACAAAACTCAGGCCAGCAATCTCCATGATGATGGTTGAGACATTAAAGGTCATGGTGGTGACAATTTGTGGAAAGAGACTAGGAACATAGTAATTTTTGACGGTCTTCCAAAAGCTATTTCCATACATTTTTGCTGACTGAACATAGAATTCATTTTTTAAACGCAGGGTCAGCGACCGCATGATATAGGCATACCTGGTCCAAGCCGTTAGGCCAATGGCTATGACCGTTTGTTGCAAGCCCACTCCTAACAGGCTCACAATAGCAATCACTAAGACGATGGATGGCAAGGACTGAAAAGCCGTAATGAACAAGAAAATAGCACGATCCAACTTCCCACCGATCAAGGCACTGGTCACACCAATAAAAGAACCAACTAGGGTGACAAAGAGAAGAATCCCAACTGCAGGTACAATGGTTTGTACCCCACCACTCAGAGTTCGAGCAAATACAGAGCGGCCCACGGCATCTGTACCAAACCATTCTTGACTATTGGGTGCTTGGAGGGCATTTCCTAAATGGACCTTGGTGATGCTGTCTCCTAAAAAGAAGGGAGACAGACAAGAAATCAAGAGGAGCAAGAGAAGGCATCCAGCCAAGAGATAGAGGTTGCGGTTTCTAGATTTTCCCATAGCTTAACCTCCATATCTTTTAGGACTGGCCTGTTTCTTAAAAACAAGGGATTGACTTTGTTGCGAATGACGGGCCTTCGGGTTTAGCAACGTGATCAAGGCCTGCGTGGTGAAATTGACGATCAATACCCCAAGTGTAATCACTAACACAGCACCTTGGACCAGAGGATAATCCCGATTGACGACTACCGCAATCAGCATTTTTCCAATTCCTGGCCAAGAGAATAAATACTCTATAATAGCAACACCTCCTAACAGCGAACCAAGTGACAAACTCACCAAGGTCAATATAAACGGAAGCGTATTATACAAGACATCCTTCAAAAGAATGCGACCTTCTGGTATGCCACGTCCTCTGGCGCCTTCGACTGCTGGCGACTGCAATTCTTCTATGATAGCTGTTCTCAATTGAGGAATATAGCGTGAAGACAGACCCAGCGCCATGGTAGAAATCGGTAAAATTAAGCCCCATTCATTTGCGGTTGACTGAATAGGAAACCAGCCAAGCTTGACTGAAAAAACAATCATCAAAAGAATTCCAATGACAAAATTTGGAATGGCATTTAAAAATGCGCAAACTGTCACTAGGAAACGATCAAATCGACTTCCCATATGGTAGGCACCATAAAAGGAGAGGGGAAGGGAAAGACCAAGCGTCACTACCAGAATATAAAGCGCCAGATAGAGTGTATTTGGAAAATAAAAGACCAATTGATCCCACACTGGAGCTCCTGAGCGAAAGGTGATTCCAAAATTACCATGAAGGATGTTTCCTAACCATCTCAGATATTGAACAATAAAACTATCGTTTAAGCCCATCTCAGCTCGTTTTACTTCTAGTAGTTCTTTGGTATAAGGAATTCCTTGCGCATTTAAGATACTTTCTGCAGGGTCCCCTTTGGCTAGATACACTAACAAGAAAGAAAGAAAGCTAACACAGAGCAGGATCAAAACCATTTGAAACAGTAATTTGATGAAATATCTTGTCATGGCTCCCTCCCTTCTTCCTGATAAGGTTTCAGCAACAGTTTGGTGTAGTCCGACTGAGGATTTCGCAAAACGTTTGACATTACCCCTTTCTCTTGAATTTTTCCATCTTTTAGTACCATGATTTCATTACAAAATTGGCTGACCAGCGCAATATCATGTGAAATAAAGAGAAAAGATGTTTGGGAGCTTTTCTGTATCTCTTGTAGGAGGTCCATCACTCCCTCTTGGACAGTCACGTCTAAGGCACTGGTGATCTCATCACAAATTAATAAGTCAGGTTGGACCAAGAGAGCCCTGGCAATGGCCATCCGTTGACATTCTCCACCACTTAATTGGTGGGGAAATTGCTGGGCCAGTACCGGATCCAAGCCAACCCTTTCCAGGAGTTGGTGAATCTTCTCTTCCATCTCCTTCTTATTCATACAAATTTTAAAATTCTGGCAAACCTCTTCTAAACTTGCTTGCAAGGTCCTTTTAGGATGAAAAGCTTCTTGAGGCTGTTGAGAGATGTACTGGACCTTTTTGTAAAACTCAAGGTCTGTAAAACTTGTCAGCGATTGCCCCAGAAACTGAATACTCCCCTCTTGCACATCCAAGAGTCGACTCAGAATCTTGGCAATGGTGCTTTTACCAGAACCAGATTCTCCGACCAAACCAAGCCGATGACCCTTATTTAGAGTAAAGGACACATCAAAAACACCAGCCTGATGATGAAGTGGATCTTGATAATGATGAGTAAGATTTTTACATTCGAGTAAATAGGTCATTTGATGACTCCTGCTACAATTTTAGTTTGGGAATAGCCCTTAGTAATTTCTGGGTGTAGGGATCTTGCGGATCGTGGAAAATTTGGTCGCGACTTCCTTCTTCCACAATCTTCCCCTCCTTCATCACCAAGATCCTATCTGCCAAATTTTTGGCGACACTCATATCATGAGTGACAAATAAGAGGCTGGATTCTTCGGTCCTTAGCAATTCGATCAAGGTTTGAATAAACGATTCCTTAGAGAGAACATCAAGGGCACTAGTCGGCTCATCTGCCAAGAGCAATTTAGGATGAGTGGCTAAGGCTAAAGCAATGGCCACTCGTTGCATCATACCTCCACTAAGTTCAAAAGGATACTTTGATGGAACCTGTGCTGGATCTAAGCCAACCATCTGGAGGCATTCCTCTAAAGATCTCATCTTTTCTACTTGAGAGCGATGACTCTTGACGAGATCCTTGTAATGATCTTTGATTTTACGGTTGTTGTTAAAACCGAGACTGGACTGCTGGGTCACCCAGGCCAGTTCTGTTCCTACAAAGGGATACGAGACCCGTTTTTTCTGTGGGCGAATGGCCTGATCCGCATAAGAGATACTTCCATCATTAAAGACTAAATTATTCAAGGGAAGACCCAAAAGTAGTTTTAAAATCGTTGTTTTGCCACTGCCACTTTCTCCGACGATTCCGACTGCTTCACCTGCTGAAACAGTTAGAGAAAGGTGATCTAAAATAACCTTGGTCGGGGAAGAAACCGTGACATTCGTCAGTTGCAACATAGGTTTAATCCTTCGAGAGTTTATTGGTGACATGATAATAATCAGTTGGATGAGACTCTAAATGAGAAATGGATTTGTCCATGACGATGGCAACTTTATAGAATCCAATGATCGTATATCCATGATCCTTATCCACAATGGCTTGAATATCTTTACTTAATTGGATCCGTTTTTTCTGATCTGTTTCGGTCGCAAGGGCTTCAATTTTCTTATCTGCTTCCGCATTGCTATAATGACCGATATTTCCCACTCCACCGGTTTTAACAGCTGAGTTAAAGTAAGCGTATGGATCGCCAATCGGAGCAGCGACTACAGCATAAGGGGTGAAGGCATAATTTTTCTCCGTTGCAACGGCACTCACTTCCACCTTACGAATCTTCGCTTCAATGCCAACTTCTTTTAATTGTTGTTGAGAAGCTTCAATGGCTAACGGCATTTCTGGTAAACGAGTAAAGGAGAGCAATTCAATCGTGACTTTCTTTCCATCTTTTTCACGGTAGCCATCTCCATCGGTATCCTTATAGCCGGCCTCATCCAACAATTTCTTAGCTTTTTCTACATTGAACTCATGAACACTTTTATCCAAAGCAAAGTCGGAGCTGGAAGGGAGCGGTCCTGTAGCTGGAACTGCAGCTCCTTTAAAGAGAGATTCTGTATAAGTTTTCTTATCGACCAAGGTATCCAAAGCTTGACGGAATGAATCATCAGCTACATATGGGTCTTCAAAGTTGTAGACATAACCTAAGTAACGGCCACCTTCTTTTTCAGAAATTTTATACTGACTGTCCTTTTTAAAGGTTACTAAATTTGCATATGGAAGTCCATAAACAGCATCGACTTCTTTGGATTGAAGGGCAGCTGAAATTGCCGTTGGATCAGAGAAATATTTAATCTGAACCTGTGCCACCTTGGCTTTACCCCCCCAATAGTTTGAATAAGCCTCTAATGTAGCGCCTGCTTCTGGCGTATATGTCTTAATGAGAAATGGTCCTGTCCCTACTGGAGCTTTATCTGAGGCGGCCTTTCCATCCACATCTACAATAACAGAATAAGGTTCTGCTAATAGATTCTTCATAATTGGCTGTTCTAATTTTGTTTTGATTGTGACGGTTTGACCGTCAGATTGGATACTCTCTATTCCGAGGTCATCCGCCGCGCGCTTACTCTTCTCAATCAGTCGTTTTAAAGAAGCCTCCACCTTCGCACCGGTCATCTTTTCCCCATTTTGGAAAGTGACATCATTTCGAAGGGTGATTTTCCACTCTAATTGAGAAGTTTGTTCGATTTTTTCAGCTAGCCAGGGTTGAGGGACTAACTGATCATCCATTTTAAATAAGGTTTCTCCAACTCCGTAACGAACAGTAAACCAACCATTATATTCATCTGCCGGATCAATATTGGCTGGGAATTGGGTATAACCAATTGTCACCGTTTGAGCATTTTTAGCTGCTTCTGGTGATGAGGGTTGATTCGTTTTTGCACAACCAAGAAGAGCGACGCTCACTAAAGCTGTTCCTAAAAGTAATTTCCATTTTTTCATTTGTATCTTCATCCTTTTAATATAGTTTAATTGGCAAGAAAATAAAACGAAGAGATGACCTATCCCAATAACTGTCTTACTTTCTATATCATTTTGTGTTCTGATCACTTGTCCTGTGATTGATTCAAGTCATCTTCTTGTTTGATGAGTCTTTCTTCCCAAGGATCATTGTCCTCTAATAGCAAGGCCGTTCCTTGTGGAATATCGATCGACCAGAAATCAGCTTCCATATTAACTAAAAACTGGTAAATCAGGCGTAAGACTCCTAAGTGCCCTACAATTACGATTTCAGGGTCCGCTCTTTCGCGAATCTCCTTGACAATCGACCAGACCCGTTCTTTAAATTTTTCAAAGGGTTCAGCCTTAGACGGCGTCACCTCAAAGGGGCTTTCCAGCCATTCTTCCCAAACCAAGGGAAAGGCCGCTTGAATTTCGTTGGCTGTCCTTCCCTCCCATAAGCCGAAATCTCTTTCGTTCAAGGCTTTGTAAGCCGTGGGATTCTGATCTGGGAAAATGATGGCCGCTGTTTCTTGCGTTCTTTTGAGCTGACTAGTATAAACCCGCGAAATGCTTTTTCCTTTCATCAATTGATGAAGGAGGGCAGCTTGTTCTTTTCCCGTCTCATTGATTGAGACATCCGCTTTTCCATAGAAAAACCGTTTTTTATTAAAGTCTGTTTCTCCATGGCGAATCAGGTACCACTTTTTTACTGTCATATGATCATTCCTATCAAAAATAATATCTGAGCTACTTCTACTGATGCTCCTAAGGTATCCCCTGTCTCCCCGTCAATTTTTTGATAAACGAACCAGCGAAAGGCAAGAGTACCAAGAATGACCAAGCTATAAGCAAGGAGCCCTTTTAGCCAAAAACCAGCAATAAGAACGGCCAGGGGGACAATCTGAGCTAAGAGGATCGAACTGGTCTTGGTACCAGAAAAGAAATTTCCAGAGCCACCAGATTCTCTTGCATAGCGCATCTTGTAAAGCTGAATGGTCAACCCAACCTTCCCAATCATCGATAAAGAAGCGACAATCAGCCACTTGGGCTGAGGAAGATAAGGCCCCATCGCGATCATCAATCCGTAATAGAAAATTAAGGCCAAGACACCGTTGCTACCGATACGGCTGTCTTTCATGATTTCCAACATCCGTTCCTTGGAACGAGAAGAGAATAAGCCATCTGCTGTATCAGCAAGGCCATCTAAATGGAAGCCACCCGTTAAAAGTACATCAAAGAACAAGGTCAAAATCCAAGCAATGGTGTCAGGAAGTACCAAAGAGGTCAAAACAAAAAATAAGGAGGAAATGAGCCCTAATAAGAGACCAAAGAGAGTTAAAATCGGAACTCCTTTTCGAACATAGGAGAGATCAACTGCTTTTGGAATCACAATCCGACTAAAAAATTGTGTATAGATAATCAGTGCTGAAATCATTTTAACTGCTGTGCCAGTCCACAAATGACTAAGTAGACTTCACTTGCCTCCTTTGCAATCAATTGATTGACCCGCCCTTGAAGATCTCTAAAGTAACGTCCTAGACGAGTATCTGGAACGATACCGAGACCAACTTCATTGGTGACAATCCAAAAAGTAGCTTGGCGTTTCTTCATGGCCGAAAGTATCTGAGACCACTCGGCTTCCATGGCTTCCAAAATACGGGCCTGTTCGGCTTTACTTAAAAACTGCTCGTCCGATAGGTAGCCTTTATCGGGATACCACTCATTGACCAAATCAAAGAGCCGATTGGTGGTTAACATGGTCGCACAGTCCAATAAATAATCCCCATGATGGTCTTGTTCAATCCAGGTAGCTAAGTCCCGGTATTGCTCGAGCGTATCCCAGCTTTGTGGTCGTCTTTCTTGATGGAGCTTGACCCGCTCCTGCCATTCTGGATCCTCTTTCATCACGAGACCAGTGGCTATGTAACAAACCCCATCCTTCTGCAAGAGTTTGGATTCAGCAAAAGAGGATTTGCCACTACGAGCACCGCCCGTGACTAAAACAATCTTCCCCATAATCTTCCTTTCATGACAACTGACTAAAGGCTTTGTCAAAAGCAGCTAAAGTACGATCCAAATCTTCAAAGGAATGGGCACTTGATAAGAAGTTGCTTTCATACTGAGATGGAGCAATATAGACACCTTCTTCTAAAAGCAAGCTATGAAGCTTGGCAAAAAGTTGGTGATCTGCTTGTTTGGAATCCTCAAAATTCAAAACTGGTTTTTCTGAGAAGAAAAATCCAAACATGGTTCCAACAGAGACCACTTGGAGGGCTAGTCCATGTTTTTCTGCCAATTGACGGATCCCCTGACAGAGATAGTCTGTTTTTTCAACCGTTTGATCAAAGACTTCCTTGGTTAATAGTCGCAAGTTTTCATAGCCTGCTGCCATGGCGATTGGATTCCCTGATAGAGTTCCAGCTTGATAAATATCGCCCAGTGGAGCAATTTGATTCATGTATTGCGCTTTCCCACCAAAAGCAGCAACTGGGAAACCACCACCGATGACTTTTCCTAGACAGATCAAATCTGGATCGACTTGGTACAAGCCCACTGCCCCTTGGTAATGAGCCCGAAAACCAGTCATGACTTCATCCATGATGAAGAGAGAACCACTTTCTGTCGTAAGACGGCGAATCTCCTCAATAAATTCTTTGTGACCTGGAATTAAGCCCATATTTCCGGCAACAGCTTCTACGATGACACAGGCAATTTCTGCACCGTGTTCTTCAAAGCAGGTCTGCAGAGCTTTCACATCATTATAAGGGAGGGCAATGGTTTCACGCGCCACCTCAGGTATCACACCTGCTGAATCTGCAATGCCAAAGCTTGCTACACCAGATCCAGCTTGAACCAAGAAAGAATCACTATGACCATGGTAGCAACCAATAAATTTCACTACCTTTGGTCGTTTGGTAATCCCACGCGCTAAACGAATGGCACTCATAGTTGCCTCTGTTCCTGAATTGACCATGCGGATTCTCTCTAAGAAAGGCAAGCGTTCTTTAATCAGTTTGCCTAATTTGATTTCACGTGGACTTGGAGCACCGTAACTGGTTCCTTCCCATAAAGCTTCTTGCACTTCCTCAAGCACTTCTTTCCGAGCATGTCCTAAAATCAAAGGTCCCCAGGAGAGCACGTAATCCACAAATTGATTGCCATCCACATCATAGAGGAAAGCTCCGTGAGAATGGTCAATGAAAAGAGGATTGCCACCTACTGCCTTAAACGCTCGTACAGGGCTATTTACTCCACCTGGAAAAATGGATTCTGCTTCCTTGAAGTAATCATTTGATTGTGTTCTTTTCATCTTTCATCCTAGCCTTTCAAATATCCTGCTACATCTTTAGCAAAATAGGTAATAATCAAATCCGCTCCTGCCCGCTTCATGCCGATGAGACTTTCCATCACAATGGCGCGCTCATCAATCCAACCTTGGGCAGCAGCAGCCTTCACCATACTGTATTCCCCACTGACATTATAGGCTACTAGAGGAAGATCGCTTTGATTTCTTAAATCTCTCAAAACGTCTAAGAAGGCCAGAGCTGGTTTCACCATGAGGAAATCCGCTCCTTCTTCTTCATCGCTTTGAGCTTCCCGGAGAGCTTCTAAACGGTTTGCTGGATCCATCTGGTAAGTCTTTCTATCGCCGAAAGCAGGAGCACTTTCACCGGCATCCCGAAATGGTCCATAAAAACTAGAGGCAAATTTCACCGAATAAGACATAATCGGTACCATGTCAAAGCCAGACTTGTCCAAGCCTTCACGAATCGACGCGACGTAGCCATCCATAGCGTTGGAAGGAGCGATAATGTCTGCTCCGGCTTCTGCTTGGCTAATAGCTACTTGGACTAAGCGGTCCAAAGAAAGGTCATTCACAACCGTTTCACCATCTAGGATGCCACAATGTCCATGACTAGTAAATTCACAGAGACAGGTATCTGCAATTAGAATGAGGTCCGGGTAATGTTGCTTAATCAAGCGAAGGGCTTTTTGAACGATCCCGTCTGGGCTAGAGGCCTGTGAACCAACTTCGTCTTTTTCTGCTGGGATTCCAAATAGAATAACGGCTTTAATCCCAAGTTGCACACAAGATTCCACCTCTTCTAAAAGATCCGTTAAAGCAAATTGAAAGACACCTGGCATGGAAGCCACTTCTTCTTTTTTCTCTAGATTTTCTTTTACAAAAAGCGGTTGAATAAAGTCATTGACGCTTAAAGTCGTTTCTCTAACCAAATCTCTCATAAGAGAATTTTTTCTAAGTCTACGATGTCTTTTAAAATTCATGATCTTGTATCTCCTTTATGATTACCTCTACCAATTGTAGCATGGAGGGACTAGAAGGCATATAGTTGACAGAGACGCCACAATCTAAAACAGCTTTTGCTGTGGTCTCTCCAATGACCCCAATTTGGTGATGCTTTGGCAAAGAAAGCCCCTCTTGATAAAAAACATCCCAGGCCGACGGACTGGCAAAAGTCCATACACATTTTTCCTCTAAGGACAAGATGTCTCTTATTTTAGCGACTCCCTCTTGATTGGCAACCGTTTGATAAAGAGGCCAAGCATATACGTCGTGTCCCAACTCCTCTAACATCTTTGGATAGGTCGGATTGGCCAAATCACTATGAGGGAAGAGAATGTTCTGCTGGTCCTCATAGTGACTAGCCCACTCCTTGATAAAATCCACTCCATACTGACTACTGGACTCAAAGGTGACATCTAGTTGATGCTCTCTTAATAACTTACTGGTCTGACTTCCGATCGAGGCAATCTTTAAATCGGGCCTCAAATAGGGAAGAAATAATTGAACGGTATTGGCACTTGTAAAAAAGACCCAATCAGCTTTGACCAGTTTTTCTTCAAAAATGAGTGGAAGGGGATTACCTTGTGTGCAAATGAGTGGCGCATGCAACCATCTGACTTGGTTCTGATCCAGTAACGTTTGTAATTCGACAGAGGGTTCTTGTTCTCTTGTAAAAATAATTAAGCTTCCCACCATTTGTCTGTTAAGGCTCCTTTTTCCATTAATTGCTCCAAAGCCAGTTTGGGAAGATCGCTCCCATCCTCAGAAGTGAGAGATACATACAGGCAACGATCCTTACCATCTGCCAACATGGTCTTCAACTGGTATTGCCCCTCGATATATTGAGCATGAGCTCCTACCGGGAAGGTACAATCCGCATTCATCAAACTTAGGAAGCTTCTTTCCAATTGGATGCAGTTTTCTACTTCCTGATCATGAATCGCAGCCAATAGATTTAGGACTTCCTCATCATCTTCCCGGCATTCGACTGCTAGAGCCCCTTGTGAAACAGCAGGAATAAATGTATGAGGATCTAAAAATTCTATATTGAGAGAAGGTGACTGATCCAAATACCCAATCCGTTTTAAGCCCGCAGCAGCTAGCACGATGGCATCGCATTCGCCTTCTTGTAACTTGCGGATTCTCGAATCAATATTTCCACGTAAAGGTTTGAATTGGAGATCACTTCTTAAACTCTGAAGTTGAACCTGACGTCGAATACTACTGGTTCCTACAACTGCCCCTTGGGGAAGAGTTTCAAGCGTCATGCCTTCCTCTCTATAAATCAGACAGTCTCTAACATCTTCTCGCTCGGGAATGGCCCCAATGGTACATCCGTTCACAAGGATAGAAGGAACATCTTTTAAACTATGGATAGCAATATCAATGTCTTTATTTAAGAGCGCCTGCTCAATTTCTTTGACGAAGACCCCTTTCCCACCAATGGTTTGCAGAGATACATGAACCAACCGATCTCCTTGAGTTTTATAAGGAACCAACTCAAACTCAACATCAGGATGGCATTCTTTTAAGCGCTGGACCACCATTTTGGTCTGGGTCATGGCCAACTGACTTTTTCTCGTTCCGACTTTAATCCTTCTCATGGTTTACTCCCTTTCCACTATGAAGATCGAAAATTTTAGCAATTAAGGCAATATCATATTCAGAATTTTCACCCACAGACATTTCTTTTAATTGCAACAAAGGCTCCTTCAAGATCTGATTGATAATACTCTTCATATGCTTGGAAATCTGCTTCTTTTCTCGTTCTGTCAAATCTGGAAGTTTACGTAATAAACTTTCCATGGCCGATTCCTGAGCCTGAATCGCTTTTTCTCGAATCTCTTGAATCAGGGGAATAATGCCTAACTGCTGTTTCCACTCTTCAAAACTCACCAGTTCACTAGAGATCTCTGCTTCGATATTCTTAGCAATCTCATTTCTTTCCTCAAAAAAGGCTTGCAATTCACTGGTAATATTTTCGATATTGTAAATGGTGATGGCCGAATTTGGGTGACAGGTCCGTGGTAAACACAAGTCGAAAACAATCGCTCCTGCTTTTACCATATGTGGATAGAGAATATATCCTTCAGACTTGATAGCAGTGAAAATAATATCCGCATCCTTCACGGCTTCTTCTAACTGATCCCAAGAATAAGCCTGAATACGTTCTTCTGTTAAATAAGGGTTGGCCTTGGAAAGGGTACGGTTAACCAAGCGGATAGACTGAAAGGGACGTTGTAAAACATACTTGGTCACTAATTGGCCGATTTCCCCTAATCCGATGACTACGATTTTTGTATTCTCATAATCAAGGTCTTCCTTATCCAACATTTGTAAAGAGGTCAAACCGATGGACATGGGCCGGGCATTGATCCGGTAGACATCGTGCATTCTTTTCGCAAAGGTCACTGCTTGTCTAAAAGCTTGGTTGAGGACGATTCCTGTCGTTCCAGTTTCTTGCGCGCTCAAAAAGGCCTGCTTTAATTGACCGAGAACTTGCGTTTCACCCACAATCTTGGAATCCAAGCCAATGGATACTCTAAATAAATGTTCTAATGCCTCATTGCCTTCTTTAAACGTAAGATAAGGCTCTAGTTCTTCGATGTCAATCTGAAACCAATCTGCTAAAAAATGCTTGGAATAATAGCGACCAGTATGCAGTTGGTCAACAACCAGATACAACTCTGTCCGGTTACAGGTTGAAAGGATGACATCTTCCAGAATACTTTTTTCCGCTTTTAATTTGAGTAGAGCTTCTTTTTTCTCTTCATCAGAAAAATGAACCCGCTCTAAAATGGATAATGGTGCTACACGATGAGTAACACCAACATACAATAAATACATTCTGTCCGCTCCGTTCTTACAATTGATCTAAAAGTTGTTCTATCTTTTTTCTGACTTCTTTTGAGCGCGATGGAGATAAGCCGTTTGTAGAGATCATGACGGAAAGTTCCTTATTTGAAGCAATAGCCACATTATAAAAATCTGAATTTTTCTTATCACCAGTATTATTGACGAACTGACTAGGATGTGCCTCTTCCATCACTTTTTTATTGACTTCCTGGTTATCTGTGCAGGCAAATACCAGTTTTGCTCCTTGCAAATCCCCTGTTTGGTAGCTTCTTTGAATCCATTTAACCTGCGCCTTGGGAATTGCACCATTGATTTCAGGACTAATCACAGTAACCTTCGCCCCTTCTGACAATAAAGTCTTAATCTTGCGGGCTGCTACTTTTCCCCCACCAATAATGACGACTGGTTTATTTTGGATATTCATCATGACGGGATACATGACTATTCTCCCTCTTTTCTTTCTCTAAAAATCTTAGCACTTCGTTTATAGACTGTATCTTTGACTTCTAAGCGATGGTTGACCAAGCGAGCAATGACAAAGAAGTAATCTGACAGGCGATTGATATAGATCAAGCCGACTTCATTGACCATTTCATCCGCTTCAATGACAGCAACCATTTTTCGCTCCAATCGACGGGTCATGGTACGAGCTACATGACAGAGACTGGCGATCCGATGGCCACCAGGAATAATGAAGCGATCAATCTTTTCCGGAATGTGCATATAAGCATCCATTTTTTCTTCTAGGAAGGTAATATCTGACTCCTGTTGTTTGTAAGGTCTCAATTCTCTAGGAGTAGCAAGATCACTTCCACAGTCAAATAAATGTTGCTGAATTTCTTCACATTCTTCCCTGATATCATCTAATTCTTTGTATTCCTTCATTTCAGATACCAGGTAGCCAACTTGAGAGCACAATTCGTCCATGGTTCCATATGCTTCCACACGAATATGTGTTTTAGACACACGATCCCCACCATATAGTCGGGTAAACCCTTTATCCCCATACTTTGTGTAAATTCTCATTAAAGCTCTTCTCCGTTCATAATCTGGTAAATCTTATTCATATCGACTGCATCACGAATAACTGCTGCCAGTTTATCATATTGCAAATCCTTAAATTCTTTGAGATCGATCGCCTGGTCCGTGATGGGTTCCAAGCCCTTTTCCATGCGGATTTGGTTCAAATAATCGCGCGTCCATTGAGAATTATCAAAGACCCCGTGAAGATAGGTTCCTTGGATTCGTTTATCGGGTGAAACGGCACCATCATACCGACTAGTCTCTTCGCCATTCTGAAGGACAATGCGAGAGAAAGGCGATACCTGATCAGAAATTTCAGTTTCACCCATATGGATTTCGTAACCTTCTAAGAGTTGACCCTCATGTTCTGCTTGAACCTGAGTGGTTCGTTTAGTTCCTTGCATCTGGGTTTCAACATCAAGAAGTCCTAAGCCTTCAATTTCATCCAATTCTGATTCAACATGGCTTGGATCCGAAATTTTCTTGCCTAAGAGTTGGAAGCCTCCACAAATTCCAAAAATGCGAATGCCTTCATCAGCGCACTTACGGATTTCATCAACAATCCCTGAATCTTGGAGAACTTGCATATCTTCGATGGTATTTTTACTTCCAGGTAGAATCAAGAGATCCGGATTTCCAATAGCATCCCCTGGCATGACATAACGAACCGAAACGTCCGGTTGAATTTCTAAACTATGAAAATCTGTGAAGTTGGAAATGCGTTTCAGGGTGATAATGGCCACATCCAGATCTTTTTCATGATTAAAGCTGCGGCCTTTACTTCCTAAAGCTACACTATCCTCACTATCAATATCGATATCTGCATAAGGGACCACTCCTAGGACAGGCACGTGAGTCAGCTCTTCGATCATATCAATTCCGGATTGAAGGAGGGCGACATCTCCCCTAAATTTATTGATCAGAACCCCTTTGATCCGTTTGCGGTCTTCATCTGGCATCAATTCGATTGTACCATAAATAGAGGCAAATACTCCTCCTTTGTCAATATCCGCAACTAAGATGACCGGAGCATCAACCAGACGCGCCATCCCCATATTGACGATATCGCGTTCATTTAGGTTGATTTCAGCTGGACTACCCGCTCCTTCCAAGATAATAGCATCATACTCCTGGTCTAATTCTTGGTAGACCTCTTTGATTTTAGGCAGTAACTCTTGCTTAAATTCATGGTAATCCACTGCATCCATATCTTTTAGGATTTTCCCCATAAAAACCACTTGAGATTTGCGGTCCGAAGTAGGCTTGAGTAAGACCGGATTCATACGGACATCTGGATCAATGCCTGCTGCTTCTGCTTGGACTACCTGTGCTCGCCCCATCTCAAATCCATTTTTGGTGATAAAGGAGTTCAAGGCCATATTTTGAGATTTAAAGGGAACGACCGTGTAGCCATCTTGCTTTAAAATACGGCACAAGCCTGCTGCAATTAAACTTTTACCAGCATCTGAAGCTGTGCCCTGAATCATTAACGATTTTGCCATACATATCCTTCTTTCAACTGCTCAAATAGGATCTTTTCATTTTCAACTAGGGGCGTCTGGATGGCCTGATGGAGTTTGACAATCCATGGAACAGAAAGTCCAGCATCCAATAACAAGTTTTCTTCCTGGAACACTTCATATTTTGTTCCTTGGGTCATGATCTTGCCTTTTTTGATAAGGTAGGCATAGTCACAACAGTCATACATGAGATCCATGTCGTGGCTGGTAACAATAATGCTGGTTCCATTAGAAACAAGTCTTTTCATAATCATAGCCATTTGGTCCCGCCCTTTAGGATCCAGCCCAGCGGTTGGCTCATCTAATAATAGAAATCGTGGTTTAAGAGCTAACATTCCCGCAATGGCTACTTTTTTCTTTTGGCCGTAACTCAAGTATTGCACAGGTCGGTCCTGCAATTCCTCGATGTCCATCAGTTCAATTGCTTCTTGAACCCGTTTCTCACACTCCTCTTTAGAGTACCCTAAATTCTCTAGCGCCATCCCAATATCATCTTTGGCAATAGTATAAAACAATTGTTGCTCCGGATTTTGAAAGACCATATTGACTTCTTGTCGATAGGCAAACAAGGCTTTCTTCTTATCTTGAATCACCTGATTATCCAAACTCACACTGCCTTCTTGGGGCTTGAGAAGCTTGGTCATGACCTTCATCAGGGTAGATTTCCCGGAACCATTGGTTCCAATAATCCCGGTGATCTTTCCCTCCATGAATTCCATATTCACTTGGTCCACAGCTTTCAAATCATCAAATAAAACCGTAATATTCTCTAATTTTAACATATTTTTATTCCTCTTCATCGATTTCTTTTGCTTGAGCAAATTTCAAGGTTAAGACATCATTTAACCGCTGATTATCCGCCAATAATTTGACAAACAAGGTATTGGCTAATCTTCCCCACGCAAGATAGGTCTTTTTCTTATTTACAAATGAAAATTTTAAATCTAAGGTATCGCGAATGGTTATAAATTCGATTAAGACTAAAAAGATAAAGCGATACATGAGAACGATTAATTCCATTAGGATATCAGGTAAATGAAGACGTTTAAACAACTTCATCATTTGATTAAATGGAATGGTTAATGCAAAAAAATAGGTTGAAATTAAAGAACAGTATATTCTCATCACAATCGGAAGCACTTGTTTTGCCGAAGCCTGGAAAATACCAAAATAGCCATGGCTCCCTACAGGGAAGGCCATTAAGAACTGCTGACTATTTTCTCCATAGCTGAAAACAAAGGTTGCCATACTCAATAAGATAAAAATAGAGGGGTAACGAAACCAGCCTAGGTATTTTAAAACTGGAACTTTGGCAATATAGCAAGTCAAAGGTACCATCGCAACCATTAACAAGATTTGTAAAGGAAGGAAACCAGAGAATGAGATAACCATCAATAAAACATATAAAATAAATTTATGCACCACTGGAACTGCCGTCCAACGGTTGTTATAAGCATAGCGATCAATCACAAACATAGTTTCCTCCCCTACAAATACTTAATACAATGACTTATTTATCTTGGTGTTTTTTCCCTCGATGGTAACCGATCACATAAAAGATAATGCCCGCACCGATACTACCTTGAAGGGTAAAAAGCAAACTTTCAACTTCTGAGCCTGGTGGTTCAAACAATGGTGAGAACCATGGTTCATAATCTTTCTGAATGGTTGAGATGGCATTTTCTGCAGCATCATCTGTACCACTATATTCAACTCCCTTAGGCGCAAATAAGAAAGCACCAAGGATAATCAAAACAATAGCTACTAGTAACAAAAGATTCTTGTGTTTTTTCATAGGAATAATCCCTCTCTTTCTGTCGCATTTTCAGAAATCAAGTTATAGAAGATAACTGTAAGTAGTCCTTCTACAATGGCAATTGGAATTTGCGTAATCAGAAAGACTCCCAAGAACTTAATGGTTGAACCAACAAATCCAGTAGTTGGATCTGGGAAGACCAATCCAAGTTGAAGCGAAGTTGTTGCGTATGTTGCTAAGTCAGCAATGGTCGCACACAAGAAGAGGGATACTGGCTTAGACAATTTCAAGGAACGGCTAAATTTATAAACTGCAAACCCAACAAAAGGACCAACAACTGCCATTGAAAAGGCATTAGCACCTAGGGTTGTCAATCCACCATGAGCAAGAAGCAAAGCTTGGAAGAGCAAACAAATCGTTCCTAATACACTAATAACAGATGGCCCAAACATAGCTGTTCCCAAACCAACACCTGTTGGGTGAGAGCTAGATCCTGTTACTGAAGGGATCTTCAACGAAGATAAGATAAAGATAAAGGCACCGGACAAGGCCAACATGGTTTTTGAATTTGGATCTTTTGAAATAATCTTCTTAATTTTGACCAAACCAAAAATGAAGAATGGTAAAAATAGCAAGAACCAGACAATACACCATACTAAAGGTAGATACCCTTCCATAATATGCATGGCAGCAACCGGTTGAGGTCTAAAAATAATCAGCAAAGCTAGGATAGCAATCGCTAGCATTTTATTATTACGTTTCATAATAGAACTCCTTTATTTATTATATTTTATTAGCCTAACGGATTTTTCTTAACCAATAGGGTTGTAAAATAATCCAATTTGTCTTCGACTGTTAAGTCCGAGACTCCGTACATAATCCTTTGCTTTTCAGTAGAAGCATGACTCACTAAAAAAGTTTTTTCAATCAGATCGTACTTCTCCAACAAGGGAAGAATCACATCCAAATGATTGGCCACTTTCATAATCACAACTGTATCATGAATCGCTAGTGCTTGGTCAATCTTCTCAGTATCCGCTGTAGCTGGCACAACTGCAAAGGACTCCTCATCCATTGTTAAAGGTTGCCCTAGGACAGAAGCCATACTACCAAATGAGGTAATGCCGGGAATTGTTTGCGAATCGATGTTATCCCCAATTAATCTCAAGAGATAACTATAGGTACTATAGACCATCGGATCTCCTAATGTGATAAAGCCAACATTCTTCCCAGCTTTTACATCTTCTACAATTTCAGCAGCAATTTGTTCCCATTGAGGTTCTTTCTTTTCTAACGAACGAACCATTGGAAAGTGGCGCTGTTTAATTTCTAGATGATCACTGACATAAGGACTTGCAATCGTCAATGCCACACTCTTGGAACCACGCTTGGCTTCAGGAGTGTACAAAATATCCAATGTTTGCAGAATATTTTTGGCTTTAACGGTTACGAGCTCACTGTCACCTGGACCAATACCAATACCGTAAAATGTTGCCATTTTTGACCTCCTATTGAATAATCTTTTCTAGGTGTTGAACATAGAGTCCTTGAACACTTGGGTATTCACCAAGTCCAATCAAGTGCGTCTCTACTTGGTATCCTTTTTCTGTAAAGAAGTGTTTCCATGAACCTTCTTCATCCGAACACAAATCATTAGTAGCATGATCACCAGCCACTAACATAAAGGGAGCAAGGTGAACTTTTTTAACGCCTTTAGCTTCTAGACGTTTTTCAAGTAACTCTACTGGAGGGTAAGACTCGACACAGCCGATATAGACAGCTTCATCCGTCAGCATATGATCCAAAGCAGCATAGGCAGTAAAGGCATAATGCTGACTACCATGCCCCATAAGGATGGTTGCTTCATCTGCATTATTATTATTGTATTCTTTTACAAGGATATTTGCAACATTTTCATAATCTTCTTCACTGAAAAGAAGAGGTTTCCCGATTTTTAGAAGTTCAAAATCTTCTTTAAACTGGTTGGCTTGGTGCACCACTTTTTCATACTCACTTCCTAAGATAATGTGGAGTGGTTGAATATAAACTTCTTTGACACCATCCTTTTTTAATTGTTCCAATAATTGGTTCACAGTTGGAACTGTGATGCCTTCGTTTTCTTTAATGCGCTTAATGACAACATTAGAAGTGAAGGCACGGTGGACTTGAAAATCTGGGAAGCGCTCTTGAATGGTTTCTTCACAGGCTTGAATGGTTTTCTGCCGTGTTTCAGGATAGGTGGTTCCGAAACTGACAACAATAATGGCTTTACTCATTTTCACTTTCCCTTCTAAAAAAAGTTTGGCAAGCTTCACAGACCGATTTTAAGGTTCTTTCTTCTGTTTCAATCAACTGATGATAGCCAGCTTTTTCCAATACAGATCTGGTATTGTCTCCCATAATGACAATCGGTTTCTCTTTCCAATTCTCTTGGGTTTTCTCCGCCATCAAAACAAAGTGGTAAGCTGCAGCAGAGTTTGGCAAACAGATCAACTGGATATCCTCTGCATGGTATGCGAAAGATTCACTTTCAAAGGCCACAGAATGAGTAGTGTGGATTGGGAAGCTCAAAACCTCTGATACTGCTTTTTCCTTAATATCAGAAGTTAGAATGATCCAGTTTCCTTCTTGCTCCCTCATCCGTTTCACAAAATTCTCTTCTGCAACATCATTGATTTGATCATAGAGGCGAATTCCTGCTTCTTTAATGGTCCTGATGGTATGATGCCCACTTGCTACAATCTTCAAATGACTGAGACTCCGAATATCCAGGTCTTCTTGTTGCAAATAGGCAACAAAGAAGTTCCAAGAACTTGGGTCTGTCACTACTAAACCATCGATGCTAGAAAGTTGAGGAAGTTGCAATTCTTTTGCAAGCAATTTACTTGGTGACTGAAAAGCATACACTGTCGCCCCAGCATCCTTTAACAATTTCGGAAGCTTAGCATTAGGAGTTTCTTGCACCAAAAGGCTTCGACCGAACAAAGGCAATTTTTCATGGTAGTTCAGTTCCTCACGGAAAGCAACAACGTCCCCAATCACAATCAAACTTGGTGCTTTCATCTGGTGTTTTTCAGCCAGTTCAATAATGGTCTCTAATTTGCCATCAATGGAACGTTGTTGAGGGTGAGTAGCCCATTCGATAATCGCAACTGGAGTTTCCTTATCGTAACCACGAACCATCAATTCCTCACAAATGGTCTGCAAGTTTTTCATTCCCATAAGGAAGACTAGCGTCCCTTTTAAGTGGGAAATCGCATCCCAATTCAGTGCTTCACTGGCATCTTGTAGATGGCCAGTAAAGACATGAAAGCTAGTCGCGATATTTCTAAAGGTCATGGGAATTCCTGCATAGGCTAGTCCTGCTATAGCAGAGGTAATTCCTGGTACTACTTCAAAGGGAATCCCTTCTTGGATAAGAGTTTGAGCTTCTTCTCCTCCTCGACCAAAGATATAGGGATCGCCACTTTTTAGGCGAACAACTTTTTTCCCTTCTTTGGCTTTTGCAACCAAAACTTCTTCAATTTTTTCTTGAGAAACACATGGTTGATTAGGAATCTTGCCAACATAGATCTTTTCACAGTTGGCTTTTGTATAGGTCAGAAGCATAGGATTGACTAAGCGGTCATAGATGAGAACATCTGCCTCTTCTAGTCTCCGTGCTCCTTTGATAGAGATTAATTCTTCATCGCCTGGACCTGCACCTACTAAACTAACAAAGCCTCTCATCCATTCACCTCTTTCTTTAAATGGGTTTCCAATTCCTCAATAGTTGATACTACTTTAGGATAGTTGACAATTGGTCGTGAAATAATCACACAATCCATTCCAAGTTCTTGACAGCCTTCGATTTTTTCCCGAATCCCACCAATACTTCCACTTTCTTTGGAAACAAATACTTCCGCTTTGGAGCGAGCCAGCAATTGCTTGTTACACTCTTTAGAGAAAGGAGCCTTGATCGCATCGATTTGATCCGGAACAAGTCCCAACTCTTCACATCCTTTTAGAACTTCTGAAGTCGGAAGAACACGAACCACAATACGCGACTCTGGTAAACCATGAACAAATAATGGCAAGGTTTTGCTTCCAGTTCCTAAATAGACTGTTTTATACTGTTTCTCTTTGATGTATTCAATGGCTTCTTCTGTTGAATGGACAACGGTAGCACCAGATAAGTCGAGGGTAGCTTGTCTTTCAAAGCGCACATAGGGAATCCCCGCCTGATTAGCTGCTTTCATCGCTTCTTGAGAGACAATATCCGCAAAGGGATGGGAAGCATCAATTATTTCATCAACGTCATTCTCTTTGATGAAAGCAACCATTTGGTCAGCTGTCATTCTTCCTTGGACCACGTTCTGCCCAAATTTAGAAGCTAAATGGCGGCCATAATCCGACACAACAGAGGTAGTCACCGGGATATTCTGTTGCGAGAGGAATTCAAGAATCTCTGTACTTTCAGCTGTTCCACCGAAAAGTAGTTTCATCATAGTGTATATCCTCGAGGTGTGATCATGCGTCCATTTTTCACATAAGTCTCTTTGTTTCCAACAATGACAATTGTAGTCATGTCTACAAGAGTTTCATCCAAGTCTTCAATCGTAGTAAGCACAATTTGTTCTTCCTTACGTCCGATATCCTTCCCAATTCCGACAATCGTATCTTTCGATTTGTATTGAGACATAATTTCAAGCGCTCTTGCTAAGTGCTCTGGACGACCTTTACTTCTTGGATTGTACAGACAAACAACAAAGTCACCTTGTGCTGCTGCATGAAGACGTTTTTCAATCATTTCCCATGGAGTCATCAAGTCACTAAGTGAAATATGACAGAAGTCGTTCATGAGAGGTGCTCCCATCACTGCAGCTGCTCCAAGGCTTGCTGTAATTCCTGGTACTACTTTCACTTCAAGCGTATCGTTTTCTTCTAATAACTCGAGGATCAAACCAGCCATCCCATAGACACCGGCATCCCCACTCGAAACAACCCCAACATTTTTTCCAGTTTCGTGAGCTAGATCAATGGCTTTTTGACAGCGTTCAATTTCATGACGCATCCCAGTCGCAACCATTTCTTTATCTTTTACAAGATCTTTGATCAAACGCATGTAGGTAGAATACCCTACAATAATTTCACAATCTTTGATTGCTTGCAATGCCTCTTGAGACATCAATTCTTCTTTACCTGGGCCAAGTCCAATAACGTATAACATATTTATTTCTCCTTGTTTTTAATATTTAATAATTGTTAACTAATTTACCAAGTGCAAATGTTGCACCATTTTGTGCGAACCGTTGGGTTAGCACATTTCCTTTACTTGCAAGATCAGCGCTAGCAAGCGCCACACTTCCAACCCCAACAGTCTTCTTGACAAATTCTGATTGCGGATATTTATCCGCCACCACTAGCAGTTCCTCCTTGGAGTAGGTTTGGAAAGGACAGTCAAGGTGTTGGGCTAATTCTAGTATCGCCTGTTCATTTTTTTTGACATCAATACTAGCAATTTTTGCGATTTCTGAACCGGAGATTCCCTCTTGTTCACAAAATGCATGAAAAGATTCCATAAATGTGGAAGGTGGAAGATCCTTCTTTGCCCCAACTCCTAAAACATAGGGTTTTGGATGAATCAGGGCGACCACTTCTTCGTCAACCTCAACTGCTTGAGAGGTCAACCAAATAAATGGGCTCTTATTAGCAAGGACTTCCTGAATCTGATTTTCTTCAATTACTGTTAAACCTCTCAGGTCAGATACCCAAGGCTTTTCTTGATAAAAATAGACACAGTCCTTATTCGCTAGATAAGAATTAAATACTTTTACTAAGTGGCGCAATTCTTCCCGCCACCCATTTACTTCTTTAGCAATATTATCTAGCGCTACAACATTTTGTGTATCTGTTGCGGTCGTGATTACTGGATTTGAATCTAATAATTCAGCAATTTTAAGTGTAACCTGATTGGCCCCACCTAAGTGACCACTTAACAAACTAATCACATGATTGGCTTTTTCATCCATAACGATCACAGCAGGGTCAGTTGTTTTATCTTTAATAACTGGGGCAATGCCTCTGACAACCGCACCAATCGCCATGATACAAATTAAGACATCGACCTCTTGGAATACCGTCCGAAGTCCTTCAATGACACGCCCTTCAATCGGTACCGTTCGTGAGTCAGCGATTTTCACAGTGGTATAGACCGGACAATCAATCCCAAGTTTTTCCTTGAGCTCTAGTCCTAGATTTTTTGCATTGTTGGTAACCGCCACAATGGCATAACGAGGGGAATCATTTAGCATGCGAACTCAATCCTTTACGGAATTCATGGTGAAAATCTTTGTGATAGAGCTTAGAGTAGTAAAACTCTTCACCCAAGAAATCTCCAACTAAAATCAAGGCAGTTTTTCTAATTTTAGCTTCTTTGACCTTCTCAGCAATGGTCTCCAATGTCCCAAAGACTTTGCGTTCATCTGGCCAAGTTGCCTTATAAATCACAGCGACAGGGGTTTCTTTTGGATAGCCACCCTCGACCAATTCAGCCACCACTTTTTCAATACCCTGTACAGATAAGAAAATGGCCATCGAGGTTCTGTGTTGAGCATAACTTCGGAGTGATTCCCGGTCAGGAACAGGGGTCCGTCCAGCCATACGAGTGATAATCACACTCTGAGAAACTTCAGGGACTGTATATTCTGTTCCGATACTTGAGGCAGCTCCTAGGAAAGAGCTCACTCCAGGAATACAGTCAAATTCAATTCCTCTCTTCTTCATCTCTTCTGTTTGCTCACGAATGGAACCATAGATAGAGAAATCTCCTGTTTGTAAGCGAACGACATCTTTTCCAGCTTTAACTGCTTCCTCCATGACATCGATAATTTCCATCAAATGCATAGACGCGCTATCATGAATCTCAGCACCTTCCTTACAATATTGAAGGAGATCAGGATTCACGAGTGAACCCGCATAAATGACCACGTCCGCTTGGGATAATTTTCGATAACCTTTTAGGGTAATGAGTTCCACATCACCAGGTCCTGCACCTACAAAATGTACAATTGACATACCTTTATTTCCTTTCTGGTTTTACCGCTGAAACAATAATCGTTGGGTTTTGCTGTTTGAAATAATGCCCTTTTCCTAAGGCAGACCATCTGCTCGCTTGGATGGATACGACGTCTAAGTCTTGCCATTCCAGCTCTTCAGCAAGTTGAATTGCTTCCATTGCATTTTCCAAGAGGATAAAGTTTAAAACAAAGCGGCCACCTGGAACTAACAGATCTTCACACCACTCAAAGATTTCTGCCATGTTGCCACCGGTTCCACCGACAAAAATAGCATCAAATTGGCCTTCAAGCTCAACAGGAGCTTTGCCCTTTATCAGAGTAATATTCTGACACCCAAAGTATTCAATATTCTCCTGTGTCAAGGCAACAGCGTCCTCATTTTGTTCAATGGCAACGACTTCCAAATTTGGAAAGGAAACGGCTGCTTGAATCGTTACACTGCCCGTACCAGAGCCAACATCCAACATTCTCTTAGCCTTATGTAAGTCTAATTTATCAATACTGATTGCTCTGACTTCTTCTTTGGTCATGGGAACCTTTGCTCTAATAAATGCCGAATCCTTCATTTAGTATTACCACCACATTCATTTCATATTGACGATCGATTACTTGATCTTCTGCTAAAATTTCAATTTTTTCATCTTCATAGCTAAGATTTTCACCAATGACTAAGACTTTTTTCAATCCCCGTTTCATCGCTTCTTGGGCTATTTCATAGGGACCAATTTTCTTATCCGTCACCATAAATACCTTGGGTAGAGAAAGCAAGAAATCAAAATCAGGAATTTTTGCATGACTACTTGTTAAGTAGGCATCATTCATAGGGAGAAAGACTTTGCTTGCGAGGTACTGGAATGAAGAAATTCCTGGTTGAACCACCACGCGCCCTTTAAATTTCTCAGACAACCATTTTCCCAAACCATAGATCAGGGGATCGCCTGATGCTAGATAGAGGATGGTTGAATCTTCTGGATAAGACTCTATTAGTTGAGCTAACTCAGCCAGTTTCTTTGGTGGTACAATCCCTTTTTCTTGATAGGCAGCTGGAAGGATTTCTAAATGTCGCTCACTTCCAAGAATATAATCTGCCTTCTTATATATTTCTTCACTTCCTAAAAGTCCATAGGAAGGGGCTCCTGGCCCTATTCCAATTACATAGATCACGTCCATTCCTCCGCTATTTCTTCTAATGTTTGAGTTGAAGCTAGATAGCCAGCTTCTGTCCCAAAGGTTACTACATCAATACTGACTTCCGGCTTCCGATTTCGCAGCAACCGCTCCGATCGGAATTTCATCTTGTCCACTAGCACTTGATAAACTTCTTCGTAGTGATACTCTTCAATGAAGGTCCCAGCCGCATCTGTTGTAATGCACTGATCCACTTTCTCAAGAAGTTCAACTGGAGCACCCAACAAGGCGAGATTGGCCATAATGATTTCCATTCGCGCATCTGAGTCTTTACTATGAGTTGAGAAAATCCCACCAGCTACCTTGACAAATTTACCCATATGGCCAACCATCAGGACCCGAGTAAAGCCGATCCGCTGGACTTCTTTTAGGACATGACCAACAAAGTTACTCATATTCACAATTCGATGAGGTGGAATCCCCAGCACATTGGTCGCAAAGTCCTCGCCGTAATTTCCGGGAGCTAACACAACCGATCGATAGCCTTGATTGTACAGCATGGTTAATTCAATCGTAATGGACGCCTTCCAACTCTCTTCTGACATGGGATTAACAATTCCTGTCGTCCCCAAAATGGAGATCCCTCCTACAATTCCTAAGCGTGAATTATAGGTCAACTTGGCTGTTTCTTCTCCACCCGGTACCGAAATTATAATTTTTGCACCGCAGTTTGGACCAAGTAATTGTCGGGCTGTTTTTTCAATCATTGCCCGAGGAGTTGGGTTGATCGCTGCCATTCCAACATCACATTTCAGTCCTTTTTGTGTGACGCGCCCCACACCTTCTCCTCCATCGATCTCAATGTCGTTTGAATCCGGCAAGAGAGTCACTGTCGAATAAATCAGGAGTCCGTGCGTCGCATCTGCATCATCACCACCATCCTTTTCGACAGCGGCACTGGCAGTAAGTTCACCAAAAGAAGGATCTTTGATATCCATTGTTACTTCGACACCATTCGCCGTAGAAACTGTAACTTTTTCTTCGATATCTTGATTCAAAATCATACTAATCGCTGCAGCTGTCGCAGCGGTCGCACAGGTTCCAGTAGTGAAACCTTTTCTTAGTTTTTTTCCATTGACATATGCGTAATCATCCATATAGTTCCATTTCCTTCACTACTTAATTATTTGGGACTACGAAGCGTTGGTAATCATCCATTTCTTTTTTGTACTGGTACAGAATAGCATTTACTACTGCTGCTGCAATCGTACTTCCACCCTTACTTCCCAATGCAACAATAGAAGGAATTTGGCTTTCATGGAGTTTTTGTTTTGATTCAGCCGCACCGACAAAGCCAACCGGAACACCAATAACAGCATCAGGGACTAATGTTCCTTCTTCTACCATATCCAAGACTTTAAAGATAGAAGTTGGGGCGTTTCCGAATACAAACAACTTAGGACCCAACTCATTGGCTGCATGTTCTACCGCTGCCATGGAACGAGTGATCCCTTTTGCCTTAGCTTCTTCAAAAATCGCTGGTTCATTGACCAAGCATCTGTAGGCCACCCCTAGTTCATCCAAGATTCTTTTATTAAATCCACCTAGAACCATGGTCGTATCTGTAAAAATGGTCCCCTTATTTTTGATAACATCCAAAATATGGTCGATGGCATCATTTGAAAATTTGATATTGTAGAGGTAATCGAAATCCGCACTCGCAAAAACAACGCGTTTCCAAACCGCTTCATGAAATGGATTATCAAAAACAATATCTGGGTGTTCTTGATCAATAATTTCTTGAATCTTTTTAAAACTAGCTTCTTCAATCTGATTTGATACTTTTATATAATTCATAAATACCCTATCCTTTTTTATCATTTAAAGCTGTTGAATAACGAACATAGTCTTCTGTTACGATTGTTTGCATTTGATAGATAATCGCATTA
Organism: Streptococcus sp. AM28-20; assembly: GCF_003603595.1. Taxonomy (NCBI): domain Bacteria; kingdom Bacillati; phylum Bacillota; class Bacilli; order Lactobacillales; family Streptococcaceae; genus Streptococcus; species Streptococcus sp. AM28-20. Next base: position 680,027 of record NZ_QTNK01000001.1, read on the forward strand.
ATAATGGCCACGACAAGGGTGCTTCCCCCTTTACGTCCTTCATTGACCATGGCAGGCAAGTCGGTCTCTAATAAAGCTTCCTTAGACTCTATGACATTAATAAATCCAACAGGTACACCGATAATCGCATCTACCTCAACTTTTTTCTCTTTGATCAAATCAAGGAGATGGAACAAAGCAGTCGGAGCTCCACCAAAAGCAAATACTTTAGGTCCTTCGATCTCTGTTGCTTTTTCAACAGCAGCCATTGCTCGAGTAATGTTTTTTTCCTTAGCAAGTTGGATGACATCTTCATCATTAATGAGGCAACGGTAGGAAACACCCATTTGGTCCAATACGCGTTTATTGATCCCATTTAAAGAAATGCTGGAATCAACAATGATGGTCCCTTTATTCTGAATCACGTCAACAATTCGCTCATTGACATGATTGATAAATTTCATGGTATAGAGATAGTCAAAATCACCTGTGGTATGAATGGCGCGTTTAATAATAGCCTCTTCCATGTCTTCATGAAATTCATAGCCAGGATGATCCTGATCGATCACCGATTGAATGATCTGAAAACTTTTTTCCTCAATTGAGGAAGGGTTTTTAATATAGGACATACATACTCCTCTTTTAATAAATTACAAGAATAAAATAAATAATTGACAAAACGAAAGTTGAAACTGTCGTCGTCATATAAAGCATAGAAATGGAGGTTAAAATATCCTCTGATTCTACATTTCTAACTGGGTCTCCAATGGTTGGTTTGGAAATCAACTCGCCATGATAAACATGAGCTCCCCCTAGTTGAATCCCTAAGGCGCCTGCAACAACCGATTCAGGGAAAGCACTATTTGGACTTGCATGTTGGTAGCGATCTCTCCAGCCAATTTTTAAGGCATTCCTGAAATCCAATTGCAAAATTCTAGCACTGGCTAACATAAAGAACCAGGTTAAACGAGCAGGGATGAGATTGACCAAATCATCCATCTTAGCTGAAACAAAGCCAATCTTACGATATTTAGCTGTTTTATAGCCCACCATTGAATCTAGCGTATTAATAGCCTTGTAGCCCATTGCTAAAACTGGTCCACCAAGAAATAGGCATAATAAGGGACCGATTACGCCATCACTAGCATTTTCTGCTACCGTTTCGATGGTCGCATTACAAATTTCAGGAATGGAAAGATGATTTGTTTCTCTCCCCACAATCATGCCAACCTGATATCTAGCCTGTTCAATGGAACCAGACTGAACCGCTTTGTAGACCTTAAGAGCTTCAAAAGCAAGAGAACGAGTTGCCAAACAAGTGTAAGCCAGATAAATCCAAGCGACCCAATAGAGAATAGGGTGAAGTTGACTAGCGCCCCACAAAATTCCATAAGTAATGGAAACTGTTAAAGTAACCGTGGAGAACCACAGAAGGATTCCAAACAGAAAAGGAAATTTTGATTTTAGGTTCTCTAGTTTCAAACAAGCATAAATAAAATTTCCAATCAGCTTAACGGGGTGGGGCCAAGAATAAGGATCTCCAATTAACCAATCCAGAAGAAGAGCGATAAAAATTGCAACAACTATCATTTCTTAGACTCCAAGATAAAATGAATCCAATTCATAAGGAGTTGTTCCTTTTGATAAAAATGAACATGGAGGTAACTTGCAAAAGTTTTCCCTTTCTGATAGCCCCCCGTCCAATTGGAAACTACTTCTCCGTCTCTTTCTTTTCTGATGTCTAAAACTGTTTTTTCAGAAGTATTGAAGATGGAATGGTGGAACTCATGACCTCGAACTTCCGTACCGGACGGACCAAATAAAGATTCTTCATTGGTAGTTGCAAAACAGTAACCAAACCGTCTTAGGCCATTGGTCATCACACTAGTGCCATCAAATATCCCAACCATTTCATAGGACTGATCCTCGATCTCAAGATTTTTCCCAAGGTACATCAAGCCTCCACATTCAGCATAGATAGGGATTCCTTTTTGATGAGCTTCTAAAACTGATTCTCTAAAGGAGCGATTGTCAGACAATTCTTTTGCAAACAACTCCGGATAACCCCCACCAAAATAATAGGCATCGGCTTCCGGTAACCGTTCATCTTTTAAGGGACTAAATGGAAGGAGCTCGACATTAGCACTTCTCAACAAATCCAGATTGTCTTCGTAATAAAAATGAAAGGCATCATCAAGTGCATATGCAATGGTTAATGGGGTAGAATTCTCAAGTTTGAATGGAGAAGAAAGTTCAATTGATTCTCTATCAACTTTCTCCAATAGGCGATCGAACTGAATTGTTTTTTTAGCTTGCTCTCCAAGAATAGCAAACTTTTCTTCTAGATCCTCCATTTCTACATCAGGAATCAATCCCAAGTGTCTGGAAGGAAGTTCAACTTGAACATTTTTTGGAAAATAACCCAGGACTTCTATATCAGTGTAGCGCTCAATCGCCCCCTTAATCAGCTGATAATGGGTTTCCGAAGCCACACGATTGACAATGACACCAACAATATTTACCGATGGATCAAATGAAGAAAAACCATGCACAATTGCTGCGGCTGAAGTCGAGGTTGATTTCCCATCAATAATTAAAACAACAGGTAGATTCAGCTGTTTGGCAACAGATGCAGAAGAGGCACAATCTTTATCTGTTCCTAATCCATCATAGAGTCCCATCACCCCTTCTACCACTGCGACATCGGAATTTTGATGCCAACGATAATAAGACCACTTCAGATAATCCGTATCAGGAATTAAAAAATTATCTAGATTACGAGATGAGTTCTTCGTAATACGACTATGGTAAGAAGTATCAATATAATCAGGGCCAATTTTATACGGCTGAACATTGTACCCCATATCTGTTAAAGCTCTTAATACAGCCAGTGTTACGGTAGTTTTTCCAACACCACTAGATACACCAGCTAACATAAACTGCTTCATCCTAAAAACCCCTATCTCTTGGAAAAAATAGAGCTACAAAAAATACACTATTTTTTGTAGCTCCGTTGCTTTATTAAATTACTAAGCACCTCGTTGTGCTCTCTTCATTCTTAAACACTAAAGATGTTTTTATTTTAATATAAATTATAGCATTTGTCAATGAAAAATTGAAAACGCAATCAAAAAGAGCACACATATGGTGCTCCTTATAAACTATTGTATATAAAAGTTCATTATCCTTGCCAATCTGCTGGATAAGTCACATAAATAAAGCGCGCTTTATCTTTAACAGAGAATTGAATATCGCTTCCCTTTGGAATAAAGATGATTTCACCTGGACCAGCACTCATCACTTCATCACCAGAGATAACATCCAAACGACCTTCGATCACATAATCAACTTCATCATAATCTAAATGCCAAGGGAATGTTGTCTTATCCATTGTCATCAAGCCTAAGCCAAGTCGAGGGCTTTCTTCAAGAGTCAAAAGATCACGTGTATAGACTTGATGTTCAGAATTTCCTGTGTCCAAACGATCTTCAGGACGAACATCTAAGCTTGGTAGTGAAATAGAAGCTACACCAGCTTTACTAACACGTTTAGCAGAACCTTTACCTGCCAATTCTTCTAGAAGAATTTTGCGAACCAAAGATTCAATATCTGTACGATTATAATCCATTTACCAATACCTCCGATTAGGCTTCTTTCTTAGTCAAGAAGTAGGCAAGTAATACGGCAGTAACCCCACCAACAAACTTACCAATCATCATTGGAACAATCATTTTAGGAGCTTGTCCAGCGGTAAATCCTAAGTGGTCCCCAATCACGAATGAAGCAGATACAGCAAAGGCGATATTCAAGATTTTACCACGTTTATCCATATCTTTTAACATTTGGAACATAGCAATGTTGTTTGCCAAAGAAGCAACCAAACCAGCAGCTCCAACTTCGTTCATTCCCAATGATTTACCGATTGCTGAAAGCGGTTTGTTGGCTACTTTGGTAAAGACAGCAACTAAACCAAAAGCACCAGCCAAGGTTACAGCGATTGAACCAACAACAACAAATGCTTCTTGAAGAGTTTCTGCACCTTTTGGATAAAGCTCAAGCAACCATTTATTACCAGTCAAGAGTTGAGCAGCACCGAATGCCAAACCTAAAGTTGCGATCACAACAATGATTTGACCAAAGATTTCAAAACCTTTGATCATGCCATTTGGAATAAGAAGCAATCCTAGGAAAATAAGGGCAGATACAATGACAATAGGGATCAAGTTGATTAACAAAGTACCAAATGACAAACCTGGAACAAGCAATCCACCAACAAAACATCCGACAGGAACAGTTACCAAACCGTACAAAATACCACGAGCCAAGAAAGGACGATCTGATTTTTCGATAATACCTAAGGCAACAGGGATCGTGAACACGATCGTTGGTCCCATCATAGAACCTAAAACGTAGGCAGCAAAATCACCAACAGCTTTATCTTGTGCTAAGCTCAAGGCTAAAGGTGCTCCACCCATATCATTCGCGATAAATGTGGTTGCAAAAATCGAAGGATCCGCACCAACCAAACCATAAAGAGGAACAATGATAGGTTTTAATAAATCAGCTAACAATGGAGCTACAACCATAATCCCAGCCATAGAAAGCGCTAGCGCTCCCATAGCCATAATTCCTTCTTCAAACTGCTCACTAAGGCCCAATTTCCCGCCGATACATTTATCAATTGCACCAACAAGCATAAAGAGAACCATAATGTAAATGATAATTTCATTTATACTCATAAATTCTTCCCTACTTTCAATAATCATCCAGTTGATATTCAACTTTATCTATGATCCCAACAATGACCATATCTACTGGAACATCCTGTCTATTCAAACTCACTCGAGCTGAACTTCCTGTAGTAACCAATACTTGATCACCTTCACCAGCACCAATACAGTCTGCAGCAATCACTAAAGCAGGATCTGTTTGATGGTCATTCAGTTGTCGCTCGACCACTAAAAACTTTAATCCATTAAGTTTTTCATCTTTTCTTGTAGCCCACAGACTCCCTTTCACTTTCCCAACAAACATCTCGTTGCTCCTTATTCTTCAATATTAATATTGTGACGTTTTAAATAATCTTTCGCAAGCGCTGTCACAATCATTCCTTTTTTCAGACGAATGCTATCATTATCAGATAGATTCATTTCAATTAATTTTTTTTCAGTTAGCAAGCCAACCTTCTCAACTTTTTTAGGTGTTGAGGTATTTTTTGACTCATCCTGGACAGGCTTATGATTTTCTCCACCAGTACTTTCTTCAAGGATGGATACCAATTCTTCTTTTTTGTAGAATTGAACACCATATCTGATCAGTTTTTCGTACTGTTCTTGAAGATCTTGGAACAATAGTGCTTTAGAGGTCTGTTTAAATTGATGGAAATCAAATGATTCATTTAGAACCAAAACCTTCTTTCCTTTTAAAAGACTCTTAATCACCACTGCCTCTTCTTCTGTAAGTGGACACAAAGAAGCTATCCGAAGCATCGCATCAAAACCAATTGATTCTACTAGAATGATGTCAGCACTACTTGAATTTTTTACAACTTGATAGCCTTCTCTCTCCAAGATATCCGGAGTATCAAATGCCCCGATCACAAATACAGAAGACTTGTATGATTCAACCTGTAATTTATCCATTAAACGGTCTGTTATCAAATCTACGATTTTGTCTAGATTTTCCATTTTTGACCTACCTCCAACAAGCACTACTAGTCTTTAATAATACGACCACGAATTCCTTTGCTAAAACCACAAGCATTGGCTTCATCGTAATCAATATGCATATAGGTTGCAAATTTTGGGCTGACCCGAATCACAACATCATCAAAAATTAAAGGTCTTGCCCCTTCAACTTTTACTTTTACAATATCATGATTTTTCACGCCCAATTTTTCAGCATCTTCAGGTGTCATATGAACATGGCGTTTAGCAACAATCAAGCCTTTGTCCAAAGAGACAGACTTATCACCATTTACTAAGACAATACCTGGAGTACCTTCGATATCACCACTTTCGCGAATAGGAGCTTTAACACCTAATTGCAAGCAGTCTGTAAGTGATACTTCAACTTGTGATTCTTTTCTAACAGGACCTAAAATAACTACATTATGATAGGCTCCTTTTGGTCCCACTACCGTTAATCGTTCCTTTGAAGCATACTGACCAGGTTGAGATAAGTCTTTCGCCTTTGTCAATTCGTATCCTGTTCCAAACAGTGCATCTAATTCCTTACGACTTAAATGGACATGTCTACCACTAGCTTCTACTTCAAACGAACCATCAAGTTCATTTTGAATCCTATCAATAACTTTATCAATTAAATTTTCTAATGACATTGTTATTCTCCACATTCTATTCTAAAGTAAGCCATACTAATACTTCAATCGATTTCAATAATGCAATCAGTTTCTCAGCATAAATATCCTGAGTTTCGGATACTACAAGAGCTAATTCCTTCCGAATATTAGCAATCTCAATATATAACTCATAACACGAAAGTTTCCAACTCTCACATTTGAAATCAACTTGTACACTTCCTTGATCCAACTGTTTAATCACCCGAACAGATTGTAACTCTTCATTCGTACCAAGATTTTGATTATAGTATGATATATCCTCTTCGATATAACAACCTACAATTTTTTCTATAATATGGAGAAGATTTCCTAATTGTTCTACTTTGTCATCAAGAAAAGCAAGGTGGAGTTCTTTTTGGCATCTTAGAAAATACGTATATAGTTTCGTTAGCTTGAAAAGTAGTGGATACACAGCAGACTCTTCTAGAGACGAAACAGTCTTATGAAATGTTTTGCTAATCTCTGTTTGAGTTTTTATTTTCGAATCAGTATAAGCTATCTGGATATGGCGATCATGCAAGAAACCTCTTGCTGCTGGAGTCAATTTATCATCACTCGAGAGTTTTAGAACGTTTTGCTCACTAACCTGTCCATCTTTCATTAGCTTCCTAATTCGTGATTCAGTATAAACTGTCATGCATTCACATCCTTCTACCACAAATTAAACACAGGGATACAACGAGGTTGAGATATAACTTCCCAACCTCGCTCAGCTATTAATATGAATGAATATTCTTTACATCAAAATGCTTATTCCTATCAAAACATTAATTGCTGATTACCTGCATGAGAAATTTTGAAAATCTACTCTTTATGAGGTAGGATTACTTCTACTTCTGAATGTGGACGTGGGATGACATGTACTGAAATCAATTCACCTACAGTTTCAGCTGCTGCTGCACCTGCATCTGTTGCAGCTTTAACAGCACCTACATCACCACGAACCATTACAGTTACCAAACCAGCTCCGACTTGTTGTTTACCAATCAATGTAACGTTCGCTGCTTTTACCATAGCATCTGCTGCTTCGATAGCACCTACTAAACCTTTTGTTTCAACCATTCCTAATGCGTTTGCGTTTGACATATTCTTTTCCTCCTATTATTGACTTAAACTTAATTATTCAGCTGATGGATGTTGATGTGGTAGAATGACTTCTACTTCTGAATGTGGACGTGGGATAACATGTACTGAAACCAATTCACCTACAGTTTCAGCTGCTGCTGCACCTGCATCTGTTGCTGCTTTAACAGCACCTACATCACCACGAACCATTACAGTTACCAAACCAGCTCCGACTTGTTGTTTACCAATCAATGTAACGTTCGCTGCTTTTACCATAGCATCTGCTGCTTCGATAGCACCTACTAAACCTTTTGTTTCAACCATTCCTAATGCGTTTGCGTTTGCCATTTTAATTTCCTCCAATTATGAAATAAGTAAATTATTTAGTTAATTTTGATAACACACGTTGAACAAGTAGATCGACCAATTGTTCCTCATCAACTTGCTTTTCGACTTGACAGTCAAGAATCTCTTGGTTTTCAGAATTTCTCAAATCTGCTAATTCTGATGTACCATATGCAACACGGCGAATATTAATCAGATTCAATGGACTGACATTATCAGAAGTAGCACTTCCACCGACAGCTCCGCAACCTAAAGTAAAGGCTGGGAACAAGCCAGTTGTAGCACCAACTCCTCCTAGCGCTGCAGGAGTGTTGACCAAAATTCTTGAAACAGGTTTTCTTAAAGCAAATTCACGAACGATGTTTTCATTTTGTGTATGGATTACCATGGTATGACCCGCACCTTCATGGTGAAGAATACGAATACTTAATTCACACGCTTCTTCCCATGTTTTAACAGTGTAGAAACCAAGAACTGGTGCAAGTTTTTCCATTGAGTATGGATATTGTTTACCAACCCCTTCTCCATCAGCAATCAAGACACGTGCATCATCAGGAACAGAGATTCCAGCGAGTTTTGCGATAACTTGAGGAGTCTTACCGACCATTTTTGGATTCATTGCTCCACTTGGTAAAATGATGAAGGCTCCTAATTTCTTCGCATCTTCTTTTGGAACGAAGTAAGCACCTTGACGTTTAAACTCTTCGACAACCTTTTCTTTCATTTCTTCTTCAACAATGATAGATTGTTCTGAAGCACAGATCACACCATTATCGAATGTTTTTGAATCAAGAATTTGACGAACAGCTTTAGGAACATCGGCAGTTTTTTCAATAAATGCTGGTCCATTACCAGGTCCTACACCAATTGCAGGAGTTCCTGAAGAATAGGCCGCTTTTACCATCGCATTTCCACCAGTTGCTAAAATCAGATTTGTATCCTTATGTTTCATCAATTCATTAGTTGCTTCAATCGAAGCACGTTGAATCACACTGACAGCACCTTCTGGGCATCCTGCTGAAACCGCTGCCTTTTTAATAATATCAACTGTTTCATTGATACATTTTGCAGCATGTGGGTGTGGAGAGAAGACAATACTGTTTCCACCTTTTAATGCGATAAGTGCTTTGTAAATAACTGTTGAAGTTGGATTGGTTGAAGGAATTAACCCGGCAATGACCCCAACTGGAACACCTACTTCAAAAACTTTATTCTCTTTATCTTCACGCAAAATACCAACTGTGCGCATATCCTTGATTTCTTCAAGGATGCCTTTTGAAGCAAGGGCATTTTTAAGAACTTTATCTTGCCACTTACCAAATCCAGTTTCTTCTGCGGCCATTTTGGCTAAACGTTCTCTTTGATCATAACAAGCTTTAGCTACAACTTTTACAATAGTATCGATTTGTTCTTGACTCATCAATGCTAGTTTTTGTTGAGCAACTTTAGCCCGTTGAATCAAATGGCGAACTTCCTGAATAGATAAAAGATCTTTATCTTCAATATACATTCAACTTTCTCCTATGATTTCAATTTTAGTAAAGTTTGAATAAGTAGTTGTTTATTCGCAAATTTAATTTCTTTCTTAGACAGATCGACTTTATCTTCCCGATAAGCAATACTTCTTAATTCAACAACTTTGAATTTTTTTAATTCTTCCTCAGAATATTTCGGCTGTCCTTCTGTTGGAATTTCCTCTTCAACCACAATATCAGAAACAATATCGGAAACAATTTCTTCAACGCTAGTTTCTTCAACTTCTGACACTAAAGGTTCTGGAATTACCTCAGTTATTTCTAATGAATCAAGATCATTTGATTCACTTTCTTCAACAGATGAGGTAGTTTCAACTTTTGACACTTCTTTACTCTCTTCCTTACGAATTGGAATGAGGATTGAATCTGTTTGTGAGTCTAGTCGTGCAATCACATGACTATGAAGATAGTAAGGTTGATCCTGTGCAATCTCAACTGCAGCTTCTACAGCTGATCTTACTGCACTAACGTCGCCTACTAACTGAACTGTGTTCAAACCTGACTTAACAGTTTCTACATTTAATAGTGAGACATTTGCAGCTTTCAAAGCAGCATCTGCTACAACAATTGCTCCAAGAAAACCTCGCACTTCAATTAATCCAAGTGCCTTTTCTACCATGAGCATACCTCATCTTAATAATTCTGTGGATTGTCTGCAATACTAATAACAGTTCGTGCAAATGCATCACACGCAGCACGACAAGCAGATTGAGATCCAGTCAATAAACCACCGGCAAAGTTTGTTTCACTTGGTGGACCATAGAAGGCTCCAACCGTCACATCAGCAGCTTTCAAAGCAGCATCCAAACCGACCATAGCTTCAGCAGGAGGGGCAATCAAGTAAGCAATTGCTGTTCCTTCTTGTGCGTTAGCACCTTCTGACAAATAAGTACCCGCTCTTGAAATACAATGAGCAAAATATGGGATACTATCATCATCATTTGCACTATAGAAGCTAGCTCCGTTTTCAATTTCATAGACCACAACATCCAAGCCACTACGAACTTCTTCTGGGTTTGGTCCTGCAAGGATACCGATAACTTCACCAGCTAGTTTAGTTGAGGCATTTCCAGCTCCAGCATACATACTGCGAGCGTAAACAACTTCAACATCGGCTGCCTTTGTTGCTTCATCCAAAGCAACATAGGTTACATCATCGCAGTCAGAGGTAACAATACCCAAACTTCTGTGATGTGGTTTCAATTCCAATGATGCTGCCAACCCTGCATCTACATTAGAAATCAATAATGCACTTAATACGTTAGCGCCAAGTCTATCATTTCTCAAAATCTAAACCCCATTTCTATTTTAATTCTACACCTGACTTCTTATTATCAAGAATCTTCTTAATAATTTCAGCCACGTAGGCACCAGCTTCAACCGCTGGAGTTCCACCTTTATGGATATTTGATACTACTGTACGACGAGATTCTGGCATACCAACTGTAGGTTTATAAGCCATGTAAGCACTCATAGATTCAGCTGTTACCAAACCTGGACGTTCACCTACAAGCATACAGATAACTTCAGCACCTGTAAGTTCAGCAATTTGGTCCATTGCTGCAACACGAGCATGTTTGATGAAAAGAACTTCATTAAACTCAAGACCAAACATTTTCAAACCTTGTTTCAAAGCTGGCAAGAAATCTTTTACGTTTGCTTCAATGGCTGATGAACTCAATCCATCACCAACAACAATCTGGACTTTTGGATTTGATTTGCAAGATTCTTTAATAATTTTTTGTTGATCTTCTGGGAACACACGACCATAGTCTGGACGAGTTAGGTATTCATCTTTAGTTGCCGCTTTGGTTTGAACAGGAATGAATCCCATTTCTTTAACAAAATCATCTGATACGTAAGAGAATACTGCATCTTGTGCCGCCGCGTGGTCAGCACGGAAACGAAGAACTGTTTCAGTCTTGTAACGGTTACCAGCTCTCCACAATCCCAAACGAGCTGGTGTGAATTTTTTAATCTTACGATAAGCTTCTTCGTTAATGGCATTCGGAATTAAAAATTGTTCCTGAATATCCACTTCTGTGATATCTGGAATAATTCCATCCTCAATGTGGCTTTCTTCTTTATCAGGTTGAACACTATTACTCACAGGAGCCTTCAAATCAGAGTTAACTGTCTGCACCTCTTTTTCAGGTTCTGTTATAGCATTCGTATCTAATTCACTTAACAAAGAACGAATCATTTCTTTTAAATCTTGTTCATTCACTGTCAGTACCTCCTCACTAATTTTGTCTCATAAAGATAGATCCATCTCCACCAATTTCAGTAAGATGTCCATCTTTCATCAATCCCATGCCTTCCATCCATTCTTCAAATTCTTTGATTGGACGTTTGTTCAAGAGATCACGCATTGTTGCAGTTTCGTGGTAACCAGTAGTTTGGTAGTTCAACATGATATCATCTCCATGAGGAATTGCCATGATGTAGTTAACGTTTGCTGCACCAAGTAGAACCAATAGGTTTTCAGCATCATTTTGATCGGCTTTCATGTGGTTCGTGTAACAGATATCACAACCCATAGAAATACCAGTCAGTTTACCCATGAAGTGGTCTTCCAAACCTGCACGAATAACTTGTTTTGAATCGTACAAATATTCAGGTCCGATGAATCCAACTACAGTATTTACCAAGAATGGATCAAAGCGTTTTGCAAAACCATAACAACGTGCTTCCATTGTTACCTGGTCAGCACCATGGTGAGCATCTGAAGACAATTCAGAACCTTGACCAGTTTCAAAGTACATCACGTTTGGACCAGCTGAGGTACCAACTTTTTGAGCCGTATCTTTAGCTTCTTGAATCACTTTCGCATCAAAACCAAAGGCTTCATTTCCTTTTTCAGAACCTGCGATAGATTGGAAGACCAATCCTGTTGGAGCGCCTTGGTTCATTGCTTCAATTTGAGTTGTAACGTGAGCTAGTACACAGTGTTGTGTTGGGATCTTATACTCTTCGATAAAGTCATTAAATTTATGAAGAATACGTTTTGTACTTTCAACAGAATCATCTACTGGGTTCAATCCTAGAAGAGCATCCCCACATCCATAGGCAAAACCTTCCATTGTAGAAGCCATGATACCATCAGGATCATCTGTAGTGTGGTTTGGTTGCAAACGAGAAGAGAATGTTCCAGGCATACCAATCGTTGTATTAGCACGTTTAGTGATGATGATCTTATTCGCTGCAACAATCAAGTCTAGGTTGGTCATCAACTTAGCAACCGCTGCAACCATTTCTGAAGTCAATCCACGAGATAGCCATTGAATATCTACATTTTGGTGTTTGTTATCCAAAATCCACTCACGGAGTTCAGAAACTGTCCAGTTCTTAATTTTTTCATAAGTTCGAAGGTTTACATCATCGATAATAATACGTGTTACTTCGTCCTCTTCGTATGGTACAACTGGATTGTTAAACAAATCGGAAAGTTTTAATTGTGATAAAACCACCTTAGCTGCCACACGTTCTTCAGAAGATTCAGCAGCTACGCCCGCAAGTTGGTCACCCGACTTGTATTCATTGGCTTTAGCTAGAACTTCTTTTACTGATTTGAATTCATAGACTCTTCCAAATAATTTTGTCTTTAAAATCATTTAAAGTCTCCTCCTTTAATAATTTCCTAATTAAAAACTAACGTTTTAACGACGACCGGTAAAACCGATCCCTCTATCACTGGATTACCAATATCTATATAGTCTCCATTTTGAACATCAACGGAATCTATACATACAAAAGGATAATCCTTCGGCAAGATAGCAAATAAACATTGTCCTAAAACTTTAGCCATATCTTCTCTCACGACCACCAGTAAGGGAATATTTTTTCGAATCGTTTCACTCATTCCTTGGACGATGGCTGTAGCATATTCTTGTACTCTTACAAAACTTGGACTTTTTTCTCCATTAAGTGCTAAAGCAACCTGTTGGACTTCATTTTCCAAAGTAAACCATTCTAATTTATCACGAATGATCTTGGTTAATTTTTCGCAACTTTCTAGTTCATCGTCCTTGGCTAATTTCAAAACAGGAATGTTCCTAATCGGTAATGTTTTGGAAATATAAGTAATGGTACTTCCACTAACTTCTGTTGTATGGCTACCAGCCCCCACAACTGTTGCCCGAATCGTTTCAGCCGATTCAATGACTTTCTTTTGTTCAAAAATTTTTGATTGACGAATGGCGCGTCCAAGTATGATACCAATGTCCCCGTATGCGAAATCATTCGCTACAGCTTCTTCAGTGATAGCATCTGCTACTCCACCAGAAAATGAAACACAATTAATTTCATAATCTAGCCTCAAACCATGATTGGTTTGTAAGAATTCATAATATGGAGCATCAACATCTAGGCCAACAGCCTTTTCTAATACACGGACCATGATTTGAATGAGTTTATTTAACTCATCTTTATTGACAATATCATTTAAGAACAATCTTAAATTTTCTTGTTTAATAATTTCTTGTAATTTTGGTGCAATGTATTGGATTTTATAGGTCGTTGGATCAATTTTGATCAAGCGTCCACCAATATCTAGACATCCAGTATCTATCACGTCCCCTTCGCGAAACGCTGCGAAGTTTGAAGTTCCACCTCCAATATCAATATTTACTACTGACGTATGGTGTTCCTGAGAATATTGATGAGCACAGGCACCCTTGCCCGCGATGATACTCTCAAGATCTGGTCCAGCAGTAGCAACTACGAAATCACCTGCGTAACCACTCAAGGCTTGTAAAACCTGACTAGCATTTTCCTTTCTAGCCGTTTCACCGGTAATGATCACAGCCCCCATTTGAATATTTTGCTTTTCAATTCCAGCTTTTTTATATTCTTGAATAACAAAGTCTTTTATCTTATCAACTTCTATCAAAGATTGATGTGAGATGGGTGTAAAAATAATTTTACTTTTGTAAAGGACTTTTTTATCCGTTATATAAACTCGCGGGATTGTAAATACTGAAGCAATATTTTCAATGGTAAGTTCAGATAGGACTAGTTGAGTCGTTGCAGTTCCTAGGTCTAACCCAACACTCAAAATTTTATCCGACATAGGAAACCTCCAAAAAAGACGCCTAAAGAATGCACTGAAACATCGTTTCTGCATTCTTTAAGCGTCATTGCTTTTCGACTGACTTCATTGTTAGTCTTTTATTATTTACACTTTAAAAATTATCTTAACTTGTGTCCCCTCATGATTTGAAGTTGTCACAAGTCTTCCAGATAATTTACTATCTACAAATCGTTGAACAAGGATTAAACCAAGATGCTCTTGGCCCACGGTTTCGACATTGTAACCGCTACCATTATCAATTACTTGTATACGTATTATATCATCATTTTTCGTCATTTGCAAACGAATACATTGATTTTTTTTATTTTTTTGATATTTTTTATTGGAAAAAGCATGCTCATAAGCATTTTGTAATAATTCATTAATAACCAGCGCTAATGATGATGCTCTATTATGATCTAGGTAGATTTGATCACATAATTCCAATTTTAATTGAATATCAGGTCTTTCTGCAAAACAACGTTGAAGATTAGATGAAACAATTTCAATCAGGGACTTCAGATCGATTTGCTCATGTTCTTGACTAGAAAGAAGCTCATAGGTAGCAGCAATCGAGAAAATCCGGTTAATACAATCTTCGAAAGCAACCTTTGTGCCCGATTCTTTAACCTGTGCTCCTTGCAATCGCAATAAAGAAATAATGGTTTGCAGATGATTTTTAACTCGGTGATTAATTTCTCGAGACGCTATCACACTCTCTTGAATCTCTTTGTCTTTTTCTTTAAGGTCACTGATATCCCTTATGGTAAGAACAGTTTGATGATTGCGAGCATTGGGGTAACACTTGACTTGAAAATAGTGCTTCCCATACTTAACGGTTTTATTACTATCTGAAAAATGATCTTCTACTAATTCAGAAAAGATGGTTCCATCCAAGGAAAGATTATCATAATGCATTCCTTGAACACTATCCAAGTAGCCCAACTTCGTTCGATATAAGAGAACAGCAGACTGATTGCAATGGAGTAGAAATCCTCCCTGATCAAACACTAATACTGCATCTTCTACATAATCCAGTAAGGAAACTTCGTCTTCTCGACTTGATTCTGAAGGAGCTTGAAAAATGTAAGAATTGTCACCTTTAGAAGGCTTGAGAGAGAAGCTAGACGAAAAGCTATTTGAAAAATCACTTTCAACAATTAAAGTAGCAATGACTTTTTCTCCTCTAGTAATCGGAAAAACAGTCTGTTCAATTGCAACTCCTTCTTGCGATTGTCCACGGAGTCCAACAGAAGGAACCCCTGTCTGAAGAGTTCGTAGCACCCCTGGTTCGTTTTCCAAAAATGCTGATTGCCCTACCACTGTCTTTTCATACAAGCTTTCCTTTGTATGAGGCTTTCTATGGAAAACGACAATTGCATGATCAGAATAAATATTTTTGACATCAATGAAGACGTCCTTATCCATAAACTCTTTGCTAGATAAAACCGCCTCTGATTGCCGAATCAAGTAATCAATATCCGCCTCATTTAAATCCGTTTTATCTTCACAAAATTTCTTTATTTGATTATTGTGCTTCATTATTTAATAACAGCAATTTTGCAATTTCAATCATTGGAACGCGTTTTTGCATACTAATGGTCCGAATCTGTTTAAAAGCTTCAGGTTCTGAAAGATTATCTCTTGTCATCAAGAGCCCTTTTGCCTTTTCTAAGAGAATTCGATCGTCGAGCTTTTTACTAATTTTGATTAATTCCTTTGAAAGTAATTGCTGTTGCCGCCCTTTCTCTATACAAACTGCTATTGTAGGAATTAACGATTTTGCATCCAACGGTTTTACTAAATAGGCACTAGCACCCGTTAAACTCGCTTTTTGAACATAATGGTCATCGCTAAATGCAGAGAGAATAATCACCCCGTACGCCAATCCATCATCTAGTATTTTTTTCCCCGCGGATAATCCGTCCAGTAATGGTAATTTAATATCCATAATGACTAGATCGAAAAAGTGTTTTTGGCAAAGTTCGATAGCTTCAAAACCATCACTTGCTTCTGCAGCCACTTCATAATCTGACTGTTCTAAAATTTGTTTGATATCTAAGCGAATAATTGGATCATCATCACAAATTAGTATTCTGCCCTTCATGAAATCCTTCCCTCGTTTGAAATTATGTTCTTGTTACAATGGTACTTGAAAAGCCTAGTATTTCCTCTAAGCCATTTAGAACTGCATGGAGTGAAGCATCTACTGATGCAACATCTCCAGTCATGACAACCGATCCACTAAAGCGATCGACAAAACCAATCTGTACTCCCGCTGCTTTCGTAGCAATATCCACAGCAATAATAGCTGCCTCACTTGGAGTGATGGTTAATATTCCAATAGCATCTTGAAAATCAGTCTGTAACCCCAATTTTTCAAAAATTACTGGATCAGGACTCGCAATCAAATGAGCTAATGTGACTTGTTTCCCAGGAACATATTCCTGAATCATTCTTTGTTTTTCTGACATATATTACCACCTCTGGATTGGTTTTACAATAAATATAGTTCCAAATAATATGATTATACTATAATTGGTATCCGCTTTCAACTCTAAATTTTCACAATCTTTGTTTCAAACGTCTATCTGTCTTTTATCTATACGCTTAAACGATAAGTTTCTCTAGCAATCATCAATTCTTCATTCGTTTGAACGACAAGGATCTTACAATTGGAATTGGAATCTTGGATATACAAACTGCCATTTTCATTTAGCTCTTTGTTCACAGACATTCCGAACACCTGTAATTTATCAACGATCAAGGAACGGATTAGGGCTGCATTCTCACCAATTCCTCCAGTAAATACTAAAGCATCAAGTCCATCCAGATCTACAATATAGGATGCGATCGTATGGGCCACACGATTCACAAACATCTCAATAGCTAATGTTGCTTTTTGATTCCCTTCCCTAGCGGCTTGAATCAAATCACGCATATCATTACTCATTTCGGAAATTCCAAGAAGACCAGAAGCATCATTCAGTAGTTTCTTGACTTCATGGATTGGCATCTGCTGTCTTTCAACCAAGTAAGGGATGATCATTGGGTCAATACTTCCACATCGTGACCCCATCATCAATCCATCAATGGGTGTGAAGCCCATACTAGTATTCACTGACTGCTGCTCTTTGATGGCACAAATACTGGCACCATTTCCTAAATGACAACTAATAATTTTAACATGTTGCTTAGGATGCTCTTCTTGTTGAAAGATCTTTTCTATCGTTTCTGCGATATAGGCGTGGCTGATGCCATGGAAACCATATTTTCGAACATGAAACTTTTCGTACAAACTATAAGGCAAAGGATAAAGGTAGTGGACCGGGTCCATAGTCTGATGGAAAGAGGTATCAAAAACAGCGACATTTTTGATGCTCGGAAAATGAGTTTTAAACGATTTGATGACAGATAGACTGATCGGATTATGACTCGGAGCCAAATCTCCTAAGTCTGAAATGATCTCCTCATTTTTTTCATCTACCAATACAGATCCCTTAAAACTCTCCCCACCATGAGCAACCCGATGTCCAACTCCAACAATCTCTTCTATTGACTGAATTTCTCCACTCTCTACAAGGGTCCCTAGCAATACTTGGACTGCAAATTCATGACTAGGAATACAAACATTTTTTTGAATCTGGTTTCTTTTGGTTTGGTACTTTATTTTACCATCTTTGAAACCGATTCGATCAAAAATCCCTTTCGCTATAACTGCTTCATCAGGCATTTCTAGTAACTGAAATTTCAAAGATGAGCTTCCTGCATTGATTGCTAATATTTTCTCCGACATTTTTTCACCTTCTTAAATAAAGAAGTAGGACAGACCTTATTTCAATAGCTTCTGTCCTACTATCTATTATGTACAACTTTTTAAACAATCATGCTTGTTCTCATTAAGTTGTATATTTTTCTGTATTTTTTCCGTATTCCACGATTACATGATATTGACAAGTAGGACTGCTAAGATCGCTCCAATAGTAGGACCTACGATTGGAATCCAGGCATAAGACCAATTTGCATCCCCTTTATTTGGAATCGGCAAAATAGCATACGCTAAACGAGGACCGAAATCACGTGCTGGATTTAGGGCAAATCCTGTAGTTGAACCCAAAGATAGACCCACTGCCATGATTAATAAACCAACTAGTACAGGTGTCAAGCCAGGTGTTATTTCACCATGAGTAATCATCAGCAATGCAAAGATAAAGAAGAAAGTCGCAATAATTTCACTTAGTAAATTATAGAAAGGATTTGGAATAGCTGGACCTGTTGCAAAAATGCCCACTGAATTTCCTTCTTCCTGGCTGGTTTCCTTAAAGTGTGTATGGTACATTACCGTTATAATCGCTGCACCAACGAAAGCTCCTGCTACTTGCGCAATGATGTAACCAAACACTTGATCCCAAGGGAATGATCCGCCAATTGCAAATGCAATGGTAACTGATGGATTTAAATGACCACCTGAGTTATAAAATCCTGCCGTATAAACGCCTAGAGTAACTGCTAAGCCCCAAGCAAAGACAGCTGTAAACCAACTAGGAGCAAAATTTTTAGCAATTGCCTTGTTCAAATTGAGAGATGCTCCAAGACCATTACCAAAGACTATCAGGACCA
Source organism: Streptococcus sp. AM28-20 (assembly GCF_003603595.1). Classification (NCBI taxonomy): domain Bacteria; kingdom Bacillati; phylum Bacillota; class Bacilli; order Lactobacillales; family Streptococcaceae; genus Streptococcus; species Streptococcus sp. AM28-20. The sequence goes on from NZ_QTNK01000001.1 coordinate 699,003, forward strand.
TTGTCCCTAAGAATTCACCTAAATATTTTTCCATTATGACACCTCTAATGATTATCTACCGATGGCATATAACGCAATTTCTTGGTCTTGTATAGAATTTCCACCACTGACTCCAATGGAACCCAGTAGATGTTCTCCCTCAAAAATTGGAACCCCACCAGAAAGACTGACAATTTTATTGTCCAACATCATTTCCAATTGATATAACCATTCTCCTGGTTGAGTTAATGGTTTTAAATCTTTCGATTCCATTTTCATTCCTACAGCAGTATATGCTTTTTTATAAGCCATCTCATCGCTAACTAATAACGCATTTTCCATTCTATAAGTCATGATGACGCGAGCACTTGAATCAAGAAGCGTAATGACTACATCAACTTGTAAATCTTTCGCTTTTTTCACTGCTTTTTGTACAATATCCCATGCCTTTTGATAGAGTGGATTGGAATAATTCGAATGATTTGATTCAACAGGATAACGATTCAAAATTTCTTTAAGGATATTTAAAGTCATTTTTTCAATTTTATCCTCATTAATCGTCACTTTAACCACCTCCTGCTAATCTTGAACTAAAATGTAACATCAAAAACCGAACTTGTGTTAAAGGGGACACCTTTAACTAACCGAGCAGCATTCGTGCCCAGTAAACGTAACTCCCGATTTCCAACACCGCTATATTGTTTAATTCTATAAACATATTTTTCTTTGGGTAAATTCCTATAATGAAGGACGATATCATGTTTATTGGCCGCTATGCCAACTAGTAAGGACGATTCATGAGAAGCACGATGGGCCGTTAAAACAACATCTTCAACTGTTTCTGTCTGAATATATTCAAACGGTATCCCTTCTTCTTCAATACCAAAACCAACTTGATCAAAAACAGTTGTTTCACTATCCTTTGGGATATAGAAAATGATCTTTGGCTTATTAGATAATTGAATAGTCATAACGACCACCCTCTGCCTCTCTAGCATACGTTAAGATTAACCCAGTGGCTACAGCATTCCTTGGCCCTTCATTTCCTCGTACATTTCCGCGACCTGCTACGATTGCATGTTGTGACAAAGCTTCTGTCACTAGCTGTGGAATTTCAAAGTCTAATGCAGAACCACCAACGATGACTACAAAAGGAATATCACGAATATTTTCGGTAGGACTAACCCGTTTCAGAGCACGAATCGCATTGGTGACAAATACACGCTCTTTAGCAGATTGCCGAACGAGGCGAATCTTCTCAATAGAATAGTCCTGGTTGTTCAATGGAACAAACTCTTCTTCACCTTTTACAATAACCACACGTGCAAATAAATCACTCGATAAGGGTTGATCAAAGAATTGAACAGTTCCGTCTTCATGACGGATATGGAACAGACTCTCCACTTTAGCCAAAGGATATTTTTTGATATCTTCAGCTAAATGACGATTCTCAAGGCCAAGCTCTGAGTTAATCAGCATGGTCACCATATCCCCTGCTCCTGCCAAGTGAATAGCATGTATCTCACCTTGCTTATTAATGATTGAAGCATCCGTAGATCCAGCACCCAAATCCAAAATAGCAAGTGGTCTGTCTGATCCTGGAGTGGTTAAAGCCCCTAAAATGGCTGCTTCTGCTTCAGAGCCTCCTATTTCAACTGGGATCCCCAACTCATGTTCAATTTCTGTAGCTATGATAGACATTTGAAGTTTATCAGAATTAACCATAGAAGCAATTCCGACCGCTTGTTCCATCGAAAATTCACCGGCCAAGCCACCTTGAACAGAGATCGGGACAAAGGTATTTACTGCCAATAAATCTTGAATAGCTATCTGATCTTGACTTTTATCTGTCAGTTTGGCCATGGTTTGCCGTACTTTTTCAAGCATACCACCAACGTTTGTTCCCGCTTCTCCAATTACGTTTTGGATATTTTTGGCAAGGACCACCTGCTCCATGATTGCTTCAGATCCCTTAGAAACATCCACACGTAAGATTTGATTTTCACCAATAATTTGTATAGTCCCTGCTGGAATTTTGCGGGCTTTGACATCACCTTTTGGCGTTTTAATCACTACCGCTGAACGATTTCCAATTAGGGCACGCGCGATTGGCACAATGCTCTTGGTTTCTTCTGGATTCAGTTCAAAAACAGTCGCAATCCCATAAGGATTAGATAACTGTGTAATGACTTTCCCCTGCTCTACAACTTCTACCGCAGCTAACATCCCCAAAGGTACCTTATCAATGTATAAAATCTCATCTACAATCGGGATTTTAGATGTTAAACGATTATTGACTAAGACGCCATCATCTGCTTGGAGAACAGCTCCTTGAATATTGTAACCGTTTTCAAAATAAGCATTGATAAGCTTCGCTACTAAATCAAAATCAATATCCTTTGGAACAACTACAATATAAGGCTCCGTTTTCACTTGATTAATTAAATCAAGAATATGAACTGTTTTTCCAACACCTAAACCAAGTCCGCCTGGAGTCCGAGGATTATGACCAATCATTGTGGATTCTGTAATCACAGTTTCCGTAATGGTTTCCATAGCTACGTCCCCGATAACCGGGGTTGCTTCGTTAATGCGAATCAAACTAATATCTTTTAAATCAAGTGACGTCTTAGCCATTAATTTGCGAAGAGAGTCATAGATTCCGTGAACATTTTCTTTCGTTCCCTTAATACCAGTCGTATCAGAAATAGCAGATGAAAGGAAGTGAAGTTTATTTTGTGCAGTATCAAATGCTGCTAACGCAGTTTCTGTTGAGGAATTCCCAATATCAACACCAATGATATATTTCACTATTTTCCTCCAATTCTATCGCGCTGCTAATTATCGCCTTTCAATTTCTTACGACGTTCATAATGTTCAGCAGCTTCTCTAATAAATCCTGCACAAATCTTTGCTTGATATTGTGTTTCCAATTCTTCTGCAATGGATAAGAGTTCCTCTTTAGAAGAACGATAAGGACGTAAAGCATTGTAAATTTCTAGAACACGTTTGTCTGGAACACGAGTCAATTCAGCAGCCCGAGAAAAGTTATATTGAATAGCCTCACGACCAGAATTTTTTGCGATTTCACCTTGTTTAATTAGAATCTCTGGTTTAATCCGCAAGTCCTGAGATGAAATTTGACCTGAAAGAATATTTTCCAATGTAACATCTTCAAATTTCTTGTTATCTCCAATTTTAATCCAGTCTGGATGCTTTTTAGAGATTGGATAATCATTAGCTGTTGCTTCGCCTTGATTGTTACTTGAAAAGCTTGGAGCACTTGTCTCAGAATGATTCATTTGTTCCAAGATTTGTTTTACTAATAATTCAACTGATTCTGCCATTTTGGACCTCCTACTTTAAATTAACACACACTCATCTGCAGGCTTACCTTTTACAACCAATTTTGTTTCTTTAATGTGAAGTAAAGCGGAGTATGCCTGATATTTAGGACGTGCCATTTGATCATTCAAGGTAGGAACAGGGTTTGGTGTTTCACCTTTTGCATATTTGGCAGCATTTTTGCCGATTAAACGATAGGTTTCAGGAGTCAAGAGTGGGGCTTGAGGGAAGAGTTCAAGATTACTCAATGGTGGTAAATCACGTTGGTGGATAACAGTAGTTCCTTTGGACTGGACACCAATAGAAATTCCAGATCCAGAAAGGTGGTCTCCTTCAACAGCTACGAAAGCCACGTCAGATGAACGATACACTTTCACAATCCGAGCTTTCAAGCCTTCTTCTTCAATTCCTGCAACTAATTGTCTCAGTACTTCAGTGTGCGGTATGTCAACCATGGTTTTAACTTGCTGTTCCCCAAAAGCTGGACCAACTGCAATGACAACCTCATCAACAGATTGACTTGGCTGGGCAACTCCAACTTTTCGAATAACTGTTCCCTCATTGACTGATGCTGTAGTTGTAGCATCTACATGATGAGTCGATTCTACATGACCGTTAGATTCTGCTTTTACTTCTTTTAATACACTCTCGATGATCGAGCGCAACAACGTTTCATTTATTTCTGTCATCGTTAGGTCCTCCTAAATATCACGAGGGTCGATCGCACGTGGAATATCTTTAACCTTTTCCCATTCTTCTCCCACTAAGCGATGTCCAGTACCGACACCAACATAATCGTTTGGAGAGTTAATAGCTGATATAACATTCCAATCTTTATCGAAAATAGCAGACGTTTGTAAAAAGTCACCTGCAGCACGTTGTTTAAACAAATTCAAGAGTTCATTGGCAATTTCTGGGAAGCCATTGTTTGCCAAAGCCTTAATCAGATCCACACCTTGAACCCCACGTTCAAGGATACCTTGAGCTGCTTTGATATCTTCTACCTTATCGCGTTCAGGCATATCTTTTGAACCGTGTGCATAAGTTGCTGCTTCCACTTCTTCATCTGTGATAGCTGGCAATCCCAAACCTTTAAATAAAGCTTGCATCACGCGCGCTGCTTTATTCCGTACTTTAATAACTTCTTCTTCACGAACTGGACGCAAACCACCGTCTACACGCAAATCGCGTTGAATAACGTTGTAGTCATCAAAATCATCTGCGTCCCAGTTAGATCCTGCAAACATATTGTCATAGTTCGGTGTTGCAGAATAACCTGAGTTAATAAAGTCTGTACCAGGAGCCAACTGCATCAAGGTACGTACAGAACGCCGCAAATCTGAGTGAGTAAATGTTTGGTCATTTGAAGAGGCACATTCAAGGTCCAGCATCGTCGCAATTAAGTTTTCAGCAACGACTGCACGAATACCACTTGGAACAGCTGCTGGAATACCAATACAACTTACAGATCCATTTTGTGTTCCTTGAACACCCGCCGCTTTTGTAATGTATAGACAGCGAGCTTCCAAGTAAAGCATGGACTTACCTTCTGCTTGTCCCATTTGAACTTCTGAACCAGTTCCTGAAGTAAAGCGCATCTTCAAGCCGCGAGAAGCGTAGGCAGACGCCAAAAAGGCTTTGGACCAAGGAGTATCATCACCATCTGTAAATACATCTTCTGTACCATAAACGGAGATGGTTTCAGCATAAGCCGTAAAGCCACGCATACCAAATTCAAGTTCTGTTGCTTCTTCCAATGAACACTGAGTAAGAACTCCAGGACGACCAACTTGCGAGCCGATCATAAGAGACAAGGCATTGAAAGGTGCATACCGAACAACGGCTACTGTCGTTTCTTGTTCAGCAAATCCACGTAGAGCCCCTTCTGCAGCATCCGCAGCGATCTGTACCGGATTATCATTGACGTTTGTAACGTGCGCTTGTGTTGCTGTTTGTTTCCGTGTCCGCATTTTTTGCAAACACATCATGATTTCAACAACATTCATGTGATTCACAACTTCACAAATCTTAGCAGGAGTCATTGCTTTAGTCAATCGAACAATTTCAGAACGTGGTACATTCGGAGTTAAAATTTTGTTAGCGATCTCTTTAGAATCCATTCGAACAACTTCTTCTGCATGTTTCAAATCAATTCCATAAGTAGCTATAAACTGATCGATTAAATCAAATTCTTCTCTTGATTTTCCATCTAATTCAACTACGACGCCATTTTCAATACGAATACTAGGCTTTGGATCATTAGGGCTATCCATAGCCACTAAACCTTCTTCAACCCACTCTGTTACGAATCCATCCTGATTAATTGGTCGTTTACTGAGCACTTCAAAACGTTTTGATTTTGTCATGATTCATTCCCCCATTCTCTAAATGTAGGATGGCTGACCATTCACTGGTGTATCACCGAGACTTCCAAGCAATTGAAGTCCGATTTCTCTTGCAGAAACAACAGCTTGTCTCACTGCTCCAGAGTCACCACTGATAAACAAAATAACCTCATTTGAATGGCTTGTTCCACCATTACCTGGTGAAGCATAACCAACAACATCAACTGTTGCTGATTTAACTGCAGTATCCGCCATAACAACTCCGATAGCAGCAGGCGCACCTACAATGAGACCAAAGGCACGACCAACTTCAGCACCAAAAGCTGTTTCGATGGCATGGCTTGCTCTCGCAGTGTATTGCAATTCGATATGGCCTGCTTCATTGGCATAGACATCCCCAAATGTACGATTGACTTCGCCTAAAGTTACTTCTACTGCACGGCGTACATCTGATACATCTTCTCCACCAAAGATAATTAAGTTACCATGTCCTGCTCCACCTTTTGTATCACGAGGTAATTCGATGCTAACGATCTCTGTATTTGTAGCTTTTACAGCTTCATCTGCAGCCATAATATGAGGTCCAGCTCCTGTACGAGCACCTATAATACCAATAGACCGATAGTATTTTTTCAACTTCATAGCATCCAACAACTGTTGATCGACATTGGCAATCACGAGACCAATGGTATCTCCAGTTGGATTTGAACCAACAAATTCAGTAACATTACAATTATTAGCCATTTTATTACTCCTTTATGTATGATAAAAACGACTGTAATATTTTTAAAAAGCCTGTTCTACAACTTTCAACAATTCTTCAACTGTAGGAACTCTTGGATTCGTAATCGTACACTTATCCACTAAGGCCGCTTCTGCAATCTCACGCTTATTTTCATTAAAATCTTCAAGTCCTACTCCATAAGCGCTCAATGAAGTTGGGTGATCTAATTTCTTCTGAAGTTTCCGAACAGCATCGACTAGTTGACGTACACCAAGAACAGGTGTAGAAGCACTCAAGCCTAATAAACGAGCAATCTGTTGATAGCGTTCAGCAGTTTCTTTATTCAAATTACCTGTGCGGGCACCATTAGTTGTCACATTAGCATTATACTGGATAATATGTGGCATTAAGATGCTGTTGAGACGTCCATGTGGGATATGGAATTTTGCGCCTGCAGCATGGGCGATACTATGATTGATCCCCAATGAAGCTGAGTTGAAGGCCATTCCTGCCAAGGTAGAGGCCACATGCATTTTTTCACGCGCTTCCAAATCATGCCCGTCTTTGTATGCACGAGGTAAGTATTCAAAAACTAATTTGATAGCTTTTTCAGCCAAAGCGTCGGAAAAATCAGTCGCTTTATTAGAAACATAAGCCTCGATTGCATGCGTCAACACATCCATACCAGTGTCAGCTGTGATATTAGCTGGTAAAGTTTCCACCAAATTCGAATCCAAAATTGCGACCTCTGGTAAAATATCCCAATCGACAATCGGATACTTTTGTTCTTTCTCAGCATCGGTAATCACTGCAAAACTAGTCACTTCAGAGCCTGTTCCACTTGTAGTCGGGATAGAGATTAGTTCCACGTCTTTAAAGACACCTTGTTTCTTAGCAAAGTAATACATGGCTTTAGAAGCATCGATTGCAGATCCTCCACCAACTGATAAGACAATATCGATTGATTTTCCTTCAGTAGCTTTGATCCCCGCCACGATAACATCAATAGGCGGATCTGGAACGATATCCGTAAAGATAACAATATCGTTACTTGCATCTAAGAATTCAAGAATTTGATCCAACTGTCCAGATTCTTTTAAAAATGGATCCGCAACAACCAATATCGATTGGTTGTGGTAATCGCCCAAGTGAGCCAAGGCACCCTTGCCGACAAAAATTTTTGTTTTGTAGTAAATGTTATACATTCGTTCTCCTTTCTTTCTTGAGTTTCATTATTTTACCTCCTTTACTAGTTGAAACTCTTCAGAATACATAAAAAGAAGCCACATGAAATACAGCCAAATCACACAAAGTTTTGGCATATTTCATATAGCTTCGTCGCTTAAATTTGTACTCCTTTGTACTTTACAAAGAGTATACCATAAAAACGTTTTCAACGCAAAAGAAAAAGCATATATTTTTATATTTTTTAAGCATAATACTTGCGGTTTCTTCTAGATCATGTTATTATTTAGTTACTAGAAATGATTTTAGTACTTTTAAGGGTATGGAAGTTTGGTGAAAATCCAACACGGTCCCGCCACTGTGATAAGCTTTGCTTTAAGTCAGGTCTTTATTCTTAAATTTTAGTAGATTTCACGCCTCGATGTAAGGTGGTGATGTCAGTTAGGAAATACACCAAAATAGTGCTTTCCCCTATTGACTCTACGTTTAAGTACGTATCATTTTCTAAGGATGGGTTTTCCATCATCTGCGAGGAAGCAGAGTCAATATTTGGAAAGCTACTGTTAACCAATGACGCTTAACACGAAGTTTGTACACTGTTGTACATATGGCTTTCGAAAGTGAACCTTGCCTTTCCCTCTGGGAAGGTAAGGTTTTTTTATTCTTCTGATGCATTCTCTATCACCAAAATTTAGTCTCGAAATCAACAGAAAAGCACTACCCTACTTTTACTTTGGGTAGTGCTTTTTCTATTAGCTATTATTCTTCTGCGCCCAACGCTCCACATCTGCTTTTGTAATATTGTGGAACACCTTTGCTCCTCTTTCATAAGGAATATCTTGGCAGTGTTTACGATAATTAATGACACGTGCAAGCGCAAAGAAATAATCAGATAAACGATTGATAAAAATCAAGACTTGGTTATTGATTTCATTTGTCCACATGGTCGCTACCACAAGACGCTCTGCACGTCGTGCAATGGTTCTTGCCACATGAATCATAGAAGCAATTTCATCGCCACCAGGTAAAATAAATCTTTCCAGAGCTGGCGGGATATCCGCATAAGTATCAATGCGTTCTTCAATCCATTTAACGAGGCTTTCATCTACTTTATATGGGTATACACCATGTGGAGTAGACAAATCAGAACCACAATCAAACAGATAATGCTGTAACTGATACAATTCGTCTCTCAATTCATCATCTGGATCCATTCTACTAATCGTATAACCGACCCAAGTGTTTAATTCATCTACGGTACCATAAGCATTGACACGATCTGAATCTTTTGCAACGCTTTGGCCACCTACTAATTTTGTGAGACCTTTATCTCCAGTCTTTGTATATAGTTGCATATTTTCCTCCTTTATTACCCTTTATCTAATGTCGACGTAGTCATCCCGGTCCAGTTTTACCTCCTCAAAAGTCGGCATACGCTCTATAGTATACACGGAACTTTCCATTAAAAAGAAAGCTAAAGGACAACCAGATCCTTCCCCTAAACGCATATCCATCTGAAGCATTGGGGATAAGCCTAAATAATCCGAAACAATTTGATAGCCCGGTTCTGTAGAACAATGAGATGGGAAACAATAGTCAAGCACTTCTTTCTTTAACTGTGAAGCAATTAAGAGTCCTGTCAAAGAAATCAACCCATCAATGACACAAGGAAGTTGGTGCTGGGCACAAGCTAAATAGGTGCCAACCATCCCTAACATATCCAGGCCACCAACTTTGGAGACGAGATCGATAATATCGCTATAGGGGGCATGTTTGGTTACCGCTTCTTGAATGACAGCTGTTTTATGAGCCTTCATCTCTTCCGTCACTCCCGCTCCGTATCCTGTCACCTTTTGGGCAGGGATTCCCAAAGTGGCAGCAATGACTGCGGCGGAAGTTGTGGTGTTTCCAACCCCCATCTCTCCTGTACCAAATAAGGTATAGCCCTGATGGATCTTTTCAACCGTTCTTCTATACCCAACTAAAATGGCTTCCATGGCTTGCTCTCGCGTCATGGCAGCTTCTTTTAGCATATTGCGCGTTCCATGTAATACATGGTCCGGGTTATCGGAATAAATTGGACTCTTACAACCAATATCAATGACACAAATATCAGACCCAGCATGTTCTGCAATATTACAAACCCCTGCTTTACCATTTCTAATATTATTAGCTACAATAAAGGTTGTTTCGATAGGATTTGAGGAGATTCCTTCTTCACAAATTCCATTATCCGCCACATAGATCATGACGATTTTTTTTGATAGCTGGATTTTGTTAGGAAACATCGCATATAGCTTGGCATACATTTTTTCCATTTTACCTAATGCACCAAGAGGTTTTGCTAAGCGATCACACACCTTTACACCCTCTTCTAATGCTGTAACATTAATTGGTACAATTTTTTCTAGGATTTGATTTAATTCTTCTTGCCTATTCAAAGATCTCCTCCACCTTCTTTACCTGGAGCCCGTCGTATATAATCTTGCTTAGATTTCTGAGAGAATAATAACTTGCCAAAGGATGGTGTGCCAGTCGTCTTTCTAACTCAGTCATGTGCATCAGTTGGTCTTCTGTCAGCAGAATACCAACTACACTACCACTATGGGCAACATTAACTCCTAGTAGACCTAATTCATTTACGATGTCGATAATATCGTTTAAATAGGGTTTAGGTAGTCGTTTGTTATTCAACAAGGCACTTGTAGTCGCAACAGCGCCTAATAGCTGCACATTTTGCTGGTCACAGGCTATTTTAAAATCAGTCAATAATTTTTTTGATTGCTCAGCAGGATATTTGGGACTATCCGTCATTCTTATGAAACTCGTCGTATCAACAATTTGATCTGGCTCTAGAATGTATACATAAAGCTTTGGTTTCCACCTTGTCTGCCATTGAATCTCACCATTAAGAGGATTCATCACGGTCCAGTCTGAAAACCCAACGGAATCACTTGGTTCAATCTTTGAACAAAGACTCGTTAATAAGGGAATCGACACTTTTCCATGTTTATAGGCAGAATAAGCTCCTAAGATCGAAAGCATATCCGCTGTACTACTAGAATAGCCCTTTCCAACAGAAATATCTGTTTGAAAAGTATAGTCGAAATCTATCTGATCTGTTAGTTCATGGATAACTTGCAGCATTTTAGGGCGTAACACTTCTTCCATGACACCTGTTTGAGGACCAATCACTACTTGACTTTTCTTTTCAATCCCATAAGACATCAAAAATTCTTCACCATCCACCACACATTGAAACAATTCTCCGCAAGATCCTGGACAAGATGCTTTCATCGCTCTTATCACTCTTCTTCTCCTCCAAGAATCGCTTCCAAGGCAGCTAATAAACAGCTATTCTCTTCTCTACTACGAATCGCAATGCGGTAGTAATTACTAGTCAAATTCCGATAGTTCGCACACGAGCGGATAAAAATGTTATAACGCCATAATTCTTCTCGTAAATCCTTATCCCCTGTATACTGAAAGAAGATGTAATTGACACTCGGTTTTAGAACCCTTAATGCAGAAAAATTTTCCAAGGATTGATAGAGGTAATCTTTCTCATTCTGTAACCATTTTAAAGTTTGAGTTTGATAATCTCGATCCTTTAAAATTACCGGCAAGGCTTGAAGAGCCAATGCATTGATCGTCCACGGAGCCCGCCGTTCATTCATTTTTGCTAAACAAGGATGGATCCCAAGAGCATAGCCTAAGCGTAAGCCTGGTATTGCGTGAAATTTCGTTAAAGAGCGAACGACAATCGCATTTGCGAAATCACTCAAATAGGGAACAAAACTATACTCTTTCTCATCTTCTAAAAAGTCAATAAAAGCTTCATCTAGAATAAAATGAATATTCTGTTCCAGCAATCTTTTTCCAAGTTCTAGCAAGTGACCAACTGGAACAAGAGAGCCAGTTGGATTGTTAGGATTACACAATAAGACAGCATCTCCAGCTTCCAATTGGTCTATGTCGGACAATAGACCTTCCACAGTCCAAGTAAATTGAGGAGCCGTTAAATGATGATAAAGAATTTCTGTCCCTTCTTGATGAAAAGCTTTTTCATATTCCATGAAGGTGGGACTTAAAATCAGTAATCTCTTTGGCTTTAAGATCTGAGCTAGTTCATAAAATAAACCAACTGCACCATTTGACAAAAGGATTTCTAAATCTTGATTTCCATGATGCTCCCTTAGCAAATCCTTTTCATATTGGTTTGTGATATCTGGATATTCCGTAATTCTATCAATACTGTCCACCAAGACTTGTCGGAGGCTTGTAGAAACTCCAAGCGGATTGATATTGGCACTAAAATCAATCCACTTTTCAGAAGAGTTCCCATTTTTTTCAGCTAATAGACGTCCATTCCCTCCGTGTTCAACAATCATACACATCTCCTTCTTGAAAGATAAAGTAGTCCTTTTAGATTATATCATGTTTACTCACTCTCAAGAAAGGCCTTTAAAGCATCGATTCCAGTATTCTCTGTTGAAGAAATTTCAAAAATCCGTTTAACACCTGCATCTAACAACTGCTTGCGCGCGAATTCTAATTGCTCCTCAGAATCTACCAAATCAATTTTGCTAATGATTCCGATTACATCTTGGTTGAATAATGAAGAAAATCCTTGAGGAAAAGTTTGCATGGTCGAATTTCCTGCGATTAAGAGTCCAATGATTTCAGCTTCTGCTGCAGTCACTGTTAACGCATTATAGTACCGTCTATGTTGTAAAAATTCCCCTGGCGTATCAATAATACTATCATGGAATTGAACAGCCTGCGTTTTAAAATACTCAATATCTAATCCTTTTAACCGTTGAGTTAGCGTTGTTTTACCTACTCCAACAGAACCAACAAACATGATTTTCTTCATATATGTCTCCTATTTTTTAATTAACTGTGCCTCATCCGTTCCTAACTTAATTGTTTCACGGCTCTTGACCAAAACACCCTTGTTTTCATCACGACCTTGTAGGAAGTATTTAGCATCCTTGCTATCATATGTATCTACTGCAGTCTGTGATAACAAACCAATTCCTTTAGAAGGATCACGCAAAAGATTGAAGATAATGCCCATTTGTAATCCATCAAAGTCTTTCAACATTGCATAATCCCCATTACTATCTCCTGCAATTAGGATAGGATCTTGGTTACCATGCTTGTTAGCAATGAATTTCTTGATTGTTTTCGTTTTTCCTTCACCTTGTGTTTGGAAGTAGTCATTATTGTATTCTGATTGAATAACACCAGATTCATCTTTTACTAGTTCCATACCGTAAACATGGTCGTCAGTGATATTGTAGCCATATTTTTCTTTAGTTGCAAAAGGAACAATAACATCACGGAAAGATGCTGACACAACATAGACTTCAATACCGTTGTCCTGGAGAGCTTTATAAAGATTTTGCATTTCTTTTACAGTACGAACACCACGTTTAAATTTGATTTCAACCTGCCCAGCTTCACCCTTTAAGCTTTCAGGACTTTCCCAAGTTTCGAAGACTAAATCTTCCTCAAGAGCTCGATCAATAGCTTTTTCGGTTAAGGCTTGAACCTCTTCAGAAGTCATTCCAGTAAACAAATATGTTACCCATGGATAAGAAATATCTGAACTGAAGGTTCCACCAATCGCTTCGTAAAGATAACGTAATTTTGCACTGAAATCTTTGTACTCATCTAATTCTTTAACTTCTTCTAAGCTCTTTGACCCATTAAATTCCTTATACTCATTATAAATCACTGTATAATCAGAAACAATGTCCTTAGCAATCTTATGAATATTGACTGGTTTACCTTCTTTATTGTTATGATCTTCCGTAAAGTCATCTTCCGGAATATTTGTACGAATCGCTTTGTCTAACTCTTCTGGAGTCATCTTAAAACCTAGGTTTTCAATTTGATAAGTAAAGGTTGCTTCACCAATATCATTGATTACCGTTGTATTGTCCCAGTCAAATACAGCATACGGTTTTGCAGATTCGTCATATTTAGAACTAGATTTACCATTTTCCTTAATGACATTGCTTAATTTCTTATAAAGCTTATCCTCCCATTGACCACGTTCAAGGACTTGATCTTCTTTCTTAACACTTGTTTCTTGACTAGCTTTACTTGTTTCCGTCGTTTTAGACGACTCTGAAGATTGACAGCCAAACATAAAAAGAGCAAGACCACACACTAAAAGTAGACGATGTTTTCTCATTGAAAAACCTCCAAATAAATATTTTTGAACTACAAAAAGGCAACAAAGCATCTATGATTTGAAACGGTTGCTCCATTGCAATCATAGGCCTCATTGCCTTATGTATATTGACAAATCTATTATACTAATCAAACTATAAAATGTCAACCGAAAACGGTTTCATTTTTTAAAAAATAACTATATCCATGTAATTTGTTTCTAACACATAGAATATTATTTTAGAATGATAGCAGAATCTAGTCCTTTAGAATCGTAAAATCATCCATTTTAACTTACTACTATTAGATTTAACAGCATTCTTTTACAAATCTTTACAGATGATTGATTATTCATCAAATATTCTTCCACATGAATTGAAAAAGCCCACTTTCGAAGGCTTTTAAGATATTCATTAAAACATCCCAAATACGACAACTGCTAATACTGCACCGATGATTGGACCAACTACTGGGATCCAAGCGTAACCCCAGTCACCATCTCCTTTGTTAGGAATAGGAAGGAGGCTGTGCATGATACGAGGTCCTAGGTCACGAGCTGGGTTGAGAGCGGAGCCTGTAGTTCCACCGAGAGACAAACCAATCCCTGCAATCAAGGTACCAACAGCAAAAGTACCAAGCCCTGCTTGAAGGTCATAAAGACCAAGCGCAAAGATAGTTAGTAGCAAGACAAAGGTTCCAAGGATTTCACTGATGAGGTTTGAAGTAGTGTCCTTAATTGCTGGACCAGTACTGAATGTTCCAAGGATATTTCCAGGATTTTCTTCTGCTAAGTAATGCGGTTTGAACTGCAACCAGACAAGGACTTGACCGACCATGGCTCCGGCAAATTGTGCAAGGATATAAGGAATGACAGATGCCCAAGCTAGGCCACCATTAAGAGCAATCCCAATTGTTACTGCAGGGTTCAAATGGGCCGGACTTAACTTACCAGAGATGAAGGCTGCGACAGCAACCGCAATCCCCCAACCAAGAGTAATGACGATCCAACCTGAGTTGTGGCTTTTCGTTTTTGGAAGAACCACTCCTGCTACAACCCCATTTCCCAGAAGAATGAGGATTAAAGTTCCTAAAAATTCACCAAATAATTCTTTCATATGATTTAATTCTCCATTATAAAGAGGGGAAGGTTAGACAGTCTTCTTTCCAACCCCTTTTTTGTTTTTCTTAGTTTTTTAATGCTTCCAAGTCATTGTTTTCCAAAGCGACTTGCAAGTCTTGACGGTAGCCAGCTTTTTCTTCTTCTGACCATTCATAGAAGCGTCCCATTTCATCCAAAACAGGTTCGACAATTGCATCTAAGCTATCTCGCATGAAGAGCATGTGGTTCGTCCGACGAAGAAGGAAGTCAACTGGGCTAAGTGCCAATTCATTGCGCATTGCATAGTGAAGTGATAAGGTATCTGCTAGGCTCAATCCAGGTGCTTGTTCCACGCTATGAGCAAGGGCGAAGACCTTAGGTGCATTAGAACCGTATAGGTTAGCTAGGTAGTGAGCTTCCTTGCTATCCAAGCCACGAGATACGCCAAGTTGAGCAAAGGCTTCGATTTCAGAATCCACGTTCGTTGGGTTAATTTCTCCACCTGATACTGGATAGGTCTTAGAGTTGATCAATTTGAACTGACGGTCAAATTCTTCCTTGAGAATGGTCAAGACACGCTCCATCGCTCCTTCAGCCATCTTGCGGTAGTCTGTAATCTTCCCACCAGCCAGGGTCAAAAGACCATTGTCATCGCGGTCTAAGCTTGATCCACGAGAAACAGCAGATGGATCCAAATGTTTTTCAGAAGTGCTGCCTTCCAAGTGGCTGATTGCTGATTCAACATCTTCACGCGATTTTTCTTTAGAAAGATAGCCTTCAACTGTTGCAATCAAAGCATTAAAGCTTTCATCACTGATAGTGCCGTTGTTTCCACCATTGTAGTCAGAAGCACTGTTTCCTGAGATCAACGGACGAAGACCAGCCCAGCTACTTTCGATATCATCGATGGTGATGTGAGCTTCTGGGAAGCGGTTATTCACGATTCCTAACAAGTAGTCGACATCTTCTTGAGTTACTGTTGGATGCTCTAAGTCGCCAGTGTAGTCCGTGTCAGTCGTTCCGAAGTAAGTTTTGTTTTCACGTGGCAAGACGAAGACCATCCGACCATCTCCAAGACCAGTATCAAAGTAGACTGGTTGAGAAACTTTGATCTTGCTTGAATCTACGACCAAGTGAACACCCTTGGTTGGACGCATTTGTGAATGCTGCTCTCCATCGTTTGAGAGGTTACGCACTTTATCGCTCCAAGGACCAGTTGTATTAATCACCAAACGAGCCTTGATTTCAAAGACTTCATCAGTCAAGAGATCACGCGCCACTACACCTGTGATCTTGCCAGATTCATCAAAGAGGAATCCTTCAGCTTTTACGTGGTTAGCAATGAGGGCCCCATCTTGGTTGGCACGTTTGATATTTTCAATCACCAAACGAGCATCGTTGTTACGGAAGTCTAGGTAGACCCCACCTCCGACTAGACCTTCTTGTTTCAACTCAGGCTCACGAGCCAACACTTCTTCTTTGGTCAAGACCTTGTTGGCAGCTGGAGTATTGCTGACACCTGCCAAGAGGTCATAGAGGTCCATGGCTACCTTAAGACGGAAGAGGCTAAAAGTTGCCCCATCTTCATCATAGACTGGTAAGAGCATTGGGTCTGGTTTTGGAATATGAGGAGCAATTTGTTGCACTACTGCACGTTCTGATACCGTATCTGATACCACTTCTACGTCAAATTGTTTGAGGTAACGAAGTCCACCGTGGACCAATTTTGTTGAACGGCTTGATGTCCCTTCCGCAAAGTCCTGCATTTCAATCAAACCTGTTTCAAGACCACTTGCTGCTGCCTGCAAGGCTACCCCAGCACCTGTGATCCCTCCCCCGATAATCAAAAGATCCAGGGTGCGTTCTTGCATTTTCTTAATCGATAATTCACGAGTTTTCTTTGAAAATTCCATAATTCTTCACTTTCTATCCTACTGAAGTCTTGACTAGTCTTCAATTTCTGCAAAGAGTTGGGTAGCTTTAACAGCTTTCTTCCATCCCTTGTAGAGTTGTTCTTTACGAGATTCGTTCATAGAAGGCTCGAAGAGTTCACCAGTTGCATTGAGTTCTTTCAATTCATCTAGGTCTTTCCAGTAGCCGACTGACAGGCCAGCAAGGAAGGCTGCCCCCAAAGCTGTTGTTTCCAAGTTTTTAGCACGAGCGATATCAATACCAAGAATATCCGCTTGGAACTGCATCAAGAAGTTATTCATAGCTGCTCCACCGTCCACTTTAAGGACTTGAATAGCCGTCTTAGCATCAACCTGCATAGTATCGATGATATCCCGTACTTGGTAAGCAATGGATTGAAGAGTCGCCTTAATAAAGTCTTCTTTGGTTGTTCCACGAGTCAAGCCAAAGACAGAACCACGAGCATTTTGATTCCAGTATGGTGCTCCTAGACCTGTGAAGGCCGGTACCACATAAACTTCATCATTGTTGTGAGAATCACGCGCATATTTTTCAGATTCAGGTGAGTTTTCCACCATACGAAGACCATCACGAAGCCATTGAATGGCACTACCCGCGATAAAGATGGATCCTTCTATGGCATAGTATACTTTCCCGTTAATTCCATATCCAATGGTAGTTAGCAAGTTATTTTCAGATAGCTGCATCTCTTCACCTGTATTCATGATGATGAAAGATCCAGTACCGTAAGTATTCTTGACCATACCTGGTTCGAAGGCCAACTGTCCAAAGAGGGCCGCTTGTTGGTCACCCGCCATACCAGAGATAGGAACTTCTCCACCGTAGAAATGGAAAGGAGCTGTTTTTCCATAGATTTCAGAGTTTGAACGCACTTCTGGAAGCATAGCCTTAGGAATATTGAGGACTTCCAAAATCTCATCATCCCATTTTAGGTCTTTAATATTGTAGAGCATGGTACGAGCAGCATTTGAATAGTCTGTTACGTGAGAAGCTCCGTCTGTCAACTTCCAAACCAACCAAGTATCGATGGTTCCGAAAAGCAATTCTCCTTTTTCAGCCCGTTCTTGTGCTCCTTCTACATGGTCCAAGATCCAGCGAATCTTAGTTGCTGAGAAGTAGGCATCAATGACCAAACCTGTTTTTTGGTGGAATTTTTCGACATACCCTTGGCTCTTAAGCTGTTCAGCTAAAGGAGCAGTTTGGCGAGACTGCCAGACAATGGCATTGTAGATTGGAAGTCCAGTATTCTTATCCCAAACAACGGTTGTTTCCCGTTGGTTGGTAATTCCGATAGCTTCGATTTGTCCTGGTTTGATGCCACTCTCGATAAAGGCACCAGCGATAACAGACTGAACAGAGTTCCAGATTTCATTTGGATTGTGTTCAACCCAACCAGCTTGAGGGAAAATTTGCGTGAACTCTTTTTGGCTAGAGCTTACTTTTTCTCCTTTTTTATTGAAAATGATGGCTCTTGAACTTGTTGTTCCTTGGTCAATTGCCATAATGTATTTTTCTTGTGACATGAACTGTCCTCCTGGGAAAAAGAAATATTCTTTAGGAGACGTACTCCTTACATTTTCTATTATACAATATAAACCGCTTTCATGATCATCAATTTTTTTAAGAATTTTAAAAAATTTGAGTAGATGGGTTCAGAACCCTTATTTCATAAGGATTTCTAAGACTTAGAAAATTGGTAGATCATCTGGCGAATATTGGCTAGATCGATCATATCTAAATCATATTTTAAATAATAGACAGGAATCCGCTGGGTAAGGCTAATCGGATTGTTGGTCACGATCAAATCGTAATCTGAAGCTGGATCAAAGGCTTCAATGGTAATAAAACGATTGTACTCTAAGTAGCGCTTGAGGACTTCTGTCATCCGTGTATAGCCTAAATAGCCCACTGTTAAGTCTAAGCCGATCTTAATTTGTCTCCCACTATTTTCTGCGATATAATCCATTAACTGGAGCCACTCCCACTTTATTTTTTTATCCAGTGCTGTCCCTTAGCAAAAGATTGGAAGTTTGCTAAAGATAGTGTCTGCTACTTCTCTATAATCATGACTACTAAAGACATAAGGATTGTGGCTTTCAAGTTGGTACTTATACTTGTCTTGAAGAAGGTAGCCTGTAAAAAGATATACCTGTCCACAAATTTGGCTTAATTCATAGGTCACAGGGCCTTCGATATAATCCCCTAACAACTTCCGGGTTTTCATTTCTTGAATGAGTTGCGTTGTCAGATGACCAATCTCCCCCCCAAAGCCTAAGATGTACTCCATCGTATGAAGCGGAAGGATCCGATGGGTGACAAGGAAAGCAAAGAGGACTAGCATCTCTCCATCATCATGGCTAAGAGCAATGTGTTTCCCAGAAAAGAGCTGGTTTACCCGACCAAACAACCGTTGGTAAAAAATATTGTCCGTATAGCCCTTCATCTTCTGTTCAATTTCTCGAAACTGACAGGCATTGATCTTGAGTCTTTGCTGAGTAATATGGGACCAGAGAACATAATCCAAGCGTTGGCCTTGAGACAACTTGGCACCACAGAGTTCTTCTAAAGTTTCAATTTCGGTTTGCCTTTCTTTCTTGGCAAGTTCTTGTTTCCAGTCTGCACTAGCCCAAACCTTTCGTAGCAAGCCAAAATAAAAATAACGAATTTTATGTTCAGGTCCCTTGAGGCGCCCATTTTGAATTGAAATAGAGAACTCAGTTAATAATTTATTCAAGCCAGAAATATGACGCCCTAGTGTGGCTTCACTAATCAAGAGTTCCTGAGCTAGTTGCTGGGCTTGAAACTGGCCATGATAAAGTAAATAGATCAATAGTTGGTACTTGATCGAATTGTCCAAAAAAGCCCGCCGAATGTCACGCCCCTTTGTATCTGCCCCCACAAGAAGGCGAAGATGTTCATCTTCTAACTCAATGGAAAGGGCCAGCTGATTCTCTTGGGCCTTGTCATTGATTAGTGAAAGATATTTGTTCAAGGTTGCTTTGGAAAAATCTGTCTCCGCCATCACTTCTGACAGACTGCTTGGAGAATGTTGTAGCAGATGAGACAAGATTAAAAACTGCCCACCCTCACTTTTTTCCATTAAATCAGCTAAATGCATTTTCAGAAAACCCTTCCATTATTCTATCCTTAGAGTACCATAATTTAGCCAAAACAAAAAACAATCTGTTTCTATCCTCATCAGCATAAGCAAAAAGAGCCCTAAGGCTCTTCTTTTTATGTAAAATGCTTATAAAGATCTGCTAGGATCTAACCGCTTTAAAAATTCCATTGTCGGGCTATCTTGGTATAGTTGTTTGATACATACCAGATTGAGACTGATTGTTTTGAAATAAATTTGCTCATTTTTCCTCCGTAACGGGATAATCAATTAGATAGATTGCACCCTAATTCGCATCGACCCAAAGATGGTATTGTTCACAATGCAGGCATCGAAAGAGGTAGCCACACATGTCACCATCCTTGACTAGGTAGTCAGCCACATCCTGAAATTCACCACGCGCTTCATATTCTTCCAAAACTCGCTCCGCAATCCCCATCTCCTCCAGTTCACGAGTGCCCACAGTTCCCAAATAGGCACAGTAGTCTTGACAACAGGAGAGCCAATTCTCGCCTTGCCAGCTGATATAACCTGGAGTTTGACAGAAGAGGACCTGATCTTTTTCCTTATCCATGACTCCTTGCCAATCAGCATCTTGGATAAACTCTGCTTCAAACTTCTGGGCAGCACGACCAGTAGAGATACAAGTTGGACAGAGATTTTCCACATTCGCTATACAATAGGGTCTCAAAGCATAATAGATGGTATGGTCTACCCCACACGAAGGGCAGGTCTTAGGCTCCCCTTCCTTAAAGGAACCCGTCGCTAGTGGATCCGGATGATAGCGGAAGGTTGGCAATTCACTGACTTTCTCCTTATGAGCCTCTTTTTCTTTTTCGGTCAAGGGACGAGAGAGAGCAAAGCGATCTCCATGACTTAGACTCATCTTTTCTAAGGTGAAAAGTTTCTTAACTTGCTTGCGATCTGACTTGTCGACAAGCCCCAAAAAGAGCGTATAAGCACTGGCATATAAGCCCAACTCTTGGTAGACATCCACCAAGACCTGCTTAGCTTCTGAAGTTTCCAGTAAGTTCAGCCGATCCGCAAAATCATAGAGAGCTAGGACGCTGGATGAATCCTTATCTTGCGCTTGGAACTGCTTTTTCAAGTGGATATATTCTTTCATAGAGTCGTTCATAGAATTGCTCACTTTCGTTTTTACAGAGAATTAAATCTTGGTGTCATTTCTATTCTAGCGCTGAAAATGTACTTTAAAGCCATACTTACCAGCATTTTGCTTGAGTTTTTCAACCAACAGTTCATTCTGTTTACTTTTACCAAAAAAGAAGGGAATGGTCTTTCCATTTCTGAGTTCGATATAGAAAGCATAGCGACTCCCACCACCAGCGCGACCACGGAGCAATAAATAGGTTATCTGCTTCATCTCTTTCAATGGGATCATACGACGGCTAAAACACAAAGGCACATGAATGAAGAAGATGCCATTCGAAATGTGGTAAGGTTCAAAAAATGAGCCTCCACTACGTCGGCTAGCTAACCACCGACGAACGAATAAAGTAATGCTGAAGAAGGCGATAAAACCAACACTTAATAATAGTGGTCCTGATCCTAAACTTGCCATTCCATTTCTTCCTTCATAAATTCTAAATACACAGTACAATTGTTGATTCGGACTTAATCAGAATGCTTTTTATTCTTTGTCAATAAGATGATGGCACCCACTAAGAGAAGAATTCCAAACCCGAAAGCAACTAGTTCAAAATCTTTTAATCCTTCAATGTAGGGTAGGATATACATACTTGATTCTACCAGTAAAAAACCGATAAGAAGAAGTGCGAGAGCGAAATAGACGAGTTTTTTATTCATCTGTAGGTCCTTTCTTTAGCTGGAGTTTTATCGAACTTAACTAGCTGATAATTCTATTTGGTTTCAACCCATTTTTCATTGTCCATGATAAAGGGCTTGGCTAGACCTTCACCTGTGTAATCCTGGTATTTGGTCTCCAAGTATTTGTAGACATCTTCCTTGGTCGCAAACTTGATCGCTTGATAGGGCTCTTCAAAGGTCAGCTTTTCGACAAAGAGGTAGCCGTCCTTGGCAGGAACCAAGACACCGACGTGCCCGACAAATAGGGAATTGCCATCTAGGTTATCATGAACGATTACGGAAAGCATGCGGGCATTTTCATTGAATTTGAAATTGGCAAAATACTCTTCCATCTTTTTAGCATGGACCTTGACATCCGTTGTATCCTCTGTCGGAACCCGTGAATACAGAATGTTAAAGGCTTCCTTGTCTGCCTCATCGAAGACTTTCCCTTTTTCAATCGCATCATTGTCCACGAACAAGAGTTCACTATCCGCCTTTTGCTTAGGAATCTCGATGCGATTCTTCAACAAGGTATAACTATTGATCCGGCAGTTGGTTCCGACGAAATCTCCCTTTTTCTTGGTCCACAAGTCACTAATCTTCTCCACATCGTATTCCGTCTTTTTGAAGGTGGTAAAGTCGCCCGTCAAGCCAACAGATCCAACGATATTATCATAGTCCGTTACGAGACCAAGAAACTTGTCTACACTCTCCTGATCCAAATAAGCAGACAAGAGAGCCCGTACTTCTTCGACACTTTCCTTGCTATTGAGATTGCTGTAGGTACCCTTGTAATGCTCCTTGTCTGAGCTGGACTGCTGGACAGTGGAGGTTTCCTGCTTTTCTTTGGATTGCTTTTGATTGGTCCCACAAGCCGATAAAGCAAAAATCGCCAAGGCACAGCTAGTAAGGAGCATGATTTTTTTAGATGGTTTCATAAATTTTTTCCTTTTCTATATACTAAGATGGTTTGTAATATGGAATCGCGTTTCATAACATGATTCATTTCTTTTTCCTATCGAATCTCCTTCTCCTATATTATAGTTTAAAACGGACTTAGCTCCAACTATTTTTCACGAAATGAGGAAACTTTATAGGTAGCAAAAAAAGAGCTGGCAGACTGTCCAGCTCTTTAATGAATAATGAATCCTATTTAATCTTATGTTTGTTCATCTTTTCTTCAAAGACTTCCGTCATGATGACACGCAATTCTTCCCGTTCTTTTTCAGGAAGGTCTCCTTGGCGTTTGGCCACGGCATAGAGTTCAGGATAGCGCATAGCCACACGTTCGATCGTCTTTGTTGTCGCATGCCCTCTGACAAAGAAAGGAATACGCTTGACCCATTCTTGCGGTACAAGAGCAAGCAACTTCTTCGCCGCTTCTTTATCAGAAATCTCAGCTGTACTCAAACCTTGGTTGATCTGTTCTTGTTCTTTTTCTGTAAAATCTTTTAGGCTATGTCACAACAAACAGTTGATAAATAGCCATTTTTATAGGGGAGTATCAGAACTCCCCTACAAACTGTTATTTGCAGTTATCTATACTCATTTGGAATTTCGATATGAAGTGTCTCACACAATAACTTCACATCATGTGCATCATTTTCATCAAACTCGTATCCCAGATGGAACATTACTTGACTATATGGTTCAATACAGGAAACCTCTATTTCCTCAATTCTTCCTTTACCCGAAAAAGTTTCTACCGGAAAACAATCCCCATCATAAAGAATTTCACCTTCGTCCGTATATTCAAAACAATGCAAATCAATAATTCTGTTTTTCAAATCTTCCCATACAGTATGGTTCAATGTTGTATATTCCATCTTAATCTCATAAAAGCCATTAGCTTTCATTATTTCTATAAAGTTCTGATAATCGTTCTTTTCTACAAAAATGTCAATATCATTATGGGCTCTTGACTGATATCCAAGAAGAGCATCTACACCCCAGCCACCATCAAGAAAGACTTTAATCTCCGCATCTATTGCAAATTGAAGAATCTGTTTTACATCTGTTATATTGACCATCTTATCATCTCCACAAATTCTAATTAGGCGACCAGAGGAACTGCTGGTCTGTTTGATAAATCTCTGCATTTAGCAGTTTTCAATGTTGCCAAAACGAAAGTTAAGAAGATGTTCCTTTTCTCTATGTCGCTTTCTTTGGCGTAATTTACAAGGTTATTCCACACAAGATAGTTGTTCAGATACTTGGTAGAAACACCGTTAAAGCCACGCATAAACCTCTTTAGCTGGCTATGGTAGCTATTGATATGTTGGATATTATAAATGCCTTTCTTGGCTTTGCCAGTCTTTAACTGCACAAGGTCAATGCCATTGGCATTTGTAAATCTCACATAGGAGTTCATCTTGTCCGTAACAAGAGTGGAATTGGTCTTAATCCTACCATCATAAATATGATGTAAATCTCTTGTAGAAACTCTACCAGTATTCGTAATCTTGGAGATAGACAAGCCATTCCTATTAACCGCACAAGGAACACATACCTTTTCTTGGGACAAGCCTCTGATATGTGTAGAATGACCACGCTTATGAGCCTTGCGTGGCATAGCAAATGTCTTACTCTTGCTATGATTGCCCTTGTACGAGATGGCGAAAAAAGTTTCGTCAGCCTCAATAATGCCGTCAAGGGTAACATCGTCTGCCATATTCTGAAGTGCATCCAAAATCTTGTGTCTCCAAAGGAATGCGGTGTTTCTGTGAATCCCACAAGCAACAGCAGTCTTACGAATGGATAAGCCATTCATCATACAATCAATGTACTGCTCCCACACGGACAAGTCTTTTCTTGTACCAGACACAATGGAGTTCGTAGCAATCACGAAGGACTTGCCACAATCCTTACATACATATCGCTGTGTGCCATCTTTACGATGACCATTGCGAACCACATGGATACAGCCACAAAGAGGGCATACACGACCATTTGCAAAGCGTTCCTTTGCTACGAAATCTTCAATATTCAAAGACTTTACAAAGGCAGGACTTAAAAGCATTGTTTTAAGGCTTTCCTGCTCTGCGACAGTCAACTTACCGATAATATCTAATGCGTCTTTGATAGTAGGCATATCCAATTACCTCCTTCGGTGGTACTGTTTCTTACTATTATTATACGCTATTTCTCGTCAAAAATCAACCATTTGTTGTGACAGAGCCATCTTTTAATTCCATATAAATCACCTTACTCTACTAATTTCTTTACCCAAGGACACATTATACACCTATGTAGGGGAAAAGTACAACTAAAGGAACCGAAAAATAGAGCTAAGGCAAGTCATCCCTCACTCTATCTCTTCATCGTTAAATCTTATGAAGTATATTGATTTCCGAATTACTGTGGTGCATCTTCCTTTTACTTTAAATAATAGTTACTTGCCTCAGTTAGTTTTTTATAATAATGATCGTAACTCTTACTTAATTGTCTAATCAGGGGAATAGCTACTTCATAGTAGTGATGGTCCATTAAAAATGTTTTCAGTTGATCTTGTATAGTTTTCATTGAACTTGTTTTGAAATCATCACTGTTCAAATAGCGATCATAAATAGTAATTGTGTCCTTATGCTCATTATGCCACTTTTCATAACTTTCTACCGCAGCTATCTTAGCTTCATTAACCTCTTTTAAGGTCTTTAAATAAATACTAGAACTATTGTCTAATCCAACAAATCTATTTTGGCATGTTCTATAGCATACTCAGCTTCTTCTTGAGTGAATTTTTTATTCTCAACAAGTATTTCTAATAACTTTTCTTTCGAAATCTTGCCACTGTTTACATAAGATTCCGCTTCTTTCACAGCATTCTCCTTCCAATCGAAATTTACTTGTTCTACAGCATGGTCAGCCTCTTTTTGAGTAAATAGTGCAACATTTATCAGTTGCTCAACTAACTTTTCTTTTGAATAACGATACTTTTGAAGTGATTTTGCTGCTAAAACAGCCTGCTCTCTCCAGTCTATATTAAGCTTATATACAGCGTACTGGTTAGCGCCTTCAGAATAATTATAAATCTTTATTTTATTTTTGATAGCCTGCATCGAAATAGGAGAATCCGCTGACAGATTTTTAGCTGTTTCATATGCCCTTTTAAATTCTTTTTCTACTAAAGTTGGAGAAAAAAGTTTTTTAACAAGCAAATTAAATAATAATTCGAAATTATCATTATATTCATCAATTGGATTAGAGTATTTTTCTACAGGATAAGTTACTTTTTTCCATGAATAACTCGAATGCTTATGAGCATTCTCATAAGCTCTATCATAACTATTTAACATAAGAGCTACAACTACTACCATCAATACAAAAATCGAAACAAACATCCAAAAAATAAATTTCAAAAATTCTTTCATAATGAATACCTTTACTTGTTTGTAGTCAAATTAATTTGTTACTTTGTTCTTAATAAAACAACAGTGTAACGCAATGCTCTCATTCATATAAATACTTCCTAACAATGTGTTTTTTCTTTAAGAACAGGATAAACATTCTGTATCCTATTCTTCTTTTAGTTGTACTTGAGTATGGGCTAGCAGGTCACCTAGATGTCTCTTATCTTTCCTAAACAGCGTCATTGCCAGTAGCAAAACTGCGAGTAGAGTCGCCGAAATCGAGAGGATAATGGATAATCCATCAAAATTACTATAGAAACCATGAATTGTGCCCATATGGCCTATTTGCCAAGGTAAAAATTTAATGGTGTTTCTGATCAAGCTAGCTTGTACTGTTTTTTTCTGGTAGACCAGTTCAAGTCCTGCTTTTACCTTCCCAAAACTCCCATTTTTTGCATAATCCAAGTATGTGAAAAGGAGTGTGATTGGTAAAATAGAGGTAAAAAATACGAGCCACTGCGACTGAATTTCTGTAAACTCTGGGACACCATTAAAAAAAATAATGTAAATAAGCATCGAAACTATAAACAGAAAAACTAAATAAGTTAGAATGAAAAGATAATCGAATAGAAATTCTATCATTCTTTTTTTAACCGAAATAGGATTGATTGCTAACATCTTCATCACCGTCTCCCCCTTTCTCATCTCCATTATAATATAAGGGTACGAATAAAGAAACTATTTATAAAAAAAGACTGCAATCTAGCAATTGCAGTCTTCAAACCTACTTATCTTCTCTATAAATAACAAATCCATTTGGCTGAATAATCAATCGATCATCGGAAATGCTCCCAAGAATCATCAGATCTGCTTGTCCTCTTTCTAAGAAAAAGTCTTTCTTCGACTGGTTAAAGTAGGCTTTAAGGAGCTGTCCTTCATGCTGCCATTCTACTGCCACCACATCCGGCTCCACTTCTTCTAGACTCACTTGACCATGTTGGATCAACTCTGCTACTTCTTTTCGTAGCTGGATCAAGTCCTTCATAAAGTTCAACATGTCATTGTCCGCGGCCACGCGCTCCCATGGCATGACACGGCGGCAATCTGGGTCGGGACCACCAATGAGGGCTAACTCCGTTCCATAGTAGATACATGGTGTACCGCGTTGCAGATAGAGGAAGGCGAGAGCTGACTTGACGGACTGGAGATCACCTTTGGCCGTCGTCAGGATGCGCTCTGTATCATGCGAGTCCAAGAGGTTAAACATAACCTCAGAGATCTGTTGCCTATAGTACATAGACTGGCTATTGATTTCCCAAATGAAGCGTTGCGTCTCCTTATGCCCCCGCAGGAAATAATCCTTGATACTTTCAGAGAGCGGGTAATTCATAACTGCATGGAACTCATCACCATTGAGCCAAGGTTGGGACGAATGCCAGATTTCTCCTAGGATATAGAGGTCCGGTTTCTTGGCTAAGACCGCTTTACGGAAATCGCGCCAGAATTGATGGTCGATTTCATTCGCCACATCCAAACGCCAAGCATCGATATCAAACTCTTCAATCCAGTATGTCGCCACCTTCAAGAGATAGGCCTTCACCTCTGGATTAGCCGTATTGAGCTTGGGCATATAGCCCGCAAAGGCAAACGCATGGTAAGACAAGTTGCGACTATTCCACAGATTTTTTGAGGAGACAGGGAATTCTTTAATATGGAACCAGTCCTTATAAATCGAATCCTCCCCGTATTTGACCACATCCTGCCATTGGGGGGAATCGTAGCCAATATGGTTGAAGACGGCATCCAACATGATCTTCATCCCACGCGCGTGGGCCTCTTTCACTAGCTGGTGGAAGGTCTCCTTATCTCCAAAATGACGATCAATTTCAAAATAGTCAATAGTATCGTACTTGTGATTGCTCGGAGATTCAAAAATCGGACAAAGGTAGAGCCCTGTAATACCTAACTCCTGCAAGTAATCTAGGTGATCAATAATGCCTTGTAAATCTCCACCAAAGAAATCCAATATTTGAGGAGCAATTGATGCATCCCACGGACGGACGCCTTCTGGAGAAAGGGCTGGATTCCCATTGGCAAACCGTTCTGGGAAGATTTGGTACCAAATCGTCTGCGCCACCCAATCTGGAACAGCACAACCATCAATCTCATGGATAAAAGGTAGCTTAAAGCCGTTCATGACGAATTCAAGGTTCTCCTTGTTATAGGAAGCCATACCTCGATCTCCGTACAAGACCTTCTTCCCTTTTGTATCTTCTAATTCAAAGAGATACTGGATCCGTGCATAGCCAACGGCTACGGAAACCTGCCAATAATCAAACAAATCATCTGAGGTTACCTTGTCCATCTCCTCAGTTTCCTCATATAGATCCTCTGTAAAAATAAAGGGATCCCCATAATGCAAGACGATCCGTTTGATATCCTCTTTTTTGGTCCTGATGCGAATGTGGAGCTGGCCGTCCTTATAAAGATAGGCGTACTCCGATTCAGGCCGATGATAAATAGCGGTTAATTCCATCTGTCTTGTCTCCTACTTTTATTTCTTTACTCATCATTTATCAATTTATGCAAACGATTACAAAAAATCATGTACTAGTATACAACTTTATGAAAAGGTTTGCAAGATATTAGAGGAGATCATTCATAACTTCTAACTTTTTTAAGATTGTATTGCACATAAAAAGCCCAACGATTGGGCTTAAAGATTTTTGTTGAAGCAATGACTTTACCTTATAAGCATCACTTTATACTGTTTCCTACTAAAATATACTACAGTTCTATATTTCTGTTAATAGTTTATTGAACAGTTGTTCGAGCTTACTAGTATCTCCATAAACTGTTCCATCCATATATAAGTGATAGATATCATCATCTAAACCAATTGAAATTTCACATTCATAACCTTTCATCAAAGCTAAAGAACGGATAACTTCTCGTTGAGTACGACCATTTCCTTCTCGAAATGGGTGAAAATAATTTAGATTATCTAATATCTCAGCTAAACTTTTACAAATCTCAATTTTATTATTTGCGTTAAGTAAATAGTTTGAAAGCAAAGTATTTAAAAATTTTTCTGCCATATCAAAAGACTGAACTGGCATAAAAGCATTTCCACTTTTAGAGATATTTACTTGACGGTATTGACCTGCCCAAGTATACATTCCTTCAAAAAGAAACTTATGAATCTTTAAAATATCTGAAACAGTATTTACTTCAATTGGATTAATAAACAGTTTTAAACTTTGACTTGCTACTAAACGATATTCTAATTCTCGTGCTTTATTATCATTTTTCTCATTAAATTTATTTATGAGAACAGATGAATGGGGATAGGTGTACAAATTATCAGGGTCTATATAATCATACCCATCATATATTTTTCTGACCATTATCCAACTCCTAATGCAACTGCCTCTTCTCTCAGTCGCTCCACGTCTTCTACCGTGGGATGCCATCCTTCAATCATATTGGTGCTCAGAGCAAACCAGACGCTCTTAAAAACCTTTTTGTTGTCAAAAACCACACCCATAATCATCATTTTTTCTTTATCTACATCTAAGGTCATATTCTACCTCCGTCCTATTATTATAGCATATTTTCAATCATTTTAGTTCTCCTATTTAGTACTTACCCTACAACAAAAAGCCCAGCAATTGGGCTTTCTTATTATCAAAATAACTGATCCTCATTCCTTACTTGTATGCCGCTTTCCAAGACTTAGCGCTTGCTCTTCTGACATTTGAACAACCTTAGAAAAGTTAGTATTGCGAGGCATACTGTCCAAAGAATACCAATAAACATCCGCACTCCCATTTCTGGCCACATAAACAACTGGAGCTAGTTGAGGAGTTGGTGCTACAGGCTCGACAGGTTGAACTGGCTGAGCTGGCTCTACTGCTTGACTCGGTTGAGGGGCTTGACTTGGTTGCGTCTCTACAGAAGGACTAGCAGGTTGAGGTTGACTACTTGGTTCTGTCGGCACTAAAGATGGCTTGGCAGTTCCCTTCAGATAGTCAATGGTCGCATTCTTAGAGTAGTTGTCCAAGGTAACAGTGGTAATCCCATAAACATCTACTGACTCTTTGGGACTACTTAAATTGATTGGTAGAAGGTTGCCATCTCGATCAATTCCTACATATTGCAAGGTCACCTGCCGAGGAATTAATTCATCACCAGTATAGACCGGAGTCACCTTGTAGTCTAACCAGTAATTTGGGTGGGTGGCTAGCCAGCTATCAAGTCGTTTCTCGTAGTAGAGCATGCCCTCCACATTACTATCCGCTGTCCCTTTATAATTCCCCGTATTGGTCCATGCAGTTAAGGGAACTAAATTTTTCCCTTCATTAGACAAGCCACTAAATTGATAGCCGACCAGATGCCCTCTATGGAACAACCAGGCCTTCTTCCCTTTGTTTCCATAGGACAGCTTATAATTATGCCAGCCAACTGGATTGTAGGTAAGCCGTGGCTCTCTTTTCTGCTTTGGTTCATCCTTATCTTGTAACTGTATATGAGCTGAAGTCGCACGACCTAAATGATCAAAATCCCCCAGTACTAGCTGCTTATTGCCATTAAAAGGCAGTAGATGAAGACTCTGGTAATCGAGTCCAGTTTGCTGAGCTTGAACTCCTTGAACAAAGGTTAAGGACATGAAAATCGCGACTATTCCAACGAAGATATTTTTCAAAAACCGTTTAATAACCATAATAAACTCCCGTATTACTATCTAGTATTATTATAGCAGAAAAAAGCGGTTACAAACATAGAAGATAGGCAATTTCTTCTCCTATTTCAATTAGATTTTAAAATGAGTTTATTTTTACTTTATATTTCTTTAGTGTATAAAATAAGGACTATTTTTTAAATACATAAAATGATACACAACTGTTCTATATCAACTTATATTCATACCACTCTTCATCTACTTTCTGAAATCCCAAAGCTAAAAACACTCTTTGACTTTGAGTATTAAATGGATAAATTTGTGCAGAGACCTTTACCATTTTTTGTTCTTTTGCCAGCTGTATCATTTCAGAAATACATCGTCTTCCGATCTGTAAATTCTGATACTCTTTGCTGATCACTATAGAAAGTTCCGAGTTATCTTGAAGTGTCACATCTCCAACTAACACTCCTTCATATTGGATATAATAGCAAGAACCATGTGAAGATAGGTAATCATACATTTTATGAAGTTTTGTTACATCGTAAATCTGATCAGTATTATCCACTTGTTTGCAAATCTCACTATCTTGATACCAAAGAAGGGAAATATCATCATTCCTATAATAAGGAATAAGAGTGATCTGTTCGTCTACTAATCTATTAATCATGACTTGTTCTTATTTCTATTTAGACGCTTCTTCCGATTCTTCAATATTCTCCACAAACCAATTGGCCATCTTTTGGCTCTTGCTTTTATACGGGTTAGGGTGAAACAGAGTAAAAGGAGGAATGCTGGCATCGGGGAAAGATAATTCTACTCTTAACGTCCTCTCCGGGTTATCATCAGCATAGGCTGTAAAATGGATAAGGTAATTGCCGCTCACATCACCACCATTATCATACTCACCTCTAGCAGTATTTGGCAATAAGGTCACGGACTTTATGCCTTGCTTTTCCTGGGCTAAGTATGCGATAATCTCACTCTTAATAGCAGCTTCATGATTTCTAATGAAATTACTATCATCACTATATGCAGGATGCCCATTGAGCGAATAGAAAACAATAACCATCAGGAAAGGTAGGGAAATTAAAAAAATGATTAGCTTATTGGATTTTAACATAGTGGTTCCTCATTCTACTTATAAAAAATTTTCACCCAATCCTGCTTTGCACTTAGTATACGAGCAACATGCACTGTATGCTTCTCAATATAATAAAATGCGAGATAGTTCTCTATTGGCATATAACGATAGGGTTTTCCATCATTAGTCATCTCACCATAGCCCCGACTTGATACAAGAGGACATGCTTCTGGAAACAGCTCTAGGGTTTCAAGAGCACTTAATAGCAAATCGACTTTGCCATCTGCAGCTTGCTGGCTATAAAAATTCACAAGAATATAGTCGTGAATCTCTCGCAAGTCCTGCTTAGCCTGATCTGCCAGAAAGACCTGATAGCGTTTCAACTTAGTCAAGACCAAATTCCTTTCTCACATCAGCTACAGAAGTGACTTTCCCTTGAGCAATTTCCTGGTGCCCAACTAAAATCTCCTTCTTTAAATCTTCAAAGGCTACCTGATACTGTTTGTCCTTCAAATCACTCGAAACAAATTCTTCTGGATCCACAGTCCCGTTGGCAATTTTTCGAAGTGCTGCATTTAGGACATCAGACACAGAAATTTTTTGATCCGCCAGCACCTCTTTTGTTTTCTGATAAAACATCGCATCTGCTCGAAAATTCACTGCTTTCGTGTTTACCATTTCTACCTCTCCTTTGTACATACAATTTGTATATACATTCTACCATAAGATAGAGAAGGGATTCAAGTGAAAAATGGATTCCTCTTTCACCTAATAAGATATGAGAGCTGCATTCATAACTGATGATACATAGTTTTGATAGAAAAAAGGTGATAGATTGTTCTGTCTATCACCTTGTATTTTGTATTTACGAAGTTCCTTATTTCCCCTTTAAAAATGGTTCCACCAAATCAATCCACTCTTGAGGCAGGTAAGCTGACAAATAGCCATGATTATAGCCCTTTGCTTCATACAAGATCGTATTTGGATGCAGTTGTTGAAATAATTTCGCTGATGCTTTCACACAGTTCAATTCTTTTTCACCATAAATATAAAGAACTTGAGCCTTGCTAGCAGAAACCGTCTTCTTCAGCTTGTAACGCCCCATATAGGTTTTGTAAATGGTCACTAATGTTTTGATAGTCGTCCTTGGCAGATCCTCCAAATAATATGCTTTTATCTCCTCTGGATAAGCCAGTTTAGGATAGAGTTTGTTCATCATACTTAATTGAAGTTTACAAGAGAATTTACTGAACATCAGTTTACCAAATAGGGATACTAGAAAGATGCTGATTTTAGCTAACCTTGGTTGAGGAATACAGAGGCTTCCGTCTATGATGGCCTTCTCAGCAATTTCGCTGTCTGAGGACAAAACCTCAATAGCAATTTGACCACCAAGTGAAACACCACCAATCGCAAACACCTTTCCACCACAGTTTGCTTTGATATAGTCTAGGATCTCCAAAGCGGAATCTTCAGTAGAAACATAATCGAGTGGATATTCTTCGCCGTGGCCATTCAAAGTAGGTAAAATAACACGGTATTCTCCTGACAAGATCCGTGCTTGACGAAGATAGTTCCACCAAGAACTACCACCGCCATGTATCAGTAAGATAGGAGGCAAATTCTTATCCCCAAATTCATGGAATTTCATGTTTAAACTCCTTACTGTAAGACTTTAACTCGTAGTGATAAAAATCATTTGTTTTAAAGATAGTTAGATGTATTTGAAATTGAGCAAGTAATCCTGACATTTCTTCAAATTGACATTTAAGCTCTTTTATTATTCAGCCGTCTTCTTGTTCAAGTACCAACTAGGAATGATTTGCTTCATATCATCATACCATTCTATAATTTCCTTAGCTTGATGTTGCATTACCACTATTTCTTCAGGTCCGTAAGGTACAGCCCAGGGAAGTGATCCAACTAAGTTATTTAGAATATAGATAGCGAGAAGATTCCAAAATAAATCTGGAACCTTACCATCAAAATATCCATCTATCATACCAGACGCAAAAGAGGGAGAGACTTGAGCAGACCACACAATCCGATTGAACTCCTCCCAAGGATCTCCAAGGTCAAATCGATCAAAGTCAATGACATAAATTTTGCCATCTTCACCAATCATGAAATTTCCGATATGATAATCCCCATGTTGGAAAACCTGAGGTCTATCTTTTAGCCATTCTCGATTTGCATTTAAAAAATCAATAAAGATCTGACCGTTTTCATATTGAACGGGACATTCTTTGTATTTGGCGATTTTGTCATCAATTTTTCGATTAAAAAAGCTTTCCCAATCTTCACGAACTTCTGTTACAGGGAGTGAATGAATTTTATGAAGGATGCTTCCTGCTTCTACTCCGTAAGTGTATTGTTGTTCTTTTGAAATAGTTAGAATGGTTTCTCTTGCATCTTTTCCGTCAATCCATTCGTGTAAAGAATATACTTTGTCATCGCAGAGTTCTATGCTAATTGGTTTACACATCGGAACTCCAAGAGAAGCCACTTTCTCCATCATCTCAAATTCAAATTTCTTAGTATCTAACTTATCCTTATCAGAAACACGCAAGAAATAGTTTTGCTGATTTTGATCTGTCACACAATATTTTTTATCATCTGACCAGCCTTTATTTATGGCTATCTTACTAATAAAATTCATCAATCACTCTCCGATTCACCTTCCAACACTTCTTGCAGTTTTCACTAGTAACTCATCCAGTTCGTCTACACTTTAGTTACCTAGATCAAGATTTAGATAATGAAAACTAGTCAATTCTTTTTTCCTCTGCTAGACTCTCTAGTTCCTTGATAGAATGGCGATGTATGTGGTTCTCTTCTGTTAGATAATGCTTGTGGACATGCGAATGCCATACCGTATGCGTGTGGGTACTTCCGCCATGGGTATGGCTGAAGCTATGCTGGTGTTCATGGGTGTGTTGGCGAATAAGCGTATCTACCACCACTAGAGCAGAACCAATGATCATCACGATCAAGGCGATCACATACGTCCAGGATAAGGATTCACTTAAAAACACAAAAGCAAGGAGGGCTCCAATCAACGGATTGACAGCATAATAGGCACTGGTCTTAGCTGCTCCGAGAACATTCTGGGCTCTCACATACATGAAAATGCTAAGACCATAGGCCACAAAACCTAAAGCCAAGGCAATGGCGATATAGCCAAATCCTGGAAAGGACTCTTTTTTTATCAGGGCAATGACTAGAGCGCAAAGTCCAGAGCAGAGGCCTTTTAGTATGACAATTTGATAGGTGCTCTTTGATGATAGCTCTCTCGTGCAATTATTCTCAAGTCCCCAGCAAATGGTAGCTAGGATCACTAGCAAAGAACCATAAGAAAAATGAAAGCTGTCTGTTCCTTCAAACGACAGCAAGATACTTGACAGGGTGATTAGCCCAATAGCAAGCCATAATCTTTTGGTGACAGCTTCTTTGAAGAGAATCAGTGCAAGGACCGTCGTCGCCACAATTTCAAAATTCCCCAGAAGCGAGGCATTTGCTGAAGAACCATAGCTAATTCCAAGCATCAGAAAAATCGGAGCAGCAATATCGAGAACAATCATTCCGATAATATAGGGAAGATCCGCTTTTGTCAGGCTCTCTGCTTTCTCTCTATCCTTCTTGTTAAACAAGGACATTATCCCAATACCAATCCCGGCACCAAGGTACAGCGAAGCTGCCATTGTAGTCGGGCCAACATGCTGCAAAAGAACCTTTGATATTGGTACATTTATGGCATAAAACATAGCTGCCAGAAAGGCGAATATAATTGCTTTTGGCTTATTGTGCTCCATCAATTCAACTCCTTTATTTCATTTTTTCTGGCCATGACCTCCATATCAGAGCCAAGATCAAAACTACAGTACCACTCCGCTCCCAAAACATCCAAACCGGAATCTCGCTAAGGACTTAAAAGGTTTGGGAGACCTTTTGAGGATTAACTGCGTTTCACTAACAAACTCACACACTCGACGTTAAACGAGTGAACACTAAGTATGTCAAGTGAACCTGTCTGCATATGGAAACATGTCTATAGACCTTTTAACGATAGCATAAGGTTATCGTTAAAAGGTATTACCTCTACAAACTGGTATTTGTTTATTATGATACCTTTAAATATATAAAATTCAAAAATACTACATAAATATCATGAAAAATACAATTCCAGCTACATTGCAAAGAATGTGCGAAACTGTTGAAATCAAACAATTTCCTGTCTTTTTATAATTTATGGCATAGATTATACTGTCAATAAAAATCGTAAAAACATCATAGAATACGAGTCCAAAGTTTCCGATAGCAATATGGGCTATTGCAAACAATAAAGCAGACATAAATGCACAAACCCAAAATGGAAAAAATTTAATTGCTTTACCAAGGAAAAATCCACGCCATGCAATCTCCTCTACTAACGCTGCAATAACTATTTGAATCGTAAGGATCGGTATTTTATTATAGGACAACATCGTATCTGTTCTTCCAATAACATGAGCAGAATACGTCCCATTAAATATAATATCTCCAATAACCACCGACACTATAGCCGTAGCTACTGTAAGTAGTACCAGAGGAATTACCCATTGTTTTTTCATATCACTAAAAAAAGTTTTAAAGCGTAATCCTGATTCTATTTGTAATTTTTTGTCCATGTTGTCGACAACAAAGAAAAATAGGACTCCTGCTATAACTGAAGCTCCTGCAATGGATGTTTCGGGTTTTATCTTTGTCAAAGATAATATAGCCATCAAAGCAATCCCCATCATTGTTATATAGAATGTCTTATTTTTTATTTTAGTATAACCCCACATATAATTATGCCCTCCATAAATTCTAATTTGTCTTTGTTTAAGAATAAATCCCATTATATAATTCCATAAACTATTTAGCAAACTTTGTTGCAAGTTCATGATCAAATGCAGTGGCTAAGGTTTATCTTCTCATTCTACGAGTCCTATCCTAGAGTATAAAATATTCTTCTACTTCGCTGATACCTCAGCTCGTACAAGCAGTGATACCGCCTCAACGTGGTGCGTTTGTAGGACTCAAAATGGAATTCTGTCAATATTTCTTTTTCTTTGGTTTTGGTGCAGGTAACTCATCATACATTGAATCAAATAAGCAGGTTAAATATTCTTTGTTGTCAACATCATCTACCAATAGCATTTCCTTTGCTCCATCATATGGTAACTCGTACTTTGCATTTGGCATGTATGCTATTGCGGATTTGACAGGCTTCACTAAAAATCTATCATCATAAATTCCACCAATGATTTTCCCACGATAATAAATTATATATTCACCCATCATTGCTCTATATGATATTTCTTCCAACTCGGATAATTGTTCTAAAATGAAATCTAAATATTCTTTACTTGAAGCCATACTCCACCTCCAAAATTTGCATTGGTCTACAGGATTTTTAATACTTATATTAGTTCAATATGGTGGGCCTTCCGTTTCTACTATGCTACTTCGTAGCTCGTACAAGCAGTGAAACCGCCTCAACATGGTGCGTTTGTGGGACTCAAAAGGTTCAGTGAACCTTTTGAGGATTAGCTGCGTTTAACCAACAAACTCACACACTCGACATGATGCGTCTGCGGAAATAAGTCCACCGGCTGTACTTTCTTCAATTCATAGCCTAACTCTTGATAGAGTTTAATATCACGCGCCATGGTAGCGACGTTACATGAGATATAGGCGATGCGGTCAGCTCCTGTTTGGGCACTTGCTTTGATGAAGCTTTCAGTCAAGCCCTTGCGTGGTGGGTCGACCAGGATGGCAGTTGGTTGGATACCTTCCTTGAGCCAATTCTTCATGGCATTTTCAGCTGTATCACAGACATAGTGGGCATTGGTAATGCCATTTAAGCTGGCATTCTTCTGGCTATTCTCAACTGCTTCGGGGATGACTTCTACTCCATAAACTTCCTTGACATGCTTAGCAACTGATAAGCCAATGGTCCCAATTCCTGAGTAAGCGTCAATCACCACATCATCTTCTTTTAAGTCTGCAAAGTCAATGGCTGTTTGATAGAGCTTCTCTGCCATTTCGGTATTGACCTGGTAAAAGGCTGGTCCTGAGATTTGGAAGCTATTGCCCAACATTTGGTCCGTAATAAAGTCTTGACCATAGAGAACCCGCCATTCTTTCCCGAAAATAGCATTGGTATTCTGGTCGTTGATGTTCTGCATGATAGACACAATCTCAGGAAATTGCTTGATCAGCTGCTCGATCAACTGGTCCACACGGAAAATCTTGGGACGAGTGGTGACCAAAATGACCATGATTTCTCCTGAATGGTGCCCTCGGCGGACGACAAGGTTACGAATCAAGCCAGATTGTTCCTTCTCATCATAAGGCTTGAGATCAAAACGACGAATCAAATCCCGAAGCGCCAAAACTACCTGATCAATGACTGGATCTTGAATGTAGAAATCTTCGATCGGCATCAAATCATGAGAATTCTTCCGAAAGAAGCCTGTCTCGACTTGACCATTGACGCGACGAACAGGGACTTGGGCCTTATTGCGGTATTGAACAGGATGGTCCATGCCCAAGGTCAGGGGTACTTCTATATCAGAGATTCCTGCCATCTTGTAAAGACTATCCTTGACCTGTTTGGCCTTAAATTTTAATTGCTCCGGATAAGCTAAGTGCCCCAGGTCGGCAATACCGCTTCGCAAATAGGCAAGATCCAGCTCCTCATTGCGGTGAGGCGATTTTTCCAGGTACTCCTCTACTTTTCCATAGCCGATCTTTTTATTGACCTTGAGCACGCGCATGCGAATGACCTCTCCAGGCAGGGCATTCTCTACAAAAAAGACCAAGCCATCCACCTTAGCCACTCCGGCTCCTTCATGGGTCAGGTCAACAATTTCTACGGTTACAATTTCATTCTTATTTAGCATTTTTTTATCTTTCTACAAATTAAAAGGGACGGAGTTTGGAACACTCCTATCCCTTAATTATATCATCTTAAGCCCATTTGGGACAATTTCTTTTTATACGCATCAAAATCGACCAGCAGTCCTTGACCGCCATACATATCATAGGCATCGACCCAATCCCCATTTTCTGGAATGGTAATGCGTTCAATCCCCTTGCTGGCACTTCCGACTAGGCCAATCCCGTTGGTTAACAAGAAGGAGAACGGTACATTGGTCGAGGTCATAGCGAATACCTTTCCTAATGCTTCAGAACCAGTGAAGAGTTTTGTTGGATCCTTGATTTGGTGAACAATGGCAGACATGACTTCTTGTTGGCGTCTCGTACGTCCAAAGTCACCCTCATCATCTTTACGGAAACGAGCATAGTTGAGGAGGGTCCGGCCATCCATCCGTTGTTTTCCGACCTTAATGGTCTGATTCGGAACGACGCCATCCTTCATATTCAAGTCATCCGGAACTTCAACTTCAGAAACGGTTTCACCATCAATGGTGGAGAACTGCGCATTCATCTCCACTCCATTAGGAAAGAGGGTATCGATGGCTGTAGCAAAAGTCTGGAAATCGACCATGGCATAATATTGGATATCAATGTCAAAGTTATCCTTAAGCATCTGACGGACCAATTCCGCCCCTTGGTTGTTATTCTGCTCTCCAATGGTAAAGGCCGTATTGAGCTTCTGGTCATAGTAATCTGGATAGTCTGGATCCGTTTGCTGGCTGACGCCATCGATATGGACTAGAGTATCCCGCATGAAGCTGACCATCTTGATCTTGCCATCTTTATTATTGACATTGACCACCATGATGGAGTCTGTACGAGTCTCAGACGAGCTTTCCCCTATTCGACCATCAGTACCCAAGATAAGGATATTGACCCCGTCACTGGTCTTCTGGCCGTTAAAATACTCTTTTACAGCTGGTTGAGCATTCGTCCCACCAGGTTTGCTATTCAAACCCTTGATAAACATAAAGACCATTCCACCAAGAACCAATAAGAAGAAAAGGGCAATCCACTTTAAAATACGTTTGAAGCGGATTTTTCTTCCCTTCTTACGTTTGGGAAGACCTGTTACTTCCTCTCGATTCTTTTTATTGGATTTGGCTTTATCCTTTCGACTACGTGATGGATAGACAGGTAATTCATCAGACTCATTTTCTCCTCTACTTGAAGAAGCCTCAGACTCTTCAGCAATTGCTGAAACGGGGTCCTCTTGGAAATGTCCCTCTGATTTATTTTTTAGGTACTTGTATTCCGACTGCT
This sequence comes from Streptococcus sp. AM28-20, assembly GCF_003603595.1. NCBI lineage: Bacteria > Bacillati > Bacillota > Bacilli > Lactobacillales > Streptococcaceae > Streptococcus > Streptococcus sp. AM28-20. The sequence goes on from NZ_QTNK01000001.1 coordinate 739,086, forward strand.
CTTTCTCGTTCAGGTAATGGTAGTTGGAATAAAGGTAATCCAATCTCTTTTGTTCATGATAGGATAGGTTTTCTGATTCTCTACTCATACGTTCTCCGTTTCATTGTCTTTTAGCACATAGACCGAATAGTGGCCTAAGGTTTTGATGGATACTCCTAGGGACTCCAGTTCTTGATAGGCAGAAGCAAACAGTAATTCGTCAGCATCCACCACATCGATGATAAAAAAATATTCCCCTAGGGCCGTCTTTAAAGGACGGCTCTCAATTTTTGTTAAATTTAATTCTCTTGAAGCAAATGTAGATAGGGCCTGGCATAAGGAACCTGCAATATTACTTGGCAACGTGATGGCCAGACTATCCTTGCAGGCAACACTCTTTAAGGAGCGACTGCTTTCAAAAGGTCGCTGACCAAGAATCCAAAAGCGGGTATAATTCTGATCCATCTCTTGAATATTACTGGCTACAACTTCCAAACCATATTCATCCTTAGCCTCCAAAGGCGCAATGGCTGCAATAGGTAGTTCCGGATGTTGAGAGACATATCGAGCTGCATAGGATGTCGAAGTTGTCATCTCCAGTCTGGCTTGAGGGAAATGCTCTTGGACATAGGCTTTTCCCTGGGCTAAAGCTTGTGGATGTGAATAGATCACTTCAATGGCTCGATCCTGCTTAACGGCCAATAGTTGTTGCTTAATGGGATAAACCACTTCTGCGATAGCCTGGAAACTGGCCTGGTGAAAGAGATAGTCAATGGTCTCATGGACACTGCCTTCAATGGAGTTCTCAACAGGGATGACTGCATAGTCTACTTGATGGGATTCATAGGCTTTCAATACCTCAGTAATAGATCCATAAGGACACAATTCAGCGTCTTGAAAACTTTCTAGAGCTACATGATGGGTAAAGGATCCCTTAGGACCTAGATAAGCTACAAGCATCGAATCATCTCCACAATTTCTTCAGGTGTCTTATCAGCAACATCAAGCACATGTGTGGCTACTTCTTCATATAGGGGCAGGCGTTGTTCAAACAAGGCCTGAAACTCTTCTTGAGACTTATCAAGAAAGAGAGGGCGCTTATTTACAGGATCAGTTGCCAGTCGTTGATAGAGGCGATTAAAATCAATCCGCAAATAAATATTACAAGGATTCTTCTTGAGAAGCTGACGATTTTCAGACCTCAAGACAATCCCCCCACCAGTTGCAATGACGGAACTCTGTCCATTGAGCAAATCTTGCAACAAAAGCGACTCTTGCTGGCGAAAACTCTCTTCTCCAAAGCGAGCAAAATAGGCCGAAATCGGCATTTCTAAGCGTTGAACCAAGAGCGCATCCATATCTACAAAAGCTGGATCCAATAAACGGCCAATGGTTGTTTTCCCTGCTCCCATAAAGCCGAGTAGTACTTTAGGCATGGGACACCTTTTCTAAGTCTGCAAAGAAGGAAGGATAGCTGGTATTAATAGCTTCTGCACGCTCGAGTTCCACTTCACCCTCTCTCACAAGCAGGGCTGCAATCGCCCCCATCATGCCGATCCGGTGATCGCCAAAGGTTTGCAGACTAGCAGCATGCAAGGGCGTTTTCCCTTCAATGATCATGCCATCTTCTGTTGGAGTGATGGAAGCTCCCATGGCATTTAGACTATCTGCCACGACTTGAATGCGATCCGTTTCTTTAACTTTCAATTCTTCAGCATCTTTGATAATGGTTCGTCCGGAAGCCTGAGTTGCCAAAAGTGCAATGATTGGAAGCTCATCAATCAAACGAGGAATCAAATCACCTGAAATTTCCGTTCCGTGGAGATCAGAAGTCTCTACGACAAGGGTTGCAGCCTTAGCTACTGGATCAAGATCCAAGATTTGAAGCTTGCCACCCATTTTTTCAATAACCTCTAGAATGCCTGTACGGGTCTCATTGATCCCGACATTCTCCAGACGAATCTTGCTATTTGGGACAATCAAACCAGCTACCAACCAAAAGGCCGCACTGGAAATATCACCTGGTACCGTCACCTCACAGGCTTGGAAGCTCTGGGGCCCACGTAGGCGAATCTCTTTGCCCTTCACGCTAATCTGGCCACCGAACTGCTGGATCATATCTTCAGTATGATTCCGTGTCAGTTCCTTCTCTAGAATGACTGACTCCCCTTCTGCTTGCATAGCTGCAAAAAGAAGAGCTGACTTGACCTGCGCAGAAGCTACCGGTAATGAATAATGGATTGGTTGTAACTCTTTTGATCCATGCAGATGAAGGGGCAACATGTCTCGATCTGTTTGGCCCTGGACTGTGACTCCCATCTCTCGAAGGGGGATCGCCACTCGGTCCATTGGTCGTTTGGACAAGCTATCATCTCCAACCATGGTAACTGGGAAGGGACTTCCCGCTAAGACACCTGCTATTAATCGAGTAGAAGTGCCTGAATTCCCCATATCCAGATCATTCTTAGGCTGTTGAAAGGCCTCAAAACCTTTCCCCTCGATGGTGATCACTTGACCATCATCTTGGATAGAGACGCCTAGGTCCCTAAATACTTGAATAGTGGATAAGACATCTTCACCACGTAAGATATCATAGACCTTAGTGGTTCCATGCGCAAGGCTACCAAAGATAATCGACCGATGACTGATTGATTTATCCCCTGGAACACGAATAATTCCATTTAAACCCTTACAATTCGTTTGTAATTTCATGGCTTACCCCTTCAAGCTTTTCTAAAAATTCTACCATAAAAAAAAGCCATTTTCAACGTTCACTTGGAAGGACCTCCAAGAGGAGGGAGAAAAAGAGAGTGGGACAGAAATCGGTCATTCGTTAGAATTCGATATCGTTGTCCCACCTCCGCACAGTTGAGTAGGGCTGTTAAAGCTGATGAAATCAGCGTAGTAGAGTCCACTCAACAGCTGCGTCTTGCTCGACAATCCAAAGACAATTGAGAGGCTAGGACTTTTGTCCCAGCCTCTCCCTTATTTAAATAAATCTTGAACTGGATCAAAAATAATCCGTTCAATATCTCCTAGATAAACAGATAGTTGCTGTTGTTTGGTGAAAAATTCATTCACAATTGGATTTCCTTGTAATTTTTCAGCAAAATCTTGCATCTTCTTTTGTTGGTCTTCGGTTGGCATTTGTCCAGACTGGATAACCCCATGGATTTCTTGTTGGAAAGCAAGGTAGTCTCCGAATAAAGCTTTTGCATCCGCATCTGCATCAATGGCTTCCTTACTAGCAAGGACAGCTTTGTATTCTGGTAAGTCACGAATTCCACGTGACAATTCATTGGCTATATCATAAATATTTGACATGTGATTTCTCCTTAAAGGTTTGATTTCATTCTATTATACAAAGAATATTTTACATATTGCATTAGAAACTGATGTTTTTAAAAAAATCCTACTTGAGACCTATTTGATCACTACGCTATAATCCGTTTGCTCTGTAATCAGGGCTTCAGCCCTTGCTTGATCTGCAACTGTCTTAAAGGAAATTTGGAGGATTCCATAGACATCTTCCCGGTTTTCCTCATTAATATGAATATTGACCAAGGAAGTCCCACGAAGCAACTCCAAGATCCGAAGGATGACATCTTCTTCGTCTGGGACATCCACAAAAATGTCAAAGGTACTTTCCACCCCGCCTCGTTTGTGGATCTGCATGTGCTGGCGTTGCTCTCGACTCTGATCAAAGAAGGACCAAATGTCATCTTCTTGCCCTTGTCTTATCATATCGGCAACTTGGTCAAGGCGATTTTGAAAGTCCGCTATCCGATCAAGAACAGCACTTGGATTGGACAGCAAGATAGAAGTCCACATGCTGGGCTCACTCTCTGCAATCCGCGTCATATCACGGAATCCACCTGCAGCAAAGCGACCCGTAAGGCTATGCTCCTCTGTATAAGCAGCTGCTTGTCCCATCAGGGTTGCAGCTAATACATGAGGAAAGTGGCTGATTTGAGAAGTGACTCGATCGTGTTCAATAGGATCCACCTCGATGAAACGGGCTCCAAGCCCTGAGAGCAAATCCTTCATTTCCAAAATAGCACTGGGATCAGTCGCAAGAGTTGGAGTAAAAATGTAATAAGCATTTTCAAAGAGGGTAGAGTCAGCCGAGGCAGCTCCCGTCTTGTGACTCCCCGCCATGGGATGCCCACCGACAAAACGGACTGGGAGATGGTTAAAAGCTTCTTGACCCGCTTCTACAATCGCCCCCTTGGTCGACCCCACATCCGTTACAATAACCCCTTCTTTCAGTGGCATTTTTGACAATTGCTGAAAGGTTTCAATCGTTTGTTTCACAGGTAAGGAGACGATGATGACATCTACTTTAGAAGCAAACTCTTCAAGATTGGCCGTCACCTTATCAACAATCCCATTCTTCAAAGCAATATCCCGCGAGGCTTGACTGCGATTATAACCTAATAGAGTAACTTCTGGATGGCCCTTCCGAATCCCCATGGCTAACGAAGCTCCAATCAGTCCGAGACCGACGATATATACAACCTTTTCTTCCATTTATTTCTCCAGTTAGAAAGCTTTGGTATAGGCCCGATGAAGCTCGACAGCTTCCTTCAATTCCTCCAGATTATCAGAAGAGAACTTGTCCAAGACTTCTGTAGCTAAGACCGTTGCCACCACAGCCTCCATGACTACTCCCGACGCTGGAAGTGCTGTTGGATCACTCCGCTCCACCGTTGCCTTATATGGCTCATGCGTTTCAATATCGACACTCATGAGGGGCTTATAAAGGGTCGGGATTGGCTTCATAACCCCACGGACAATAATGGGCTCCCCATTGGTCATGCCTCCTTCAAATCCGCCTAAATGATTGGTTCGACGGGTATAACCATTTTGTTGGGACCAGAGGATTTCGTCCATGACCTGACTGCCTTTGCGACGACCAGCTTCAAAGCCCATTCCGAATTCTACTCCTTTAAAGGCGTTGATGGAGACAACCCCTTGAGCAATTTTGGCATCCAATTTCTTGTCCCATTGGACAAAAGATCCTAGACCAACAGGCACACCACCTACAATGGTTTCAACGATCCCTCCGATGGTCTCTCCTTCTTTCTTCACGCTATCGATATAGGCCTTGATTTCTTTCTCTCGCTCTCGATTGACAATAGAAACCTCGGATTGAGCGACCGCTTCTTTGATTTGCGAAACCGTAAGATTTTCTGGAACCTCTACTTCGATGCCACCGAAATTAACGATGTGGCTGGCTACTTGGATCCCAATCTCTTCTAATAACCGTTTGGCTACTGCACCAACTGCTACCCGCATAGTCGTTTCCCGAGCCGATGACCTCTCCAATGAATTGCGTAAGTCATCGAAACGGTACTTGATCCCACCGACCAAATCAGCGTGGCCTGGACGAGGCTTAGTAATTTTCCGAAGTCCCTTTTTCTTTTCCTCCACATCACTGACAGACATGATCTCCAGCCATTTTTGATGGTCTAGGTTGGTGACATTCAAGGTGATGGGGCCTCCCATGGTCAATCCATGGCGAACTCCGGAGGTGATCTCGACATGATCGCTTTCAATCTTCATCCGTGCTCCACGACCGTAGCCCCCTTGGCGACGTTTCAACTCAGCATTGATAAAATCAGCGGTCAAAGGGAGTCCTGCAGGCACCCCTTCAATAATAGCTGTTAGTCGTGGTCCGTGTGATTCTCCTGCTGTTAAATAACGCATGGTATCTCCTTTGTCGATTTCTAGTTTAAAAAGTCTCTCATTTCTTCCAATGGGACTGGATGAATCTGACAAGTGCCAATTTCTGGGACCAAAACGAGTTTCAATTGATTGCCCCTTGCCTTCTTGTCCAAGGTTAAGGCTTGATAAAGCTCTTCCTTATCCCATCCATGGAATTCTACTGGTAAGCCAAATTTTTGACACATTTGACGAATGGCCTGTGTTAAACCGGCTTGGACGAGTCCCTTGGCTTCTGCCACCTTAGTGACTTGTACCATCCCTATCGCTACGGCTTCTCCGTGCATGACCTGGCCATAACCTGCAGTCGCTTCAATGGCGTGTCCAAGAGTATGACCAAAATTCAGATAAAGACGGATGCCCTGGTCTAGCTCATCTTCGACGACCATCTTGCGTTTAACTTGACAAGAATGGGCAATCAGGGATTCTGCATGCTCATAAATAGACTCGACAGAGCCATCCATTCCTTCCAATTCTTCCCATAATTCTGGATCCTCAATGAGTCCATACTTGATGACCTCCCCCATGCCCTCGATCAACTCACGTTGACCCAGGGTCCGTAGCATCTCAGGGTCAATCAAGACTCCATCAGGTTGGGCAAAGGTTCCTACCATGTTTTTAGCATAGAGCGTATTTACTCCAGTCTTGCCTCCAATAGAAGAATCGACTTGAGCTGTCAAACTAGTTGGTACTTGGACGAAATGAATCCCACGCATGTAAGTGGAAGCCACGAAACCAGCTAGATCTCCGACAACGCCACCACCCAGAGCAAGGATCCCATCCGATCGTGTCATGCCATTCTTCGCTAAGAATTCATAAACTTTCTGAACAGTCGTTAGATTTTTACTAGCTTCTCCTTCTAGAAACTCATAATGAACAACTGTAAATCCTTCACTTTCAAGGCATTTCACTACCTGACTTGCATAAAGGGATCCCACATGGTTGTCTGTTATGACTGCTACTTTTTGAGGTTCCCATAAATGACTGAGCCAAGTTCCAACCTTTTGGATCGCTCCATTCTCAATGACAATCTCATAACCATTCTTTGGTAGATCAACATTCACCTTCATAAGTATCTCCTTTCAAATCCATGTGAAAAAGATTACAATTTCACTATTGTATAAAAATAGAAAACAGAGCATACTTGATTAAGTTTTTCTGTTTTCTTCCATCATTTTTCTAATACATAATCTGGGTATTCCAATTTCAAAGCTTGCCAGACTTCCTCTTCCGGGAAAGTTTTATCCGTCATCAGTTCGAAGGCAACGGCAGCTTGTTGGAAGAGCATTCCCAAGCCATTTAAGGTTTTTGCCCCTTGTTCTTCTGCTAATTGAAGAAATGGTGTCTTGGCAGGAAAATAAGCTAAATCAGCCACTAGACAACCTTTAGGAAAGATAAAGTCTTTCGGAATAGGGAGAGAAGACCCGTCCATTCCTATTCCTGTAGCATTGATCAATAAATCGGTCCCCTCTATCGTTGCATTTAACTGATCCCGACGGGATAAGTCATGGAGGACAATTGAAAAAGAGAGAGCTTCAGATAGTGGAGAGAAGGTAGCCTGATACTTGGCTAAACTTTCTGGGCGAACAAATAAATGTATCTCTGCCACTCCTTGTCGAATAGCTTCTAGGATAATGGCAGTTGCTGCCCCGCCTGCTCCCAAAAGGACAAGTTTCTTATCCTTTATAGAAAAAGTCTTGGGTAGACTCTTTAAAAAACCAAGTCCATCGGTATTGTATCCTGTTAAGCAACCATCCTTCTGAACAATTGTATTGACCGAACCGATGAGTTGGGCACTTTCATCCACCTGATCTAAGTAGGGTAGGACTTTTTTCTTATAGGGCATGGAAATATTGGCGCCCAACATATCCAGTACTCGTAACTGTTGAAGACTTTGTTCAACTTGTTCTTCTGCCACTTCCCAAGCAAGGTAGACCGCATTGGTGGCGGTTAGTTGGTAAGCATGATTGTGAATAAAGGGCGAGATACTATGACGAATGGGCTTAGCAATGACGGCCGCCATTCGCGTATAGCCATCAATCCTCATCTAAGATCTCCCGAATCTTGTGCATGCTTGCCAAACTGATTTGACCTGGTGCACTTTCCTCTCCAACACTAGCATAGGACCAAACAGAACCAGTTAAATCGGCAGCAATGCGAGAAATTCGGCCAATTTTCCCCATAGAAATTGTAACGAACTCTTGTTCTGGATTTAGAGTTTTAAAGCCACGTGTATAGTTCATCAAGTCGAGAACATCCCGCTCAGTATGAGCCATCACAGAGACCTTTACCAATTTCGGTGTAAAGCTGGTTAATTCCGACATAATTTCCATCATGTTTTCAGGGGTTTCCTGGAAATTGTGGTAGCTTAAGCAAAGATTGGAATAATCCATCATCTGATTAAACTCGGCCTGGTGACCAAAGTACTCAAAATCGACATAATCCGGATGATAGATGTTATTGATATCATGGATAATGGCTACGTACTCTTCACCAGAAAGTTCAATTTCTCCTCCCTGCTCCCGTGTCCGCAGGGTAAATACAATCTCACGACCGGCAAATTTTTCAAAGATGGCAGGCGCAACTTGTAAGATATCATTTTTATCCAAATAATCCGCACGCCATTCAATGACATCTGCTTCCTGATACCGACTGGCATCAATGGCCTGTGCTTCTTCAAAATTTCTTGGCATTACAGAAACAACTAATTTCATTGATCCACCTTAATTGTAAAAACTTTCAAGTAATTACTACTTTCTTCCTTTTCATTGTATCGAAAATCAGCTGGAAGTCCTACCTCACTGATATAGCGATGTTTATGGCCTTTAAAGCCCTTTTCAATTTCTTTTTTAAATTTGTCTCGACTGACATTCGCAGCGTTGGTACTAGCAATCAAAATACCTTTTGGATTTAAAATCTCTAGGGACTGCTCAATTAGTTTGTGATAATCCTTCGCAACTGAGAAGGTACGCTTCTTATTGCGAGCAAAACTCGGCGGATCTAAAACAATCACATCATAGGTCAAACCATGACGCTTGGCATACTTATAATAATCAAAAACGTCCATGACAATAAAGCGGTGCTGGTCTAATTCTAGACCATTTGCCAAAAAATGAGCTTCAGATAGTTCCCGACTACGCTTGGCGAGATCCACAGAGGTCGTCTCCAGTGCTCCTCCCATAGCAGCTGCCACTGAAAAAGCCGCCGTATAGGAAAACATATTGAGCAAGGTTTTGCCTGTTGCTAAACCATCTACTAAACTAGCGCGCACTTCATGTTGGTCCAAGAAGATTCCTGTCATCAAGCCATCATTCAGAAAAACTTGGTAACGAACTCCATTTTCCAAAATACAGAAGGTCTCTGGAGCTTCTTGACCAAATAGATGAGCTGACTCATAACCGGGATCCTTAAAACGGATTTTTTCATATCCTCCCAAGACTTCAGGAAAAACTTCTTGAAAAGCTGCAACGATCAAGTCTCTGATTTGATAGACAAAGGCATTGTATATGGAAAAGACGGCATAATCTTCATAGAGATCAATGGTTAAGCCTCCAAATCCATCGCCTTCTTGATTAAAAATTCTAAAAGCAGTATCCAATTCCGACTGATAATAGGAGAGACGTTTAGACTTAGCTTCAGCAAATAAGTGACAAAAGTAAGCTTGATCCAAGGTGATTTTCTTCGGAGAGATGACCCAACCAAGCCCCTTGTTTTGCTCGGAAAGGTAACCTGTCCCAACAAAGTGGCCCGAAGCTGTAACCAGTTCGACAACCTCATTGTCAAAGGGGAGCTGCCCAAAGTCAACCTTCTCTAAAATCTTATAACCTTTATGGATTTTCTTCTCAATTTGTCGGTTAATTGTCAGCTTTTTCATACTCTCTATTGTATCAAAATTTTCAAAATTTCACAAAGTCTCTTCCTTAAAAATACGATTAATAACAAAGTGATCTCCATCGTTTTAAACATTCTTGCTCTTTTTGTTTAGTAATAGATTACAAATCTCAAACTTAGACTTTCTATCCCTCATTATCTGCTTGCTTTATTTTCAAAACGATCTAAATTATGGTATACTGTTGTAAGAAAATTTTTAGGAAATAAGGCAAGGAAGTATATTTTTGTGAAAAAAATTACCAAAACGATACTCGATGCTATGAGTACCAGACTAGGATTTGTCTTTACCCTACTGTTGCTTTATTGGTTTAAAACCATGTGGGCCTATACAGTAGACTTTAATCTAGATATTCAAGGCTTCTATCAGGTTTTTCTTGCAATCATTAACCCGATACCGTTAAGTCTCTTATTCATCGGTCTCGCTTTTTATATTAAGAGAACCAAACTCTTCTATTTGCTATCTTTTAGCATCTATGTCATTTTATTTATCTGGTTGATATCCAATTCGATTTATTATCGTGAGTTTACAGATTTCGTAACTGTCAATACCATGCTAGCCTCTAGTAAGGTATCCGCTGGTCTTGGGGCAGCAGCCTTAGAATTGTTCCGACCTTGGGACATCATCTATATTCTAGACTTTCCAATTCTAGCTTTCCTCTTTTTTAAAAAATTGGTCAAACTAGATCCCCGTCCATTTAATAAACGGGCAAGTTTTGCAGTTACTTCTCTCTCTGCTATGCTCTTCTCTGCCAACCTTTTCTTGGCAGAGATTGACCGTCCGGAGTTGTTAACGCGTGGATTCTCAAATTATTATGTAGTCCGTGCGCTTGGCTTACCAGCCTTCTTAGGTTACAGTGCCAACCAGACTTACATGGCAAATAAAGAACGCTCAAAAGCCTCTGAAGTAGACTTGAAGCCAGTTGAAGAGTATGTTGCTAGTCACTATGCTCAACCAAATCCTGAAACCTTTGGTCTAGCTAAGGGACGAAATGTCATCTATATCCACTTGGAAAGTTTCCAACAATTCTTGATCGATTATAAATTGAAGGTCGATGGCAAAGAATACGAAGTAACCCCTTTTATCAACTCACTTTACCATTCAAATGAAACCTTTGCATTTGCTAATATCTTCAACCAGGTAAAAGCTGGTAAAACATCGGATGCAGAGACCATGATTGAGACGGGCTTGTTCGGCTTGAACCAAGGTTCCTTTATGGTAAACTACGGGGGGACAAATACCCAGCAAGCAGCTCCTTTTATTCTTTCTAAGAATGGCTACCAATCCAGTGCTGTTTTCCACGGAAATGCCGGAAGCTTCTGGAACCGTAATACAGCTTACAAACAATGGGGCTACCATTACTTCTTTGATGCCTCATACTTTACCAAGCAAGATGATACCAACTCCTTCCAATATGGACTCAATGACAAGATCATGTTGAAGGATTCCATCAAGTACTTGGAACACATGCAACAACCGTTTTACACCAAGTTCATTACGGTTTCCAACCACTATCCTTATACGACAAGTCTGATTGGTGACGAAATCGGCTTCCCTCTTGCAGAAACGCAAGATGAAACGATTAATGGCTATTTTGCAACAGCCAATTACTTAGATTCTTCTATCAAAGCCTTCTTTGACTATTTGAAAGCCTCTGGACTCTACGAGAACTCAATCATTGTCCTCTATGGAGATCACTACGGTATTTCTAATTCTCGAAATCCAGCCCTAGCTCCTTTGCTCGATAAGAACTCGGAGACTTGGTCTAGCTATGACAATGCCATGTTGCAGCGCGTACCGTATATGGTGGTGATTCCAGGTATGGACAAGGGGAAAGTCATTGAGACCTACGGTGGAGAGATTGATATGCTTCCAACATTGGAACACTTGTTAGGAATTGATTCTAAGAACTTCCTTCAAGTTGGACAAGACTTATTATCTCCAGATCATAGTCAAATCGTTGCTTTCCGTTCATCTAACTACTTTGTGACCCCTGAGTATACAAGTTACAGTGGCCGGACCTATTACACCAAGACTGGTGAAGAAATCACCAATCCAGACGAAACAACGAAAGAGCAACTCGATAAGATCCGTGAGGCAGCCAATCTACAACTCAAGATTAGTGATAGTATCCAAACCGGAGACCTCTTACGGTTCTATACTGGTAATAATCTTGGGAAAGTTAACCCAGATGATTTCTCTTACAATAACTCGATGAAAGCATTGAAGAAAATCGAAAAAGAAAAAGGAGATGCATCGACCAGTCTCTATAGCCAAAAAGGCAATCAGTCAACGGTTGATCTCTTCAAGGCACCTAGCTACAAGGAACTCCATCCTGAACAGTTCAGTTCTTCTTCATCATCGAGTGAAGATTCTAGCTCAAGTAGTTCAAGTTCATCTTCATCAGAGAAAAAATAAGATTAGGGTTTCCTAATCTTATTTTTAAATGTAGACAAACTATTTTTACTTAAGGTATCTGGATTGTTTTTCAAAAACAACTTCTATTAATTTGGATCATTAAAGCAAATCTAAAACTTTCCGCTGTGAGAAAAGTGCTTGAAACACATGTTTCAAGCACTCGGGAGTTTTGAAACTTTAGGTTCAAAACTAAGTCTTGGAACTTCCTGGATTGCTGAAATTATCCACTGGATAATTTCACCTAACCTCCGTACTCGCCTAAGGAAAGTTTTTAAGATGGCTTTATCTTCAATTTGAAATAAGATTGGGATTTCCCAATCTTATTTTTTTATTTTATTTCTTCCATTCGAAAACGGAAGCTGTTAAATTCTCAACATAGAATGGTCGTTTATTCCGACTATTTCCAACAAGAAGCTCAAGATGATCTGCGTTCTGGAGATAGAATGGAAGTCCACTGGTGTTAAAGATAACATAATAGTGTTTATCCCAATTTAATTCAAAGACAACGACACCACTACCCATATCCGCTGTATGCACAAAGACATGTTGGTAAATTTCCTCATAAGACTCAAGTGACAAGGCAGGTAAAGTCTTCTTCAAATGAATGATTTGGCGAATATAGTCAATCGTATCCTTGTTGACAGACACCAGATTCCAATCGACTTGGTTAACGGCATCTGGGGCATTGTAAGAATTCATGGCCCGTTCCCTATCTTGAGCAGTTACTTCGCCATCCGGCCCAGTTGCAACCAACTTGGTTCGTAGAAACTCTTGGCCAACTTGCATAAAGGCCATCCCTTGGAAGAGGAGGTTCATAGCAGTAGCTACTTCTACCTGCTTCTTAATTTGTTCTTTGGAATCATTTGGATGGACATAAGAAAGTAAATCGTAAAGGTTGTAATTATCATGGGCCTCAACATAGTTGAGAACCTGACTTGGAGTTAGGAAGGATCCCAACTCTGCACTACCCAGAACGGACCGCGCAATGATGTCTTCTGTAGACTTCCGACTAACATAGCCACGTTTGACAGAGCCAAAGACCTCAGCCCCCTTAATGGCATCTCGAGAGGTATCATTAAAGAAACCGACTTGGGCCATTTGATAAGCATTGTCCTTCTTGGCCTTATCTTCTGGAGCCAAGCCTGTCCCCATATCCCAACCTTCTCCATAGAGGAGGATCCGTGGATCAATAGCATCCATGACTTCACGGATTTCATTCATCGTATCCACATCGTGAATGCCCATCAAGTCAAAGCGGAAACCGTCAATCTTATATTCATTTACCCAATATGTCAAGGAATCAATCATGAACTTGCGATACATCTCATGCTCACTGGCTGTCTCATTCCCGACTCCTGTACCATTTTGGAAGGATCCATCTGGATTCATCCGGTAATAATAATCAGGAACAGTTTTTTGAAAGGCACCATCTTCTGTCGAATAGATATGATTATAAACGACATCCATAACCACCGAGATCCCTGCTTCATGGTAGGCGTGGATCATTTCTTTTAATTCGCGCATGGTGATCTTAGGATCGTGAGGTTTGGTCGAATACCAAGTCTCAGGTGCTGAATAATTCTGCACATCGTATCCCCAGTTGTAGAGGACATTGCCTTCTTCATCATAAGTCTTATAGCGGTCGGTGACTGGTTGCAGTTGCACCACATTAACCCCTAATTCCTTGATATAGTCAAAGGCTGTGGCATCACCCTGGGCGTTCTTAGTCCCAGTCTGGTGAGCCCCTCGGTAGGTTCCTCGATAGGCTTCGTCCACACCGGAAGTTGGAGAAATAGTCAAATCCCGGATATGCATTTCATAGACAACCGCCTGACAGGGATTATCCAATCGCCAGTCAGCCTTTTCATACGCTTCTGTTTGAAAGGCAGGGAAGATGCAATCATGATGGGAAAGAATGGCTGATTTTTTCCCATTTTCACTGGTAGCGATCGTATAAGGATCACGCGCAATCTCTGTATGGTAATCAAAATAAACCTTGTACTGATAGGCTAGTCCACTGAGGTTCCCCATGACATCGGCATACCAGACACCACAGTTATTTCGAACATGGTCACTAGATTCACGCTGGCCACGAACCATTGGGACAATCTTCCAAACCTTGCTGTCATTAGCGACAGAATCATAGATGAGGAGGTCTACTTTATTGGCAGTAGGCGCCCAAAGTTTAAAGCGGTAATCATCATCCTGTTGGCGATAGCCCAACCATCCTTGATAACCCCACTTGGCATCAAATTCCTGGTGATGAGTCGCCATATCAAAAGCATGTGGCTTCCGACGGCTGTATTCATGACTCGTCATAGCAGCCTGCAAGGAATAATAAACGGTCTCATCTCCCTGAATCAACCAGACTTCTCTCACATGCCCTTCAGGCAAAAGCTCAATATGGTATTCGTCTGACTGACTGATCCAGTTTCCTTCTTTGATGATGACATGGCCAAACCGTTGAGGCGTCTCACAGTCATAAACTAAGAGTCCCTCAACTCCAAAATAATCGAGCTTGGAGAAGGACACTTCCTCTCCCCAAACTCCTTCATGCCACTTCCACATATCACGGGCAAAATAATCGCCTACGGGATGATGGTAGTGGATTTTAACTTGATACTGATGCATCTTATTGTATTTCCTATTTCCTAACTAAGAAGAAACGAACATTGCCCACTCTCAGCAACGATTCTCCATTATTCTTCTGATTTATATTCCGAATGGAACAAGGCATCGTCATTAATTTCATCGATGTTGGCAAAAAATTCTAAGTGATTATGGAAGACTTCCAGTTCCACTGGTGTATCTCCACCGTATTCACCATCTAAATTGATCTTGAACTCTTCTTTCTTATCCAAAACTTCAATCTTCAATTTAGAGGTTTTGAGGTATTCAATATTTGAATCCTTGACATGTTTTCCACCATTGACGGCTTGCATAATTAAAGACAACATATCAAATAATTTAGCGGTTTTCACTAAAATCAAAGTGAAATTACCATCATCCAATTTAGCATCTGGTGCTACACTTTCAAAGCCACCGATTGAATTGGTCAAAGCCACGAAAACAAGAGAAACTGGTCCAACATAGACCCCATTATCGTGTTCAATCCGCACCTTGCGGGTTTTATTTTTGGGGAACTTCTTCACCCCTTCAGCCACATAAGCAAAGTAGCCATAACGCGACTTCACCTCACTCGGTACACTAAAGGTCAATTCAGACAAGGTCCCTGCAGCAGCAATATTGATAAAATATTTACTTCCGTATGCCCGTCCAATGTCCATTTGGATGGTTTGGTTCTTTTCAATAATCCTTGCAGCAGCTACAGGATCTCCCATTGGAATCTTCAGAGCACGCGCGTAATCATTGGTTGTTCCCGTAGGGATAAAAGCCATTTTTGGACGGTGTTCGAGACTAGCAACCCCGTTAACTACCTCATTAATGGTTCCATCTCCCCCAGCGGCAATGATCAAATCAAATCCTGCCTTAGCAGCCCGTTCTGCTTCTAATTGGGCTGATAAGGGCTCTGGAGTGGTCTGATAGGCACTTGTTTCATAGCCGACATCCTCTAACACATCTAAGACTTCTGCGATGTTCTTTTTAATGATTTCCTGACCAGAGGTCGGATTATATATCACTCGTGCTTTTTTAATCTTATTTTCCATACATGCCTCTATAAACTCTCAAGCCAGGCTTCATCCTGTATTTCAATCGATAATTCCTGCGCTTTGCTTAATTTACTTCCCGCATCGCTACCTGCAACCAACAGGTCAGTTTTCTTGGACACGGAGCCTGTGACTTTAGCCCCTAAGGCTTCTAATTTAGCCTTAGCTTCAGAACGTGTCAGACGTTCCAGTTTACCTGTTAAGACGACTGTTTTACCGGACAATGGTGCGTCTGCTGCAACCTTTTGTCCTAGGTACTCTAAGTTTACCCCAGCATCCTTAAGCTCTTCTAAAAGAAGCCGAGAGCCTTCCTGAGCAAAATAACGCTGGAGACTTTCTGCAACGACCATTCCTAAACTGTCTATCGCTGCAATCGTTTCAACCTCTGCTTCTGCTAAAGCTGGAATGGAATGAAACTCTTGGAGCAAGAGCTGGCTGGCCTTACTTCCTACATGACGAATTCCCAGTCCAAACAATAGTTTTTCAGCAGAATTCCCCTTAGATGCTTGAATAGCATCTACTAACTTCTGGGCAGATTTTTCTTTAAAACCTTCTAATTGTAAAAGATCCTCAACCGTCAGCCGGTAAATACCTGCCACATCCTGTACCAGTTCTTTGGCAAACAGTTTTTCCACCACAGCTGGCCCCAACCCTGTTATATTCATGGCATCCCGGCTGGCAAAGTGAGCGAGCCCTTCCTTTATTTGAGCAGGACAACGGGGGTTGATACAACGCAAGGCCACTTCATCCTCAAAATGAAGGAGCTCACTCTGACAACTTGGACAGTGACTGGGAATCTCTAATTTTTCTTCTGATACGCGCTTATCCATAACAACCCGTAGAACAGCTGGAATAATATCCCCTGCTTTATAGACAATGACGGTATCGTCTTTGCGAATATCTTTCTCAGCAATGTAATCTACATTATGGAGAGTAGCCCGACTGACAGTCGTCCCTGCTAGTTGAACGGGAGTCAAATTAGCAGTTGGTGTCACAACTCCTGTCCGACCAACAGTCCAATCAACTGACAAGAGTTTTGCTTCCTTCTCCTCAGCTGGGAACTTGTAAGCCACTGCCCATTTGGGAGCCTTGACAGTAAAGCCAAGTTCTTCTTGGACAGCCAGGTCATTCACTTTAATCACGACCCCATCGATATCATAAGGAAGCTGGTCACGCATCGCAGCCACTTCTTGAATATAGTCCCAGACTTGCTCGATACTAGTCGCTGTCTTGTGATGCGGATTGACGACAAAACCGAGTCGATCTAACTTGGCTAACACCTTCTCTTGACTCGTTTGGTCAGTTGGACTAGCTTCCTGGTAGAGGAAGGTCGCGAGTTTTCGCTCCGCAACAATCTTCGTATCCAACTGTCTAAGAGTACCGGCTGCCGCATTTCGAGGATTCGCAAACTCTGCTTCCCCATTTTCTTGGCGAGACAAGTTGACAGCATCAAAAGATGCACGGGGCATATAACATTCTCCGCGAACTGTTAATGTAAGAGGTTCTGGCAAGACTAGAGGAATATCACGAACTCGCTTAAGGTTCTCTGTGATATTTTCTCCAATACTCCCATCCCCACGTGTAGCACCCGTTTCAAGAACTCCATCAACATAAGAAAGTGAAATAGACAGGCCATCAATTTTTAATTCACATACATAGGTGACAGCAGGGAATTCCTTGCGAACCCGTTGATCAAAGGCCACTAATTCATCATAAGAAAAGGCGTCCTGCAAGCTATAAAGCGGGTAGGTATGCTGGTATTTTTCAAACCCTTTAAGAATAGTTCCTCCGACCCGATGGGTTGGGCTATTGGGCTGGACCAACTCCGGATGGGCTTCCTCTAAGGCGACTAATTCCCGATAAAGTTGATCGTACTCATAATCCGATACGGACGGAGCATCTTTTGTATAATATTCTTCTGCATAGTGATTCAGGAGTGTCACTAGCTCTTTTATTCTGGTTTCCATATCCCTATTTTACCATAAAAACGCTTTACTGGGGCCTTTCTGACTACTCCATTAGCGAAAAATATCTATTATTTGAATGAATCGGATTCGGCAATGGCAACAAAAAAAGAGCTAGGACAAAAGTCCTAGCCTCTCAATTATCTTTGGATTATCGAGCAAGACGCAGTGGTTGACTGGGCTCTACTACGCCGATTTCATCAGCTTTAACAGCCCTACTCAACTGTGCGGAGGTGGGACGACGAAATCGAATTCTAACGAATTACCGATTTCTGTTCCACTCTCTAGTAGACTATTGAGTCAAATCAATACGTTGGGCAATCTTTTTAATCAAAATAGCTCCGACAATCAGGGAAGCAAATTCACCCAAACCAGTTGTCAACCAATTCAAGAAGAATGGTGTTTTGTTCAAGATATGCAATTCTAAGGCAATCGTAAACATAGAGAGGGCAAAGAAAATTGAGAATAAGAAATGATCCTTGCGAATCCATCCATTAAAGAGATCTGTCTTTTCGTAACGTTTAAAGAGGTATACTCCAAGTGTGACGAAGACCAAAGTAGATCCACCACCAACGACCACGTCGACAATCCCATAACTCAGGAAGTTAGAAATCATACAGCCAATTGTCACCGACCAAATGTATTTCCGATTGTAGAAAGCCATGAAATTGAGCATTTCAGAAACACGGAATTGGATCTCATTGCTTCCGATGGCATTCAATGGGGGAGTAATGGTCAAGGCCACATAGAGAGCTGCAACTAGAGCAATCTGTGCCAAGTCACGAACAGTATAGTTTTTCATCGTTTTCTCCTTTAGCGGTTTTTCCGCGTCTAATATGCTTGGTGAAAGAAGCTAAGCACCAAGGGTTGATCTTTGCCAATGAATCTCATCTGATAGATTTGCATTCGACAAACCAACTTTATAAGTATAGCACAAATAAGGGAATTATGATAGACTAATTGTATGAAAAAACTAGTCAATCGAATCTTTAATAATGAAATTTTAGCCTACCTGATCTTTGGTGTTGCTACAACGATTGTTTCTGTTGCCACCCGGCTGATTGTCTTCCAACTGACAGACCAGGAACAACTAGCTACCTTGATTGGAAACATTGCAGGGATTCTCTTTGCCTTTGCTACCAACGATACTATTGTCTTTAAACAAGAAAGAAAAGGCTGGTTTAAGCGATTAATTGTCTTCTCTTTCGCTCGGATGGGCACCCTCGTTCTGGATCTCCTGATGACTACCATCTTTGTGACCCAGTATCCGCAAATCATTGGTCAGTTTGTCAATATGAATCGCACGGCTATCAATACTATCGAAACATTTGCTGCCCAAGTTATGATTGTCATTTTAAACTATGTCTTCAGTAAACTTTTTGTCTTCCGAAATAAGAAGTAACTTCCGTGAAAAAACCAAAATGAGGCTGGGACAAAAGTCCTAGCCTCTCAATTGTCTTTAGATTGTCGAGCAAGACGCAGTGGTTGAGTGGGCTCTACTACGCTGATTTCATCAGCTTTTACAGCCATACTCAACTGTGCGGAGGTGGGACGACGAAATCGAATTCTAACGAATGACCGATTTCTGTCTCACTCTCATTTTTTTATACTTCTAAACTAGATGTTTGGGCGCTTAAATAAGAAATCTTTCCTTCTACACCAAAATAGTCCTTGACTAAGCCTTTTAATTCGTCCATCGCCTCTTTGGCACGGTTCGCTTGCTCTTCAGTCACTGCTTCCATAACAAGAATAGCCTGACGAGTTTCTTCTGTCAGCATCGTCCTTTTAGCTTCCCGCCAATTTAAACACCGGCAAACAGCTCCTTCTTGGTCATAATAGATGATCTCTTCCGGCAAAGCTGGAGCATCTTCCTCAGCTCCTAATGGGAAGAATGTCTCTCCCCCCTTTGCTTTTCCTAAAGATAAGCCTCCTGCTAACTTTTCCATATCTTCACCACCACATGGGATAGCATAGGCAAGAGATACACTATTATACAAATCCACTAAAGGATTAATGGGATAAAACTCCCGTCCTTGCGAAACACGTTTCAATAAGGCTTCAATGGAAGAACGGGCACCTTTTTTGGTCTTAAATTTGCTAAAAGCCTGACGCCATTCCTGAACGACTGGGCTAGCAGTGAATTGTTCATCATCAATGAAGACCTTTGATCGAGCCACTCCCTTGTCGAGTAGATCCTTAAAATAGGGATCCTTGCCCTCGTCGACATGATTGTCGATTCCTTCTACAGTCATTACCACTACTTGTGCTTGGGGAAACAAATCCCAAAACTCTTGATCTATTGTAACTTTCATTTCTTTTCCTCACTATAATTTCTTTTTTGGCCTTTTTTCACTAGCTCCCAATCCGCTGCGACGTTTTCACTCATTTTTGCCAGCCATTTTTCTAATTGAAGAATTTCTGCTTGTGAAAAACCTTTTAAGGCAGTCTTCTCAGAATAAGCATGCTCAGCAAGTATGAAAGGATAAAGCGCTTGTCCCTGTTCCGTTAGGATCCATTTTTTTATCTTTTGATTTGAATGATCGTTTAATTCTCGGATAAATCCTTTATCCGCTAATTTTTTGACAGAGCGAGCTACTGTTGAACGGTCCACTTTTAATAAATCGGATAACTCCTCTTGAATAATCCCTGGGTGCTCCCCAATCCGTACCAAATACAGGTATTGGCCTCTTGCTAGCTCCAAATCTCGGAACTCAATATTAGCAATCGAATCTAAGGCGCGGGCTATGATGCCAATCTCTCTTAAAACCTTCATTTGCTCCTCCTTTCCTTTAAATGGAGTTTATCGTATTTTTGTTGCATTTGCAATAAACAATTCAAAAATAACAAAAAGCCGGATGAAAACCGGCTTTTTCCTATTTTATTTCTTTAAGATTATTCTTGATTTTTTCTCAAATTTTTAAGATGAAAACGACGCTTGAGTGAAGCTTCCTTTTGGTGAAAAGCTACTTGACCTGACTTATACTTGGCCACCACATCCCCGTCTTTTGTCTCGAATCGTGCTTCAATTGCATACTGAATACTAGCATTTAAGATACATCCAACAATCAACACCTTGGCTACCAAGATAAACCAGAACATAATAACTGCTAAAAGGACAGACCCGAAGAAACGAGCATCTAAGAAACTCGTGATATAGCGATCGACATATTTCCAGAAAATATTCAAGGTCAAATAAAGGACTGCTGTCACAAAGATGGCTCCTGGAAAAACATAGCGAAACTTAGGAATTTTGATATTGGGTAGGGTGTAGTAGAGCAAGAGCAAGGTCAAAAAGAGAAGGACGTAAACTGAAGGACCGGAAATATTTAGGAGACGAAGGTAGAGACTTTCGTCAAACTTGAAAATCTGATAGACGGTACGAATAATCATACGGCCAAACATAGTCAAAACGAGAGATAGACCGAACAGACCTTGTAGAGCAAAACTAATCAAGATACTGAAAATTCTCGCCCAGATAATCCCCCTCTCCTTCTCCACTCCATAACTTTTATTGAAGGCTCTTTGCAGGTAAGCGATACACTGTGAAGAGACCCATAAAGCAGAAATGATGGAGAAACTCAGCAAACCAGTAGACGGCTTGGTAAGCACTGATGAAATCACTTGCAAAACAATGCGGTACATGGAAGGAGGTAAGACTTCACGCAAGGTCAGCAAAATCTGAGTCGGACGAATCTGAAAGTAAGGGAGGATATTGGCTGCAATCAACAATAAAGGGAGAATCGAAATCAATAAATAATAGGCTACTGCTATACTAGTGATATCCGATTCAGAGGCCATATAAAAGCGTAGGAATCCCTTAATAAACGGTCGTTCGCCTAGCCATTTTAGAAACTTTTTCATATCTTCCCCTCCCTAACAAACTCATAAAAAGAGAAAAGAGCGAAACCGTTTTATCTATTCAGCTCCATTCTTTCCTCTCTACTTTTTTTAATAGGTTCCTTCTTCGCCTTGACTGGTCAAAATAACAGGACCATCTTTCGTAATCACAAACTGATGTTCGTACTGACAAGAAAGACCACCGTCAAGAGTTTTGTGGGCCCAACCTGTCTTCATATCGGTATCGATTTCCCAAGTTCCAGTATTAATCATTGGTTCAATGGTCAAAACCATCCCCTCACGTAAGCGCAACCCGCGTCCTGCACGTCCATAGTGGGGAACCATTGGTTCCTCATGCATTGTCGGACCGACTCCATGACCGACCAAGTCACGGACCACTCCGTATCCTTTGCTTTCAGCATATTCTTGAATAGCTGCTCCGATATCACCTAGGCGGTTTCCGACAACTGCTTGCTCAATCCCCTTGTAGAGACATTCCTTGGTGACATCCATGAGATCTTTTACTTCTTGGGATACATTCCCAACTGCATAAGCCCAACAAGAATCCGCCAAACCACCAGAATAGTTTTCAGTATACTTTTTCACCTGAGCTACATTATCAAAGTCTAGTTTTGAAACATCAACAACAGACTTATCTAATGGCTCTGATAAGACCATATCCACCTTTAAGAGGTCACCTTCTTTTAACAGATAGTGGCGAGGAAAGGCATGAGCTACTTCATCATTGATCCCACAACAAGTTGCATAGGGATAGTCCATCAGACTTCCTTCCACACCGATCTGGAGGGGCAAGACATTGGCTTCTTTACAGCGACGTCGAACATACTCTTCTACTTCCCAAAGATCAAGACCTGGTTTGATCAAATCCCGAAGGCCAATATGAATACTGGCAAGAAAGTCTCCTGCACGGTCCATGGCTTCGATTTCACGCTGTGATTTCAATGTAATCATCTATTCCTACATCCATTCTAATTAATTTTCAAAGTAACGGTAGCTTTCGTGACCAACTGCAGATTCAAATACAAATCAAAATCTATAATAGCCGATCGTCTTGTTTGGCGAACAATACGCGTTTCAATCCGCAAGGTATCGTCCACTTGAACAGCTTGAAGATAATAGACCAACAGCTGTTCGATAATTAAATTTTTTCCAGAATTCATCATGAGCTGGCGAGTGACCGTTGTTAAAACTTCAGTGAGAACGCCATTCGAGAGAACGCCACTTTTTTCTAACATACTTGGTTCAACCGTCAGTTCAAAATGATTGGCTTGCAGAACCACTTTTTGACTGATTTGTTCACTAAAGGTTGGTAATCCAGACAATTGTTCCTTACTCATCCGGTCCATGACTGCACGACGGGTAATGACACCTAACAAGGTCTGATTGCTCCGAATAACAGGGATCATCTCAAAGTCTTCTGCAATCATGCGTTGACTGACATTGGCGATACTAGAAGAAAGGTTTGTCGTAAAGACGGTACGTGACATGACCTTGTCCAGAGTTGTCTGGGGTGCCTTATCGCCGGCATCCCGCATAGTCACCACTCCAACAACCATTTGGTGTTGATTAACGACAGGAAAGCGACTAAAACGGCTCTTTCTTACCAAATCTAGATAGTCACGTACGGTATCTGTTTCCCGTAAAAAACCATATTCATGCATAGGTGAATAGACTTGTTCAACCGTTAAAATGTCTGTTTTGATTTGCATGTTGGCGAGAGCGCGATTGATCATGGTCGCCACAGTATAAGTATCATGCTTGGTACGTAAGATAGGAGTTTGACCACTGTTACCTAGTTCTAAAATAGAAGGATCGACATCGAAACCACCAGTTACAAGAACAGCATTGTCGTGCTTGAGGGCCAGACGTTGGATATTGGTCCGGTCTCCAACAATGAGGAGCCCACCTTCAGAGACATAATCTAAAATATGCTCTTCTGTCATGGCACCGATATAAAACTTATTGAACTCTCGTTCCAGTCCTTCTTTACCTGCCAAGACTTCCGAACCGGTTATTTCTACAATCTCTCGAAAAGTCAGATGTTCCAGGACAGCCTTTTTGGACTTAACACGAACAGTCCCACTACGAGGTCTCGTTTCAACAATTCCACGATTTTCGGCTTCTTTAATGGCCCGATAGGCGGTCCCATCACTTACCTGTAAATAGTTCGAGATACTTCTCACACTGACACGCTTGCCAATTGGTAGTTTCTCCAAATAATCTAAGATCGCTTGGTGTTTACTCATTGAGATCTCCTCTATCTATGCAGAACTCGTAATAATCCCGCATCTTTCGCGTATAGCGGTCGCTTCCCTTGAATTGTCGTTTTAACGTATAACCGGCATGTAAAGCAACCTGTTGGCTGGCTAAATTTTCAACATGGGTAATAATTCGGACTTGTTTGAGATGAAATTCCTGGAAGGACAAGAAGGTAATTTCTTTTACAACCTCTGTCATGAGGCCTTTGCCCCAATAATCCTTGTGTAAGAAATAACCAAGTTCTGCTTCTTTCTTAATTTCATCCAATTTTTCAAATTTAATCGATCCAATCACATGACCGGTTTCCTTATCACAAATCGCCCATATTCCCAGAGGATTCTTTAAAAAATAATTAGCCAAGACATACTGGCATTCCTCTAGAGAAGTTTGTGCCGGGAAAATAAAAGGCAAATTATCTGGATTGGAGGATATCTTGTAAAAGTCAGCTGCATCACTATATAGAAAGGGCCTCAAGAAGAGGCGCTCTGTTTCAAAACATGAATATGCTGCTAGTTGCGTCCAAATGTTCATAAAAATCGTTCGTTATGCTTCATCAATTAACTTGATGTCAGCGCCCAATTGTTGCAATTTTTCAATGATGTGCGAATAGCCACGAAGGATAAACTCAATATTGGTAATCTCTGTTCTCCCCTGTGCCATCAAGCCTGCAATCACCAAGGCAGCTCCTGCACGAAGGTCTGTCGCTTTAACTGGAGCACCCGTTAATTGATTTGGTCCTTGGTAGACAATGCGATCACCAACTGTTTCAATCCTAGCCCCCATCCGCATCAGTTCAGCCACATGGTTGACCCGCTTTTGATAAATAGTATCTATAATGCTTCCCTTTCCATTAGCTGTCAAGAGCAAAGGGGTCAAGGGTTGCTGTAAATCAGTTGCAAATCCAGGGTAAGGAGAGGTTTTAATGTGAACAGCTTTTAGATTTTCTTGCTTTTCAACAAAAACACTATCCTCAGAAATGGTCATGCGAACTCCCATTTCTTCTAGCTTGGCAATAAAGCTTTCCAGGTGTTCATAGAGAACATTCGTAATTTGAATTCCTTCTCCCACAGCTGCAGCAAGAGCGATATAAGTCCCTGCTTCGATGCGATCTGGAATTACTTGGTGGCGCGTCCCGCGGAGATAGTCTACTCCTTCAATCGTAATGATATCTGTACCAGCTCCCCGGATGTGAGCACCCATATTATTAAGAAGGGTTACGACATCAATGATCTCAGGTTCGCGAGCGGCATTCTCAATAACAGTACGACCTTCCGCTTTGACAGCAGCTAGGATGGTATTAATCGTTGCGCCAACACTAACCGTATCCATATAGATGACTGCCCCACGAAGACGCTTCCCATTAGTAGAAAGGTTCATACTAGAACCATCCATGGTCATTTTAGCCCCCATCGCTTCAAAGGCTTTCAAATGTAGATCAATTGGACGCGGACCTAAGTCACATCCCCCTGGTAGACCTACAGTTGCCTGGCCATAACGTCCCAAAAGACTTCCATAGAAATAGTAAGAAGCACGAAGACTATTGATCTTTCCAAATGGCATTGGCATATCTTGCACACCACGTGGATCAATGACAAGGGTCTCCCCATCTCGCTCCACTTTTGCTCCCATCAGAGTCATAATGTCAATCAAGCTAGCCACATCTGAAATATCTGGAACACCATCAAGTGTCACAATTTCGTCTGCTAAAATAGTAGCTGGAATAAGGGCCACCACGCTATTTTTTGCACCACTAATGGTCACCTCACCTTTTAATGGGCGACCACCATTAATTATAATTTTTTTCATGTTAATTTATATAAGCTCTTTCAATCATTCAGTAAAAAATTACCGCATCTATTATATCATAAAAACGCTTCATTTTCCACTCATTCTTATCTTTTGATCAGTCGATGCAATCCTTGAAAACTTAAGCTATATCTTTTACTATTTTTTTATATTTTCGGTTCCTTACCTAGTTTATCTATGCTATATACTCATTCGCTGTATGTGTATTTTATCAAAAAAGGCAGTTCTTTTCAGACCACCTTTTTTGAGCTTATTTTACTTCATTTCCTAGTTCATATTTACTGTCTTTTAGAGCTCGGCTCAAGGACCATTTCCAAGGTTTCCCTTCAATGGTTACTTGATTCTTCTCTAAATCTACTCTTACTTCTTCTACACCTTTTACTGCGGATAATTTTTCAGTGACAGCATTGGCACAACCTTGGCATTTCATTCCAGTAATTTCATATGTTTTTGACATATTTTTGTCCTTTCTTTCGCATAAGGAGATCATTTTTTCTCCTAGATTTTACAATTTTTTTCGCTTTAATCTTAGAGCATTGACGACGACGGATACTGAGCTAAAACTCATGGCTAGACCTGCTAGCATAGGATTTAAGAGGGGACCACCAAAGAGATAGAGAAGGCCCATCGCCACCGGAATAGCTAATACATTGTAGATAAAGGCCCAGAACAAGTTTTCCTTAATCGTTTGAATCGTGTAGCGACTAATTTCCAAGGCTCGGACTACATCCATCAATTGGGGTTTCATAACTACGATATCTGCACTTTCCATGGCAATATCTGTTCCAGACCCCATGGCAATCCCGATATCTGCAGTTGCAAGGGCTGGTGCATCGTTGATCCCATCCCCCACCATGATCACAGACTTGCCTTCTGCTTGCAATTCTTGGATCACTCGTGATTTTTCTTGAGGAAGGACTTGACTGATGACCTGCCGGATTCCAGCCTTCTTGGCAATCGCTTGAGCAGTTCGTTCATTATCCCCAGTTAGCATGATCACCTTCTTGCCCATTTTTTCAAGACTAGCAACCATTTCTAAACTATCTTCCTTGATGCGGTCTGCTACCCCAAATAGAGCCATTAATTGCCCATCTTCAGCTAAGAAAATCGGGGTTTGTCCATCCTGGGTTAAGACTTCCAAGTCAGCCTTGGCAAGACGAACATCGATTCCTTCCTCTTCCATTAGAGTTTGATTCCCAGCTAGATAAACCTTCCCTGCATATCTAGCAGTGAGGCCCCTTCCTGTTAGACTGGAGAAGTTTTCCATCTCTAATAAGTCCACAGGCGCTTCTTTTGCAGCATCCAGAATAGCCTGTCCCAGCGGGTGCTCGGACTTAGCTTCCAGAGATGCCAGGATTTGTAAGGCATCCTTCGTTTGACTATAGAGATAGGATGAGGACAACTGAGGTTTTCCTTGAGTGATGGTCCCTGTTTTATCGAAGACCACTACTTGTGCTTGATGAGCTAACTCAAGGACGTCCCCTCTCTTGTAGAGGATCCCATGCTCTGCTCCTAATCCAGTACCTACCATGATAGCGGTTGGAGTCGCCAAACCTAGAGCACATGGACAGGCAATTACCAAGACACTGATCGTTACCGTCATAGCAAAGGTAAAGGTTTCGCCCATGATGAAATACCAAAACAGTCCAGATAAGAGGGCAATCACCATGACTACAGGAACAAAGACTCCGGCCACTCGATCGGCAATCTTGGCAATCGGTGCTTTGGTTTGTTGGGCATCTTCCACCAGCTGAATGATTTGTGCTAGTAAAGTATCGCGACCAACTTTCTCAGCCTGATAGACCAAGCTTCCTTGACCATTGATGGAGCCAGCGTAAACTGGGCTCCCTTCAGTTTTTTGGATTGGGATCGATTCACCCGTCAGCATGCTTTCATCAATGGCTGATTGTCCGGAAACCACTTGACCATCCACGGCTATTTTTTCACCTGGTTTGACCAGAATGTGATCTCCAATGACCAAGTCTTCTACAGGCAATTTCACTTCTTTTCCATCCCGTAAGACCGTCGCCTCCTTGGCAGCCAGATGCATGAGTTTTTTAATGGCTTGAGAAGTACGTCCTTTGGACAGAGTTTCAAAATATTTACCTAGCGTAATCAAGGTCAAAATCACGGCTACAGACTCAAAGTAAAGCTGGTGAACATGATGATGATGACCAAGCAAGATATGATAAGTTCCATAGAGACTATAAAGAAAGGCTGCGCTGGTAGCCAAAGCTACCAAGGCATCCATATTGGGATGACCTTTTAGAAGAGTCCGGAAACCATTTCGATAAAAAACTCGTCCGAAGACCATCACGGGGATGGTCAAGGCCAAAAGAACAAGGGTGTAAGCTACGGGTGCTCGAGCAGGTGAGACAAAAGCAGGTACAGGCAGGCCAATCATGGGACCCATTGCTAGATAAAAGAGTGGCAGGGTGAAGATGGAAGACCAAAGGAGCCGGTTTCGGATTAATTGTAGCTTGTCTCCTTCCCGTTCCTCTTGACTCTTAGCTGTATCTGGATTGTAAAGTACTGCCTCATAGCCAGCATCCGCTACCGCTTTTGAAATCATCTCTGAACTCAGTGGTTCTCCAGCGTATTCCACTGTCATCTTTTCAGTGGTCAGGTTTACTGTCGCTTTTTCAACACCTTCCAGATGGTTGACAGCTTTCTCCACATTGATCACACAGGATGCACAAGTCATCCCATTGACGACAAAAGTTTCTTCTTTCATTGATTTTCCTCCACATGACTGGCACAATGACATTGCCCTGGTTGGCAATCACATTGAACCCGCTCCACGCTTTCTTTGGACGCGAGGATCTCTTGCAAGTCCTTGATATGCTCCTCTGTCATAGGTGTTTGCTGGATCAGTTGCCCCAATAATTGACTATGCTTGGTCAAGCAGATCTTACTTAAAACTTCATAGACAGCTGTTAAATTGGCCTCTTCTTCATTGAGGACAGCCTGATACAGATAGGTTCGACCTTCTCTTCGGCTCGTCAGATAGCCTTTATCAGCTAAGCGCCCCAAGAGGGTTTTTACCGTTGATGCGGACCAGTCCTGCTTGGTGGAAAGAATCTTAGTTATTTCTGTAGAAGTCGTTTCTCCCTTGGTCCAAAGGACTCTCATGACTTCCCATTCAGCACTTGAAATCTTAGCCATTCATTTTCCTTTCTATCTCCTATCATGGATGGATGGTTTACATTTGTAGTTTTATTATACACTTCCTATTTTTCTTGTCAATACTTTTGTTTACATTTGTAGATTTATTTTACAAAAAAGAGGCTGGGACAAAAGTCCCAGCTTTTCAATTTTCTTTGCATTGTAGAGCAAGACGCAGTGGTTGAGTGGGCTCTACTACGCTGATTTCATCAGCTTTTAAAGCCCTACTCAACTACGCGGAGGTGGGACGACGAAATCGAATTCTAACAAATGACCGATTTCTGTCCCACTCTCTCTTTCTATCTACTTACTTAACTGCTTCTTTCAAGGCTTCTACCTTATCCAAGCGTTCCCATGGAAGATCAATATCCGTCCGTCCCATATGGCCATATGCTGCTGTTTGACGGTAAATCGGACGTTTGAGGTCCAGCATTTGGATAATTCCTGCAGGACGAAGGTCAAAAATTTGACGCGCTGCTTGTTCCAACTTGCTTTCAGCTACCGTACTAGTACCAAAGGTATCGATACGCACAGATACAGGATGAGCCACCCCAATCGCATAAGCCAATTGCACTTCTGCTTTCTTAGCAAGACCTGCAGCTACAATATTCTTGGCAATGTAGCGAGCTGCATAAGAAGCAGAGCGGTCTACCTTAGTCGCATCCTTACCAGAGAAAGCACCACCACCGTGACGTGAATAACCACCATAGGTATCCACGATGATCTTACGCCCCGTCAAACCTGAGTCTCCTTGAGGCCCCCCGATAACGAAACGACCTGTTGGATTGATAAAGAACTTCGTTTCATCATCCAGATAAGAAGCAGGAATCACTTCCTTGATCACCTTGTTAATCACATCTTCATGGATTTGTTCATTGGTGACTTCTGGATCGTGTTGGGTTGAAATAACGACTGTATCCACGCGCACTGGCTGGTCATTCTCATCATATTCAACCGTAACTTGAGATTTAGCATCTGGACGAAGATAGCTAATCTCACCAGACTTACGAAGTTCAGCCAAACGACGGACCAACTT
Organism: Streptococcus sp. AM28-20; assembly: GCF_003603595.1. Classification (NCBI taxonomy): domain Bacteria; kingdom Bacillati; phylum Bacillota; class Bacilli; order Lactobacillales; family Streptococcaceae; genus Streptococcus; species Streptococcus sp. AM28-20. The sequence continues at coordinate 768,852 of NZ_QTNK01000001.1, forward strand.
ATGGCTCAAGGAAATTGGCAACGGCATGAGTTCTTCAGTTTCATCCACCGCAAAACCAAACATGAGACCTTGGTCTCCAGCTCCGATCAAGTCAAGTGGATCTTGATCGGCATTTCCACGAACTTCCAAGGCTTCATTAACCCCTTGGGCGATATCAGGAGATTGTTCTACCAATGATGGGTGTACTCCTACAGTTTCCGCTGAGAATCCATATTCTGTATTGGTATAGCCAATTTCTGCGATTGTATCACGTACCACACGGTTAATGTCTACATAAGCAGTTGTCGAAATTTCACCGAAAACATGTACTGAACCAGTATAAACAGCTGTTTCAGCAGCAACGTGGGCTTCTGGATCTTGCTCTAAAATAGCATCCAAGATAGCATCTGAAATTTGGTCTGCAATCTTATCTGGATGCCCCTCAGATACCGATTCAGACGTGAATAATTTACGTTCTGACATAAAAATGTCCCCCCTTAAAAAATATTCGTTATAGAGTTACAAAGAACTGGTAGGAAGAGTATTCAGAAACAATCCTACCACCTTATCGGGACCATATAACTTAACTATTATAACACGATTTTGCACCAGTATCCTTTTTTTATCAAAAGAAAAAGATATAGTTTGAAACTATATCTTTTTTAGTGTAACAATAATTTAGCTCTAATCCTTACAGTAGCAAGGTCCCTATTAATACTAGGACAGTTGAAATCATAGATGGAATTTGAATAGCTAACCAAGCTGGATCACCAGCAAAAAGTATGGAGGCAAAATAGAGAGCTACTGAAACAAATAGCATCGTCTTATTAGCCGTTTTTGTTCCAATACCAAGTAAGACTGTCGCAGCAATATAACAAGTAAGGTAATAGCCCAAAAAGAACAAAAAGACAATCGCCCATCCTCCTGCTATCAAAGCACTACCTATAAAAAGCATCAGTAAGCCCATGTTTACGAAAAATACAAGAGTTAGAAGGCCCCTATTAGGAACAGAATTTTCTGGGGCTTGATCCGCCATTGGTGGCTGAACAGGATTTTCTGGGGCTTGATCTCCCATTTGTGGCTGAGCAGGATTTTCTAGGCCTTGATCCTCCATTGGTGGCTGAACAGAATTTTCTAAACCTTGTTCCGTCATTGGTGGCTGAACAGGATTTTCTAGGCTTTGTTCCGTCATTGGTGGCTGAACAGTACCTTCAGTCACATTATTATGCTCTTGGTTTGATTGATATTGTGAATCTTGATCTGTCATAATTTTCTCCTAACATTTTTCTATAATATTTTACTTTTTTTTAAAAAAACTGGAATAAACGATTTTCTAAATGATATTCACTGAATTCTTCCATGCATCTATTGATACTTCAAAAATATACAACTTGGCAGAAATTCTTAACTCGATAAGATCATTGAGCAAGCAATACTTATTTAAAAGAGTTCCCCCTTCTTAATATCTCAATACTTCTTTATCTTCTTTCGCTAGGAGTGTTCCTATTAAAACAAGAATACCTAAAACTATCGGTGCAATTCGGTAAACTCCCCAGTCTGGATCATATGCCAAAATAATCGAGAGCATATAAAGTAGGAAACTCGTATAGAGTAGCGCCTTATTTCCTTTCTCCATCCCTATTCTAAGAAAGATGGCCCCAATAGCGATACTTAATAAGTTTGGTCCTAGAAAAATCAAAATGAAAAGTCCCCAAGCATTACCCGAAAGTGCAAAGTAAGAGATAAACAATACAAGATAGATAATGGATAAGTAAAAGGCGACTGAAAGAAGAATGGAAGTAAATTTGATTTTTGTTGGATAATTCTGGATAGGTGCCGAATAAAAACCATCTCCACTTATCCTAATCGTATCTTTCGTTTCTTCAAAATTATTCTGCTGATTTTCCATAGCATTCTCCTACCTTTTCTTATTACTTTATTTATGTTTTCTCTTAAATCAATTATACACAATTCCATCTTTTTTTCATTAACCGTAAGACAAGAGGAATCCGATCTAGCATATGCAGGATAGTGACGCTCAAAGAAGCCAACGGAACGATTGGATACCAGGTGTTTTCTTTAATAATTGAAGAACATAATCGTACACGATCCCTTTTCCCTACCTGCTATCCAAACAGTCGAAATATAAAGAAAGGTTATAAAATAAATGAGCCCTGATACCATTTATTTCACTCCACTTTCAAAGTAAAGTATAAATTGATTTATTACCTCTCATTATACCACAATTTGTAATCGCTTTCTCTATGTTTTCTCGCTATATAAAAAAGATAGGATTTTTCGCCCTATCTTCTATAATTACTCTCCATTTTCAAACATTACAGTTCCGAAAAAAACCACTACAGCTATTATAAGAGGCATAAGGAAAAATAATCCCCCAGCTGGGTCATACGTTGGAATCATCGAAACAAAATAAAAAACTGCGGATGTATAGAGAGTTGTTCTATTCCCCATCGTTTTTCCGATCCAAAGCAGGAGGGTCGCAATGATAATACAGAGAAAATGGAGCTGTTGCATAATTGTCCATTCTATAAGTACGATTGCGCCGAGTAGAGACCATCCTAGGTATATAGTTGCCAAAACAAGTGCAATAGATAGTACTAGAGTACTTCCGACTCTTTTTTCTGGCTTCATCTCATTGTTAGTAAGGAGACTATCTCCTAAAACAGATGCCTCTTTATCTTTATTATTTTGGGGATTCTGCTCTTCCCCCACCATGGGGGGCAGAACAGCCCCCTCAGGCACACTTTGGTGCTCTTGGTTTGATTCAGAATTTTGTTGATCTGTCATAACTTTCTCCTAAAGTACTTCCTTATTCTTTCAAAGAATAGCACTCAAAAATCGACAGGAAGAATTGATTTAATTATAGCTTGGATCGGCCCGAATACTTTTTATTGAGTAGAGTTGTCCATCCCTATCTTTTCATTAATAGCTATTTTCGTCTTCAACTAAGAGGTTTCCAATTAAAACCAGAATAACTAGCAGTAACTGTGCAATTCGAAAAAATTCCAAGTCTAGATCAATACCCAAGATGATAGACAGCAGATAAAGTACGAAACTTGTATAGAGCAAGTTTTTGTTTCTTCTCTTCATCCCTAGTCGAAGTAAAATGGCACCAATAGCAACACCTAAGAAGTTTGGTGATAGAAAAATCAACATGAAAAGTACCGCGATATTAAAGTAATAGATAAACAATACAAGATAGATAATGGATAAGTAAAAGGCCGCTGAAAGAAGAATGGATGTAAATCCGATTTTTGTTGGATGATTCTGAATAGATGCAGAAGTAAAACCATCTTCACTTATACTGCTATGTTCTTTATTTTCTTCAAAATGTTTCTCTTGGTCTGTCATAGCTTTCCCTACCCTTCTTTTTTATATTTTCTTTTAACACCATTATACATGATTTCATCATTCTTTTCATGATACTTACTGTTAAGATGACTTGAAATGTCAGCCATAAAAGAAGCAAAAGCAATGACAGCACGATGACAGGGAGATTCTCTCCATTTTCAGGCTGTCCGGATAAGAGTATGACTACTTGATAAAGAGCACCAAAACCCTAAACAAGCAAGATAATTTGGTAGCAAATTTGACATGTCATCACAATCTCTTTTCTCTAGACGAATCAGTGAAGCGTGATCTCAAAAACAAAGTTTCTTTTTTAAATAAAATCTGCCTCTGCAATAGCTTCTTTGACCTCTTCCAATGGGAGGTGGACCAGTTCTACTTCTTTTTCACGATAGAGATACTGAGCATATTCGTCAATGCGGTATTGATGGATATAAACAACCCGCTTGCAGCCAACTTGAAGCAGTTGCTTGGTACAGTTGAGGCAAGGGAAATGGGTCACATAAGCTGTGAAACCTTTGGGAATCCCCCGTTCCGCTCCTTGTAAAATGGCATTGACTTCTGCATGGAGGGTCCGCACACAATGTCCTTCCACCATGAGACAGTCATGGTCCAGGCAATGTTCCGTACCAGAGACAGAGCCATTGTAGCCCGTCGCAACCACCTTATGATCCTTGACTAATACAGCTCCTACCTTGGCCCGCTTACAGGTTGCGCGATTTGATATTAACAAAGCCTGCGCTGCAAAATACTCATCCCAGGCTAACCGTTTATGTCCCACAGTCTTGTCCTCCTTCATGAACCTTCTAATTTTTTTCATTATAGCACGAAATCAGCTGAAATAAAAGAAGTCATTGTCACAACCGATTCCTTCATCTAAAAAAAGAGACCCAAATGGATCTCTTTATCAATTATTTACCAAGTTTTGCTTTTGCTGCGTCTGCAAGAGCTGTGAAAGCTGCTGCATCGTTAACAGCCAAGTCAGCAAGCATTTTACGGTTAACTTCGATCTCAGCCAATTTCAAACCATGCATCAATTGTGAGTATGAAAGTCCGTTCATACGAGCTGCCGCATTGATACGTGTGATCCACAATTTGCGGAAGTCACGTTTCTTTTGACGACGGTCACGGTATGCATAGTAGTAAGAGTTCATTACTTGTTCTTTTGCAGTACGGAACAAGATGTGTTTAGCTCCATAGTAACCTTTAGCTAATTTAAGAATACGTTTACGACGTTTGCGTGATACAACGCCACCTTTAACACGTGCCATTTATATTTCCTCCAATATTTCCTAGAATTCTTTACTTACAAATACGCGATTATTTCAAGCGAGTAAGCATTGCTTTGATACGTTTGAAATCTCCTGAATGCACCATAGATGCTTTACGAAGATGACGACGTTGTTTCTTAGTTTTTCCGTGGAAACGGTGAGAAGTGTAAGCACGGAAACGTTTAAGTCCACCAGAACCTGTACGTTTGAAACGTTTAGCTGATGCGCGGTGTGTTTTTTGTTTTGGCATGATATTTTCTCCTTTTTTTAACTTTCTGACAGATTATTTCTTGTCAGTTGCTGGTGCCAACTGCATGAACATTTGACGACCATCCATTTTAGCACGTTGTTCGATGATAGCAATATCTTGAGTTGCTTCAGCGAAATCGGCTAAAACTTTTGCCCCAATCTCTTTATGGGTGATCATACGACCCTTAAATCGAATGGAAACCTTCACTTTGTTCCCTTTTTCAAGGAACTTGCGAGCATTGCGAAGTTTTGTATCGAAATCACCCTTGTCAATAACTGGGCTCAAACGAACTTCTTTCACGGTCACAACGCTTTGTTTTTTACGTTGTTCTTTTTGTTTCTTCTGGTACTCAAATTTGAACTTACCGTAGTCCATAATTTTCGCAACAGGAGGTTTAGCTTGAGGTTGAATGAGAACCAAGTCCACATTAGCGTCGTCCGCAAGTGCTTGCGCTTCACCAAGTGGTTTGATACCCAATTGTTCGCCCTCAAGACCGATTAAGCGAACTTCACGTACACGAATTTCATCATTGATGAATAAGTCTTGCTTTGCTATGGTTTTCACCTCTTTTTTTATTTTAGAGAAAAACAAGAGCGGACTTGCTAACGCAAACCCGCACTACATGATTATAGTTCATTTCTGAAACTTGATCCGTAGGGGCCAGACAACGTTAGTCGCAAGGCGAGAAGTTCTCACTTCTGCTTTTCTCATCTTTTATATGATATCAAGTTTATGATGGATTGTCAAGGATTTTTTTTGCTTTTTCTTCAATAAATGCAACCACTTGATCAATCTCGACACCAGTTGTGTCAAAATGAATGGCATCTGCTGCTGGTTTCAATGGAGAAACCTCTCGGTGACTATCTTTATAGTCCCGCTCAGCAATTTCTTTTTTCAATACTTCTAAATCTGTTTCAATGCCCTTGCTCAAATTTTCCTTATAGCGACGTTCCGCACGTTCTTCTACAGAAGCCACTAGGAAAATCTTCAACTCGGCACTTGGCAAGACAACCGTTCCAATATCGCGACCATCCATGACAATCCCACCTTGGGCTGCAATCTGTTGTTGCTGGGCCACCAGGCGCTCACGGACAGGAGCCAGGGCAGATACCCAAGAGACATTATTGGTCACTTCATTGTCACGAATTGGATGGGTCACATCGACATCAGCTACGAAGACTAATTGCTGACCGTCCTCAGAGCGACCAAAACTGACTGGATATTGGTTCAGTAGATCAACCAACTGGTCAACATCTGCTTCAGTCAAATCATGACGAAGAGCCAGATAGGTGGCTGCTCGGTACATAGCGCCCGTATCGAGATAAGTGTAGCCTAAATTTTTAGCAATAATCTTAGCGACAGTTGATTTTCCACTAGATGCAGGACCATCAATTGCGATTTGAATTTGTTTCATAGTCTATCCTTTATCGAATTTTGACCACATCACCTGGATTCGCATACCAAGAACCAGTTGACATGTGAGATGGATTTAGTTGCTCTAACTTGGCAATCGAAATTCCCGCACGCGCCGCAATCGATGCTTCTCCTTCACCAGCTAGAACTGTAATCGTCCCATCTTCAGATTCTTCAGCACTTGCTTTCTCTGTTTTTTCTGCAGCTGGAGCACTGCTCGCTACAACAACTGTTGTTTCACCATTATAGAAACCACTCATTTGTTTCTTCTTATCGCTTCCACCTGTAGAAAGGTAAATTAAGAAGCAGACCATCGCTACAATAATAATAAAGAAAATAATCGCCAAGATGGTCAACAAGCGATCAGCTTTAATTCCATTTAATTTGCTTGTTCGTTTCAATGTTTCTTCTCCAGCATCATAAACTTCTTCTTCCCATGGCTCTTTCGGCATAACTTCCTCCTTGTGTTTTCCTGTTAAAATCATTACAATATAGATATGAAAATAACCTTAATACCTGAACGTTGTATCGCATGTGGCCTTTGCCAAACTTACTCGGACATTTTTGACTATCACGATAATGGCATCGTTAAGTTCGCTTCGGAAGATGAACTGTTGGAAAAAGAATTTCCTACCGATGCAACCATCCAAGAAGCTGTTAAAAATTGTCCGACCCGAGCTCTTATCAAAGATTAAGAGCTTTTTTCATTATTAGCGTAGTAGAGTTGATAATAGTCCACATGGATGAAGTTATCAGTCAACTCAATCTCACCCTTGAAATGATCGTTCAAGGCCAAAGCATTAATAAAGTATTTTTTGGGCCACTTACGCATACAGAAGGTCCGACTTCTTGATCCATCATTGAAAATCAGTTTGATAGAATTCTTTGTGACTTCCACTTTTTCAATCGATGAAATCGGAACTTTTATAGGAGTTAATGGGTTCGCGGTGATAATCCGTAAAATCCCATCATCATAAATCGTAAAATAACGATGCACTCCTACAGCCAGCAAGGCCATAAAGAGAAAGAATGAAAAGAGTACCACTGTCGGAATATTAGAACTCTCATACATCAGAGCTAGTCCAATAAAGACAGGTATAACCGATAAGGACCAATAGGTAATCAGCATGGATAAATCAGGCTGCCAATGGTATCGGATTTTCCCAAAAATCTTAATCATATGCGGAACCCCCTCCTACTAGTTTAGCATAAAATCAACAAAAATAGAACAGGAAAGCCTGTTCTATTTTTAATAATTTTAGTGATCAAATAACTGAATGAAATATTGATGAAAGATGATCTCTTTCATTTAATTTTTCGCCGATGGTACTTTGAAGAAATCTTTAGATAGATAGCCTTTGCCACTAATTAAATCATACTCCACCATCTTCAAATCTTCAGCAATCTCTTGCGCTTCTCCTTCCAAAGCTTTTTTGTCCACGCTGGCTTTTTTCAAAACCTCTGTAAGCAAAGCGTAGTATGGAGATACCTTAGAGTTGGTCTGTTCAAAGACCATGGCAGAGAAGTCACTTGAGTTGACCAAAGGATAATTCAATTTTGGAGCCTCAAAGTTGCTCCAAATAAAGTAATCCGTTTGGTACTGACCTTCCGGATTATTCTTAAAAGCAGACTCCGGATACAAACCAGGCAAATGATCTCCGTAAAAGACGACTGTAATCTTCTTATCAATTTTGGATAACTCTTCTAGGAAATCTTGGGTGGCATTGTCAGTATGATATAACATTCTGATGTATGCAGATAATTGCTTATTTGCATTATCAGAAAATCCTGGATAAGATGCGTTCATATCAATTGGATTAGGTTCATTCCATGGTGTATGATTTTGCATCGTCATTACTGAAAAGAATTGACTATCTTTATTCATATTTTTTAGTACTAATTGGTAAGTGGACTCATCACTATAATTCCCACCTATATTGTAACCCTCTTTTCCTTTATTACCATAATGAATAAATTTAGCAAAATCAAGGTTTCCATAAATAATATTACGCGAATAATTACTAGGACTAGCTATATGTATGACAATCCGATTATTAGAATTGAAAGAATTACTTATTGAAGGAAAGTAATTCATGACTGGAGCAACTTGTGTATATAATATAGAAATGGAAGGAGATAAGTTATACATAGGTAAACCAGTTAAGGTTTGAAACTCCATATTAGCAGTTCCACCTCCATAGCCATCCGATTTCATTAAACCACTTGTCGTACGTTTTTTTATTTCTTGGATTTTAGGAATAGGATTAGATGATACTTTCAAATCCTCAATACGCGAAGGATCAGAAAAACTTTCACTTAATACATAAATGACTGTTTGTTCGTTTATATTCTCTTTTCTGGTTAGATTTATATCAGCTGCAACTTTTTTATATTTTTCTTCAATTTTTTGAATAGAACTTTTACTATAATCTTTTGGCTTTATCATAATTTCTGATGTTAAATGAGAAAACCAAACATATGTTAATGATTTAATTTGAGCATTAGTTGTGTTTCCAAACCAAGAAATATCATGTTGATTGTTTAAAATGCCAATTATAGGGATACGGTCATCAACTTTGCCATCTTTTCTATGTTCAAAAACACTATAAATACCAATGAAGAATGAAAAGATTGAAATTATTACAATTCCTCTTAGATAGTAATTTTCCAATACTCTCCCATAAAGTAATATTTTTCTACAAAACAAGTACAACCCCAAAAATACCGCAACTATTAAAAACGCATATAAATACGATTGAGGCCCAAGCGAATCGAACATAATACCTGGATGTATCAACCAACTTAAATCACTCGGCAAAATAGGCTCTTGCCTATATTGAAACTTAAAATAGCTAGCTATTGATATACCAATGAGTAAGAATACACTTAAAAGAGTACTTAATAAAAACTCATTTAATAAACAATAAATAAGTAAAAATAATGCAAAAAATACAAGTACTTGAAAGGCGGTTGCACCAGAAAATAAATTTCTACCTAAAATAGTAACATCTGATCTAATACTATTTTGAATCGTATAATTAAAGATAATAGCAAAAAAAGAACTACAGACTAAGGCAGCACCGAATTTAGGTCTATTTCTGTATAATTCATCAATACCAATAATACTACAAAAAACAAAAGGAAAAAGTATGATAATTAAAAAAATAATAAATTTATCTAATTCCATTAAATATGAAAACTGGTTTTTAATCAGACCGTCTGTAAATAAATCTCTTAAATAACTAGTTTCCGGTAATATTTTATAAATTTTTGAATCAGTTAGACAAAAACCAATTAACATGAAGCTGTGGAATAATATTGAGTAATATTCCTTGTACTCAGAAACTTTAATAAGCCTATTCTCAAAAATAGGGCAATAAATTGAGATTACATAATGATAAATAAATGCAATTAAAAATATAGAGAAAAGAAATAGAAGAAAATTAACTTGAAAAAAGTCATTCGCTTTAAAAGAAAAAACATTATATTTTAAAACATTTATGTTTCTACTACATTCAATAATATACGACCCTGATAAGTATAGTAAGTATATAATACCACTCTTAATAAAAAAGTATCTTGACCAAATTTTTGATAGGACAACGGATATAAAACTAATACTTATAAAAAGGAGTAAGGGAGCATAATGAGAATACGAAAAATATAAAATTGAATGAGTGGAATTGAAAGGTAGAAAATAATTAAAATTGACAACTAACAATAAAATAAAGCTCACTAAGAATAAGCATATTTTAATGTATTGGTTTTTAATAAAGTTAAGCATCTTATTTTCTAAATATTCTCCTAACTAACTTTTTTATTCTGGAAATAAAATTATTATTTTCTACCGTCGCATCAGTTATACTATATACATTTGAAATCAATTGTTCATTTAAAACCGACATAGGAAAATCAGTTAAATGGTTGATTTGACTCTTTATGTAATTAGTCTGTTCAGAATTAACTTGAAACACCTTAACTTTTATAAATGGTACTTGTTGATTAAGAATTTCTTCGGGTCTATAATAAGAAAAATCAGGGTGAATGAGATCACCCGCATCTTCATTTATAGTATTAAAAACCACACCGTATTTAAATCCAGATTTAGTTAGAATACCAGTAAATCTTGTCTCGTAACGATCAATCACACTTCTTATATTGTCATAATCCCTAATACTTGTCCAAAATTTTTGAAAAACTTTTGACGACACAACTTGACGGGAATAAGAAACAAAATAACTCTGAAGATGTTCCTTAAAATATTTTGTTTTTCTAAAATTAGTCATTCCCCAAAAGTCAATATCAGCACGTTTTTCAAATTCTTCGAAATACTCTTTTAAATCCCATAAGGGCCCAATACATGTATCGTTCATCAAGGTAACCGAATCATAATCTACCAAAGAATTAAATCCTATATAGTTCATACCATCTCGCCAGGCAGCAAAATCATACCCAATATTCTTGCGTTGAATAACTTCATTAACTCCAATTTTTCTCAAAGAATTTAAATGTTCAGTGGATAAATAACTATTCGATATAAAAAGAACACGTGAAAATAAAGGTAAAAGTTGTTCTAATTGATATAGCACATGACTACTTAGCTTATCTGACTTGTTATAATGAACGTACAGTAGAATTCTATTCATCTACATCGTCTCCCATTTCCCATTCCTTTGCAATAATCCGGTAGCAGAATCTTTCGCTGACAAATCATCATCTAAAATATCTGTTCGATTTAATAAAATTATAGGTGAATTATTTCCCTTGGCAAATGCAAGCATTGTATTCGAGCTATCTCTTACTGAAACTTGAAGTTTTAATTTGATATCATTCAAGCTTGATAAACTACAAGAATAGCGGAAATTCTTTCTCCCTTTTCCATCAGTTAATAAATCTAAAGAATTATCATTATATACCCAAAGACCGCGATCAATTTCAGTTAGCGAGAAAGCTATGTAAGTTTCTATGTCCTGATTAACATCATATGAAACCTCAAACTCAATGGGATCTTCAGGACTTGACATTTTATTCGAAAGCAATTTTATATTTAAATTGCTTATAGCTGCATCATCAATTGTAACATCATCATTTGAAACTTTTTGATTTGCTGCATTATCATAACTATATTGATTTGCAACATCATCAGGATTTCCAACTACTTTAACTAAACCATTTTCAATTAAAACAGCCTTATTACAATATTTTTTTACAGCATTCATATCATGGGTTACAAGAATTGTCGTCTTACCTGATTTTTTGCGTTCCATAAAGTAATCATTACACTTACGTTGAAAAGCCTCGTCTCCAACCGCTAGAACCTCATCAAGAATAAGTATATCTCCTTGCGCTTTTATCGCAACCGAAAATGCCAAACGAACCTGCATCCCTGATGAATAGTTCTTTAACTTTTGGTTCATGAAATCATGCAACTCAGCAAAGTCTACGATATCCTCATACATAGCATCAATCTCAGCCGTTGAGAAACCCAGCATAGCGCCATTCATATAGACATTTTCTCTACCGGTCAACTCTGGGTTGAAGCCGACGCCAAGCTCGATAAAGGATACCAGTTTCCCATCGATGGTGACAAAACCTTTTTCCGGCACATAGATTTCAGAAATAATTTTTAATAGAGTAGATTTTCCAGAACCATTTCGTCCTACAATACCATAGAAATCTCCCTTTTCAACTTCAAAAGAAATGTCACGTAAAACTTCTTGTTTTTTGTAACCCTTAATCCCCCTAAATCGGTTTACTAAAGTTGTTCGTAAACTTTGAGTTGATTCAGTTGGTAACTTAAAGTATTTGCTGACATGATCAACTTTAACTGCAATATTACTTGACATTATAAAATCTCCGCAAATCGTTTAGAATTTCTGTTAAATACAATAACTCCAATAATAAATACAACTATTGGAATACAATATGGAATACATGCAATTAACTTATTATCAAACAAGTCCCAGCCACGAGGATTAACTGGATCAATAATATAGTGACGCATATCTTGCAAAATTTGTGCAATTGGGTTCATCATCAATAGTTTTGCAACATCAGTATGATTTCGTTGTAATAAATATGTAATTGAATAAATAATTGGGCTCGCATACATTCCAGCCTGTAGCACTACTTCCCAAACTGGACCAATATCACGGTATTTAACAAATAGAGCTGATAGGATAAAAGCAAAGCCTAATGAAAGAAAAAGAATCTCAATAAACAAAGGAATGATTACAAGAGTATGAATCCCAAATGAGACATTATTAATCAAGGCAAAGGTGAACACAACTAATAAATTAATCGAGAAGTTAATAGCAGCTCCTAGCACCGATGAAACAACAATAGTCTGTTTTGGAAAATTCAACTTTCTCAACAAATCGCCTCTTGAAACAATAGACAACATCCCCATATTTGTCGCTTCTGTAAAAAAGCTCCAAAAAATCATCGACAAAAGCAATCCAACTGCGTAGTGCGGAGTTCCATCATCAAATCTTAAGAATCGAACAAATACCACATACATGATACTAAACATCATCAAGGGTTTCAGAATTGACCAAAGGTAGCCAATAGCTGAGCCCTGATAGCGTAATTTAAAATCTGTTTTGATTAATTCTCGTAATAAAATTCGATTTTTCTGACTAAAAACGTCAAACATTATTTTTTACCTCGATATGCAAACTTTGTCAGAATCAAGCTGGTAAACACAAAGGTGTGAAAAGCCCGGTTCTTCCGATAACCATACTGACGAATCCGTCTCTGACGTTCTTTTAGTGGAACGTCCATGATGGTCACAAAGTTTTCAATAATTTCTTTATTTTGGGGGCTGACTGGCAGATCCAATAAATTTTTTGCTTGTTCTTGACTGGATTCAATGAGCTTCCAATACTTAGCAAACAGAATATGAGGGCGAACCCAGTTTTTAACCCGTTTTCTAAGTGTACGAGCACCCAGAACATTGCTACTGTGCTGCCGGTACAATTCTGTCGGCTGATCGATATAGATCAACTTTCCAAAGGCAGTTGCTAGTAATGCTAAATACCAATCATGCATGAGAAGCGCATGTTTTTCTTGACCTGTCCATAAGTCAGCCAACGCGTGGTTAATCATGGCTACACCACCAGTTACCGTATTTTCCGTCAGCTCTTGAATCAGTTCTGTATTGGCATGATCAGACTGGGTGCGAATCATACTCTCATGTTGCACGTTCAAGTTTTCATCGACCACTTTTAAATCTGTGTAGACCAGCAAAGGCACTTCTTGAGGGTGCTTGGCCACTTCTGCTACTTGAAGAGCAATTTTTTCAGGAAGCCAGACATCATCTTGGTCACTGAAGCAATAAAGATCTGCTTTTTCATATTTCAAGAGGGCGTGGAAGCTCTTGATAACACCAAGATTTTCGATAGCATCTTGATTGATAAAGCGAATGCGCTCATCCTGGCCTATCAACTCTTGAATAATCTCCACCGTACCGTCGGTTGACCCATCATCTCGGATCAAGAGTTGCCAATCCTGATAAGTCTGGTCTTGGATACTTTTGACCTGCTCTTTTAGATACTGTTCACCATTATAGGTGGACAACAAGATATTTACTTTCATGATAAGAATAATTCCTCGTACTCACCTACAATTTTTTCCCAGGTAAAGTTTTGCTTCATATTAGCTTTGGCAAGCCGACCCCATTCAGATACATCTTCTAGGGAATCGACTTGATCAATTAAATGGGCTAAATCTCCTGTCTCTTTGGTCCAATATTGGGCTGTATCCTTTGCGACCGTTTGGTTAAAGGAGACTCCTAAAACCAAATTGAGATCCGTCTGGGCGAGAGCCTCTAAGAGACCCGGATTGGTTCCGCCCACTTCATGACCATGGATATAGGCAAAAGCCTCTTTACGGATATACTTCAACAGGTCTTGATCATAGACCGTTCCTACAAACTTGACGCGTGGATCCTGGTCAAAGCCTGTTCGAGACCTTAGTTCTTCAAAATAGGGATTGCCTTCATGGTTACAAATGATCACCAAATCCCGCTTGGTAGAAGAGGTCATAAATTCACGAATGGCGGTCTCGTAATTGTTTTCTGGAACAAAGCGACCCAAGATTAGGTAATAGCTTTTCTCTTGTGTCTGCCACTTCTGATAGAGTTCTCTGACTTTCTTATCCTGACTGGTCAAGCTTGTTGGAGACAAGTCTGTCCCATAGGCAATATAAGTCGTCTTAGACCAAGGGTAGGCTTCATTGATATAGGATTCAATCCCTGGGTTGTCAGAAATCACCAAATCAGCGTGGCGTGACATGATCTTTTCAGAATACTTGAGATAAGCTTGGATCGGTTTGGCCCACTTGGCCCGCTTCCACTCTAGTCCATCTGGATTGATATAGAATTGACCGCCCATCTTATGAATCTTGCGTGCAAAAGGCGACACAAAAGCCCCAATTGTATTGCCCAGAACATAAAAAATCGGCTGTTCAATTCCCTGCTTCTTGATGAACTTCAAGGCATAGTTGATGGCCATCATGTCATAGGCAATGACCCGTGCTGGCCCAAGTTTTGGTGCTTTAATCGTAAAACAATCGACACCCTTGTAGTCAAAATGATGATAGGCTTGATCATTAGAAAGGCAGGCAACATGGTACTGGATAGCTGGAGACACTTGATGGGAAACCAATCGGTCCACAAAAGTCTCAAAACCGCCATATTGAGCCGGAAGCCCACGACTTCCGATAATAAAAACGTGTTGCATATTATTCCCTTTCTAACAATTTACAGTCTGTTCAATTATATCATTTTAAAGAAAGCTTGTATAATCAATTGTAGTGACAGTATTCATTTGTAATCATTCTATAACTTTTTTAATACAAATAAGTTTTTAATAAAATTTCTAAATATATTAATTTTAGATGATTTTACACCTTTAAGATTAAAAAATTTGTCACTTTCCTTTACACTAACCTCTACATCCTCATTTACATGTTTCAAAATATACTTATACGCATTTTCTAAATTATATATTGCTGTTATATTTTCTTTATTTTGTACCATTTCATTTTTCTTCCTAGAAAAATTTGTCAATAAATTTAAAATATGTCTTGATAAATCAGCTATATCCCCCAAGCAGTACATTTCTCCTTGTATAAATAGGTCCTTAACAGATCTATATCCTTTGTTATTCGATACAATTGTTGGAATGCAATTTATTAGTGCTTCAATATATACCATTCCAAACGTTTCTATTTTAGATGTAAATACACATATATCTTTATCAGTTAAAAACTCCCAAGGATTTTCAAGAAATCCTATAAAATGAATATTTTTAATGTCATTTTTTTTGATATAACTCTTACATTTTTTTGCATATTCTTCATCTTCTGCACCGATAAATATCAATGGAACATTTGAAATATTTGAATTATGATAAGCTTTTATTAATTCCAACTGATTCTTATTCTCAGTTATTCTTCCAATCTGAATAATCCTATAAGAACTAGAATTTTTTAAATTTGTACCACTTATTTGAGAGTATGGTATAAAACTTAAAATATTCTTACCAGTTAATAATTGTGATAATTCCTTTTGTAAAGCACCAGATACTGCAAAAATTTGATCAGAATAATATTCAATAAAATCAAGTTTTTCTTTATAATAACCAAATTCTCCCTCAGGAAATTCATGAATTAGCCAAAAATGGCGAATATTTTCCTCTGCTGCAGCCAAAGCCCCCTGGAAGACATTAGCTGTGTTACTAATAACTAAATCAACCTTGTTCTGATTCAAAATTTCTCGAATTCTTTTAATATTATCCCTATAACTTTCTAATCGCTGATTATGAGTTCCAGGTAATCCACCCGGAGCTTCTTCCCACCACCACTTAACTGCTGGAATACCAAAAGCTTGAATTTCAGCTTTCTTCATCTGTTCCAAATAAGTTTTTTGAACTGGTACACGATAATCAGGGAAGACGTTTAAGACTCGAAAACCTTTACTAACTAGAAATTTCATCAAATTAAAAATTGAAATTTCGGCACCATTATCCATCGTTCCAGTAGGTGAAATAAATAAAATTGTTTTAGTCATAACAACTCCTAAAATACCCAATAAAAAGGAATTAATAAGTAAAGAGAAATCAGATAATTGAATAATAAGGTAACTACAGTAATAGTTATCAACTTATGTTGTTTAATTTTTAAGTTACCTAAATTAGCAATTATAGGCAAAAATAAGATGAGAAATGGAGTAAAATATCTTCCCTGACTTCCAACAGAAATATTCGCCCCATTTCCTAACACTATAGGTGTCCATTGTAGATACATGACTGTTACTGTTGCAAGCACTTGTATAGGGAACAATAAAGAAGAAATAGTTGCAAAATCTTTAGTGAAGAAATATTCTTCGCTTGATAAAAACACAAGAAATAATATACATATGTTTACAAAAATTAGCCATAATGGAAGCTGGATAGTGAAATTCCCAAAATAACCAAACATACCTATTGTCAAAATAGTATTTAAATCCCCATTCATGTGTTGCTTTAATAATGTATTCGATAACACTCGAATGTAGTGGATGACTCCACCGTTATCTCTCATTAGATAATATAGAACAGAGAAGATTACAAGCAATAGAACTAAGTAAAACACATACTTAAATTTGGAAATAGTCTGTTTAATCACTCTTAAAGGCGTATTCAAAAAACTAAATATACCTTCAAAATTTAATGGTATAAACGGAATAAGACATAGCAGTAAAAAGTTATTCGGTTTAGTTGCTAAAAGCAATAATGATATAGGTACCAATAACAATCCGTCTTTGTTTGAAAAAGTCTTTTTGTATGCTAAATTCGTTATAAAACCAATTGCTAACATGATTTCTAAATAATTCATTACATCATAAGATAAAGAAGATGCTTGTTGAACCATTATTGGTTGTAACGAAATAAAGAAAAGAGCTAATTTACCATATTTAAAATATTTAATTAAACAAAAGATACCTATAATATAAGCTAAGGCATTAAAAAATCTACCCATATAGATGATCATGCCAACTGTTGGTTTTATCAAACTTCCTAATGTCATGCCAATCAACTGAGGAAGGAAAGAAAGAGATTTAAGGTTTAGAGTGACTTGATAAGGTTCATTTTCCATATCAAGTTTTTGATTAAGAACCTTTTCATAGTCAGAAGGGTTTACATGAGCATCACTCGAAATCTCATTCATCCATTTAAAGGATTGTAGAGTTGGTTTGTGTAAAACTTCCCAAGTCATACGAGCATGATTCATTTCATCAGGAACACGATTGATCGGAAACACAAACATAAATGAGAAAATAAAAATCGTTGCTAATATGAAAAATAAATTTTCAATTTTTGTTTGTTTAATTCTGTTCAAAATAAATCACCATTTCATCTTTCTTGCTTAAGGTACAATTCTCAAGAACATCCTGATAAGCGGCGTCTGCAATTTCCTGTCTTAGTTCGGTAGATAAAACCAAGGCTTCAAGCTTGTCAAACCACTCATCATCAGTAGCTAACAGCCCTGTTTCACCATCAATAATTGCATCCGAAAAAGCTCCTATCTTGCTCGCTACTGTAGGTACTTTCACCAAGGCTGCTTCAATCCACTTAATCTCAGATTTGGCACGATTAAAAATAGAGTTTACAAGCGGTGCCAGGTTAATATCAACCTCACTAATCAAGGCAGGCAATTTGTCCCAATCCACATAATCGTGAGTTACAATTTGATTTTCAAAGGGCTTCATATCTTGAGGGATATCAAGAATTCCGACTATATGTAATTGTACATTGCTATATTTTGTAAGCAATTGCTTAATAGCTGGCTTAATCAATTCAAAATTTTCATTATGACTAATTGAACCAGAGAAATAACCAATCTTAACAATGTCAGATATTTGAGAGTAATCTTTAATATATTGACTACTGATAGCGATTAAGTCATCAGAAGCCAAGTTGCGATTAAGTAAAACCTTACTTTGGTACTTATACAACTCCTCCTGCAACTGATTCGTCGAAGTAATGGCACCATCACAATTTTTTAGCATATAGCCATAATTTCTAACACCTGCATCATAGTTCCCTTTTTCAACCGAATTCAAGCCTTGCGTATAACTTAATTGATCAGTATAAACCGTATCAAATACTAAATCATCAATATCAAAGAAGACAGGTTTTCCATATTCCTTTGCCAAATGACAGAGACGCAAAAGTTCAGGTGAAACTGGTGAACGGTAAATAATAATATGACTCGCGTTTTGAGCCATCGATAGTTGGAAATCAGATAGATTAACAACCTTGACTGCAAAACCATGCTTACGTAATTGCTCCGCCTTATTCAAGACACGGTAACGGGTACATTGCGGAATAATATTTTCAACCCCATCAATCAATAGAATATATTGATCACGTGGAACAGCCTGAAACTTATTCACAATATCTTCCAAAATGGACACTGGGTAATCCGTTTCTTCTGCAACAAACTCTAACAAGTCAGGGACTTCTGAATCACGATCCAGACCTTGCCACAAGAACTGGTCTTCATCATAATTTTTCAGAGCTGTGTATTTGACCAAAGGACTACCTGCTTTGAGCATCTTAAGTGGGTGAATATACATAGCAGAATCTTCGTATTCTTGCACAACTGCATCGAAACGATAACCCAAATCAGCAAAATGCTTGGTAAAACGTGTCTCATGTCGACCAATAGCCTTATCACGAGAATCTGTATCCGTCAAATGCGTCCAGTACTCATAAAAGGCATCATCATTTAGCATAAGTTTTTCAATTACTAGGAAATAAGATTGAAGATGCTTAGGAATATAGCCATAAGGATTCTCCTTAGTAACATCCTCTTGCTCTTCTCCAAAGGAAATTCCCCAGAAATCTAGTCGCTTATCAGCCATTTCCTGGAATACTTGAGACAGATCTCTCATCGGACCAATATTGGTATCATTCACCAAGAGAAGCTGATCGTAATCCTTAAGCTTGTCTTTACCAAAGGCAAAGATACCCTCTCTAAAGGCTGCAGTATCATAACCCTTATTGTCACGGGTCAAAACTCTACCATAATTCTCAAGGCAATTAATATCATCATCGTGAAGTTGTCCATTGACAACTACAATAACATCATCTACCAATGGAACCAAGGCTTGCAAGAAACGTAACTTGTATTCTTGAAGATGAGCTTCAGACTCAAAAATAACATAAACTAGCGCTTTCTTACCGTTATATGATAAAGCAGAGCGTTGACTGTTTCTGAGACGGCGTAACTGACGAACCTTAAGTGGTGTTATTCGACGACGTAGTTGTACAACTTTGACTTTTAAAGCCCTCAAATAATTTTTAATAGCTTTGGGATTCTTAGCAATTACTCCAGCTGTCTTTATAGGAGTAACAAGGGCGTTCCCTAAACGATATGACAGTGATCCTCTAATAAGCTCCATTTCTTTATGGGCATCTTCTAATTGCTTAGCTTGTGTATACTTCCTTCGTTCAAGTTGACCACGTTCTTTTTGCAACCTCTTTACATAATCCGTTACTTCACTGTGATGATTTATCAAGTCTTCTAATCGATTCTCTAAAATCAATAAATTATCACAAACCGCTTGATAGATATCATGTGGAAGCTTATCCAGATATTTCTCAAGAACTTCAAGATAAATTTCATAATGGTAGCGAACAGAGTCCCTTTTTGAAATCGAATCTTTCTCAAAAACACGATAATTAAGCTTGGTATTTGGCTGATATACTGCTTTAGCACCTTTATTGATAATAAGGTTCAAGAAAAAATCATAGTCTTCAAGTTTTTTCCCTGATAGTTTTTCATCATAATAGATACCCTTTAATATTGATTTTTTTACTAAAGAACAATTTGAAATATAATTTGATACCAATAAGCTGTGCAATTCAAACTCTTGGGCTTTTAGGTAGACTTCATTTTTTTCAAAATTGAATAGATCACAATACACTATATCCGCTTGATGATTAATCGCACAATCAAATAATTCCTCTACATATCTATCATCCAAGAAATCATCACTATCTACAAATAAAAAATAATCCCCATTTAAAAGATTGAGCCCTTTATTCCTTGTTCTCACAACACCAATATTTTTGTGAGATTCAAATATCGTAACGAAAGGTGAATCCTTCAAAACCTCTCGGATAATTTGGTTAGAACTATCCGTCGAACCATCATCAAGAACAATTAATTCAATGTTTCGATAGGTTTGGTTAAAAATACTTCGCAAACATTGTTCAATATAATTTTCATGGTTGTAACATGTTACAACTACTGATATTAATTTAGTCATTTTTCTATCCATTCCGGTATTTATTCTAATAAAAAAATCAAAGTTTATAAATTAAATATTTATGATACACTTTTATTCACAAAAAACATAATAATCTCAATCTTCTAAAAGAGTACGTATAATACTAATTATACTACAGTTTTAAAAAAAAATGGAAAAACACATTGATAATAAAAAAAGTAGAATGAATCTACTTTTAATAATTTTCTCTATGCTTCATCATTAAATAAATTTCATTTATAAACTTACAAGTTATTATAAAAATACTTAACATTATTGGTAGATAAGTCCTAGTACCTGAAGCATACAAAGTCGGTGAAAAGGAAATAACCATACGTCCCAACAGACCAATTACAAACAAATAGAATAGCCAAATCTTATCTGTAGAATCTGAAAGGCTCCATATAATAAACAGTAAAATAAACAATATAACAAAATAGAATAGAACTGCTCCAAAATAAACGAAATTAAATTCAAATGTTCCACTTTCTCTAGCAACTTTACTAATAGCGGAAAGTGTGAACAGTACACTTCTCCATTCAAACTTATGACCTAGTACAGATAATAACACAACTGTAGAGAGTATAAAAGTAGTAAACTTATTTTTATAAATAGATAAAATTATCGATACAATTAAAAATAAAATTACAAATGCAAATGAGACGGATAACAGGCCATCTCCTGTTTCTAAAATGCCTAGTCCTACTTTTTGAATACTATTCAAATTAATAAAATTTGGAAACCAAGAATCTACATTTTTCATAAATCTTATTGTATTTCCAGGAGCTAATTTCGCTGATAGGATCCCTAATGAAGCAACCACAACAAATAGAATATTCCAGTATCTGTCACTGTTAATCTTCCAATCTCTAATAAGTTCAAAAACAATCCATAGAAAGGCATAGATTGCTAATTGTTCTTGCATGACAGCAAATACAAAACTCACAAAACTAGTAATCTTTACCCACTGGTTTGAGGAATAACGAAAATAAAGAGAAAATAACAAGAATGAAGCCGGAAAAATATAATTTACATAAGTTGGAATTGATCCTGCACTCAAAAATTCACTTGCTGGAATACAGATGAATAATAAGAAACCTGGAAGCCATGGAAGTTCCTTTGAGAACTTTCTACTAGGCAATAGCAATACAAACGTTGCCAAAGTAGACACAATGACAAATAGTTTTTCATGTACAGAAAATAAAAGCGTTGCCGATTCAATTAATAGTCTGCTACTCCATGTAAAATAGCGGTCAATTCCAAAATAGAGATAATTATATTGATATTCTTCTGCATATTCAAAAATGCTGTTTGATCTCCAACTGGTGTAATTTTATTATTAATATAAAATTGAATTGCATACAATGTAGCTATAATAAATATATATAAATAAAATCTCTTGCTGTTTTTCATTTTTTCTCCCTAAACATAAAAGACTAATTATTCGAATGTTGACTCTTCACATATTGTCTCATCAGCAACTTAGCGATCCAATTAGGCCAGAAGAGTTGATACATGTATAGATCTTCTTTACTACGAGTATTGTCTGCAATGGTTTTTGATGTTTCAGACTCTCCATGGATACGGTGGCACATAAGCTTATCAGGTACATAAGTAAAACGACCTTTATACTCACTAATCTTATACCATGCGTACCAATCCAAACTCACTCTCATTCCTTCATCAAAGTAGAAATTCTTCAAATTTTCGAGATTATAGGTAACCGCTGGACAACAAATCGGATTTCCAAAAGCCATTACACGGTTGCGCCAGAAATGACTTGCTGGAAAAAGCCCCATAGTTTTTAACATCAAGCTTTTGATCTTCAAATTCGTATTAGCTGGAATTTTATGACCATCTTTTTCTTCAAAATAATCAGAATAACCAATTAAGACATCTGGATGCTTTTCCATCTTAGATAACACTTTCTCAGCATATTCTGGCTCATAATAGTCATCCTGATGGGCAATAGTAGCAAACTTTGTCTCTACAAAAGACAAGGCATTATTCCAATCCTTGCCAATTCCGCCACCTTGCTTCGTATAAAATGGAATGTCATACCGCTGACAAAGTTCCTTGATTGAATTCAGTGGTGTTGAACTATAACAGATAATCTGTGATTGGAGAGTTTGTTGCTTCAATGATTGAATACATGCTTCTAAGTATTCACTCTCTCCATATGCACAAATCACCCAAGTATGATTATCCTTCATCATTCTCCTCTTTCGTTTCTACGTGACTTTTTAGAATAGATAATTCCTGAACTAAATGTTTTATCTGCTCTTTTTGTTTAGATAAAGTCATGGTTTGTAAAAAAGCGATGACCAACAAGAAAAAGATGGCAAGTGACAGCAAAAAATTCGATGTCAAAGCAAATCCAAGTAACCTAGCAAAATAACCAGGAATAACATCAAAAATAGAAATAATAATCATGACAAAACTGATTACAATCCACATGAATGCCTGTTCAAATAAGATATTATTTTTGTTGATATTTCTGATGACTAGATAAAGAAAAAAGATTGAAGCTACCAACATAACGATAGATAATACTGACATTATTCACTCTCCCTCATAAAGGCTGCGATTAAAATGGATGAACATACTTCAATCATGTAACGAATAGACTTGATAGGAGTGATGGATGACACTCCGCCTGTTCGTTCAAACATATTAGCAGGCTTCTCTACAACCTTATATTTACGTTTCAAAATGTGAACAATGGTCTCTGGTTCTGGATATTTGATTGGGTAACGCTTAGCAAATTGTTTGATCACAACTTTGTCAGCTAATCGATATCCCGAAGTTGTGTCTAAGACTCTTTGACCTGTTGTCCACTTAATCAAGTTAGAAATAACTCCTATACCAAAGCGTCTCATAAAAGTCGTTTGAAATTCTGATTTGACGTCACCAACAAACCGAGATCCAATAACTAGGTCTGCTTCGTTTTTTCTAATTGGTTCTAGCAAATCTGACAAAGATTCGATATCATGCTGACCATCACCATCAAATTGAACAGCAACATCGTAATCATGCTCAAGTGCATATTTGTAGCCTGTTTGAACCGCACCACCAATCCCAAGATTCATCACAAGGTTAACAGCATTAAAATGATTCTCTTTCAGAATTTGTTTTGTCTTATCTGTTGATCCGTCATTGATAACCACATAGTCCAAATCAAAATCAACCTTTTTACGGTAATCCACGATACTCGTTACCGTGTCAAAAATGCTTTCCTCCTCATTGTAGGCAGGAATTATCATTAAAACTCTCAACTACTTCTCCTTTCCCTTACAGTAAAATCTCGAAAACAGTGAAACTAATCTCAAATGTTCTAAAGTTCTAAATGCCATTACCGAAATAACTGTTTGAATTCTTTCTCCAGTTATCTCAGATGATAATGGTGTTAAATTTGAATCAATATTTTCTTTAGAAATCCATTGCTTAATTCTTCTATATTGATCCATAAATGACGAACTTGAAGCCGCTCTTCCAGAAAAGAGTAGGTACCAAATGTAATATCGCTTTATAAAATAGCGAATATATTTTGAATCACCAGCAACTTGAAGCAAGTGACTTAAGAAATACACAATATCTATTTTAGGATTAAATCCTCTTTGAGATGTGTTTGAGATACTCTTCTCGTTAAAAAACCAATTATAGCCGTTATAATCAATAATTTTAACCTTTTCTGTCAAATTGTAAGCAGTCAAAGTAAAGACAACATCTTCACCTATTGGATAATCAAAGAACTCGATATTATTATCTATTAAAAATGAAGTTCGATAAATACGTGCCCAAGGTGCAACGACTATATACTTAGACCATTCAGATTGTGTTAAATCTTGCTTAAAAAGTGTCTTCATTTCCTGATTAACACGCTTATACCCCCCAAGAACAATATCTAGTTGTTCCTGATCTATTGCATTATAAAAACGCTCTAAATAATCTAAATCAACAAAGTCATCATTATCAATAAAGACGATATACTCACCCTTAGCTAGGTGTATTCCTTTATTTCTAGTTTTAGCAACTCCTTCATTTTCTTTATCAATTACTCGGATAAAATCATTAGCAGCAGCATACCTTTTAATAACTTCTAAACTATTATCTGTAGAGCCATCATTTAAAAGAATAATCTCAAAATCTGTAAATGATTGATTCAGAAGAGAATCCATACATTGTTTAATTCCCTCTTGTGCGTTATATACAGGAACAATTACTGAAACGGTTGGATTAGACATATTATACTTTCTATCTATGTTTCTATTAAGCATTAAATCTTTTTATAAAATTTCATCAAATATGGGAACATCTTGATTGATAATCTTAGTCCAATTACTTTTGCCATCATACCAGTGTATTTGAAGGCTCTATTCTCAATCTCATGTGAAAATTTAAGAAGAAATTTATATTCTCTAAGTAAACGTTGAATCTCAGGATGACTAGAATATTGATTAACAAAAGGTAAGATTGAAATATAAGAAATCGCAAAATAAATATTCAATGCATACTTAACATTAGAACTCAATTTGTCAATATCAGTCAAACCAATTTCGATGCTCTTTAAAATATCAATCACGTTTTGTTCTTTAATGATATTGGTAATACTTCCTAAGCGATTCTGTCTATATTGATAGCAGTCTACATTCACAATCGAATAAGAAGATATTAATTTTAATAGATCTGCGCAATATAAACAATCCTCAGATAAAAAGCCAATAGGAAAATCTAAACCTTGTTTAAACAAATTTCTTCTCACGCATTTATTCCACGCTGGTGCAGTTAAAACCTCATTTTTAACTAATTCAGCTAGTTCATCATTGATATCACCTTGATTAGGAATAAAATCGAAACTAACCTTAACACCATCGTCTGATCCATAATATTTATTATAAGAAAGTACAATGACATCACTTCGATAGTTTTCAATATTTTCCGAAAGTGTATTAAGAAATTCTGGATTACTCCAAAAATCATCCCCATCAACAAATAATAAATAATCTCCCTTAGATTCTTTTATCCCAGTATTTCTTGCCGAGGATAAGCCACCATTTTCTTGATGAATAGTTCTAACAACTTCATATTTAGATGATAATTCATCACAAAGTTTACTCGTTAAACCATCTGTTGAACCATCATCAACAATAAGAACTTCATATTCTGAATTAGGGAAATTTTGATCTGCAAGACTATAAACACATTCTTCTATATACTCTGCCACATTATAGGCAGCTACTACAATTGAAAATTTCATTTTACTTATTCTTTCTAATAAAAGTGTATGGATTCGTTATAAAATAGATGACTAATGAAGCTACTAACCAGGCTACCATTGAGCAAAGAAATGATAGAGAGGCTCCAAAGATTTCAAATTTTGATACTAAGGGTTTAGCAGTTAAGAGAGACACAATATACCCTACTATAAATGAAATTACCAAATAGCGTTGCTTCCGGAATACTGTTAAAATGTTATCACATACAGTTGAAAATGTACTTGCTATCCCCCCAAATAGCAATACTATAAAACTTGTTTTATATTGTCCTAGATCTGTCCCATATACAATATTTAAAACTGGAATCGCAAGAAAGACACCTAAAAGGAAAATGAAGGTACACGCACCAAATAGAATCTTGAAGAGATTATTTTTGTATGTTACAAAATGTGATATTTTCTTTTCTTCCAAGAAGACAGCGAGTTGCGTGATCATTGGCCTAAGAAATACAATCATAAGATTCATTGCAAATATTGGTGTAAACAAAATACTAAAATCTCGCTGGACACCATTTCCAATCAAACCTTGATTAAATATATCATTCAAAGCATATTTAGGCTGATTGTAAATTGAGACCAACAAAAAAGCATTAATAAATAAAGGTGAACAATCTTTCAATACACTTATAACATTACTCGGCCTAACACTCTTAAGATTTAAGCGATGGAAGACTTTTGAATATGGGTAATCGAAAAGAGTAATAAAAACAAATGAAATGATAGTTTGTGCTACCACAGACCACAATAGGTTTTTAGAGAGGAATAACGTTAAAGCAAAAACAAATGTGGAAATGGTATTTCTCAGAAAAAGTGATTTCCCAGCAATATCCAAACGTTCTTTCTGCTGAAATAATCCTTGAAAGACATCTGATAAGGCTTCACTAACTCGGAAAAAAGATACCCAAAATATTATTCCAAGATTTGAGTGAGTATTTGTATTCAAAATTAAATAAGCCACTAAAAGAAGAACCATTGCAACATTAGAAATGATTCTTGTGACGAAATAAGTATCAAAAGAATACTTCTCTCTTATATCTGTCGCTTGGAAATCTCTAACTTGAAAACTTGCTACAATAACAAAGAGATTCGCAATTGCATAGGCAAAACTATAGATATCCGCTGAAGCACTATTTAAAGCACGTGTAACAATAAAAAGAAGTATAACTGAAACAGCTGCTGAAGACAGACTTCCTAAAATATTCCAGAAAAACACCTTTTGGGCAGTTACTTTTTTCAAGTTTGACTACTCACTTTCTATAAGCATATTCTATTAATTATACCATAAAGACAATAAAAAAGTGAGGAGGCTCTGATATACTTCCTGTATTATGACTAGTAAAAATACTAATTTACAATGGCTTTAAGGATAATATATTTATTATTTCATTAATTTAAATTAAGCGCTACAATGTATGATATTTTTAAAAAGAAAAAAAGATTATTGTTTCACTCTAATTGAGAAACAATAACCTTACTTTCTTCATTTATTGTCTATTTTACAATATCTAAGTATAGTGGACATAGTTACAATTTGAATATATTAAAAAATCCCATTAATTTTAAAATACATTGGTTAATTACTTCTTTTAAGCTCAATGATTATATTTTTAACGAATTTTAAAACTCCAGTTATGATATAGGTGATAAAAAGAGATTGGCATAACAAAAAGAAAACAATCAAAGGGAATTTCGGTAAAATACTTGCAAAATCCCCCCATTTCGCTATCATTTTTGGATACCAATATAAATCTCCGATCACCGACAATAAGTAAATAGGAAGAGTATTCTTAGAGATGAATAGAATAACTCTTTGCAACCACTCATTTTTAATAACGACTTTTAATTGAATAACAGAATAAAAGATTAACGAAGATAGTAGAAAAACTGGAAGAACACCGTATTCTATCCCAAAACTAGATTCTGATATTACTGATAATCCCAAAACGCTTAAAACATCAAGAACTATAATGACTAAGACAATTTCTTTAATAGACGACTTCTTCTTAAAAGAAGCAATATGAGCACCTACAAGATAATATGTAATAGGCCAGAGTCCCTTCCAATAATCAGGAATTAGGTGAGATAAAATAATTCTATATTGTTCGTTGTTATTAAACAATGAAAGAGTAGCTGGGATAACAGTTAATAGTACTAGAACACCTAATGCAATAGCTTGACTTCTACGATTATTAAAAGATTTGAAACCTGCGTTTAAAAATGGAATCATTAGATATAACCCAATATACATATTTACGTACCATGCATAGTGGCTAAAGGAAAATATGTTAACTAGTAACTTCCAAAAATATTCTAAATTAATAACTCTAACGTCGAAAAAAGTATAGATAGAAGCTGCAAGACAGTATATTCCAATTACTGGTAGTAATTTTATAAAGTAAGATTTACTATAGGTCTTATCTTTCATTAAATAACCTGTAGTCATAATAAATAAGGGAACACAGGTCATAAAAATCATCCAAATAAAAGATGATAAAAAAATACTTTTAAATGTATAGGAACGACCATAATAATTGGTGTGAAGAAAAAAATGCACAGCTACTACAAATACTATTGCAATACATTTTAGTATATCTATATTTAGTTTTCGCTCTTTCATAACTCTCCTTATTGTACTACTGAATGAAAAGATGGCTTCGTACCATCTTTCCATTTTAATTATTTCACTTCTTGTTTATAGAACTCTTTCAAGGCATCTTGCCAAGTTGGAATGACGAACCCTGTAGCCTTTGCCTTAGCCAAACTCATTGTTGAGTTAAACGGGCGTTTTGCTTTCGCTGGGAACTGGCTAGAATCCACTGGTTTCACTTCAACATCAGTATCTTTGAGAATCTCAACTGCAAAGTCATACCAAGTTGTATCTTCTTTCGCATCGTTAGACAAGTGGTAGTAACCATATTCTTTACGGTTTTCAGCTAAATAAGTCATAAACTCAGCCAAAGTCCGTGTCCAGGTTGGACGACCATGTTGGTCGTTGACGACAGTCAAAGTCTTATGAGTCTTCGCAAGGTTTTGCATGGTGAAGACAAAGTTCTTGCCGTAGTTTCCAAATACCCAAGCTGTACGGATGATATAGAAGTTAGATACATACTTCTCAACCAATTCTTCTCCCATACGTTTGGTACGACCGTACTCTGTTTGGGGATCCGGTTGATCGTCTACTTCCCATTCTTGTCCCACTGGCTTATTGCCATCAAACACGTAGTCCGTAGAGATATAGACTAAGGTAGCCCCATGTTTTTCGGCAGCCTTAGCGACATTTTCAGTACCAGTCACGTTGATAGCATAGTCAAGTTCTTTACCTTCATCCTCAGCAGCATCAACAGCTGTGTAGGCAGCACAGTGATAGACCAAGGTTGGTTTTACTTCAGCAAAGACCTCATTTACTTTCTCTGCATTTGTGATATCCATTTCAGCTACATCAACGGCTACATATTCTTCATTTCGTTCATCCAACAAATGGCGAAGTTCAGTTCCAAGTTGACCATTTGCTCCTGTAATTAAAATCATGTTAAATTCCTTTCATATGCTTTTTCCCTATCATTATAGCAAAAAAAGCAGAAGTTTTCTGCTTTTTACTCACTTTTCTCTTTGATGACATAGATTGGACGTTTCTTAGTCTCCATGAAGATCTTACCGATATATTTCCCTAAAATCCCAATAGTTAGTAATTGGAATCCTCCTAGAAAAAGAATCACTGTCATGAGAGATGGCCATCCAGAAGTGGGATCCCCAAAGACTAAGGTCCGGATTACGATCAGAATCACCATGATAAAGGCCAAGATCCAAGATAAAAGTCCACCAATAAAGGCAATGTTTAGTGGGGCATCCGAGAAATTGACAATCCCTTCGATCGAGTATTTAAAGAGGGACCAAAAATTCCAAGATGTCTCTCCTGCCACGCGCTCTACATTTTTATATTCGAGGTATTCTGTCTCAAAACCTACCCAAGCAAAAATCCCTTTTGAAAAACGATTGTACTCCGATAACTCCATAATGGCATCAACCATTGGGCGACGCATCAAACGGAAATCACGCGCTCCGTCAACCATTTCTACTTGACTGATATGATTGATCAATTTATAAAACATCCGTGCAAAGAAGGAACGAATCGGTGGTTCACCATCACGGGTTACGCGTCGGGTTCCGACACAGTCCAATTCTGAATTTTCATCCAATTTTTGCTTCATTTGAACCAGTAATTCAGGAGGATCCTGCAGATCCACATCCATGACGGTCACATATTCACCACTAGCACGCTCAAGTCCAGCATAGAGTGCTGCTTCTTTCCCAAAATTCCGAGAAAAAGAAAGGTAATGCACATTTGAATCTGTAACATGTAGCTTTCGAAGAACGGATAGCGTAGCATCTGAAGAGCCATCATTTATAAAAATATATTCAAACTTTTCTCCCATCTCCATCCGAACACGTTCCATTTCCCTATAAAACAATGGAATCGATTCTTCTTCGTTAAAACACGGGACTACAACTGATAGTGTCAAAACTAACTCCAATCATTATTAATAATACTATTCTATCACAGAATTGACCTTTCTTCTAGTTTATTAATAAACATTAAGAATTTTCTCAAACCTAAACAGTATTAAAACAAGCCCATACCCTCTATTCACACAAATAAGCAAGTTCCAATCCGGTTTTTAACCGCTAGAAACTTGCTTTAGCTTTTATAGAAATGCTCTCCTACTTCCGATACATCTTCACTTGTAGGTAGAGGTCGTTATAAACGCCTAACCACTTCTTGCCAAGTTGTTCGTAGACTTCTAAGTTCTTTAGCGTGTCATCACTTGGGTAGAAGGCTTGGTCTTCTTGGACCTCTTTTGGTAGCATCTTCTTAGCTTCTTTATTCGGTGTGGAATAACCGACATAGAGAGCATTCTTATAAGCATTTTCTGGGCGAAGCATAAAGTTGATAAAGGCATAGGCTGCTTCTTTATTCTTCACCGTCTTTGGAATAACGATATTATCAAACCAAAGGTTGCTGGCTTCTGATGGGACGACGTAGCGGAGGTCCTCATTGGCTTCCAGCATTTGACTGGCTTCACCGGAGAAAGTCACCCCAATGGCTGCATTATTTTGGATCATGTAGCCTTTCATTTCATCGGCTACAAGGGCCTTGATATTAGGCATCAAGGTATAAAGCTTATCCACAGCTTCTTGGAGTTGCTGAGGATCCTTGGAGTTGAGACTATAACCTAAGCTATTAAGTCCAATCCCCATGACCTCACGCGCCCCATCGTACATCATGATATCATTCTTGTACTCTGGTCTCCATAGATCCTCCCAGTGCTCAGGCGCCTTATCAACCATCTTGCTATTGTAGATGATACCAAGGGTCCCCCAGAAATAAGGAACTGAGTACTGATTGTCTGGGTCGAAGTCTAAGTCCAAGAAGCGTGGGTCGATATTGTCCAAGCCTTTCAATTTAGACTTATCCAACTTTTCAAGCAAGTTTTCGTCCATCATCTTAGCGATCATGTACTCACTTGGAATGGCAATATCGTATGCTGTCCCCCCTTGCTTGATCTTGGTGTACATAGCTTCATTGGAATCAAAGGTATTGTATTGGACTTGAATGCCTGTTTCCTTGGTAAATTCCTTGAGCAATTCTGGATCGATATAATCTCCCCAGTTGTAGATGACCAGCTTATCACTGTCTTTTGGATTAGTCTTGGCTTCAAGACGGGCACTTAGTCCCGCTAATACGAGAATCACCACGATAATGCCTAGCAAGAATGAATAGAGTTTTTTCATACTGTCTCCTCCTTCTCTCTAGTGATGAAGTAATAGCCGACCACCAGTAAAATACTGAAGAGGAAGACCAGGGCAGAAAGGGCATTGATATTCAACGAAATCCCTTGGCGAGCCCGTGAGTAGATCTCAACAGACAAGGTCGTAAAGCCATTTCCTGTGACAAAGAAGGTCACCGCAAAGTCATCCAAGGAATAGGTAAAGGCCATGAAGTAACCGGCAATGATCGCAGGTGTCAAATAAGGAAGCATGATTTCTTTCAACATCTGCACCTGAGTAGCTCCTAGGTCATAGGCCGCATTGATCATATCACGGTTCATTTCCTTCAAGCGTGGCAAGACCATCAAGACCACGATTGGAATAGAGAAGGCTACGTGACTCATCAAGACAGAGGCAAAGCCAAGCTGGAACTTGATCGTCGTAAAGAGGATCAGGAAGCTAGCCCCGATCATAACGTCAGGTGCCACCATAAGGATGTTATTGATGGACAAAAACGGTCCTTCAAACTTCTTCTTAGATTGGTAAATATAGATCGCCCCAAAGGTCCCAATAATGGTCGCAATCAAGGCTGACAAGAAAGCCAAGAGGAAGGTCTGTGAGAGGATCAACATAAGACGCGTATCCTCAAAGAGACTTTGGAAATGCTCCATGGTAAAACCAGTAAAAGCATTCATATCCCCACCAGCATTAAAGGCATAGGCAATCAAGTAAAAGATTGGCAGATAAAGGAGTAGGAAAACCAATCCTAAATAGATACGTGAAATCTTTTTCATCGTTCACTCCTTTCTCTCGTTACCCACATGACTAAGAGCATAGCAAGGATCAAGACCACTCCAATGGTTGATCCCATTCCCCAGTTTTGTGTCGTGAGGAAATGCTGCTCGATGGCAGTCCCCAGAGTAATCACCCGGTTTCCTCCGATCAAACGCGTCAACATGAAGAGACTCAAACTTGGAATAAAGACCGATTGGACTCCAGAGCGAACCCCGTTCATAGACAGCGGGAAGACAACCCGACGGAAGGTATCCCACTTATTAGCTCCTAGGTCATAGCTAGCATTGATGAGATTTGGATCCAAATCATCTAAGACATTGAAGATAGGAAGGATCATAAAGGGCAACTCAATGTAACTAGCGACAAAGATGAAAGAAAAGTCCGTAAAGAGGATCTGTTGAGGACCAATCCCGATAAAGCTCAAGAATTGGTTAATAGATCCCCCTTGACCAAAGATCCCGATAAAGGCATAAGCCTTGAGCAAGAGGTTAACCCAGGTCGGAAGGACGATGAGCATGAGCCAGAGCTGACGATGCTTGAGCTGGGTCAAAAAATAAGCTGTCGGGTAAGAAATCAAGAGCGTCACAAAGGTAACGATCCCAGCATAGAGAATGGAGTTGAAGCTCATCTTGAGGTAGGTCCAATTCTGCGCTGTAAAAAAGGTTTGGTAATTCTCTAAGGAACCCTGTCCCTGGACATTAACAAAGGATTGCCAAATAATCAAGGCTACAGGAGCCAAGACAAAGAGGAGGATCCAGAGAAAATAGGGAACCACAAAGAGGTTAGAGGTTGTTTTCTTCATCTCTTTCCTCCTCGATGGCATTGATCAATCCGGCTTCTTGCTCTTCCACTTCTACGTACTCTTCGATCCGTGCATCGAACTCTTCTTCCGTTTCATTGAGACGCATGACGTGGATATCTTCTGGTTCAAAGTCCAGACCGATTTCTTCACCTACGATTGCCTTACGCGTTGAGTGAATCATCCACTCATTGCCCAATTCATCATAGGCGATGATCTCATAGTGTACCCCACGGAAAAGTTGGGTATCCACTTTCACCTGGAGCTTGCCTTCTTCGGGCAGTGTGATTTGCAAATCTTCAGGGCGAATCACAACTTCGACCGGTTCGTTTGGTCTCATCCCTCCATCGACTGACTCAAAGCGTTTACCGTTGAATTCTACTAGGTAGTCTTCGATCATGATCCCTGGAAGGATGTTGGACTCACCGATAAAGGTCGCAACGAAATGGTTGATCGGCTCATCGTAGATATCGACTGGTGTTCCTGATTGGACAATTTCTCCTTCGTTCATGACGAAGATCCAGTCACTCATAGCAAGCGCTTCTTCCTGGTCATGGGTAACAAAAACAAAGGTAATGCCCAAGCGTTGTTGCAATTCACGAAGCTCATACTGCATGTCTGTCCGCAACTTCAAATCGAGGGCAGACAAGGGCTCATCCAAAAGGACCACTCGCGGTTCATTGATAATCGCTCGTGCAATGGCCACCCGCTGGCGTTGACCGCCAGAAAGTTTCTGGATGGAGCGTTTCTCAAATCCTCCTAATTGCACCATCTTAAGGACTTCAGTCACTCGTCTTTGAATTTCCGCCTTGTCTAGCTTCTTCAAACGAAGAGGGAAGGCAACATTCTCAAACACATTCATGTGTGGGAAAAGAGCGTAGGACTGGAAGACGGTATGGACATCCCGTTTGTTAGTCGGTAAATCATTGATCCGAACACCATCCAAGAGGACATCCCCTGTCGAGGCGTCTAACAAACCGGCAATAATGTTCAAAATCGTCGATTTACCAGATCCTGAAGCACCGAGGAGGGTATAGAATTTCCCTTCTTCCAACTCAAAGTTGATATCTTTGAGAACCACTGTATCGCTGTCTTCAAATACTTTTGAGACATTTCTAAACTCAATAATTGGTTTTTTCAATTCACATAAATTCCTTCTTTTTCATGCGTTTCCATCTGAGACCAACCACTAGTCTCATAGGCTGACGAGAATACCCGTCAGGCCACCAACACCTCTCGGGGACTTATAAGACTGCCCCACCTATTTTCGGTATCGATAGGCACTCACCCCCCTTCTAAAGTAGGAAGGGTCTACCCAAGAGTAGCCCCTATTCCATCTCGAACCGTTAATCTTTCCCAATAATACGGACTTCCCGCTCCAAGGTCACACCAGTCGATTTTTCAACTGTCGCGATGACATGAGCAATCAAGTCTTCATAATCTTTGGCAGTCCCATGATCGACATTGATCATAAAGCCAGCATGCTTTTCAGAAACCTCTACACCACCAATCCGGTGTCCCTTCAATCCTGCCTCACTGATCAACTGTCCTGCAAAGTGACCGACTGGACGTTTGAAAACAGAGCCACAAGACGGGTATTCGAGAGGTTGTTTCAGCTCTCGCAAATGAGTCAAGCGCGCCATTTCTTGATTGATCTGATCATAGTTGCCAGGTGCTAAGGCAAACTTAGCAGCAATCACCACATCTCCTGTCTCTTGGATCTTGGAATGGCGATAACCAAAGGCCAAATCACTTGCGGATAGGGTTTTTATTTCACCCTCTGGCGTCAAGATCTTACAAGATTGGAGAATATGGGCAATCTCGCCACCATAGGCACCAGCATTCATGTAAACAGCACCCCCAATGCTACCAGGAATCCCACAAGCAAATTCGAAGCCTGTCAAGCTATGGTAGCGGGCTACGTGAGTCACATCGATCAGCTTAGCACCTGCCTCTGCTTCAATCACGTACCCATTGACACGGACATCATGGAAATGATCAAACATGATCACAAAACCTTCAATCCCACCGTCACGGACGATAATATTCGAAGAATTCCCCAAGACCATCCAAGGAATTTCATGAGCATTGGCAAAGGTGACAATTCGTTTTAATTCATATTGATTGCGAGGAAAGGCCAAATAGTCTGCAGCCCCTCCAACCTTGGTATAGGTATATTGCTTGAGTGGCTCATTGAACAAAATCTCAATGCCAGCCAACTCCTCTTTGATTTGCTTTAAGATTTCCATCTCACAACTCTCTTCTAAACGTTATCTTATCCATTATAACAAAAACCAGCCTACTTTTCGACTAAGAAGTAAAAAAACAGAAACAGCCAAAAGACCACTTCTGTTTTAATTTTTTTAAACAAGGGTTTATTAAATTAGCCAATCTTACGCGCAATGCCACGTGTTTCTTGAGTGGACAAGGCTGAGCCAATGGCAACCCCACCCCCAATAATGGTAAAGACTGCCAACATAAAGAAGTTAAAGAAGTATTTATCAGGTGCTTCACCATTTAGAACAAGGGAATTGATCAAATCAAATCCATCACTAAAGTCGAGTCCAAGCTGTTTAACTGCTTCTAAGGCATAGTCAAATTGGTGAACGAGAACAACAGTCACCAACAAGAGGATACTAGAAATAACTGCACCAAGTTTGCTAAATTTCTTCCCTAAGATCTCATAGCCTTTGACAACACAGATCCCAAGGATGAAACCAGCATAAAAAGCTACGTAGCCGAGACGGGCAATAAAAAGAGTCACAGCTCCTCCGATAATGGCACCAATAAAGGCACCGACTGTTCCAAGAAGGACATTTTCTTTCTGACTATTATATGAATCTGTTTCAATTTTTAGTTGGGAACTCACAATTTGATAGTTTTCTTCATTCATCAAGAAGAGGGAATCTCCAATCTGGTAGAGACCAACCGGACCTTTTTCACCAGAGTAGCCACATACAGTGTAGAAACCATTGGTTTGTAAAAATTGCAGGATTTCTGTTAGGGCTTGGTGAATGTTCTCAATCGTTTTTGCCTTGGTCATCCCAGCTTTTACAGTGAAAGTTGTGACATATTGGTTGAGGCTAACGCTCTTCAGAACAGAAGATTCTTTGACCATTTGATGCAATTGAGCCGCTGCTTCTTCCGCATCATCACGAGAAACAGAAAGAGCAATGGTGAAGACATTTTTTGTGTCTGTCTCTCTCATTAAAAAGAAATACCCAGAGTTTTCACCATAAATAGATGAGGTTTGAGGATCATACTGGAATCCAAGTTCCGTAGCAAGTTGATGACGTTCAAAGTCTTTCATTAGAATTACAATCTCCTTTACATTTCTATCTATCTTTTGAATAATTGTTTATTATCCTAAAATAATTTGATAGACAAATGATTTATAAAACTATTTTATCATAGATAAATAAAATTAGATAGACTAATTTAGCCTATCTAATCATTTTTTTCTTTGAATCAAGATTCACTAAGCTTCTACCTTCACACCAGTTGTGTCAATCTTTAATGAGAAAACCTGACCATTTAAAGCCTTAGACTCCAAGTCTTTGGCAAAGGCTTCTGCATGTTCAACGGGGAGCATGGTCATAATGGTTGGACCTGCACCAGAAAGGTAAGTCGCATAAGCTTCATGTTGATGCGCAAGTTCTTTCACCTGAGGGAACTCTGCAACTAGTTGTTGACGGTAGCGCTCATGGAAGCGATCGCCTTCGATGGCTTTTCCTGCGACTCTTAAGTCCCCCTTAGCAAGGGCAGCGATGGCCACGTTTGCAATCGAACTGGCTGCCACAGCTTCCTTATAAGACCATTCACTAGGAAGGACATTTCGGCTATCGCTGGTTTTGAGTTCGTAATTCGGAACAAAGGCCACTAGTGCACACTCAGGAAATGGAAGAACCAAATGATGGGTCTCCTGATCCACATAGCTTGCTACGACCAGATTTCCAAAAATAGCTGGCGCTACATTGTCCGGATGACCTTCGATTTTTGTCGCGATCTCTAGTTTTTCTTCATCGCTAAGACATAAGTTGCCCAGTTGATTAGCCAACTCAATCCCCGCTACAATAACAGAGCTAGAGGAACCAAGACCACGCGCCAAAGGCACTTCACTAGTCATCTTGAGACGATGAGGAGGCAAATCGGATGCGACTTGGAGAGCAGTTTGAAGCAAGAGATTCTCTTCATCGCTTGGAATCTCCTCTCCTAAATCGTGTTCAATCCACCAGTTTTCTTGCGCTTCTAGCACATCAATGGTCAAATACTTAGAAACAGCGATCCCAACAGAATCAAATCCTGGCCCTACATTGGCACTAGTCGCTGGTACTGTAATTCTCATCTTATTCTCCCAATACTTTAAAGGTATTCAACAAGGTAAAGTCAGCTTCAGCATCAATTTTCTCAATGATGTGGTGCAATTGTGTTTGATTCAATTGGTGAGTGATAATCACAACACGAGCCACAGAATCTTTAGCACCTGCTTGAAGAACCTGCTTAAAGGAAACATCTTCTTGGTTGAAAATTTGTGCCAACTTGAGCAATTGTCCCTTCATATCTGGAGTTTGAATAGAGAAGTAATAATCACTCTTCACATCTTCTGGTTTAGCCAATTGCACAGGACGGCTGTATTCGTTAAAGGCTTTTCCAATTGTTCCCTCATTGAGGCGACGAACAATGCGAATAATGTCAGCGACTACACTAGTGGCTGTTGGTTTTTGACCTGCACCAGGACCATAGTACATAGACTCACCAATCCCGATCGATTCCACATAGACCGCATTCATGACGTCGTTCACGCTAGCAAGTGGATGTTCTTTTGGGAGGAAGGTTGGTGTCACTTCTGCTGCGATTCCTGACTCTGTTTCAACAATGGAGCCGACCAACTTGATCACATAACCAAGACTTTGAGCTACTGAGACATCCTGAGGAGTGATTTGACTGATCCCTTTGTGCCCTACTTGGTCAAATTGGATGTTCATCCCAAAGGCAAATTGGCTCAAAATCACCATCTTATAAGCAGCATCGATCCCTTCAACGTCATTGGTCGGGTCACTTTCAGCGTAACCAAGTCGTTGCGCTTCTGCTAAAGCATCTTCATAAGTCCAACCTTCTTCGACCATTTTGGTCATCATGAAGTTAGAAGTACCATTGACCACACCGAGAACTTTGGTCACCTTGTCAGAAGCCAAAGAATTCACCAAGGTACGAAGGATTGGAATACCTCCAGCTACTGCTGCTTCATAATAGAGGGCAACGCCATGCTCTTTGGCGATCGCAATCAACTCAGCTCCATGAACCGCAAGCAAATCTTTATTAGCTGTTACGACATGTTTTCCAGCTTGAAGAGCTCGTGTAATAAAGGTCTTAGCTGGCTCAATTCGACCCATCAATTCAACCACGATGGCAATGTCTTTGTCTTCAATGATCTCATCAACATTGGTCACAAAGTTATAGTCATGACCAGCAGCTAATAAGCGGGCTTTCTCTTCTTCATCCTTGACAAGAACTTTAGCTACTTCAATTTCAGACTGAGCAGCTTGGCTGATCTTTTCATGGTTTTCTTTTAATAAAAATGGTACGCCACTGGCAACAGTACCAAATCCTAGTAAGGCAATTTTTACAGACATGTTGGTCTCCTTAAACATCTAATATAGTCTATTATATCAAAAACTAGCCCCTTCTGACTAGTTCTATGGCCTTCTTCCTCTACAAGAACTCCACTTTCTCAGATTTAAATCTTCTCACTAAACGTACTAGCAAGCCATTCCTTCAAAAATCAAGGAGATTTCCCAAAATTTTAGTCCATTTGTAACTTTGTCTTGAAAAGATTTCCTGCCCCTATGATATAATGATAATGAATTAGAAAGGGGTCTCTATGAATCACCGAAAAAGACGTGTCCCAAAGAAAATACGCTTACTACTTATTTTAAATGCTTTTCTGCTATCCTGCATCTTCATTTTAGGCTTTCTTCTATTAAAACGAGCTGCTAGTACTCCCGTTGCTGACAAGCAAGAAACAAATACAAGTCAGACGATGAAACAGCAAGGTTCTACTACCAAATGGGTAAAACAAGAGCAACCTGTGAAAATCCCAATTCTCATGTACCACGCTGTTCACACGATGGCCCCTTCGGAAGAGGCCAATGCCAACCTCATTGTAGCACCAGAAACCTTCGAGAGTCATCTCAAAGCCTTAAAAGGGGCCGGTTACTACACCCTGACGCCTGAAGAAGCTTATCGCGCACTTACAAAAAATGAACTGCCTGAAGGTGGCAAAGTCGTTTGGTTGACGTTCGATGATGGAATTTCAGACTTTTATACCATAGTCTATCCACTCCTAAAAAAATACCAAATGACCGCAACCAATAATATCATTACTTCATTTTCTGAAAAGGAAAAACCAAGCGTTCTAACCTTTGATCAAATCAAAGAAATGAAAGCACAAGGCCTTACTTTTGAGAGCCATACGGTATCCCACCCAGATTTGGCCCAATCAGATACTGCCACTCAAAAAGCTGAACTAGCCAATTCCAAACAAGTATTAGACAAGAAACTCAATCAAACCACGACCACCATTGTCTACCCCGCTGGTCGCTACTCTGACGTCACCATGGATCTAGCAAAAACCAATGGCTACAAAATGGGCTTGACGACCAACAATGGACTAGCTAGTTTAGATGATGGCCTCTACTCGCTAAATCGTCTGCGTATCTTGCCTACTACGACGGCCGAAAACCTACTTGCAGAAATGCAAACCAATCCATAAGCATACAAAAAGCACGAGTTCGAGCGACTCGTGCTTTCTTTTTCCATAAAGGAGGCTTTTACTTAGACTTGATGTAGTTCACACCATCTGCTTTTGGTGCAACCGACTTACCAAAGAAGGCTGCTAGGACGATGATGGTCAATACATACGGCGCAATACGGAGGTAGACTCCTGGAATATGGGCAAGGAAAGGAATCTGCGTAGACACAACCGCCAAGGCTTGTGAAAGACCAAAGAATAGACTGGATAACATGGCACCGATTGGGTTCCATTTACCAAAGATCATAGCCGCTAGGGCGATAAATCCAGGTCCTACAATGGTAGTTGCAGAGAAATTAACAGAAGCAGATTGTGCATACAAGGCACCCCCAACTCCTCCTAAAAATCCAGAGATGAGCACACCATAGTAACGCATGAGGTAAACATTAATCCCAAGGGTATCCGCAGCTTGTGGATGTTCACCAACTGAGCGAAGGCGAAGACCGAACTTCGTTTTAAACATGATAAACCAGGCTACAAATGAAAATCCAATCGCGACATATCCCATTAAGCTTGTATTCTTGAAGAAGATATCTCCAATAACAGGGATATCAGACAAGAAAGGAAAATCAAATTTACCAAA
This sequence comes from Streptococcus sp. AM28-20, assembly GCF_003603595.1. Taxonomy (NCBI): domain Bacteria; kingdom Bacillati; phylum Bacillota; class Bacilli; order Lactobacillales; family Streptococcaceae; genus Streptococcus; species Streptococcus sp. AM28-20. The sequence continues at coordinate 809,483 of NZ_QTNK01000001.1, forward strand.
TGACAAATCGATATTGTTGGTTTGACCTTTTCCGTAGATTGCTTTTACCAAGAAGACAGCTAAGGCAGGAGCCAACAAGTTCAATACCGTACCACTCACCACGTGGTCAGCACGGAAGTTGATAGTAGCTACAGCATGGATAGCAGAGAAAATAAGACCAACCAAACCACCTGCAAGGAGAGATAACCAGATGGTCATGCCACCAAGAGAGTCAGCAAAAGTCAAGTTAAACACGACACCAGTGAAGGCTCCCATAACCATGATACCTTCCAAACCGACATTAACGACACCAGCATGTTCGGAGTAGGCTCCTCCGATACTAGTGAAAATGAGGGGAGCAGCATAGACCAGCATATTCGATACAAGAATCGTTAGTATAGCAACAGTATTCATCCTTACTCTACTCCTTTCATTTGTTTTTTAGGCTTGATGTATTTTTCGATAATGTAATGAGCACTTACAAAGAAGATAATCGAAGCTGTCACAATATTGACAAGTTCTGGTGGAATGGTCGCTGTGGTCATACCTGGCGCACCTGTTTGCAGGGTACCAAGCAAGAAGGCCGCAAAGACAATCCCGATAGGAGAATTGCTAGCAAGGAGGGCCACCGCCATCCCATTAAATCCAATAGCCAAGGAACCAGCTTGAACATAAACGTTCTGGAAGGTACCAATCCCTTCTACAGCTCCTCCAATCCCACAAAGGGCACCTGAAATCACCATGGAAAGGATGATGGTACGTTTAGCTGACATCCCTGCATAGTCTGAAGCATTCGGGTTGAGACCAACGGAACGGATTTCAAAACCAAGTGTTGTTTTCTTAATAATGAACCAAATAACTGCAACAGCAATCAAGGCGATAAAGATACCGATATTCATCCGTGACTTAGTCAATTCCGTCAGAAAGCCTAAACGATAACTTGCATTTGCCCCAACTGTAATACTGGATTCAGAATCGACCATGAACTTTTTAGGGAAGTTCCGGATAATTTCATTTCCAGCAAACAGTACGATGTAGTTCATCATAATAGTAACGATGACTTCACTCGTCCCCAAAAATGCTCGCAGAAGTCCTGGAATTAAACCAATGAGACCACCGGCAATTGCAGCCACAAGGACCGTCAAAGGAATCATCAGGATACGCGGAATATCTGGGAAGGACAAAGCGAACCATACTGCCGCGATCCAACCAGCCAAGGCTTGTCCTGGTAAGCCAACATTGAAAAATCCAGCTCGACTGGCTACCGCAAATCCGAGAGCGATCAAGATCAGCGGCCCCATAGTACGGAAAATTTCACCCACATTTTTAATGGAACCAAAAGCTGTCTTGAAGAGTTCTTCATAACCCCAAAGAGCATCATAACCAAAGATCCACATGATAATGGCTCCGAGGACGATTCCTAGGATTACAGAAATAAAAGGAATAGCAATTTGTCTTGTATTTTTATTCATTTGAAGCCTCCTTGATTTCTCCACCAGCCATAAGAATACCAAGCTCTTGTTTGTTGGTCTCAGATGGCTTCACAATACCTTGGATTTTTCCATCATGAATAACAGCAATCCGGTCGGATAGATTTAGAATTTCATCTAATTCGAAGCTGACTACGAGGACGGCTTTCCCTTTATCACGTTCACCAATCAAACGTTTATGGATGTACTCAATCGCACCAACGTCCAATCCACGTGTCGGTTGGCTAACGATCAACAAATCTGGATTCCGATCAACTTCACGAGCAATAATGGCTTTTTGTTGATTTCCTCCTGATAGAGCACTTGCTGGCACAATCTCGTTAGCTGCACGAACATCAAATTCTTCCATCAACTTGCGGGCATAGGAATTAATTTGATTGTAATTCAAAACACCATTTTTGCTAAGTGGTTCTTTGTAGTAAGTTTGAAGTGCGATGTTTTCAGAAAGCATCATTTCGAGCACAAGACCATCACGATGACGATCTTCAGGCACGTGGCTGACATTCATTTCAGTAATCTTACGGGGGGAAAGGCCAACAACTTCTTGTCCCTTAATTTTGATACTACCTGATTTGACTTTGCGAAGTCCGGTAATCGCCTGAATCAATTCACTCTGACCATTGCCATCAATCCCTGCAATCCCGACAATTTCACCTGCGCGAACGTCAAGAGATAGCTCTTTAACCGCAGGGACACCACGGTTTTCATTCACTACCAAGTCAGAAATTTGCAGAACCACTTCTTTAGGCTGCGCTTCTTCTTTTTCTGTTACGAAGGAAACTGAGCGCCCAACCATCATTTCCGCTAAATCTTTATTGGTAGCACCTTCGATGCCAACGGTTTGAATGGATTTCCCACGACGAATAACTGTGACACGGTCCGCAACCGCACGAATTTCGTCCAGTTTGTGGGTGATGAGGATGATAGATTTCCCTTCTTTAACAAGGGCTTTCATGATATCCATCAACTCCAAAATTTCAGCAGGAGTTAGCACCGCTGTAGGCTCGTCGAAAATCAGAATATCAGCTCCGCGATAGAGTGTCTTCAAGATTTCTACACGTTGTTGAGCACCAACAGAAATATCTTCAACTTTTGCTGTAGGATCCACAGCCAAGCCGTAGCGTTCTGACAACTCAAGGATATCTGCATTAGCCTTTTTCAAATCTAATACACCTTTATTCGTTACTTCGCTACCAAGAATGATATTTTCTGCAACAGTGAAAGCTTCTACCAACATGAAGTGCTGGTGAACCATCCCGATCCCTAGAGAAGCAGCCTTTGAAGGAGAATCTAATTTTTCAGACTTCCCATTGACCACAATTTCTCCGCTCGTTGGTTCCAAAAGACCAGCCAACATATTCATCAGGGTTGATTTCCCAGCTCCATTTTCACCAAGAAGTGCATGAATTTCACCTTTACGCAATTCGAGGTTGATTTTGTCGTTTGCGACAAATTCACCAAAAATTTTGGTAATTTCACGCATCTCAATGACGTTTTCGTGTGCCATTCGAATATTCCTTTCTAGAAAACTATATTTTATTTCAGTAGGACCTGCTAAACAAGTTAGTAAGTTCTATTGAGACAAAATGTCTCAACACCTCGAAAAAAAGCGACCCAAGAAGGATGGATCGCTTCCCGAAGGTTCTTATTTCTCAGGTGCTTTTACGCTACCATCAATAATTTGTTTTTTAGCATCTTCTACAGCTTTTTTAGCATCTTCAGAAAGATTAGAAGTTGTCAAATCAACACCACCATCTTTCAAACCAAATGTGATCACTTTTCCACCTGGGAATTTGCCATCAGCAGTTTGAGTTGCGATTTCTTGAACAGTTTTACCAACTTGTTTCAAAGTTGAAGCCAATACGAAGTTAGATTCTTTACCATCTTTTGAAGTGTATTTACCTTCGTCGACTTGGTCACGGTCTACACCAATAACCCAAACTTTTTCGTCTTCATTTTTCTTCTCGTTCAAGTCTTTAGCTTCCTTGAAGACACCAGCTCCTGTACCACCAGCAGCTTGGTAAATAACGTCAGCTCCTGCAGCGTATTGTGTCGCTGCAATAGTTCTTCCTTTTTCAGGGTTGTTGAAGTCTTCAGCATATTGTACATCTACTGAAATGTCTTTGTTTACAGACTTCACGCCTGCTTCAAATCCTTTTTCAAAACGAGTGATAACTTCACCACGTGCTCCACCAATGAAACCAACTTTGTTAGTCTTAGTTGTTTTGGCAGCAGCAACCCCTGCAAGGTAAGCAGCTTCATTATCCGCAAAAACAGCAGATGCTACGTTCTTTTTGTCGCCTACAACAGAGTCAATGATAACGTAGTTGATATCAGCATTTTCATCCGCAGCAGCTGTAACAGCTGGAGCAAGTTTGTAACCAACACCGTAAACTAATTTGTAGCCGTTTGTAGCAGCATGGCTAAAGTTATTTGCAAAATCTGCTTCACTTGTAGATTGGAAATAAGTGAATCCGTTATCTTTAGAAAGACCGTTTTCTTTACCCCAAGCTTGTAGACCTTCCCATGCAGATTGGTTAAATGATTTATCATCAACACCACCTGTGTCAGTAACGATAGCAGCTTTTAAATCAGTTTTTGCATCTGAAGAATCTTTGCGAGACGCACGATTTCCACATGCAGCAAGTCCGATTGCAGCGACAGTTACTAGACCTAGGCCTAACCATTGTTTCTTGTTCATTTCTGAACCTCCTAAATAAGATATGCAACTAAGTTGCGGATTAATGAAAGGGTCAATAGACCGCCTTTACAGATGTTACTAGGTAAGATCTGTAAAGGAATATGGAAGCAATTCCTTGACCGTCATCACGACCGTCGATTTATCTTTGGCTACCAGAGTAACCGGTAGGTCTGGCTCGAAAAATTCAGCCATCACCTGTCGACAAGCACCACAGGGTGAAACTGGTTTTTCCGTCTGACCATAAATAATTAATTCCTTAAATGAACGCTCTCCTTCTGAAACAGCCTTAAAGATGGCTGTCCGCTCGCCACAATTGGTCAAGCCGAAGCTCGCATTTTCAATATTGACGCCTGTATAAATCTTCCCATCATCTGTCACAAGAACAGCTCCAATTGGAAAATGAGAATAAGGTACATAAGCATTCTCACTTGTTTTTACAGCTAAGTCAATCAACTCAGTAGTCGCCATGGGCTACTTCTCCCTTCATGATGGCTACTCCAGAGGAAGTGCCGATTCGGTTAGCACCCGCTTGGATCATGGCTTGTGCATCCTCATAGCTACGAGTACCTCCAGATGCTTTCACTCCCATATCCGGTCCAACAACCTGGCGCATGAGGGCAACATCCTCAACAGTTGCTCCTCCAGTAGAGAAACCAGTTGAAGTTTTGACAAAGTCTGCTCCTGCCAATTTGGCAATCTGGCAAGCCACTACTTTTTCAGTTTCAGTTAACAAGCAGGTTTCGATTATCACTTTTACCAAGCGATCACCACTTGCATCTACAACAGCCTGAATGTCCTCTTCTACTAATGTCAGATTTTTTGATTTCAAGGCACCGATATTGATGACCATATCGATCTCATCGGCTCCATTTTGGATGGCATTTTGAGTTTCAAATGCTTTAACAGCTGGTGTATTTGCGCCAAGAGGGAAACCAATGACTGTACACACTTTTACATCTGAATCCCGAAGTCCTTCTACAGCGAAGTTGACCCAGGTCGGTTGGACACAAACACTTGCAAAATCATATTCTTTCGCTTCTTCGATCAAAGCCTCGATTTGTTCTTGTTGTGCATCAGGTTTTAATAATGTGTGGTCAATATATTTGTTTAATTTCATTAATAAATCTCCCCCAAATGAATTACGAAACAATTTCAATAATTTCTGAAACGCTTACAACCTTGTCTAGTATTTTAACATTTTTTTGGAATTCTGCAATGGTTTTTTGACTAATTTCTAAATTTGTATAAATAGTTGCAACAAGGTCGCCTTTTTGAACAGGATCCCCAACTTTCTTAGCGAAAACAATCCCTGTTTCATAGTCTAAATCATCTGATTTGACAGCTCTTCCAGCCCCCAGACGCATAGCAAAGAGTCCGTGTTCCATAGCAGGCAAGGCTGCAATATAGCCATCCTTTTCTCCATAGACAGGCACTTGTTCTTTTACCTGAACTGGACGGTAGAGATCTTCCAAATCTCCACCTTGAGCAAGGACCATTTCTTCAAACTTCTTCAAAGCTTTGCCGGCTGTTAGATGTTGCTTGATTTCTTCCAAGCTGGCCGTCACCCCACCAAGCTCCAACATAATTTGGGCTAATTCACAAATAAAGTGGGTTACATCTTCTCTGCCTTTGCCTTGAAGAATATCTAAGGCTTCAAGAATTTCGAGACGGTTCCCGATGCTGGTTCCTAAAGGCTGGCTCATATCTGTCAAGACAGCAATGGTCTTGCGCCCGACAGCATTTCCAAGATCCACCATGGTACGAGCTAGTTCACGCGCCTCTTCAATGGTCTTCATAAAGGCCCCTTCTCCAACGGTGACATCGAGAAGGATGGCATCTGCCCCAGCAGCAATCTTCTTACTCATGACAGAGCTAGCAATCAATGGAATTGTATCAACCGTCGCTGTTACATCCCGAAGTGCATAGAGAAGCTTATCCGCCATGACCAATTGGTCCGACTGTCCAATGACAGAAAGGCCAATCTCTTGTACTTGTTTAATGAACTCTTCCTGGGTCCGCTCAATTTGGAATCCTTTAATGGATTCTAGCTTATCGATGGTCCCCCCTGTATGTCCAAGACCCCGACCGCTCATCTTGGCAACTGGGACGCCAAAGCTAGCCACTAGAGGTGCCAGTACAATTGTTACTTTGTCTCCTACACCACCTGTTGAGTGTTTGTCCACCTTGATGCCTTTAATAGCGGAAAGATCGAATTGCTCCCCTGTCTCCACCATCTTCATGGTCAAATCTGAAATTTCTCGGGTCGTCATCCCCTTGAAATAAACCGCCATGGCAAAGGCAGCCATTTGATAATCAGGTACTGTTCCAGCCACATAGCCTTCGATCAACCAATGAATCTCATCTTTACTCAACTCAATGCCATCACGTTTTTTCTGAATGATATCTACAGCTCTCATGTGACTTTTTCACTCCTTAAAATATAATAACCTTTGTCTTTTTTGAGGATTTCACAATTCCCAAAGACTTCCTCCATTTTGGCCTTCGCACTTGGAGCTCCCTGTTTTTTCTGGATGACAATAGTTAAGTCTCCACCAGGATTCAAATGGTCAAAACTTCCAGAAAGCACTTGATGGACTACCTTTTTTCCAGCCCGAATGGGAGGATTACTGATAATATGATCAAAACTTCCCTCAACCTGATCATAAACATTGGATTGGAAGATCTTTGCTTCAACTTGATTTAAATCTGCGTTTTTCTGAGCTAGATCTAAAGCCCGTGTATTGACGTCTACCATAGTCGCATGGATCCCTTGGGCCTTAACCAAAGAGAGACCAAGTGGACCATACCCGCAACCAACATCCAAAACCGTCTCTCCTTGCTGGAAGGACAAACAAGATAAGAGGACCTGGCTACCAAAGTCGATCATTTTTTTACTAAAAACACCGGCATCCGTCAGAAATTTCATCCGCTCTCCTAGAAGAACCACCTGTAACTCGTGGATATCATGTTGAGCATCTGGATGTTCATCATAGTACATTTTACTCATATTAGCATTATAGCATAATTTAACCTATTTTTAAATCGTTTACAGAAGATCTTAAAACTGATATACTAAAGGTCACTATGGAGGAAAGGCTTGTAATGGAAAAAGAATTTCTACACTTCGAAAAAATCAATCGACAAACTTGGCAAAATCTCTACCGGAAATCAACCCCTCCTCTGTCTGAAGAGGAATTGAATTCGATCAAGAGTTTTAATGACCTCATTAGTTTACAAGATGTGACAGACATTTATTTACCGCTGACACACTTAATTCAAATCTACAAAAAAGCGAAAGAAGATTTAGCATTTTCTAAAGGTATCTTCCTCCAACAGGAAAGTAAAAAACAGCCCTTCATTATCGGGATTTCAGGGTCAGTAGCTGTCGGCAAATCAACGACGAGTCGCCTCCTTCAAATCCTTCTTTCTCGGACTTTTTCTGGTTCTACTGTTGAATTGGTGACCACCGATGGCTTCTTGTATCCCAACGCCACCTTGATTGAACAAAACATCCTCAATCGCAAAGGCTTCCCTGAAAGTTATGATATGGAACTTCTCTTAGATTTCCTGAATCAGCTCAAAAATGGGCAAAGCTATCAAATCCCTGTCTATTCTCACGAGATTTATGATATTGTCCCTGACCAGAAGCAAACCATTCAAGCTGCGGACTTTATTATCGTAGAAGGGATCAACGTCTTTCAAAATCCTCAAAATGATCGGCTCTATATGACAGACTTCTTTGACTTCTCCATCTATGTGGATGCTGAGGTGGCCAATATTGAATCCTGGTATATCGATCGCTTTAAAAAATTGTTGGAGCGTGCAAAGGATGACCCAAGCAACTACTACCACCGCTTTACCAAGCAACCGGAGGCAGAAGTCCTCGCTTTCGCTCATCAGGTATGGGAGTCGATCAATCTCCTAAATCTAAAAGACTATATCGAGCCCACCCGAAACCGAGCCGAACTGATCCTGCACAAATCTGCCAACCATGAGATCGACGAAATCTATCTCAAGAGATAAGAGTTTTAAGACAAAATGATCTTTCAAAAATAGCGATTCGAAGAAAAATTAGTTTGGGCTTGTCAAAAGAAAAGTTTTCAGATATAATAAGAGAGTTAGATTATCATTGGAGGTGAAAAAATTGGCAAACATTAAATCAGCTATCAAACGCGCTGAATTGAACGTTAAACAAAACGAAAAAAACTCAGCTCAAAAATCAGCTATGCGTACTGCAATCAAAGCTTTTGAAGCAAACCCATCTGAAGAACTTTACCGCGCTGCTAGCTCAGCTATCGATAAAGCAGAAACTAAAGGTTTGATCCACAAAAACAAAGCTAGCCGTGATAAAGCACGTCTTGCAGCAAAACTTGGCTAATCAAGCATTGCATACAAAATGAGCTCTCCGGAGCTTTTTTTGTTGCTTCCAAATGAGGAGAAGACATGAAAATTATGATTATCGGCTATTCAGGATCTGGCAAGTCAACTTTGGCTGAAAACCTAGCCCGCTACTACTCCATTCCCAAGCTCCACATGGATACCCTTCAATTTCAACCGGGTTGGATAGACAGTGACCGGGATTGGATGGAGAAAGAGATGAAACAGTTTCTCAGCGATCATAGAGACTGGGTCATTGATGGCAACTATGCTTGGTGCCAATACGAGCGCAGATTGGAAGAGTCCGACTGGATTATCTTCCTAAATTTCTCCCGTTGGAACTGCCTTTATCGGGCCTGGAAGCGGGCCCGTCACTTCCGAGGTCAAGTTAGAGACAGCATGGCAACTGGTTGCATTGAAAAGTTAGACTGGGAATTCATCCGCTGGGTTCTTTGGGATGGTCGCCAAGTCAGACAGGTCACACGCTATCAGACTGTCGGCCAAACCTATTCAGACAAATTCATCGCTCTCAAAAACCAAAAAGAACTAGACCGTTTCCTAAATAAAGTCAAAAATGACCTACTAGAGTCGAAATAATCACTCGATCTAGTAGATCATTTTTTATTTTCTTTTCTTTTGAGGAAACAAGGGAAGACCCAAGGAGGCCATCTTCTCCGCCGGCACCTTCATGCCATCCTTAATCCATTTAGCTAAGACAGAGACAATGGCTGAGCTGAGGAAGGAATTTAAATAACTAGCTGGTCCTTGTGATGATTTCTGAGTTTTACTTCTCTTTTCCAGAAATTCATAAACAGCCTTGGTGAGTAGTTTTTCAAAATTATAATCGACGGCTAAGCTGATAATGCGGGCTTCCTTTTTGGCCTCTTTAAAGAGATAAACCCAAATCTGGTACAAATCGGTCTTAAAATTATAACCCTCTAAAGACTGGGTAATTTTCGAAACAGTTGATTGGAAGATAGATTCCAGCAATTCTTCTTTTGACTCATAATTTCGGTAAAAAGCTGCTCGGGAAACCCCTGCTCTCTCCACTAACTCCGAAATGGTGATCTTTTTTAGGTCCTTTTTATCTAGCAATTGGAGCAAGGAAATCTCCAGGGATTCCCGTGTAATGGCATTACTCTCTTGGTTGGAGCGTTTCAAATTTTCTAAGGATTTTTCTGATATCTTTCTTTCTGCCATAACACTTACTTTCTATCTGTATCATCCGAATGTATCTGCTTTCAGAGAAAGCAACTTCATGATATAATTGTAAAAAAAGACTAACTACTTGTCAATGTACAATTTTTTACATTTTGAGGTAATAAAAATGACATGGAAAATTATTGCAGATTCAGGCTGTGATTACCGTACTTATGAAAGCGCTGCACCAGATACAAGCTTTGTTTCAGTTCCCCTTACCATTCAGATTGGTGAGACCATCTATACAGACGACGCTAATCTGGATACAGACAAAATGATGGAAGATATGTATGCAACGACTACTGCTTCCAAATCAGCTTGTCCCAGTCCTGATGACTATATGAGAGCCTTCAAGGGAGCTGACAATATTATCGTTGTTACCATCACTGGTACTTTGTCTGGTAGCCACAATAGTGCTCAAGTCGCTAAAAAACTTTATCAAGAAGAACATCCGACTACCAATATCCATGTGATTGATAGTTTATCAGCTGGAGGTGAAGTGGATCTACTCGTTCGCAAACTCCATCAATTAATCGCCCAGGACCTTGACTTTGATCAAGTGGTCGAAGTCATCACCAAATACCAAGAGAAAACCAAACTGATCTTTGTCCTTGCTAAGGTCGATAATTTGGTCAAAAATGGTCGTCTCAATAAAATTATCGGGACTGTTGTTGGCCTCTTAAATATCCGTATGGTCGGTCAAGCCAGCGATACCGGGACCCTTGAGCTTCTCCATAAAGCCCGTGGCCAAAAGAAAGCTATTTCCACTACTTTTGAAGAAATGCTCAAAGCTGGCTATAAAGGGGGACATATCACCATTGCTCACCGTCGCAACGAAAAATTCGTAGAACAACTCTCTGCCTTGGTCCATGGAAAATTCGCCAATGCGGATATCGAAGTCCTTCCGACCTCTGGTCTATGTAGCTTCTATGCTGAAGAAGGTGGCCTCTTAATCGGCTATGAAATTTAACAACAAACTATAAAAGACTGGAACTCATTCCAGTCTTTTAGAATGTAGACAAACTATTTTAAAGTAAAATAAGTTAAGCGATTCTGCAGAAATAAAAATGAGTTCCAATTTTAAATCGATTCAAAAAAATACCAAAACTTTCCGCTGTGAGAAAAGTGCCTGAAACAATAACGTTTCAGGCACTCGGAATTATTGAGACCTTAGGCTCAATAATTAGTCTTGGAACTTCGAAGAAGTTCGCTGACGTCCGTACTCACCTAAGGAAAGTTTTTAATATGACTTTGTCTTCAATCTGAAAGGCTAGAACTCATTCCAGTCTTTTAGCATAGAGATTCCCTCCAGTATGACTAGAGGGAATCTTTTTTATTCACCAATTTCTTGGTTAAATTTGTAGAAAGTGCCTTTATAAATAAGGTAAGTCGCAAGAGCTCCTATACTAGCAATAAGAAGATAAATCACACTAGCAATCAGGGTGGTGAAAGCCACAGCGGATAGATAGAAAGTAAAGCCTATTAGGACGAGCATGACGATAATAAAGACGAATATCAATAATCCTCTCAGGGCAGCATTTCCTCTATTCCGGTTCATTAGATCCGTTACAGTCGACCAATTAGTCGTTAAGAGCTTGTAGTCTCGTCGAAAAGCGATCACACTCAAACTCAAACTGGTCAAAAACCAAATCAAAAGCATAGCTAGAAGAGAGAGGGGATGAACCCCAAAGTAGCTGGACACCCCTACTAATAGCACAATCGGCAAAGCAGACTGAACGGAAAAGAGAATCCAAAACTTCTTCAAACAATAGCGTTTAAAATCAATCGGAAGGGAACGAAGATAAGCGAAATTTTCCCGCTCCAAGGAGATTCCGATACTGGTCAAGCTTTCTACAGAGTTGAAAACTCCGATCATGAAAGCGATAAGTGACAAAGGAAGTAAATATTGGGGCGTGAGGTAGTTTTCAATTTGAAGGGAAGCTCGCGATGCCCCTAAAAACAAGCCAAAGGTGAAAAGATAAGGAAAGATCGCCATCATAAAGATGACCTGCGTCAGCAAGGTACCATCACTTAGAAGCCGTTTATGATAGGAAACGGTAAAGCGATGGAAGGCCTTCTGATCTCCTACCCTCATCTGGCTCACCCGCTCCTTGACCGCATGGCTGGAAGAAACCTCAAGGGCAGCATCATAGAAATGAGGCAAGACCTGACTCTTGACAAGCCAAAGGAGGACTGCTAGAACCAATATCCAAGCCAACATCCCAAGCAGAGCACCTGAATCCAAAGGATTCAAGATAAAGGTATGAAAGACCTCTATCGGAGGAAAAATACTCGGTTGAGTGACCAAATCACCAGCCACCGAGTGCTCTGATTGGAGCATATTGATATAGAGATAAGCTCCAATGGAGATAAGACTACTCAAGCCAATGATGACGTTAGACACCAAACTCGTGTGCTTCTTAAAGACAGCTGATTTGGTAATCAGGTGAGATAAGAACAAGGTGCCCAAGAAGAGGATAGAGAGGAGAATCATGGCACAAAGAAGGCCAAGAAAGAGCCCCACTAGGATATTTCTCCCTGCTTGGATAGGCAGAATGATGAAATAACTGATCATAGGAAGCAGGGCCATCAAGAGCACTAAGATCACCGAAATACTCTTTCCTGCAATCACTTCCGCATCCGAAAAAGCATAAGGACGGTAAAATTGCAAATCCTTACTCTCGTAAAAGACATTGTAAAAACTCATCAAGCCTTGGGAGATTGTCAAGAGCCCAAAGAGCGTAATCATATTGACAAAGGGACCAGGGCTAGAGACGAAATCATTGGCACTCGAGAGAATCCCAAAAAGGAAAAGATAAAGGAGACCAATAAAAATATAGGTCCGAATGGACTGGGCGGAAACATTCACCTTCCTAGTCGGATTCTTTTCCTGCTTCTTACGAAATTTCGCTAATTGTGCTGGCTGAGTTGCATAGATGATATTGACATCCACTAGGCGACGAACCATCTTAAGACGCATCTGGACTCACCTCTTCTCTTCGACCAGCCAGTCCAAGATAGATGGACTCTAGGCTTTGTTCTGGATGTTGCCCCTTCAGTTCCTCGATGGTCCCATAAAAGATGAGGTTCCCCTTCTTCAGGATGGCAATCTTATCACAGAGTTGCTCTGCCACTTCGAGGACATGGGTTGAAAAGATAACGGTATTCCCCTTATCAGCATGTTCCCTCATCATCTGTTTCAGGTCGTAGGAGGCTTGTGGATCCAAACCAGTCATCGGCTCATCTAGAACCCAGATGTCTGGATCAGATAGGAGAGCTCCGATAACAAAGACCTTCTGGCGCATCCCATGAGAGAAAGACTCAATGACCTCATATCGATGACTTGTAAAGTCAAAAAGGTTGAGCAACTGTTCCAAACGCTCATCACATTCCTGCTGGCTCATATCATAGGAAGTGGCAACCAACTCCCAAAATTCATTGGCTGTCAAACGTAGAAAAAGATCTGGCGAATCAGCTACGTAACCAATTTTCTTTTTGATTTCTAATCGATTGCTGTAGAGATCCTTCCCATCGACTAGAATGCTGCCTGTCGTCGGTGTGATGACACTGACTAGGCTCTTAATCGTCGTTGATTTTCCGGCACCATTATGGCCAATCAAACCGACAATTTGCCCATCTTCAATGGTCAGATTCAAGTGGTTTAATGCCAGATGCCCATCGTAATCTTTTGTGACTCCTTGAAATTCAATCATAGCTTCTCCTATTCCACTTCCCTGATGAAGGAAAACGGTTTACTTATTTTACCCTATATTTTATGCCTCTTTTCCTCTTTTGTCAATGGAAAACTCAAGTATTAGAGCAATTCATCCAAGCGGTAGAGAAGGCCAAAGAGATAACTAGGAATGGTATCTAGGAGATCCTCCCTAAAGACCCGCTCCCCTCTTTGGTGAAGTTCCTTGCCCCAAGGCCCTAAATTGACCGCAGGCACTTGGATCTGTGCAATGCTTTCAAGATCCAACTCGTAAACTTTAGAGGGACTAGCTAAACTATCCAATACAACTTGATAGCTTGCTAAATCTCTCTCCAAGGCACAATAACTGGTGTCGCAAATGCCCATGAAGTACTCTTCCACCTTCAGTGACAAGCCCCTGCTTTCCAAATAGTGGCGATAATCATCTACTAGACTACCAATTTTTAGACTGGTATTCGGTAAAGACCGACAATTCATAGAAGGGTAATAAGGTGGAGCAAAGCCAATAACCACCAGAGGATTTTTCTCACTCAAAAACTCTAAGAAACTTTGAATCTGCTGGATGGCAATGGTCTGATAGCTGACTCCTGATAAGAAAGCTTGATAGGCTCTTTGCTCACACTGGTCTTGGAATCCTGAAAATCCTGCCTTCTTTTGGCAACGATCCAGCAATTCTTGATAGCTGATGACTCTTGGCTGAGAGATCACATGGTCTTGCCCTGCTTGGTCCTGAAGGGACAGGTATTTGACATAAAATTCATCGACTGCTTCCTGGCTCAACTCTTTGATGCGCTGCAACAATTCTTGAGGAGTCTTTTTCAGATGCAGAACGCTGAAATAGCCCGCAGCATGAAGGACAGTTGATACATCATATTGATCCTTCAAATCCCTCAGATAAGACCAAGAAGGGAGAGGAGACTGCTCTCCCAGAGCTTGGTCAGATAGGTCTGGGTGAAGGTCCAATTTTGATGCGACTGCTACAAGGAGAGACAGAGCATTGATTCCCTTTAGAGGCTCCTTCATATGAGACAAAACTCCTTGGGCGACGACGACTGGCATAAGCTTGCCAACCGTTCCGATATGAAGAACTTTCTTCTTGTCACTCTCTGCTTCAAAGGGCTCTGAATCCACTGCTAACACATAGTCCAAGTCAAACTCATCTTTTAACTGACAGAGTAGACCCAAGGCTCCTCTCATCCCACGTGAATAAGACTCCTCGTCTCCCACAGATAGATAAAGCAGATTTACCTGGCCCCCATCAGGATCTGAGGCATATGCTTCTAGGACTCCTAGCTGGAGCGCTAAGGCCGCCTTCATGTCACAAGAACCTCGTCCGAATTGCCATTGGCCAGAATTTAGGTCCTCCTGCATTTCTGAGCGTAAATCGATGCCCTTCAAGGCTTGAACCAGTGCCTCAGAATCCAAAGCTATTGGTGCTAGAGGACCGTAATCTTCTAGATCTACCGTATCATGGTGGTGAAAAAGAATCACTGTTTTTTTCTTTCCCTTATCGACCAAAGCCCAGTTGACACTACGATGGAGATGATCATTGGGAAGAGGGTAGCGACCAAAGTGATGGAGATGAGTCTGGAAATATGGAATAGCACCAATTCGCTGGTCTAAATAATCCTCAATGGCGCGCTCACTTTCAGTATTGGTAAAGCTGGGAATTTCCATGGCTTCTTGAAATATAGTGGCAATTTGGTCTTGGAACTGTTCTATGGATTTCAATGGAGGCCTCCTTTTAATGATAATAGCTATCTCTCCTAGAAAGAGTCTATATTACCCCTATTCTAGGACCTTCAACCTGCTTTCAAACAGGATCACAACTAAACTTACAGCAGGGAAAGCTATCTGGACTTTCCTTCCTGTAAATCAATTGATAGAGACACTTCTTCAACCTGCAGGGTCTTTTAAGACAGATTGAGCGAACTTGAATAAAAATAAAAAAATAGTTCCTATTCATGGGGCCAAATCCCTCTCTCCGATCCATACAAGACCTATCTTTTTACCCATTTATACACTATGAAATAAAGACAGCGCTTTCGAGAGCATAAACCTTTGCCCTATCCTTTCATTTTTGGTAAAATAAGGCATTAATTCACGAAAGATGAGAAACAAATGGAAAATCAAACCTTAATGCAATATTTTGAATGGTACTTACCTTCGGATGGTCAACACTGGTCCCGCTTAGCTGCAGATGCTCCTCACCTAGCAGACTTGGGTATTCGTAAAATTTGGATGCCTCCTGCTTTTAAAGCCACTTCTGCCAATGATGTCGGCTACGGCGTCTATGACCTCTTTGACCTTGGAGAATTCGACCAAAAAGGGACTGTTCGGACCAAATATGGTTTCAAAGAGGACTACTTGCAAGCCATCCAAGCCTTAAAAGAAGCTGGAATCCAACCCATGGCCGATGTCGTTCTCAACCATAAAGCAGCTGCCGACGGTTTAGAAACATTTGAAGTGGTCGAAGTGGACCCTAACGATCGGACCATCGTCTTGACAGAGCCTTTTACGATCAAAGGTTGGACAAAATTTACCTTTGATGGTCGAAATGGGGCCTACAATGACTTCCACTGGCATTGGTACCACTTTACTGGTACCGATTACGATGCTTCCCGCAATAAGAGTGGGATTTACCAGATTCAAGGGGAAAACAAAGGTTGGGCGCAAGACGACCTCGTTGATAGTGAGAACGGAAACTACGATTACCTCATGTACGCCGATATCGACTTTAAACACCCCGAAGTGATCGAAAACCTCAATCAATGGGCAGAATGGTTTATTGAAACAACTGGGGTTCAAGGCTTTCGTCTAGACGCTGTTAAACACATCGACTCCTTCTTCATGAAGAACTTCATCCAACAAATTACGGACAAATATGGAGAAGATTTCTATGTATTTGGTGAGTTTTGGAATGGGGATGAACAAAGCAACAATGACTACCTAGCCAGCATTGACTACAAGTTTGACTTAGTGGACGTTGCCCTCCACCAAAATCTCTTTAGAGCTAGCCAAGAAGGGGAAAACTTTGATTTAACGACTATTTTCAATGGTACACTTGCAAGTAATCATCCAGAAAGTGCGGTAACCTTTGTCGATAATCACGATACCCAAAGAGGACAAGCCCTTGAGTCCACAGTTGGTGAATGGTTCAAGCCTGCTGCATACGCCCTCATTCTCCTCCGCGAGGCCGGACTTCCATGTGTCTTTTATGGAGACTACTACGGGATTTCAGGTGAGTTTGCCCAGCAAGATTTCCAAGCGGAGCTTGATCAACTCCTTCGTATCCGCAAAGACTTAGCCTACGGTGAACAAAGAGACTACTTTGACGATCCTAACTGTATTGGTTGGACGCGGTCTGGAACTGAAGAGACTGCTCCTATCGCCTGCGTTATTTCAAATGCTGCTTCATCCGCAAAACGGATGGAAATCGGCCAAATCTATGCAGGACAGACTTACTACGACGCTTTAGGAAATTACCAAGATACCATCCAAATTGAAGAAGACGGTTGGGCTGATTTCCCAGTCTCAGACCGCTCCGTCAGCGTATGGGTTTTAGCAGACTAACTAGAAAATAAGATTGACTGAAGAGGCTGGGACAAAAGTTCTAGCCTTTCAATTGTCTTTGGATTGTCGAGCAAGACGCAGTGGTTGAGTGGGACGACGAAATCGAATTCTAACGAATGACCGATTTCTGTCCCACTCTCTTTCTTATATTTTATAGCAAACTACAGGTTCATTCTAACACCTTAGGAAAGCGCTGTCAATTCTTTATCTGATTCTGTTAACAACTTCATGAAAGAAAAAACTCGCTCACTTCCTCAGTTGGAAATGAACGAGTTTAATCATCTAAGAAGCAAGGGCTTCTTTTTTGTTAGCTTAATTCTGCAACAATCGCTTTGAGTTGTTCTTTGGTATGAACACCAGCAACTTGTTTCACCACTTGACCATCTTTCTTGAATAAGAGAGTCGGGATGGACATGATGCCGAAGTTGCGAGCAGTGTTTGGATTTTCATCCACATCCATCTTAAAGATTTTCAAGTCATCTTCATGGATTTCTTCTGCCAGCTGTTCTAAGATTGGTGCCTGCATCCGGCAAGGACCACACCAAGTTGCCCAGAAGTCGACCAAGACCAAACCTTGGCTCGTTTCTTGTTCAAATGTTGCATCTGTTAGTACGTGTACCATAGTTCCTCCTTTGATCAGTGATTCTCACTAATCTCTCATTGATAGTTCTATTCTACACCAAAATTGAAGTTTTTAGAAATATTTGCTACGTTCCTCAGCCTTGGTTCTCCTCTTTCTTTTTCTTCCAGAAAAGAAGGCTAGACAAGAAGAGGGTACCTAAACCATAGAATCCCATCCATTCCTCTGCGCTACCTGTTTGAGGAAGCTGACCTGCTTTTTCTTGTGCTGGAGTTGCTTCTTTAACCGTCTCAGAGACAAATCTTTGTCCATAAGCAACAGATAGAGCCTCTGGTTTTGCCGTTTCTTTCTCAGCTGATTTGACGAGAGGAAGTAGACCTGGACTAGCAGGAATTTCTGGTTTTCCATATCTTTCAGGCTCTGGAAGGACTGGCAGATGGTATTCTTCGATTGAATGAATTGCCGGTTCTACCAATTTTGCTCCTTGAATCTCAGGAAGGGCAGCATATGCTGTATCAGCCGCGTTCGGAAGATAAGAGGCTACCTGGGAACGAGTCCCTTCTACGATCGGAATAGTCGCACGGATCGAATCTGTCTTGAATGTCACTTCATAAGGATTCTCAACGGTTAAGTCTGATGGATCATAAGTATTGAAGACTAGGGCTAGCTTGTGTCCTTTTTTAACCGTATAAAGGTTTGGTTGGAGATGGACCGTATAGTCGTGGAATTCTCCAATTTTTGGCTCGATGCTATTTCTTGAGCTCGCTGAATCATAGCCAGACTCAGGGTTGGCCAGGTTGATCCAACCTTTTGCGATGACCTTATACTTGGTCTTGATGGTTTCGAATTCAGCCACAGAAAGGTTGCTTAAATTGCTACCCATCCAGAAGCCATCTGCTTTTTTATCCGCCTTAACCCCACCGTTGCCGACCACATCAAATTCTTCATCCGATACGTCGACTAAAAGAGCATTGATTTGGAAGTTCTTTCCTTTCCCCTTAGCAAGGGCTGCCTTGAAGTGTACAGGGATATGTCCTTTGATAGTGGTGTCTTCTGTCACTTCCGATACGAAGGTCATGTTGGCTTTTGAAGAACCTTGGCTCACGGTTTCATCACGCTTGGCAACTTCGACACCAGCTCCAGCATAATCGCTCGAAATGGTTTCTTCCAAGCGTTTCGACTGCGCATTGAGGAAGAGGCGCTGCGTGGTCTTCCAATTATCATAAGTGGTCCACTTGCTTGGATCATAGTTGTTTTGCGCCAAGACAGCTGGTAAATTTTCGACGTGATTGTCCACTCCATATAGGTAATGGGTCAACCAGGTATTGAGCAGGTCATAGAAATCTTGGCCATTAGCCTGAATACCATAACCACGGGACATAGCCGCTGGATAGACGTGGTCTCCTTGGTGGAGATAGAGTTTGACATTTTGCCCTGCCTTCTTAAGGGCATCGTACATGAGCTCAAAGTGTTTGGTCTTAACATTGTCATCATTCAAGCCATGAACCAGAAGGGCACTGGTCTTTAATTTTTCAGGATTGAGGGTATAATCCCGTTCCTTCCAGACATCGCTGTAATTGCGTTCATGTGCATTTTGATCCTTATTGAGCTGGTTGATGTAGTTGGCATAATTTTGCCAAATACCAGCCCAGTCAGCTTCATCCAAGATCCGAGTCCCTACGTAGAGGGATAACCAAGAAAGGTCACTGTATGGTGGGTTCCCATAGGCTGTTCCTTGACTGTTAAAATAGTCATACCAAGAAGCAATCCCAGCAGCTGGTACGATGGTCTTCAAACCTTCGACTCCTGTCGCTGCGACACCAAAGGTCGTAGTTCCAGCCCAGGATAGACCAGTCATGGCGACATTTCCTGTAGCCCAATCTGCCTTGATTTCGACATTGCTAGTCTTATCTGTGTAGGCTTTTCGCTTGCCATTGACCCACTCGATAATATTCTTGAAGGCATTGATTTCCAGATCAGACCCTGTCGTATTGAACCCTTCTGATCCCTTGGTTCCTAGACCAGCACTGGAGATAAAGGCATAACCTCTGACCAAGAAATAGTCATACCAGTTTAAGTTTTCGTAGTCATAGATATACTCGTAGGGACTATAGTAATACCAATCCGAAGCCTTGGCTTTCTTGGCTGCTTCGACTGTCGAAGAGCTTCCGACTGCCTGGCGTTTAGCTGGTTGCTCCCGCAATTTCTTCATATCGTAAGAGCCATCTGTCGGCAAGCCCAAGCTTTCAAGGGTCACATTGTTCTCATCCAAGGTTCCTGCTACATATGGACGCGCTTCGAGAATGGTCGCCGCCTTAAAGTCTCCCCTGGCCACCGCCTTAGGCAACTGGACAATCGCCTTGACTAAGTCTGGCTTGCCATCCCCATCTGTATCGTAATCGGTCTCTACATAGACTGGGAAGCGAACAATTTCGCTATCCTCATAGTGATAGTCTTCATCTGCTTTTTCCCCTGTAGTATAAGGGAAGATCGGCTGAGCTCGCCCGTTTAAAAAGAGAGGAGCTTTCTTTTCAGAGCGATAGGCATCATAGAGCTTCTTGGCAATGCTGTACATATTAGTCAGCTCTTCCTGACTGACCTTACGATTCAAGTCCTCCTGGCTACTAATCATTCCCAGACTTTTAGCAAATCGTTCCCGATCTGCGGTCGATTGACCAGCCTGTTTGGGATCCTTCGCAGCCCACTGAAGCAATTCATCAACAGCATTTTGAACGGTTAATTCCTTGTCCTTAAGGTCACTATTTACCAAGCTGCCTGTATAAGAAGTTAAGGCTTGTCCTGTTGCTGGAGAAGCTGCTCCTGGCGAAGCTGCAGGGCTAGCTTGGTCACCTGTTCCCTGAGGCGCCTGTGGGATGTTTGTTTTTTCAACAATCGTAAGAGCCTTGTCTTGACCAACTTGCTTGTCGACCCTCTCTGTCTCTGCCGGATCTATTGGACTCGCTATTGTTGGTTCAGAAGTCACGTCTTCCTTCTTTTGATCCACACTTGGGACTGATGCAGTCTGATCCGCTTGAGATTGGGAAGCTACTCCTTCAGAAGCTACAGGCTCAGGAGCCACCTGAGTCACGACTTCTTTCGCTGGAGAAAGCTCTGGTAGATTCTCATCTGCTGCCACCACTTGATTTAAGATAAAGGGAGCTAGCAGGAGGCTAGAAGCCACCATCGACACCATTGTTTTCTTTTTCATAAAAGAGACCTCGCTATTTTGTAATCAATATAGCTATTATACTATGTAAGCGTTTTTATATCAAATTCTTTTCAACAAAAAAATCGAGGCAAATTTGCCTCGATCAAAAGATGTTTATTTCACATGATCTTTTAATTCTTCTTGAGCTTTTTGGTTAGACTCTGCTTGCTCTTTCTTCCATTTTTCGAGAGCTTTGTTGTAGTCTTCGGTTGTTACAGCCTTGTCTTGAAGTTCCATACCTTTATAGACAACGTTGTCTTTTCCTTTACCACCGGTCCAGCCAAATGGTGCTGAGAATGGTACAACACGAGTCAAGAATGGACGACCAGTCTTAGATGTTGTTGGGATGACCAAAGCACTATCTGTCAACCAAGCTTGAGCTGCAGCATATTTCTCATAACGTTTGTTAAGGTCTTGTGTTTCAGCTCCTGCTTCTGTTACCATCTTCTCAAAGTCGTACAAACCAACTTTCTTAGCTGCCTCATTGTTTTCGCTTGGGTCAAATCCAAGGAAGGTACGAGTGTTTTCACCAGAAGATGCTTTCAAGATATCAAGGTAAGTTGATGGGTCTTGATAGTCAGGGCTCCATCCAACGTTATCTGAGATATCCCAGTCTTCGTCTTCTGCTTTTGCAGCAAAGAGGGTTACGTTCAAGAGGTCTTCTTTGGATACCATATGGATGTCGACAACGACGTTTTCTTTTCCAAGCGTACTTTCAACCGATTGTTTGAAGGATTGAGCACGTTGAACCTTAGATTGAGTCGTTTGGTCTACTGGCATATCCAAGTGGATTGGGAATTTCACACCATCTGCTTCAAGTGCAGATTTAGCTTTCGCAAACTCTTCTTTGGCTTGTTTTGCGTTGTAAAGACCATTTTGACCATCGTCAAGATTTGCATCTTTCCACTCGTCTCCATAAGTCACCAACTCAGATTTAACCATCTCACCGAAGCTCTTACCATCTGCTTGAACGAATGTAGGTGGGATGTACAAGTTACGGATCAGTTTGCTTGCTCCATCTTTACCATTTGCTTGGGCAGCATAGGCTTCACGGTCAAAGGCAAAGCTGATCGCTTGACGGAAGTCCTTGTTCAAGAGAGCTTTCTTAGTAGATGATTTTTCTTCATCAGTTGTTTTTGATGTGTACTTGTATGACTGACGATCGATGTTGACACCGATAACGAAGGTGCTGGCATCTTGAGGGGTGTAGATGATTTCATCTTTAAACTTCTTAGCTTGGTCTGTAAATCCAGGTCCAGTTGGGAACAATTTAGCAAGGCTAAGAGCGTTGTCCTCAAATGAGTTGGCCAATTTACTTTGGTCTTGACCATCATAGTATTCTAGCTTAACGTCTGTGATGTGAACATTGTCTTTATCCCAGTAGTTTTCATTCTTGCTCATCTCGATAGATGATTTAGAAGTGAAGCTCTTCAAGATGTAAGGACCATTGTAAAGAAGAGAGCTAGTATCACTTGCTTGGGCAAATTTATCCCCTTTAGATTCTACGAACTTCTCGTTGATTGGGAAAGTGATCCCAAGAGTCAACTTAGAATTCCAGAAAGGCTCTGCCTGGTTCAAAGTGATTTGAAGTGTATGGTCATCAACCGCTTTAATACCTAGATTTTTGAAGTCTGAAGTCTTACCTTCAACATAATCATTCAAGCCCTTGATGGAGTTTTGAATGATGTAGAGCATTTCAGACTTGTGGTCAGCAGCATATTTGATCCCTGCAACGAAGTCATGAGCTGTCACGTCCGCATACTCTTCCCCTTCTGAATCATACCATTTGGCATCTTCACGAAGTTTGTAAGTATAAGTCAAGCCATCTTTTGAAACTGTCCAGTCTTTAGCAAGTGAAGGAATCAAATTTCCATACTTGTCGTTTTCAAACAATCCATCAATCAAGTTTCCTGTGATTTCATGGGTTGCAGCTTTACCAGATGTGATGTAGTTCAAGTTTTCAGGTTCTGTCTCATAGACATATGAGAATTTTTGACCTGCTTCACTTGATTTTGAGCTTGAGCTTGATGATTTAGAACCACCAGAACATGCTGCAAGAATACCTGCTGAAAGAAGAGCTACTCCTGCAAGAGCAATGACATTTCTTTTTTTCATAGTTTACTCCTAATAAATTTTTAAGGTTGTCTTAAGATTATACCACAAAGATTTTCAGAAGAGAAGTAATTTTCTGAAAATTTATTAAATTTTGTAATTTTTCTTATCCTTAGCATTTATTAAAGTGGGAACCATAGTCTACAAAGTCCTTGACATCGCTGGTTTTGCCCTCATGAAGGTCCCGAACAATTTTCGATCCGACGATGACACCATCAGATACCTGATTAAAGCGGTCGATATCTTCCTTAGTGGAGACTCCAAAACCTGTCAGTACTGGAATAGTGGCCAAGTCTCTCAAGGTCGCCAAGTGCTGATCCAAGTCATCCCGGTAGTTCCCCATTTTTCCAGTCACCCCATTGATGGCCACCGCATAGATAAAGCCTTCTGCTTCTTGGATCAAGGTCTTCTGGCGTTCGATGCCAGTGGTCAAGCTGACCAAGGGAACGAGGGCAATGTCACTCTCTTTCAAGTAAGGGGCAATCATATCCGCATGCTCATTTGGCAGGTCCGGAATGATCAAACCTTTGACTGAAGTAGAAGCTAATTCGTTTATAAAGGCTTCTATCCCATATTGGTAGACCGGATTGATATAGGTCATGATGACTAGGGGAATCTTGGTCTCTTGTTCTTGGAGTTTTTTCACAATAGCTGTTAAGGTCACGCCCTTCGCTAAACTGCGTTGCCCAGCCATTTCGATGACTGGCCCATCCGCTACAGGATCAGACCAAGGAATACCCACTTCAATAGCCGATGCTCCACTTTCTTCCAAGAGCTGGATGGTATCAAATAGGCCATCCAGTCCTTGCTCGTGATCCCCCGCCATAATGTAAGGCACGAAGATCCCATGCTTACTGTCTTTGATGGCTTGTAAATACTCTGTTAGTGTTTTCGTCATTTCTACTTCCCTTCTGCTTCAAACCGTTCTTTTACCTGCATGACATCCTTGTCTCCACGACCAGATAGGCAGACGATGAGCGTTTGATCTGGACTCATTTCCGCTGCGACTTTTTGCGCTAGAGCGATAGCATGACTGGACTCCAAGGCTGGGATAATCCCTTCCAAACGTGAAAGCAATTGAAATCCTTCAAGGGCTTCTTCATCCGTGATCGCATCATAGGTTGCCCGGCCAATTTCATTGAAATAGCAATGCTCTGGACCCACACCAGGATAATCCAAACCAGCAGAGATGGAGAAAGCTTCCATGATTTGTCCATGGGCATCTTGAAGCACTTCCATCAAGGCTCCGTGAAGGATTCCTGGACGACCTTTGGCAAAGGTAGCTGCGTGTTTGTCCGTATTCAAACCAAGGCCAGACGCCTCTGCTCCGTACATAGCTACAGATTCATCTTCTACGAAGGGATAAAACATGCCAATGGCATTGGAACCCCCACCGATACAAGCTAAGACCGCGTCAGGAAGTTTTCCACCTGAGACCTCTGCAAACTGACGTTTCGCTTCCTTACCAATAACAGATTGAAAATCTCGAACAATCTCTGGGAAGGGAGCTGGTCCGAGGGCAGATCCCATGATGTAATGGGTATCATCAATCCCAGCTACCCATGCACGAAGGGCCGCATTAACCGCATCTTTTAGCACGCGAGATCCGTCTGTTACACTATGAACTTTTGCTCCCAAGAGCTCCATCCGAAAGACGTTGAGAGCTTGGCGTTTGACATCTTCCTCCCCCATGTAGATGGTACACTCCATCTCGAAGAGAGCCGCAGCCGTCGCAGTCGCTACCCCGTGTTGACCAGCCCCTGTCTCTGCGATGATCTTCTTCTTGCCCATCCGTTTAGCCAGCAAGACCTGCCCAAGGGCATTGTTAATCTTGTGAGCCCCTGTGTGGTTGAGGTCTTCCCGTTTCAGGTAGATTTGTGCTCCACCGATGTGCTTAGAAAGACTTTTGGCATGGTAAAGTGGAGTCTCCCGTCCCACATAATTCTTGAGCAAGTCATCCAATTCCGCTTGAAAGCTTGGATCTGCTTTGGCTTCCCTATAAGCCTTATCGAGTTCAATCACGGCTGTCATCAGGGTTTCTGGAACAAACTGTCCTCCAAATTTTCCATAAAATCCTTTTTCATCCGGTAGTTGATAGTTCATGCTTTCGCTCCTTCTATAAATGCTTTTATCTTTTCTATATCTTTGCGACCGTCCGTTTCGACCCCCGAGGATACATCTACTGCATATGGCTGAAAGGTCTCTCTAGCTTGGCGGACATTGTCCACTGTCAAGCCCCCTGCTATAAAGAAGTCCTGCTGGATCTTCTGATCTTTCAGCAAGCCCCAATCAAAGGCTTGACCACTCCCAGCTACTGGAGCATCAAAGAGCAGATAATCTGCCTGGCTGCTTACTTGGGCTTCCTGATCACTGAGCTGGATCGCTCGAATGACGGGAACTGAAATCAATGGAATCAGAGCTTCATCAAAGGTTCCATGAATCTGAACCATGTCTAAGGGAACCTGACCAATGGCTTGCTCCAAGTCCTCTAGACTCGGTGAGACAAAGACTCCGACAATTTTGGTCTTGCCAGTCACCCGTTTTGCCAATTCCTGGGCTTGCTCCAGACTGACTTGTCGTTTGCTCGCAGCGAACACAAAACCGATATAGTCTGCGCCTGCTAGGACAGCTGTCTCCACTGCTTCCACTGTAGACAGGCCACATATTTTAACCTTTGTCAATTTGTAACTCCTTGACCTTTTCTGCTACATCCCCTGCTGTCATGAGAGCAGTCCCTACTAAAATTCCATTGAAGTAGGGAGCGACTAGGACTGCATCTGCTCCATTAAAAATAGCGGACTCAGATATATAAACGGGCCGGTCTTTGAAATGCGTAGACAATTCAAGACTGGTATTCAGATCCGTTTCAAAGGTGACGAGGTTCCGGTTGTTGACCCCGATGATGTCAGCCCCAATCCGATGGGCTATTTCGAGCTCAGGTAAGTTATGGGTTTCTACAAGAACCTCCAAACCAAGCTCCGTTGCAAAGTCATAGAGTTCTTTGAGCCGGGCTTCTGGTAGGGCTGCGACTATCAAGAGAATGACTGTAGCTCCCGCATTGCGAGAGCGGACAATTTGTTTCTCATCAATGATAAAATCTTTGGCCAAGGTTGGAATCGTCACCTGGCAAGAAATCTCACGAAGGTAGTCTAGATTTCCCTTAAAGAAGACTTGGTCAGTCAAGACCGAGATCATGGCTGCCCCATTTTCTTCATAGGTCTTAGCTTGGGCGACAATATCCACATCCAGATTGATATCCCCCATACTAGGACTAGCCTTCTTCACCTCGGCGATGATTTGTAAGTGCTCTTGATCACTCTTGAGAAAATCATAGAGACGGTAGGTCTGACGAAGAGGTTGTAGATCTTCCATGACCATTTGAGCCACCTCTTTTTCTTTTTGTTCTAGAATCGTTGGTAGAAAGGCTTTACTCATACTTGAACCTCTTGTAAGTGTTGCAATTTAGCAAGGGCAGAACCATCCGCTATCAATTGGCGCGCCAACTCTACACCTTCTTTGATCGTTGCGACTTTTCCATTAGCAAAGAAGCCAAGACCAGCGTTGAGAACCGTCGTTTCAAGATAAGGGCTGGCTTCATTCTTCAAGACACTGAGGAGAATCGCAGCATTTTCCTTGGCATCACCACCTGTAATTTCGGACAGCTCCACCTTTTCCATCCCCAGATCTTCATAGGTAAAGGTATGCTGGCTGATGTTCCCATCTTCTAGCAGGGTGTAGGTATTGGTCCCATAGAGAGCCGCTTCGTCCATATTGTCAGGACCTGTGATGACCACTGCACGTTTGCGTCCCAACTGTTGGATAGCATGGGCGACAATTTCTTGCAATTCGACACGATAAAGACCCATGAGTTGTGTTTCTAGATCCAGCGGATTCGCCAGAGGGCCGACCAGGTTCATGATCGTTGGAATCCCCATAGCTTGGCGAGCAGGGCCAATGAAGCGCATAGCCGGATGCATGGTCTGAGCAAAGATAAAGGCCAAACCAACCTCGTCCAAAGCCTTAGAGAGGGTTTCTGGCGAAGCAGCTACGTTGATGCCAAGCGCTTCTAGGACATCCGCAGAGCCTGACTTGGAAGAAACCGAGCGATTGCCAGCCTTGGCCATGCGGATCCCTCCAGCAGCCAGAACGAAGCAAACCGTCGTTGAAATGTTAAAGCTATAGGATTGATCGCCACCAGTCCCACAGTTACACATGGCATCTGAAAAGGTCTCGGGTAAAACCGTTACATGGGCCTTTAAGGCGCGCACAATCCCTGTAATTTCGTCCGCTGTTTCTCCCTTGGTTTTGAGTCCCATCAAAAAGGCAGCGATTTGACTTTCTGATAGTTGGTTCTGCAAGATTTGATCAAAGACTTCTTGAACTTGCTCTTGGGTCAAGTCTTGGCGATTAGAGATTTGTAAGAATAGTTCTTTCATAAGGGTTTCCTCTTGTCTTTTCTACACGTTTATTAGGTATTCTATCTGCTTGGAACTGCCGGTCTAGTCTAGGACTAGCTTCACAAAATTTTCGATCATTTTTAGGCCATCTGGACTACCGATACTCTCAGGATGGTATTGAAGGCCATAGATGGGCAGACTCTTGTGTTGAATGGCCATGATTTCTTGGTCGTCCGTAGTAATGGCCGTGACCTCAAATTCTTCTGGCATTTGATCAACGACGATCGAATGGTAACGCATGATGGGTACTTCATTGTCAATATCCTCAAAAATTGGTGAAGGTGTTTCAAAGGTAATCTGGCTTTGTTTGCCATGCATGACATTCTTAGCCAGGCGCAACTTGCCACCAAAGGTCTCCGCCAGGGCTTGGTGACCTAAGCAAATCCCCAACATAGGTTTCTTACCTGCAAAGTCCTTGATCATGGCTTCCATTTGACCAGCATCTGCTGGCCAGCCTGGACCTGGAGAGAAGACGAGGGCATCTGCTACTTCCGCCTGCTCATACAAGCGCTCATCATCATTTCGCAAGACCTCAACCTCTGTAAAAGTTCCCAAGTATTGGGCCAAATTATAGGTGAAGGAATCGTAATTATCCACTAATAAAATCATTGAACATCTCCTATTCTTGTCATTGATTTTGCCTTGTTAATCGTTTCGTAAAATTCATTCTCCGGAACACTGTCGTAGACAATCCCTGCTCCTGCTTGGACGTAGGCCTTTTGATTTTTGAGGATCATGGTCCGGATAGCAATGGCAAAGTCCATATCTCCTGTCGCAGAGAGGTAACCAATAGCTCCCGCATAGACCCCACGTTTTTCCTCTTCCAACTCATAGATCCGACGCATGGCCCGAATCTTAGGAGCTCCAGAGACTGTTCCCGCTGGTAGGGTAGCTTTCAAAGCATCTAAGGCTGTTAGGTGAGGCAGGAGTTGCCCCTTGATCACACTGGTCAGATGCATGACATAACGGAAGTACTCCACTTCCATATACTTGGTCACTTCGACCGTCCCGTTTTGGACGATTTTCCCGATATCATTGCGCCCCAGGTCCACTAACATGCGGTGCTCAGCTGTTTCCTTGACATCGTGAAGGAGTTCATGAGCCAAGGCTTGGTCCTCTTCCTCCGTCGCCCCACGAGGACGGGTTCCAGCTATCGGATTGGTGGTCACCTCTCCTTTTTTCACCGATACCAAGCTTTCCGGACTGGCCCCAATGATTTGGTAGTCCCCAAAGTCGTAGAAATAGAGATAGTTTGATGGGTTGGTCACGCGTAAATTTCGGTAATAATCCAAGGGATCTCCTTCGAAGTCTGCTGAGAAGCGTTGACTGAGGACACACTGGAACATATCACCTTCTCGGATCAGTTTCTTGGCCTTGGCCACCATCTCCATAAAGACTTCTTTTTCGATGTGGTTGCTGAAGTGCAGGGCCTGCAAGGCCTGAGGGGTGAACTCATTTGGTGCTTGAGTTTGTAGATCAGTCACCACTTTCCCCAGTGATTGGCGGACTGCATCATTGCTCCGACCAGAGTAGATATTGTCCTCCACCACATATACTTTTTCCTTCTTGTGGTCAAAGATCAAATAGGATTCGTAGATGAAGAAATGCATGTCTGGTGTCCCGATGGTATCCTGAGGAATCCTTCCAATCTCCTCATAGACTCCGATCATATCATAGCCCGCAAAGCCGATAGCCCCTCCGGCAAAAGGAAGATCAGATGTCAGCCCCTTTACTGTTACCTGGTGGAGGTAGTCAAAAGGATCTTGCTCCAGTACCTTGCCATTCTCATAAAGGATGCCATCCTGATAGGTCACCTCAAATACTGGATTATAGGCCACGATAGAAAAGCGGGCATTCTCCTTTTCACGCGGGATTGACTCAAGGATGACCTTATGGTCACCTTGGACACGCATGTAGGCTAGAATGGGGGTTAAGGTATCAGCTGGTAAAATTTTTTTCATAGGAATTCCTTTCTTTTCCTAGGGACGAAGCGATGCAAGTCCTGATCCAAGCACATACAATACTCTTCGAAGTTAGCAAGCTGACCAACTTCAACAGAATACAAAAAACCTCACAGAGTAACACTCTGTGAGGGCATTAAATCGGGTTTAACACGGTACCACCTCAGTTAATGGTCAAAAGGGTAGAAAGCGACCATTATCTCTATCTCCTCTAACAAGGAGTTGCACGATAAGGGGTGCCTACCGAGAAGAATATGTGTTATCCTCTCCTACTCTAAACAATCAGCCCAATGTTCACTAATCCCGACTACCTGCTCACAATACCCGCAGGCTCCCTGAAAATCTTAGACTAGTTACTTTCTGATTTACTACATATTTTACTACATTTTTTTGGCTTGTCAAGAATTTTTTGACAGTTTATCCTAAAAAATCTACCCAGTCAACTGGACCAGGCAGACTCAATCCTATGTTTTAACCTTGAAAACGAAGCTTATTTCACCAAGTCACTCTTGAGATAGGCATCGACCATACGCTCTGTCGCCACCACAGAATCTACATGGGTCCGCTCATAGGAGTGGCTAGACTCGATCCCTGCTCCGAGAAGACCATGCTTGACTTCTGCACCTGCGCTCATGGCTGCAGAGGCATCCGAGCCATAGAAAGGATAGATGTCCAGTTTGTAAGGGATGTTTTGCTCCTTGGCCAAGGCCACCAAGTGCTGGCGGAAACCATAGTGGTATGGACCAGAAGCATCTTTGACACAGATAGAAACTGTGTACTCGTCTGTCTGCTGGTCATCTCCCATCGCCCCCATGTCCACTGCTAAGTATTCAACCGCTTGAGCTGGGATGCTAGAGTTAGCCCCATGTCCCACTTCTTCAAAGACAGAAAAGGCAAAGTGAGTCGTCACTGGTAGGGTCACGCCTTCTTCCTTGTAGACGCGAAGGAGATTAAGCAAGATGGCAGCGCTGACCTTGTCATCCAAGTGACGAGACTTGATAAAGCCTGTATCTGTGACGATGGTCCGAGCATCAAAGCTGATAAAGTCTCCGACTTCAATCCCCAAGTCACGGGTTTCTTTTTCAGAGGTCACTTTTTCATCCAAGCGCACTTCCATATTGTCCTGAGTCCGCTCCACAGTTCCCGCATCCTTGTAGACGTGGCAAGAGGTTTGGTGGACAAGAATAGTACCCGAATGTGTCTTTCCTGTATTGGCCACATGGACGGTACAGTTTTCCCCTTCGATCATGTTCCAAGGGAAGCCACCGATGCGATCCAGCTTGAGACGACCATCTGGTTTCACAGCACGGACAATCGCTCCCAAGGTATCCACATGGGCTGTGATGTAGCGGTGTTGCTCGTCATTCTCACCCTTGAGGACAACGGTTACGCCTCCCTTAGCTGTCCGAACAGGGCTGTAGCCCATGTCTGTCAAAGTCTTGACTAGATAGGTAGCCACTTCTTCTGTAAAGCCTGTCGGTGATGCGATGGCTGTGAGTTCTTTTAGATATTCAACTGTTTGATTCATGAATTTCTCCTTCAATAATCTGCTAGTACGATTATAGCACGACTGCCCCTAAAAGACTAGCTCAGATAGAAAGCAAAAAAAGGCTGGGATAAAAGTCCTAGCCTCTCAATTGTCTTTGGATAGTCGAGCAAGACGCAGTGGTTGAGTGGGCTCTACTACGCTGATTTCATCAGCTTTTACAGCCCTACTCAACTGTGCGGAGGTGGGACGACGAAATCGAACTCTAACGAATTACCGATTTCTGTCCCACTCTCTCTTTCTTTATTTCTTTTCAGATCCAATCTACAGCTGAGGAAACTGAGTCCCCACAGAGAAGACAGGGGCCTTAGCTACTCAAACCTCCAACAAACTTATAAGCAGTTACCAAAGCATTTGTCATGGTATCACGGGTTGCTTTGAAGGCCTCAATAAAGGCTGCACGGTGCTCTTCTGGGAAAAGCGTTGTATCATCTCCAAATTGAGTAAGAGTTTCATTCACAGAAGCCAACTCTTCATCCATCTTCTTGATACCAGGTTCCAAGGTCTTGAAGTAAGATTCTTGTTCAGATTTTGGCAACTTTTCACCCAATTCATTGGCATGCTTCTTGTAATTTTCAGCTAGTTTTGCATAAAGTCCCTTGATATCCCCGATTGTTTTCGCATTTTCAATTTCCTGATCTGTTACCAAAACAACTTCTGGAGCTGTTGCTTGAGCGCCAGAGCCTGAAGTAGACTGACTAGAAGAGCTGCTTGTATCATCTGTCAATTCAAATTTCTTTGATGAAGATGATTTCTTCTTAGATGAGGAAGACTTCTTAGAAGAAGATTTCTCCACCTTGCTTGAAGACTTCTCTGAAGAAGCCTTTGGTTTTGCAGTTTGATTTCCCGAACATGCGACCAAGGTCAAGACCGAGAGAAGGGTA
Source organism: Streptococcus sp. AM28-20 (assembly GCF_003603595.1). Taxonomy (NCBI): domain Bacteria; kingdom Bacillati; phylum Bacillota; class Bacilli; order Lactobacillales; family Streptococcaceae; genus Streptococcus; species Streptococcus sp. AM28-20. The sequence continues at coordinate 841,263 of NZ_QTNK01000001.1, forward strand.
ATACCGCTTGCGACTAATTTTTTCATGGTTGACTCCTATTCATAATTCATTTATAGAATTATATCTAAAATTATTTCGATTGTCAAAGCATTATAATATCTTAGCTCCTTCTGCTGACGGTACATTTTTAAGATGAGATAGACCTTCTACCCATTATAGACCTTTCTTAAATTGTCGAACTTTTATCATTTAGGACAAAAGTCTTGCAATATTACTTAACTTTAATTATAATCATTCTAAATAAGGAATCAGGAGACAAGTATGACTGAAACAAAACATGGCCTTGATGCTTCTTTCAACGACCGCTTAAATATCTTACGGGCTGGAGTGCTCGGTGCCAATGATGGCATTATCTCAATCGCTGGAGTTGTTATCGGGGTTGCCAGTGCGACCAGTAACCTCTGGATCATCTTTCTCTCTGGTCTCTCTGCAATTCTAGCTGGTGCCTTCTCTATGGCGGGTGGTGAATACGTCTCTGTATCTACCCAAAAGGATACAGAAGAAGCTGCTGTGAGCAGAGAACAAACCCTTCTGGATCGCGATCCAAAGGCTGCACGCGACTCCCTCTATGTGGCCTATATTCAAAATGGGGAATGTGAAACGGCTGCTCAAATCATGACCGAGCGGGCCTTTCTCAAACACCCTCTCAAAGCCTTGGTGGAAGAAAAATATGGCCTGGAGTTTGAAGAGTTTACTAATCCTTGGCATGCGGCCATCTCGAGCTTTATTGCCTTTGTCCTCGGATCTCTTCCTCCTATGCTGTCGATCATCCTCTTGCCAAAAGAAATCCGGATCCCAGCAACGGTGATCATCGTCGCCCTTTCCCTTCTCTTTACTGGCTACACCAGTGCCAAGCTAGGAAAAGCTCCTACCAAGCAAGCCATGATCCGTAACTTGGTCATCGGACTACTGACTATGGGTGTTACCTATCTCTTCGGACAATTGTTTAGTATCTAAAAAAGCTGAGACAGAAGTCTCAGCTTTTTTTACGCTTCCAACAAGGCTTGGGCTTGTTTTTCCAATCCTGCGATTGCTTCGTCTGTCAAGACCAATTCACCTGTTGTCCAAGCTTCTGGGTTAACGGTTGTTCCTGTGAAGTCTCCCACTACTTGTGTACGAACGAATGGCAAGAGGGCTTGGTAAGCCGCAAACATTGGCTCGTGTCCTGCATTAGCGACTGAAGAGACTGTTACGATCTTGTCTTGGAGGGCAGATGGACCACGAGTTTCTGATAGGTCAAGGGCACGGCTGAACCAGTCGATCAAGTTTTTCACCACACCAGGAATAGCAAAGTTATAAACTGGTGAGAAGATCCAGATAGCATCTGCCGCAAGGACCGCATCACGCGCTGCTTGCACTGCTGGTAAGGTTGGAGTTTCCAAATCTTGGTTCATCATCGGGATGTCCTTGTAGTCCAAGTAAGTCACTGTTGCTTTTCCTTCAAGAAGGCTTTCTGCTTTCTTAGCCATTTGGTGGTTAAAAGATCCTTGACGAAGGGATCCGACGATAAATAAAATGTTTTTCATAGTTGTTTCCTCCTTCTGTTGTAAGTTTATTTATTACAAAAACTATTATACATGGCCTAGATGTAATGTCAAGAATTACATCTTGAAATATCACTAATTTTTACTATTTCTGTTTTTTCTCTCAAAAACCCTAATTTATCAAGCTTTCTAACCCTTTCTAACTCGAGTCACGATCCCATCCGGATCTGTAAACGCGAGCTCACTTGAGGTCAGCCAGGTGACTGGTGCCTCCTGCTCTTTTGCTCGCTCTGCGATGGCAACCAAGTCTTCTTTCTTTTCTACGTGGACGATGTAATAGGCTAGGCCAGGAAGCTGTGCTTCACGTTTAGCCAAGTGCTTGCCACCCCACTCATTGACTGCCAGGTGATGGTGGTAATCCCCAGAAGCGATCCAGCTGGCTGATGGGACGGTGAACTTATCCGACAGGTCTAGCACCTTCTGATAAAAGGCTGACGCTGCTTGGCTATCTCTCACAGAGAGGTGAATATGACCCATGCGGGTAGCGGACGCAATCTGGAAGGGCTCCACCTTGCGGCCCATCTCATAGATCTCTTGGGCAGAGAGCTCCTCCGTCACGCCAATGATACGACCATCCTCACGGATATCCCACTCCGCAACTGGCTTATCCCGGTAGAGCTCAATACCGTTGCCCTCTGGATCTTCAAGATAGAGAGCTTCGCTGTAGCCATGGTCAGCAGCCCCGACAAAGGGAACCTTCAGCTCAGCCATATGCTTGAAGACATCCGCCAAGTCCTCCCGACTAGGTAGGAGAATGGCCATGTGGTAGAGACCGTAGCTAGCCTTAACAGGCTCGGTCCGAACCGTTTGGATGAGATGAACCAAGGGCTTGCCTCCAGCCCCAAGAAGAACTTCCTCCTCAGTCTGAGACAAAATCTCCAAACCCAGAATCTGGGTGTAAAAAGCGGTCTGACGGGCCAGATCCTTCACATTGAGGACTGCTTCTGCCAAGTAAATCTTGCTATTGTATGCGTAAGGCATAGGTGTCTCCTTTTCGGTTTCGTTTTTTGTTGTAACCTTTTTTATTACAACATTATACACTCTTTTATAAAAGAAGCAAGAAAAACAACTCGACAGAAAACCCTCCTTAGAAAACTAAGGAGGGAATTGTCTGTTAAATGTATTAAGAACTACCCCTTAAACTCTTGGACAAATTTCTTGAGTTCGGCATCAGCTTCTGGTGTCGTTCCATGAAGCTGGCTGAGCATATCTAGAAGAGAGGCTGTCTGGGTCTCGATAGTGGCATTGGTTTGGTTGATCTTAGCCACGATCTCTGTTAGTGGTTCTACTTCTTCTTCCTCAAAGGTATCCACATAGCGTGGGATATTGAGGTTGTAGTCATTCTCGACGATCTCCTCAAAGCTAGCTAGATGGGCAAACTTATCCATGTCCTCTCTACTCTTATAGGCCTTAAGGATCTTCTCGATATGGGCATCCGTCATAATATTCTGGTTCTTACCCTTGTCAAATTCCTTAGAGGCATCGATAAAGTAAACGTCCCTATTGGTCCGGTTCTTTTTGAGAATGATGACCGTCGTTGGGATGCTGGTATTGAAGAAGATATTGGCAGGAAGACCGATCACGGTATCGATAGCCCCTTCTTCCAGCAAGGCCTTGCGAATGATTCCTTCAGCATTGCCACGGAAAAGGACCCCGTGAGGAAGGACGATAGCCATGACACCCTTGTCCTGCTTGAGGTGGTAATAACCGTGCAAGAGGAAGGCGAAGTCTGCCTTGGACTGAGGCGCCAGCTTACCAAATGGGGAGAAGCGTGGATCTTGGAGGAAGCCAGAGCTTGCAGACCACTTGGCTGAGTATGGTGGGTTCATGAGGACCCCATCAAAGTTGGTCGGCTCTTGGGTCGGCCAGTCTTCGTCCAGCGTATCGGCATTGTGCAAGAACTGGTTTTCCACAGGAACCCCGTGTAGGATCATGTTCATCCGAGCCAGGTTATAGGTAGAGGTATTGAGCTCCTGACCAAAGTACTGGACGGTTTGAGGCTGGTGAGAAAATTTCTTGGCATTGAGCAAGAGGGAGCCCGATCCCATGGTGGCATCGTAGATGGTAAAGCCCTGCTCGTCTTCACGCCCTAAAAAGGCAATCTGGGTCATGAGCTTGGCTACAGGCTGGGGCGTATAGAACTCTCCAGCTTTCTTACCCGAGTCGGTCGCAAACTGACCAATCAAGTACTCATAAGCATCTCCAAGCATATCACCCGCATGACCTGCCACGTCCAGCACTGCCAATTCTTTCATAACGGCAGCCACTAGCTGGTTTTGCTTTTGAGGAGTGGCCCCTAGCTTTTTGGAGTAGAGATCAATGTCCTCAAAGAGATTCTCATAGAGGTCATCACTTTGCTCGATGTCTCGGAAGCCTTGAGCCAGATCTTCCAGCTGGAAGGTCCCTTCATTGACCCGGTCTACCAAGGCCGTAAAGGTCAAGTCAGGCTTGATGACATAGTTGAGCTCATCGGTGATGACAGTGATCAAGTCCTCTTGAGAGTCTGGATCCTCATAGTAGGATCGGTAAAGCGCCAAGGCTTCATCCAGACTCTCTGTCTCCTCCTCCAAGGTCTCCGCCACGAAGAAGAGCAACTTATCTGAGAGGTACTTGTAAAAGATCATCCCCAAAAGGTAAGACTTATAGTCATTGGCATCCATCTTAGAGCGGAGCACATCCGCTGAGTTCCACAGGGCTTGGTAGAGCGACTGGGAGGTTTGTGTTGTTTCCATAGTAATTCTTTCTGATTTCTTTTAGACCTTTTCTTGTTCCAGTGGGACGACAGCGAGGGTCTTGCCTAGACTGGCTAATACTTTCAAGACCGTGTCCAATTGAGGACTGGTCTTTCCTGTCTCCATCCGAGCGATGACCGGTTGACTGACCCCACTGAGTTCTTCTAGTTTCTTTTGGCTAATGCCCTTTTCATGCCGAGCCTCGATCAGCTCCGTCATAATCGCAACTCGCAGGTCACTTTCCAGGATTTCTTCCTTGGTGAAGAGCTCTGCTCTCACATCTTTCCAATTGCTGCCGATGGCACTATTCTTCATCTCTTAGCCCTCTTTCCTTCAAATCTTGCAACTCCCGCTTGGCTTTCTCGATCTCTCGTCTAGGTGTCTTTTGCGTCTTTTTGACAAAATGATGCAGTAAGACAAAACTCCCATCCAGCCAAGCCACGAATAAAATCCGATCCCGCAAGGGTCTCAACTCCCAGATCTCTGCATCCAGATGCTTGATGTAGGGTTGGCCAGCACGTGTTCCATGCTGGCTCAAAAGCTCGATATAGTCGTTGAGCTTGTTCAGTTTGATCCGGCTGTCCTTATTATCGCGACGAGCTAAGTCCCGCATGTAGTCCAAGACCGGTTGATTCCCCTGTTTATCCTTATAAAAATAAATAGCGTGCACAAAGCAACCCCTTTTCGAATTTATTATAACTCTAAAGTTATTAAAAGTAAATACTTTTAAGTTATTAAACACTAAGGAGCGCCTTTGAACGAATCAAAGGGGCTCACTTATACTATTCGAAAAAGTGTGTGCTTATGGATACTGATAAGGATATTATTTGAAGGTTAGATAAACATATCTTGCAAGAGTTTCTTTTTGAGTGTTTCTAGCTGAGAAATTTTTTCTTGGTAAGAGTTGATGAGGTTATCAAGGTTAGAGAAATAGGCGCCGATGGCTTGTTGTTCGGCTATTGGTGGTAAATAAAATGGAATCTCCGAGAAAGTTGGAAACTGTACACGTTGTTTTTCAATTAGAGTTCCTGTAGCAAACTGTTTATATTGATAAATTGCGTACGTTGTTTTTAATAGAATTTTCAAAAAATCATTATCAAATTTTTCCATATTTCTGTTTTTCATCACAACATAATAACCAGAAACTGAAATAGTAACTTCATTATCGTTTAAATCCAAAGCACCTAATGTAAGATTCATTGGATTATAAACAAACTCCTGTACATCAACCTTTTTAAATTTATCATTCTTTTTTACCAAAAAATCTCTTTTGTAACGATCTGTTTTAGGTGTTAATCCCTTCTCAACTGTTAAACTCCATAACTCGTTTTCTGTAGAAGGTTCAATATAATTTGATACTTGTTCAAAAATATTACCTAGGTAATATTTTCCCCACTCACCTTCAAATCCATCCAACCGAATCTCAGGAACTGTTTGTCCAGCTTTTGGAAACATCTTGGAGAGCATGGTTACCTTGAGAGATTGGTAGTTGGCGAGATTATCCTTGTAGCTAGCCAGAAGGTCGTCGAGGGTGCGGAAAAGGGAGCCAATAGCGGACTGTTCTTCTATACTAGGCAAATAAATTTCAGCTAATTTTATATCATCTGAATTAATACTCTCAAAAGTTGAGCCCGTAGAGAATTTTGCCCAATAGTGAGATTGTTTCATTTTTGTTAATAGATGAAACAAAAACTCATTTCCTTTTATCGCGGCTACCCCACGACCTAAAACAACATTGTAGTCTGTCTTACCTATATCTCCAACGGGTGCTCGAACACTTAAAATTAGATCACCTTTTTCGGCTAACTTTGTAATCTGTGTTGTCCAGACTCTTGGAACAACCCTACCATTCTGCATATCTGCATTACCTTGTACTAATATATAATCATTTGGATTATCAGTATAGTTTTTACTATCAGGTGATTGCCCCATAATTATTTCAACAGTTTTTCCAAGGATTTGGTGAATCCATTCATCATTAAAGCTACTATTTCTATATTTAGGAACTTTTTTGGAATAAGATTCTCTTAACGGTTTGAGTTCTTCTTCATAATCAAACAATGAAATTTCTTTACTATCATTCCCTTCAATATTAGAGCAAGAGTTGCATATTTGTTCTCGGTAAACAACTTGCAAAAAATTCTCTTTACTAGATAAAGCATAATCTAGCAAATTACTCTTGTATAAGTAAACATAAATAGAACATGCTTCAGCTTGACAATTTTTTGATTTATTTGGATTAAATTCTATATCAGTAAATGTATCATAATTTATAATTTGATTAGCCAATAATTGATTTTTGTGAAGAGAGTTAATATAAAGCCAATTATAAAAAAATGTTTGAGGTTTTAGTGGAAATATTTGACCAAAACATTCAAAAGAAACTAATTCATCAACTTGGTGAAGTTTACCAATATACTTTTTTAATTCTTTTGATGTCATTTGATCTATCAAGTGCAGTTGAGAGCCACCTCGCCTAAATTTCTTACTCCCTTGAAAAATCTGTTCAACAGAAAACTCTTTTCCAGATTTTAAAATTATATTTAAGTTAAATGCACTAGCTTGTCTACCTATTTCATCAAGAGATTTACTAGATACTTCTAGTATCTTTCTTCCTGGAAAATTCCTAATAATACTACTATGCAAGGATTGAATTGACTTTTGTTTTTGAGACAAAGAAAATCCTGTAAAAAACTCAAAATCAATCATGTGCTTTTTATACCCAAAAGCATCTCCATAAAATACTGGTCTATAAGCCATCTTTACTCCCTATAATCATTTAAATTTACTGGAAAGTCGAATGGAAATCTTCCACTATTTAACCATCTAAGTGTCTTATGACTATCAAATAAATCTGTTGATTGTCTTAACTCAATATTTGCTTGATTTACTAATTTAAATATATCATCGTCAAAAAAATTTTCGTGAAAAATAATAGCTTCAATTTGGCTAACTGGAATGCACTCTTTTATCAATACTTCTGCCTGTAAATTAGAAGGGATACTAGAAATCCAATTAGGATTTCTAGCCCATCCATCATTCAAAAATATAGATTCATAAGCTTCAACTCCTTCACTCACATATTTACCACATTCCTTAGCTGCATTGACAGGGCAAAACAGGCTTGTATCGTCAATAATATAAGGATTAATTTTAAAGATAACCCAGTCTTCAATATTTGTTCCGGTCTTCTGTACCATGTTATTCAAACAATATGTATTAGGTAATTCTACAGATGTACATACATACTCTGTATAACCATCAACTCTGTCTTTATCGTTCCATTGACTATAAGGAATATTTCTTGATGACAAAATACCATTTTTTAGTATATTACTTAAATTTGAAACATGTGTGAAATGACAAAGCCTATGGATTTGTCTAGATTTAGTAATTGAATCATATAAATTATTACAAGCCATTATTTATCCTCCGTTTTATAAATTATTTTAGTCTAAAATTACTTACGTGGCTTATATTTGACTTAATTTTGCAATTTCGTAATTTAATAATCTATTACTTAAAAGTTCTAAATTTTCTTTCACATAGTCGATTGCTTCAACATCTCTTGGAATTCTTATCTTTCTTAATGCAGAAGACGGTACACCAAAATCTAATAAGACACTTAAATTTTCATCAACACCTTCGTGTTCTAATTTTGCAATAAATAAAGAATAGTCAGCTGAATCACTTTTTTGAATATAATTCACAATACTTTGTAGAATAGATAAAACTTTAGGTATTTCATATTTTGCTTGATTTTTGATGAAAGAAAAAATATTTGATATTGCTTCATTTAAAAGTTCTTCACTTTCTTTATGAGAATTCCCCTTCTTACGATAAAGGTATTGCAACTCCGTTTGTATTGCATTTGAAAGATCGTTGTTTATGATCTGCTGACATTTAGTCGTAGTATATTTATGTTTTTTTCCTTTCTTTCCTTTTAATCCTTCGTCTATGATTCTAAAAGTTTCTAATAACACATCATAATCAGGCATAGGGGTGTGCCAATTTAATATTTTAAGCAATTCCCTATTTAAATTTATATAGTTGAATAATGATTTCTGTTTTTCCACATCATAGTAATTATTTTTAAATATCTCTATTAGATCATCTGGTATCCCCTCTACCAGTTTTTGAACGTCATTTTGCTTACTCTGCTTTAAATCGTTCTTATCAATATTTAGTAAAATTTCACTTTGCAAATTTTTACCCTGATCAACAACTGGGATGTCTAGAAATTCATCCATTTTTTCAGGTGGATTATCAAAATAAATAATATTCCCAGTATAGTACTTCATCATTCGCCCTGCTCGACCTTTAATATTATTAAAATCAAAGTGAGTTAATTTATGAGTTCCTTTAAACATATCATAAATAACTACATTTTTTGCAATTGAATTTACACCTTCAATTAAAGAAGTAGTTGCAAAAATAATTTTTAAATCTCCACTATTAAAGTAATCCAACTGACTATTTACAATATGGCGAGGGTACTGACCATTATGTAGTCCAATACCATTCTCTAAATATTTTTTAAGAATCCAATTTGAAGAAATATTTTCATTAATCCATTCAAAAACAGGAAAAAATTTCTTTTGCTTTAAAGAAAATCTTTCTATGTACTTTTTAGCAAGTTCCTCTGACCTTTTTGGAGAACGTACATAAACTATAGTAGGTTCTGAAAAATCATTTAATAATTGAAATAATTTCTCTTCCTTTTCGTCTTCTGATTTGTAAGAAATCTGTTTTATTTTTTGATTTACTAAACTGTATTCCGTTCTGTAAAATTGAATATCATATTTTCTTATGAAGTCTTCTGAAATATTTTCAACTACAGGAGTTAGAAATAGTAATTGAGGCTTGAATTTCATGACTTTATAAAAAGCAATATTTAAATGACTTACTCTGTCATCTTGCTTACTGTTAGCTATTTTATAAAATTCATCAATAATAAATAAATTAATATCATCTATTTTAGGCAAAATGTCTAAGACTCGTTCACTTGTTAATATAAACAAATTTTTTTCTCCAATTTCCTGATGAGTATTAACGACGATATTATAATAGTCAGAATAAGAACTAAGTTTTCTTCTTGTTTCATCAATCAAAGCAAGAGTGGGTTGAATTATCAATATATTTCCATACTTTCTTCTCGCAACAAATTCTTCAATTAATAAACTTTTACCAAAACTCGTTGGAGCAGAAACAACTAAATTTTGATTTTTATTTATCTTTTCTTCTAACATCTTTTGTTCATAATGAAAAATAACACTATTCCCTTGTTTATTAACAAATTGAGATTTATGGTACTCTCTACGGATTAAAGCAGCAAGGTCTATATCCACTCCCTCATTCAAATAAGGGTAAAAACCAAAACCTTCAATTAAACTTAAAAAAATAGACCGTACTTCAGGGTGAACATATTCCCAGTTTTCAATAACATCTATGAGTTTTTTGCTATCATTACTTACAGAAATCTCTTTTGCCAAATTAAAACAAAAGTCAAAATCTCTTAATTCATCAATTATCATATAATCCTTGCTCTCTTTTCAACTTCTCATGTAGTGCCTGAATTAATTTATATTTACTATTCACTGGAAACAAAAATAAATGTATTTTTAACTTATCTTTATAAGGATATGTTGAAATTTTACTATCAAAATTAACTCTAGTTTTTTCTACTGCTTTTTTTAATATATCTAAAAATTGTTGAGATGGTTTATCTGTACCAACTTCATATGAAAAACTATTTACAATTTCACTGTCAAATAATGCAAAGAAGCAGGCATTAATATTTATGATTTTAGATAATTGTTTTGTTTGTGGATCAACTAAAGTACTTATATCATCATCTTGAATACCCAAATCACCAAACCTTCTCTTTATGATTGCAAACTCTTGATTAAAAAAATCAATATTAAAATGTTTGTACAAATCATCAACTAAGTCTCTTAAAGCACTGTTCTTATCTTTATAAAATTTACTCTCTCCAATCCACAGTTCTTTTGAATTTTTATCAAAATGAACGGCATCGAAGCCATGAACAACGGAATTATAACTATCCTTAAAATAAATCTTAGATATTAATTGAGGTTTTCCTAATTTTTCCTGCAATAAGTAGTATAAAATAAGCTCTCCAAATTCTCCTCTTTTTAGGTACTTATCATCAAATTTCAATTTAGGGTTGGTTAAATATTCTTTATTTGCTTCTCTTATCTCTTTAACATCATATAGTAATTTTATTCCTTGTTTAACAGCCTTTCTAGGACTATCTTTAGAAATTTCTAGTGCTTTATTCTGTCCTAATGCAAAAAACGGAATTGCATCAAATATTTCTTCAATCCAACCTTTTTCATTTTGTACAATATTATTAGATTCATCTAAATCAAAAACAATATGAAAGCAATGAGATGATATTTCATCGTATTGATAGTAATCAGTATATTTTCCATTCATTTATAAACTCCTTTTGTTCCCAACTTATCCCCCTAATTAATCACTTATAATTAAAAAAGTTAATAATGTAGCACTCTTTTATCATAAATAATTCAAATTTATAGAAAATATCATTCAAAAATTATTGGAAATACAAAACTATTATTTAAAATAATTGAAAAGTTCTTACCTCCCAACCCTCAACGGCTCAATCACTTCTTCGATCAGTTGGGTATAGGCTTCTTTGATTTGTTTTTTGTAGCTAAGTGGGTTGAGGGCATCTGCTACTTCTGCCTTGTAGTCTTTGTAGCGTTGGCTCTTGGTCAGCTGGCTTTCACCGGCTTGTTTTTTGGCGCCTTTGCGGTAGTGTTGGATATAGTAGCGCAGTTCGTCGGCTCCGATATACCAATTTTTAGCGAAGCTTACGATATGGCTATCGATGATAGATTCGATCATCTGGTCCAAGACTCCGGTGATGGATTGTCCTCGGTAGCGTTCGGGCTCTTCTTGGACTTGGGTCCAGAGGTTTTGGATGATCTCAGCTAGGCTTGGATTGGTCCGGTTCAGGCTCTCGATATAGCTGTCCACGGTTGCGATATCCTTGTCACTGAGGGTTTGTTCGTCATTTTCCTCCTGCTGGATCATACTCTGGATCAGCATGAGGATATAGGCATAGTTGATCTCATCGACTTGGACAGACTCCAGCTCATAGTGGATATCCAGCTCATCTTGGCTGTCCACTTCTGGATCCCTGCTCTTGATCTCCGCCAGGATATTTTGATAGAGGCCTAGATAGGCTTCGAGCTGACTGTCGCTGAGGCCTGTTTCCCGATAGATCTCTTCCTTATCGTACTCTGAGTAGACGCGGATCGAGGCTTGGTACTTGTCAAAGACCTGATAGGCTTTAGCGACCTTACGGAGCTGGGCTGTTGGGGCCTGCTCAAGGGCGATTCCCTCTTCTTCCAAGTCTGTGACTTGGCCTTTAAACTCTGCCCAGGCTTTTAAGAAGTTGCGCTTCTCCTCTTCCCAGCTTGGGGCCAGGACTTCATTTTCACCTCCATTAGAGTAGAGCTTGAGGGCATTGTCGACAGCTTCCTTAAAGGCTTGAGGGCGCTGGAAGGTGATGATATGGCCGAAGTGCTTCTTGTCATCAAAGATCCGATTGGTCCGGCTAAAGGCCTGGATCAAGTCATGTGGCGCATGGGTTTGCGATCGATAAAGAGCGTAGACAGGCAAGGTGCATCAAAGCCTGTCAAGAGACGATCGACCACGATGACCAGGTCCAACTGCTCATTGCGGTAGAGGTACTTGTCCTGCTTTCTGGCCAGGCGATTATTGACATCGCTATTAAAGCCACGCAGATCCGCTAGGCTAAAATGCGTACCAAACTCTTGGTTGTAGTCCTCCATGACCTGCTTCATGTGGTCTTGGTAGCCGATAGACTCTTCCTCGTTTTCAGACACTGAGTAGGTGATGGTAAACTTTGGAAAATCTGGCAAATGACGTTTGACCCGCTCGGAGACCTTGACCCGCTCCTTGCCTGCGAGTATGCTCTTGAGCAGATTATAATAGGCCTGTGCTCGTGGGATGGACTTGACTGTCAAGATAGCTTCATAGCTCTTTCCGACCCCTTTAGGGATATTGAGCTGTTGCTGGCTCTTATTGAGGATTGCATCTAGAACCTCTAGCATGTGCTCCTTGTCCTCATAGGCCTGGTCTGGGATCTCTTCTTCTAGGAGATCGGAGATGATGGTATTGCGGTAGTCGACCTTAAAGCCCAGAACTGCTCCATCATGGATGGCTTCCTTGACCGTGTATTCATGCAGGCGGTCGCCATACTGTTGGTGGGTGGTCTGAGCCAGGTCTCCCACTTGTTTGCGTTTGTTTTCCTTAAAGATAGGGGTTCCTGTAAAGCCATACCAAAGTGAGTTCTTGAAGTAGGCCTTGATCTCCTTTTGCGTCTGTGGAGTGACTGCTCGGTGGCACTCATCCACGACAAAGGCCACGCGCAGGTCCTTGATCTTCCCAGCATCCCGCTGGTACTTCCCTTCTTCGAACTTACGCATCATGGTCGTAATTTTCTGTATAGTCGTGACTACCACGCGCTTGTCATTGCCCCCTAGGCGTTTAACCAGCTCATGGGTATTGTCCGTCTCGTCGATGTCGATGACATCATTGGCCGCATAAGAGAGAAAGGACGAGGTCGTCTGCTGGTCTAGGTCTCTGCGGTCGACGACAAAGATGGTCTTTTGGATCGCTGGGATCTGCAAGAGATTGCGCGCCACCTTGTAAGAGGTCAGGGTCTTACCTGAACCGGTCGTATGCCAGATATAGCCTGACTCTTGGCGGCGAGAGGCTTCCTGCACGGCCTCGATGGCATGGATCTGGTAGGGACGCAGGAGTATGAGGGCTTTCTTGCTATCGTCGATGACTGAGTACTGCATGACCATCTGATGGGCCCGGGGGATGGAGAGGACCTCATGAGCAAAGCTGTTGAGATCGATCATAGATTGGTTATCCTTGTCCACCCACTTGGTCAAGAATTGCTTATTTAGCTTGCTTTCACGGGCTGCAGCGATATAGCGTGTGTCGACTTTATTGGTCACGACAAACATCTGCAAGCTGGAGTAAATGCCCCGGAACTTGCCTTCACGGTCATACTTTTTGATCTGATGAAAGGCATCTAGAAAGGCCACTCGGGGACTCTTGAGTTCGATATGAATGAGGGGTAGGCCATTGATCAGAAGGGTCGTATCTAGCCGTCGATCCTGGTCTAGTGGATAGGCCTTGTCACGTTCGACTTGGTTGACCACTTCATAGCTCGACTTCCCAGCTGCGATATTGTCCCGCCAGATGACCGCCAGACGGATAGTCCCTAGACTAGCATCTTCTCGCTGGACCTCTACTTTAGCGATGCCATTTTCACCCGCTAGCCACTTGGCCGCTTCATAGTAGCTGACAAAGTTGAGCTGGTTTTTGATCTGGCGCTTTTCTTGGTCGGTCAAGGGATGGTCTGCCAGCAAGGCGACATTGTTTTGCGCGAGCTTGTCAAAGAAATTGTCCCATAACTGCTCTTCATTCTTGAGATCCTGGCGATAAGTCCATTGACTCTCTCCTGATGTCAACTGCTGGATCAACTGTCTTTCAATCTCAAGTTCTGGAGTTGCTACTGCCTTCATCCGTCTATCCTTTTCCTGTACATAATCTCCTATTATTATAGCATGTTTAAGAAAGAAATTAACGCTTTCAAAGCATTTTGTTGGTTTTTCGCGCAAAAAAGAGAGTGGGACAGAAATCGGTAATTCGTTAGAATTCGATTTCGTCGTCCCACCTCCGCACAGTTGAGTAGGGCTGTAAAAGCTGATGAAATCAGCGTAGTAGAGCCCACTCAACCACTGCGTCTTGCTCGACTATCCAAAGACAGTTGAGAGGCTAGGACTTTTGTCCCAGCCTCTATTTCTTAATCTAAATGAATCCCTTTTTCTGCTAAATTCTCCAGACATTCATGGAGGTAAGTAGCCTGGTGCTCGGGATAGATGGGGGTGCTCAAAGCTTCCTCTTCTATGTCTGGATAGGCTGAACAGGTCTTGCCTCGGTAGGTCGGCTCCCACCACTCTGGGCTGACCTTGTAGCCACGAGCGGTCATCTCCTCCATGATCAGGCGGTGATAGGCATAGAGGCGATAGGGCGAGTAGTCAAAGACATAATTGACCGTCGCGTGTTTCTTGCCCCAGCCATTACCCCTTAGGGCGCAGCATTCACGGTGTTGGCCCAGGAGCTGGGGACGAGGAAGTTTGGAAATCAAGTCTTGGTGCCAGAGTCTCATCTATTGACCTCCTAGTAGCGTCGAGTCTTGTAAATAGCGATTAGGGTAGAGCTCAAGGAGGGTCTGAATTCCCTTGATAAGATCCTCTTGGCTAGCTTGTCCATGCTGGTACTTTTCAAGTAGCAGCATGAAGCCCGCCTTTTCCTCTGCAGTCGCCTGCTTTTTGAAATAGCCCCAGATATGCTGGAAGGCATTGGAGACCTGGCCACGATTTTCCGGCAAAGCTAGCGCTTGCTGGATCAGGTCCTCGACGTGGCTGACTTCCACCTGGTCTTGCTTGAGGTATTCTCGGATCTCCTTGTATATATTACTAGAACGACTCAGCACCAGGTATTTATTTTTCGCCCATAGGACTTGGCAGTGATGTTTTTGATCCACTCTTGTCTCCTTTAGTTCTTCTCTATGAATAGTCCTCCCATTATACCATGGAAATGATCTAGTGCATAAAAAAAGCGGACCAGCTAGGTCCGATCTCACCTAAGGAAAGTTTCAAAGACAACATTATCCATAAGCAAAAAGCCTGAGCCAACGCTCAGACTTTTTTTGTGTTAATCAATTTCAAGACCACCGGTGTAGAGGCGGTAATAAGTCCCGCGTTCTGCCATCAAGGAAGCGTGGTTGCCTCGCTCGATGATGCGTCCCTTGTCCATGACCATGATCACGTCCGAGTTGACGATGGTTGAGAGACGGTGGGCGATGACAAAGACGGTGCGTCCGGCCATCAGGCGATCCATCCCTTCTTGGACCATCTTCTCTGTCCGTGAGTCGATCGAAGAGGTCGCTTCATCAAGGATCAAGACTGGCGCATTGGCCAAGGCAGCACGCGCAATAGCAATCAGCTGACGTTGACCATTGGATAGACCGGCTCCATCATCGTTCAAGACAGTATCGTAGCCTTGGTCCAAATGTTTGACGAAGGTATCCACATTGGCAATGCGGGCTGCTTCCAGGATTTCCTCCCGGGTCGCATCTGATCGACCATAGGCGATATTTTCTGCAATGGTTCCAGTGAAGAGGTGGGTATCCTGCAAGACAATCCCTAGAGAGCGACGGAGCGAAGCCTTCTCGATCAGCTTCACATCGATACCATCATAGGTGATAGATCCTGATTGAATATCGTAGAAACGGTTGATCAAGTTGGTTATGGTGGTCTTCCCTGCTCCTGTCGCGCCTACAAAGGCCACCTTTTGACCCTTGTCCGCATAGAGGTTGATATCGTAGAGGATTTGGTTCTTCTCATTGTAAGAGAAGTCTACATTGGTAAAGACGACATTTCCGACCAATTTGACCAGCTCATAGTCTCCATTTTCTCGCGGGTGTTTCCAAGCCCAGAGGTTGGTCTTCTTATCAGTGATGACCATGCGACCATCGACCTCTTCATAGTTGACCAAGGTCACTTTCCCTTCATCCACTTCGACTTCTTCATCCAAGAGATCAAAGATCCGATCTGCCCCAGCCAGAGCCATGAGGACAAAGTTCAACTGTTGCGATACTTGGGTGATAGGCCCGTTGAAGGAACGGTTGAGCTGGAGAAAGGCCATGAGACCACCAATGGTGAGGCCACTGATCCCATTCAAGGCGAAGATTCCTCCGACCAATGAGGTCAAGACGAAGGAGACATTTCCCAGGTTCCCCAAGATCGGCATCAGGACATTGGCATAGCGGTTAGCTTGGTAGGATGATTCAAAGAGTTGGTCATTGATCCGCTCAAAGGCTTCAATGCTTTCCTCTTCATGGACAAAGGCCTTGACTACCTTTTGACCAGCCATCATCTCTTCGATAAAGCCATTTTCAATCCCTAGGTTCTTTTGCTGATCGGCGAAATAGCGACCAGACTTGCCAGAGATATCCTTAATGACATAGGCCATGACGCCGACCATCGAAAGAACGAGAAGGAAAAGAAGAGGGCTAATCATGATCATGCTGACTGCTACACCGATGATCGTGATGGCAGACTGCAAGAGCTGCGGGATGGACTGCTCGATCGCTTGGCGAAGAGCGTCGATGTCATTGGTATAGATAGACATGATGTCCCCGTGCTGGTGGGTATCAAAATACTTGACAGGGAGCTTCTGCATACGGGCAAAGAGCTGGTTCCGCAGAGAGCGTAGCGTATCCTGAGACACTGTCGCCATAATGAGGGAGAAGCCATAGTTGGCCAAAACTCCCACCACTCCAATCACTGCTAATGTTGATAAGAAAGTTAAGAGGGGGCCAAAGTCCTTGCTTCCACTATCCAGCATGGGTTGGATGTATTGGTCCACCAAGGCTCGGATGGAGGATGTAATATAGACCGTAGAAAGGGAGGCTGTCACGATAAGGGCAGCTGCTAAGAGAAGGACGAACTTATACTGTTGCCACATGTAGGCCAGTAAGCGCACGAGAGAGCCCCAGCCTGCTTTTTTCTTATTCTGCATCTGCTTGTCCTCCTTTCCCTTGGGTTTGCATGTCATAGACTTCACGGTAGATGGCATTGGTCTCAATCAAGTCGTGGTGAGTACCAATCGCATCGATCTTACCATCATTCATGACCACGATCCGGTCTGCATCTTGGATAGAAGAGATCCGTTGGCCAATGATGATCTTAGTTGTGTCTTTAAGACTGGTAGCCAATCCTTGACGGATCAGGCTATCGGTCTTAGTATCGACAGCCGAGGTCGAATCATCCAAGATCAAAATCTTTGGATTCATCAAGAGAGCGCGGGCGATACAGAGACGTTGACGCTGACCACCTGACACATTGGCTCCACCACGTTCGATCATGGTATCATAGCCATCCTTAAAGTTCTGGATAAATTCATCCGCTTGAGCAATCTTACAAGCTTCCATGATTTCTTCATCCGTCGCATCCTTATTCCCCCAGCGCATATTTTCCTTGATGGTACCAGAGAAGAGGACATTGGTTTGAAGCACCATGGCTACTTGCTTGCGCAAATGATCCAAATCATAGTTTCGCACATCCTGACCAGCGACCTTGACGCTACCTGACTCCACATCATAGAGACGAGGGATGAGCTGGACCAGACTAGACTTACCGGAACCAGTCCCCCCAAGGATCCCGATCACTTCACCCGAGCGAATGCTGAGGTTGATATCGGACAAGACATGGGCCTTGTCGCCATTTTCATCCGTGTAGGCGAAGTCCACATGGTCAAAGGTAATAGAACCATCTGCTACTTCTGTCAGACCGTTCTCCGGAGAGACGATGGTTGACTCTGTCCCAAGGACTTCATTGATCCGCTCTACAGATGCCATAGAGATGGAGAGCATGACGAAGATCATCATAAACATCATGAGGGACATAAGGATGGTCATGACATAGGCAAACATAGAAGTTAGCTCACCAGTCGTGAAGCTTCCACCCACAATGAGTTGTGCCCCGATCCAAGAGATCAAGATAAAGGAAGCATACAAGGAGAGCATCATGGCTGGACTACTCAAAATCACGATGCGAATAGCCTTCATGAACATGTTGTAGATCAAGCGAGAAGCTTTCTTAAACTTGACAGTCTCTTCTTCTTCCTTGACATAGGACTTGACCACGCGCATGTTGGTGATGTTTTCCTGGATGCTGTTGTTCAAGTTATCATAGGCATCAAAGACCTTGGTAAAGAGTGGATAGACGATCTTAGTGATCATACCCAAGACCAGCCCCAAGAAGATAGTAATTCCTACAAAGATACTAGCCATTTTCGGATTGATTAAGTAGCTGGCAACAATGGCAAAGATCAGATTGAGCGGTGCCCGCACACAGATCCGGACCACCATCTGATAAGAGTTCTGCACATTGGTCACATCCGTCATCATCCGGGTTACCAGACCACCTGAGGAGAAACTATCGATGTTTTCAAAGGAGAAGGTTTGGATCTTCTTGAAGATCGCCTTCCGTAGGTTCTTAGCAAATCCAGCTGAAGCAAAAGCCCCGTAGCGAGCCGACTGCATCCCACAGAAAAGAGAGAGAAAGGCGAAGACCAACATGAGGAGACCATAGGTGAGAACAGTGGTCATATCCCCCTTTTGAACCCCCTTGTCCAGAAGCGTCGCCATAATGAATGGAATAGAAATCTCAAACATGACCTCAAACACCATATAGAGTGAGGCTAGAATAGAGGGTTTCTTGTATTCCTTGATTTCAGCAATCAATGACTGAAGCATAGTTACCTCCTAAAAATACTAGTTAGTAAAGTTTTCTTTACTGGCAGTCCATTTCCGAACAAAGAAACAGTCCTTCGTTCTGAGAGGATTGCGCCTACAAAAGAAAGCTATAGAAAGAGAAAGCGCCCTGACAGCGTTACTGTAGGGACGACTTTCATTATTCATACTACTTAGTATAGAGGAATATGGGAGAAAAATCAAACATTTAGGTATCATCACCAAAGAATATTCCGATTTGGCCAGCTTTAAGCCTAGTTAGGCAGATTTCTATTTAAACCGTATTCCTATTCACTCGTACTGAGGGACACCCAGCTCAAGGCCGCAGCCCCAATACCAATCACAAACTGCAAGAGGATTCCCACAGAGATAAAGGAGCATTTGTTGCGCCAGATTAAGTAAAAGGCCCCTTTCAGGTCCTGCCAGTAGTTCCGTTTCATGATTTCTATTATTCCCTTAGAATAGCGGAATAGCCTCTCTCTTTCAATCATTTATCACAAGCAAAAAAGGCTGGGAAGCCCAACCTTTTTAATAATTCTATGGCAGATCATTACCCGCAGCCAGGTAGATTTGGTACCATTCCTTACGCGTTAGGGTTACTGTTGCTGCTTTCCCCGCTTCAAGGACATGCTGGGGTTTGGTCGTTCCGATGACGGCCTGCATCTTACCCGGATAGCGGAGGACCCAGGCTAGGGCAATAGCGGTCGGAGTGACCTTGTATTTCTTCGCCAAGTCATTGAGGACATGATTGAGGGCCGCAAACTCTTCCTTGCCGACAAAATTCCCCTTGAAATAGCCATGCTGGAGGACAGACCAGGCTTGAATCACTGTATCCGTTAAACGACAATACTCAAAGACACTGCCATCTCGCACGGCTGCTTTTGGCCCTTCCATATTGACATGAAAACCAGCTTCAAAGCTCGGTGTAAAGGCGGCACTCAACTGCAACTGGTTAACCTTGAGAGGCTGTTTGACAGCCGTTTTGAGCAATTCCATCATCATAGGATTTTGATTGGACACTCCAAAATGACGGACCTTGCCCGCTTGCTCCAAGTGATCAAAAGCTGCTGCTACTTCTTCCGGCTCCATGAGAGCATCCGGTCGGTGAAGGAGGAGACTATCTAAGCGCTCGATCTGCAGGCGCTCGAGGATGCCATCGACGGAGTCCAAAATATAGTCCCTAGAAAAATCAAAATAGGTAAAGCCGTCTTTGCGAATGCCACACTTGGACTGGATCCACATCTGATCTCGAAGATCCGGACGGCGTTTGAGAACCTTACCCAACAGGACCTCACACTGGCCATCACCATAGATGTCCGCCAGATCAAAAGTGTTGATCCCAATTGACAAGGCTGCCTCCACCAAGGCCTCCACCTCATCTTCACTCATCTGACTGATCCGCATCATCCCAAGGACAATCGTGGACAGACGCTCATTTTCAGCAAACTCAATATAGTTCATGTCCGCCTCCTTTTCATTCTACTTTCATTATAAAGTAAAGAGGACTAAACAGCAATGATTTCACAAAGCAAAGAGACTGGGACAAAAAGTCCTAGCCTCTCAATTGTCTTTGGATTGTCGAGCAAGACGCAGTGGTTGAGTGGGCTCTACTACGCTGATTTCATCAGCTTTTACAGCCCTACTCAACTGTGCGGAGGTGGGACGTCGAAATCGAATTCTAACGAATTACCGATTTCTGTCCCACTCTCCTCTTTTAGCGATAGCTTAAAGCTTTTTTAACAGTCTTGACTAAACCTAGGTCATCTGTTTGTAAGATGAGGCTTGAATAGATTTTTCCAATGATCATGGTGCCGAGGAGCGTGAAGGCCAAGGCAATTCCGAATGATCCCCATGATTCAAGTTCACTTGCATAGCCATTGATGGTACGGAATGGCATGAAGAAGGTTGAAATGAATGGAATGTATGATCCAATCTTCAACAGAAGGACATCTCCTGCACTACCCAAGGTGGTTACTCCAAAGAAGCTAAAGAACACTAACATCATCAGTGGCGAAATCGCTTTTCCTGTATCTTCTGGACGAGCAACTGTTGAACCTAGGAAAGCTGAAAGAACCACGTACATGAAGATTCCAAGAATGATCAAGAATAAGGTATTCAAGGAAATGGATTGTCCAATATGTTGGGTGATAGGAGAGTCTGGAGATAAGATATCTTTCACAAGAGGAATGGAGTCTCTAAACATCCAAACGCCTCCCAATCCGACTGCATAGATACCAATATGAGTACAAATGACTCCGAAAAGACCAATCATGCGAGCATAGAAATAGTGAGTTGCGCGAATGCTTGAGAAGACCACTTCCATAATCTTGGTCCCTTTTTCACTGGCTACCTCTTGAGCAGTGATACCTGAATAAAACATCAGAATCATGTAGATAAGAAAACCGATTCCTCCAGCTACCACGGTCTGCACCATTTTCAGCCCTTCTTTCTTCTCATCAATTTTTTCAATCAATGAGACCTGTTGCGAAAGGGCTGCTAACTGCTCTTGGCTTAAATCCGCTTTAGAAACATTGAGCATTTGTTGGACCTGACTCAATTTAGCCATAAGGATTGCTTTGAAACCTGGCTTCATGGCATCCTCACTCTGGTAGCGAGCCTCTAGCTGGCCATCCTTTTCTTCAACTGTGAGGATTCCCTTGATTTCTTCCTCTTTCATGGCCTTCTTCGCTGCTGCTTCATCCTTATAGTCAAAGGACAAGCCATCGGTCCCTTTCAAGACTTCCTTGACAGGAGCTTGATCTGTAATCAAGGCGATGTTGCTTTTCGCAGATGTAGAAGATCCGACGAAATAGTTCACTCCAATCGTCAATCCGAAGAAGAGAAAGGGAGTAAGCACCATCAGTAAAAAGCTCCATGATTTCACTTGGCGTAAATAAGTTTCTTTGATAACAATCAGCATCTGTTTCATACTTCTACTCCTGATTCTAGTTTAAAGATTTCATCAATGGTTGGGGCTTGTTGGTCAAAGGTTGCTAGATAGCGACCCTTGGTCAACTGATCAAAGAGGTCCGGACCTGCTGTTTCATCATCCAATACCAACTTCCAAAGGCCTTGCTTGGTCATGGTCACCTTGGTCACGTGAGGCAGCACTTCCAACTCCTCTTTACTGAAGTCATTGGATACGAAGAGACGAGTCTTCCCGAAGCTATTGCGAACTTCTTGTACGGGACCTGAGAGAATCACAGATCCATCACGAATCATGACCAACTCATCACAGAGTTCTTCCACATTGGTCATGACGTGGTCAGAGAAGATAATGGTCGCACCACGCTCTTTTTCTTCAAAAATGACCTGCTTGAGCACTTCTGTATTGACAGGATCCAGTCCACTAAACGGCTCATCCAAGATGATTAATTTTGGCTCATGGATCATGGTAATAATCAACTGCACCTTTTGCTGATTCCCTTTTGAGAGGCTCTTAATCTTATCGGTTAATTTTCCTTTTACTTGGAGCTTTTCCATCCAGATTGGAAGTTTCTCCTTGACCTCAGAAGTTGACATTCCTTTAAGATTAGCAAGGTAACGGACTTGCTCATAGATGGTCAACTTAGGCATGAGGCTCCGCTCTTCTGGTAGGTAACCAATTTCTTTATAGGTTTCTTGACTGATTGCTTGGCCATCCAATTGGATATCGCCACTGTAGTCAAGGAAGCGGAGGATACTATGAAAGATAGTGGTCTTCCCAGCTCCGTTCTTCCCGATCAAACCTAAGATGGATCCTTTTTTCGCAGTCAAGTCAATCCCGAACAAGACTTGCTTCTTGCCAAAACTCTTTTCTAAATTTCTAATTTCTAACATGAATGACTCCTTTACTCTTTATAATAACGTTTGGTAATCTTGTATTGTGAAATAAGGATATAAATATAGAGAATGGATACGACGAACAAAGCTAAGAGGATATCCGTTTTGAAGGCGACCCCAATGAGGAGGAGAGCAGGGAGAAGGCTCGGCAAGATATAATTGCTTAACTTAATGATAATTTCATAGTTTTCCTCGTAGCTAATCTGCTTTTCTGCTTCATCCATCATACTCATCATAAATTCCCGCACTTCCTTGGCATTGGCATTGCGGGGAATCGGTTTTCCATAAATCAGATGGAAGGTCTTGCGAAAGAAGATATCCGATAGGAAAAATAGGGCAAACAAGACAAGAAAGAGATAGAGCATGGAAAACTCTCCAAAGATAAAAGCCAAGTGCCCTGTGGAAGGTCTATCCATATACACCAATTGACTATAAAAAATGACGACTAAAAAGTATGGCAAGATCATGATACCTTTAAAAATGGTCGCTAACCCATACAGTTTTTCCTTCTGGATGTCATAGTGATAGGCTTCGTCTTCGTCTTCTATCTGGAGTATTTTTTGATGGACTTTTCTCGCGCTTATTAGTAAGGCTATCGTGACCATAAACAAGATAAGAAACAAAAGTATTGAGCCCAAAAGGAGTACTTCTTTACTAAAGAAGGATTGGATTTCAAGGGGCTTTTCGGATCCGAACATGACTGTCAAAAAACCAATGACTCCTCCAATCAAGCCAGAACCTGTGATGATTCCGACATTTCTCCAAAAACGGTAACAAGCAGATTGTTCTTGTTGTTGCTTTTTCATTGTTATTCCTCTCCCTCTACTAGACTAAAGACATTCTCCACCGGTTCCTTGAAAATTTGGGCGATGGTGATGGCAATAATAACCGAGGGGGTGTATTCTCCCCGCTCCAAGAGACTGATGGACTGGCGTGAGACTCCTGCTAGCTTAGCTAGCTCGGATTGGTTGAGCCCATCACGCGCCCTCAGCTCTTTCAGTCGATTTTTTAAAATCATGGCATCCGCCTCCTATAGTTGAATACCTTGAATATCTTCGATACGGACTAACTTGGTTTCCTTTTCTTTTTTCTTATTTTCACGGCTTAATTTGACCCAATCTTCATCGATATCGATAATTTCATATTCGGTTCCAAAACCATTTACTGTAACAGTGACCGTTTGGCCTTTTAATTCTTCTAAAAGTCTAGACATATCTTGATTTCCTTTTAATTGTTTTTCCAATCGTCTGATGCGTTTGTTCAACCTTTTTATCTTCTTTTCTGAGCTTGCATAAAATATAACCAAAAAAGGGATAAAAAGAATCCACATGGCTCCCATAAGAAAACCTACCCTTCTTTCAACTAAAATTATTGTAACACTTCTTTTTCTTTTTGACAAGTATATTTGTCAAAAAAATAAAAATATTTGTCAAAAATAGAAGGATGATTGACATGGATATTTTGAGTACTTAAAGGAATTTCTTTATTTTTATAGGGTTTTAAGCCCTCAAACATGCAAGTTCTGCAAGAAAAAAACAGTTGAGTAATTCTCAACTGTTTCAAATTTTTACGATTTACCGCACTTCTGCGTCTACTTTTTCTTCAAGGGAAGCTTGGATTTTTTCCATGTAGCGTGCGACTTCTTCGTCTGTCAAGCTATCTTCTGGATTTTGGAAGGTCAAGCTATAAGCCATAGACTTCATTCCGACACCCAGTTTTTCGCCTGAGAAGACGTCAAAGAGCTTGATGTCTGTCAAGCGTTTCACGCCCGCAGCTTGGATGGCATCGACCACCTCTTGGTGGGTCACTTCTGCTTTGAGGAGAAGAGCGATATCACGGCTCACCGCTGGGAACTTGGTAATTTCCACAAATGGAGCGGCTGGTTGAAGGGCTGCTTCGATAGCTGAAAGGTTAAGCTCTGCTACATACGTCTCTGGAATATCATAAGCCTTAGCCGTTACAGGATGCACTTGACCGAGGAAACCAAGGACTTGGTCACCGAGTGAAATCAAGGCTGTCCGTCCTGGGTGAAGACTCTTGATCTCTTGCGTTGCTGTATAAGTCACCTCAAGACCCAAGCGAGCAAAGAGGGCTTCCAAAATTCCTTTAGCATAGAAGAAATCAACTGGAACAGCTGCCGTTTGGAAGTCTTTTTCAGCGACTAAACCTGTCAAAGCAAAGGCAAAACTGTTGATTTCGTTTGGCAATTCTTCTTTTGGATTTCCAGTTTGCTCGAAAACTTTTCCGATTTCGTAAAGAGCCAAGTCTTTGTTCTTACGAGCCACGTTGTAAGCAACGGTATCCAAAATACCTGAAACCATATTTTGACGAAGGACTGAACGATCCACAGTCATTGGCCACATGAGCTCAGTTAAGTTGCTTGGTGTAGTCGTAAATTCAATCGCTTTTTCAGGTGTTGTCAAAGCATAGGTGATGATTTCAGTCAGTCCTGCTCCTTCTGCAATGGTGCGAACTTTACGACGCAATTTTTGAGTAACAGTCAATTCACCGGCTGTCCCATCGTCTTTTGGTAGACTAGTTGGCAAGCGGTCATAACCATAGATACGGGCGATTTCTTCAAAGAGGTCCGCTTCGATGGTGATATCCCAACGGCGACGTGGTACGCTAACTGTGAAGCTATCTGCATTTCCAGAAAGACCAAATCCAAGACGACGGAAGACATCTTCTACGTCTGCATAGGAAAGTTCTGTACCGAGGACACGGTTAACGTCTGCAAGGGTGGAAGAAACCTCTACATCCGAAGTATCCAACTGGCCTGCTGAAACGATACCTTTACGAACAGTCGCACCAGTCAATTCAGCAATCATGCTTGCTGCCGCATCAAGGGCTTCATTAACAGTTGCCACGTTGATGCCTTTTTCAAAGCGAGAAGATGATTCCGAACGAAGGTTGAGGCGACCGCTGGTTTTACGGATTGATTTGCCATTGAAGACAGCAGCTTCAAGGACAACACGACTAGAGTTTTCAGAGATTTCTGTAGCCTGACCACCCATGACACCTGCAAGGGCTACTGGTTTGTCAGCAACCGTAATCACGAGGTCACTTGCTTCCAACTCACGTTCTTCCCCATCCAAGGTCACCAATTTTTCACCAGCACGCGCTTCACGCACACGAATGTCGGTCCCTTCAAAGGTATCCAAGTCAAAGGCATGCATGGGCTGACCAAAGTAAAGCAGGATATAGTTGGTCACGTCGACGACATTGTTAATCGGACGGATACCTTCGTTCATGAGGAGGTTTTGCAACCATTGTGGACTTGGTGCAATAGTCACATTGTCCAAGATACGGGCTGCATAGTAAGGTGCCTTGTCTGTGTCAATGCTGACTGAAAGAGCATCTGCTGCAGCTTGGTCTGTTTCTGTTAAAGTAAATTCTTTGAAGGTGACTGCCTTGTCATAGATGGCTGCCACTTCGTGCGCCACTCCACGCATTGAAAGGGCGTCTGCACGGTTTGGAGTGATGGAAAGTTCGATGATTTCATCATCCAAGTCTAGGTAAGAGAATACTTCCTCACCTGGTACTGCATCATCCGGCAAGATTTGGATGCCATCTGCGAATTCCTTCGGTACAACTGAGTCAGAAATACCCAATTCACCAAGTGAACAGATCATCCCTAATGACTCTAAGCCACGGATTTTCCCTTTTTTGATCTTGTAGTTATCCGCGATGCGGGCACCCGGAAGAGCCACCATGACCTTGATACCTGCGCGCACATTTGGTGCTCCACAGACGATTTGACGGGCTTCTTCTTCACCCACATTGACTTGGCAGACATGAAGATGAGTTTCTGGCACATCTTCACAAGACAAGACTTCTCCGACGACAATTTTTGAGAGACCAGCAGCTGGTGATTCCACACCTTCTACCTCGATCCCTGTAGTTGACATTTTTTCAGCCAACTCTTGTGATGGCACATCAATGTCCACCAATTCTTTTAACCATTTATAACTAACTAACATATGTAAGATACCAAGGGCTATGCTGAAATCTTGATGACTTTCCTAGATTTCTTTTGGCCCTCGTTTAGATCCTTTCATTTTGTGTTTTCCAGCTCGAGGCTGGCTTAGGAAGGTCTAGTAACCTCCCCTTCTCTAGAATAGAAGATTCTTGTCCATTCTAGGTCAATTTCTTTCTCAACAACCAATCTATATCCACGGTATCTCCGGTAATATACTGGTGTTCACTAAATCGTTCAAATCCAAATCTGTAGTAAAAATCTTGCGCCTTAAAGTTGCGTTCCCAGACACCTAGCCAAGCCCATTCAAAGCCACGGCTTTTCGCTTGATCCAGCGCAAAGGTAAACATTTCCTTGCCGAAACCAGCCCCATGATATTCCTTTTTGACATAGATCCGTTGGATCTCAAAGGACTTGTCCATCTCTACTGGCTCCGTCTGCGCTTGCCCCCAGTTGATCTTGAGAAAACCACAGATTTCGTGTTCTTCATTGAGGACAAAATAGGTTTCGGATTCTGGATCTAACAGATCTTTCTCGATTTGCTCCAAAGAGAGCACCGTAGAGAAGTACTCTTCTAAATCTTCCTCAACAATATAGGGACCAAAGGTCTCCCGATAGGTTTCCACCTCTAGGTCACGTAAGGTCTGCAATTGATCGATTTTTACTCTAACTAACATGATTATTTAAACTGTTCTGAGAAGCGAACATCTCCTTGATAGAAGCCACGGATATCATTGATTCCATAACGAAGCATGGCGACACGCTCCTGACCAAGTCCAAAGGCGAATCCTGAATAGACTGTTGAATCAATACCACTCATCTCGAGCACGCGTGGGTGAACCATACCGGCCCCCATGATTTCGATCCAACCTGTCTTCTTACATACATTACATCCCGCTCCACCACATTTGAAGCAAGAGACATCTACCTCAACGGATGGCTCTGTAAATGGGAAGTAAGAAGGACGCAGACGGATTTGACGTTCTGCACCAAACATCTTCTGCACGATCAACTGAAGCGTTCCTTGAAGGTCTGCCATAGAAATGTTCTTCCCAACAACCAAGCCTTCGATCTGATGGAACTGGTGACTGTGGGTCGCATCATCTGTATCCCGACGGAAAACACGCCCTGGCGAGATCATCTTCAAAGGCCCCTTGCCAAAGTCATGCGCATCCATGGCACGCGCTTGAACTGGCGAAGTATGGGTCCGAAGCAAGATTTCTTCTGTGATGTAGAAGGTGTCTTGCATATCCCGTGCGGGGTGATCCTTTGGCAAGTTCATGCGTTCAAAGTTGTAGTAGTCTTTTTCGACTTCAAAGCCATCTACGACTTGGTAGCCCATCCCGATAAAGATATCTTCGATTTCTTCACTGGTTTGGGTCAAGACATGACGGTGACCACTTGCAACTGGACGTCCAGGAAGGGTCACATCGATACTTTCACTAGCCAATTTGGCTTGGACTTTCTTTTCTTCCAAGAGCTTAGCTGTTTCTTCAAAGGCAGCAGTCAAGACATCACGGGCTTCATTGACGTGTTTCCCGATGACCGGACGCATCTCAGCCGAGACATCTTTCATCCCTTTGAGGATCTCGGTCAGAGAGCCTTTCTTCCCAAGGACAGAGACGCGTAGCTCTTGCATCTCTTTTTTATTTTCAGCAGAGATCTGCTTCAAGGCTGCCAGCGTTTCTTCTCGAAGCGCTTTTAGTTGTTCTTCAATCGTTGACATATTTCCTCCATCATGGTCCTCACTCAGACATAGAAAAAACCACGTGCCACACCCATATTCGGAGCGTTGACACGCGGTACCATCCGTTTTTTATCTGAAACTCAGACCTTAATTTCTAAATCCTTGCGCAAGTGAATTCACTCAGCTTTCATGCAAAGAGCTTTCAGTCACGGCTCTTCTCCCTGTTGCACTTCCCTTGAGGTACTAGTCTTGCAGATTTCTATTCAGTTACATTCTAGTTTAGCAGATTTTACAAAAAATGACAAGTGAAGCCTGTTTTTCTTCACTTGCCATTCTTGTTATTCGTTTGGTTTTTATTCGATGACTTGTCCAGCTTCTTTCAAGACAGATTCTGGAATGGTAATGCCTAATTCTTCTGCCACTTTTTTGTTAATGACAGACTTACCATCTGTGAAGATTTCAACTGGTGTGTCAGCTGGTTTTTGACCTTTCAAGATCTTCGCAGCCATTTTACCAGTTGCCACGCCAAGATCATGCTGGTCTACGACCACAGATCCTAAACCACCTGCTTCGACCATGGCTGTCGCACTTGGGAAGATTGGTTTTTTAGCTGTTTTGTTTGCTTCAACTACCGTTGAGAAGGCTGATGCAATGGTGTTATCGATTGGAACCCAGATAGCATCCACTTTACCAGTCATGACAGAAACCGTTGAAGCAATTTCATTTGTAGAAGGGACTGAATAAGGAACTACTTTGTAGCCTGCTTTTTCAGCCAATTTTGTAAATTCTTCTACTTGAGTTTTAGAATTATCTTCACTGGTTGAGTAAAGAACCCCGATTGTTTTCACGTTTGGAGTCAACTCTTTGATTAACTTCAACTGTTGTTCCGTTGGGTTGTGGTCAGATACTCCTGTGATATTGCCACCAGGTTTTTTCAAATCTTTGACCAAGTTTGCGCCGACTGGGTCTGTGATAGCACCCATGACGATTGGTTTGTCCTTAGTCGCACTAGCCAAACCTTGAGCAGATGGGGTTGCGATTCCGATCAAGACGTCATTGTTGTTTTGGACCAATTGCTTACTCATGGTTGCAACCTTGTTTTGGTCTCCTTCCGCATTGAGGAATTCGATCTCAATCTTGTCCTTGTCGTAGCCTTCTTCAGCCAAGCCATCTTGAATCCCCTTGTAGATTTCGTCTAGCGATGGGTGGCTGACTAACTGTAAGACACCAACTTTTACCTTTTTGGTTCCATCTGTTTTATTCGCATCATTTTTATTTGTCAACATTGGGTAAACAACAGCTACCAAAATAACAGCTAGTAAAGCACCAATCATTCCCAATACACGTTTGTTTTTCATATTTTTTACCTCTATCATTTATTTTTTCGTTTTTTTTCATCTTTGTTAAAAACTGAGTCGCCATCGTTTCTTCATCTTGTTTTCTCCCTTCTTTTTGAAACAAAAAACACGCCCACACATAGCGAAAGCTATGTGAGGACGTGTCATCGCGGTGCCACCTCACTTATGGGAAAATGGATAAACTCCTCCCACATCTCTGTCTTGTCTAGCAACAAGTTGCACGATAAGGTGTGCCGACCGAATTTTTATTGTTTCAAATTCATCTCATCATTAGTCCAATTTCATAAATGTCCACTACCCACTTTCACCAACCGTGAGCTCTCTAATAAATTTTCATTTACTACTTTTCTAATTGAATCCATTGTAAATGTTTCTGTAAGCCTTGTCAATACTTTTTTATGTTTTTTTTGAAAACGTTCGGCATTTCCTGAAAATTTTTTCCTAGTGAGTTTGTTTTTACCAGATGTTTACCCTTCTTCTTCCTAGGTTTTCAGGCACTTTTTTGATATAATTTACTAGAACTAGTCTAGAATGTTGAGGAAACCCATGTCTTTTGATGGATTTTTTTTACACCATATGGTGAATGAATTACAAAGCGAACTCTTAAATGGTCGCATCCAAAAAATTAACCAACCCTTTGAACAAGAGTTGGTTTTACAAATTCGTAGCAACCGCAAGAATCAAAAACTCTTGCTTTCTTCTCACTCTGTTTTTGGACGGATCCAACGGACCCAGACCAACTTCGAGAATCCTGCCTTCCCCAATACCTTTATCATGGTCATGCGCAAGTATCTCCAAGGAGCAGTCATTGAGCAGATCCAGCAAGTGGAGAATGACCGCATTTTAGAAATCGCCGTCTCTAATAAAAATGAAATTGGAGATGATATCTCTGTGACTTTGATTATTGAAATCATGGGCAAGCACAGCAATATCATTCTTCTGGACAAGGCGACAGGAAAAATTATCGAAGCAATCAAACATGTTGGCTTCTCTCAAAATAGCTACCGGACCATTTTGCCAGGCTCGACCTATCTAGCTCCTCCAAAAACCGATGCGGTCAACCCTTTTACAATCAAGGACGAAGCATTATTCGCCTTTCTCCACCGGGAAGAGTTGACACCTAAAAACCTTCAAACTCATTTCCAGGGTCTTGGTCGAGATACTGCTCAAGAATTGGCCAGTCGATTAGAAACTGGAGAAAAACTAAAAACCTTCCGAGCATTCTTTGAAGCTCCAACAGATCCTCGTCTAACGAAAAAATCCTTTGCTGCTCTCGCTTTTGCTGATAGCCAGGAGGAAACCTTTGAGACCTTATCGGATCTCCTCGACCACTATTACTTAGACAAGGCCGAGCGCGACCGGGTCCAACAACAAGCTGGAGAACTCATTCGCAAGGTGGACAATGAACTAGAAAAAAACCGGAAAAAGTTGGCCAAACAGGAAGCTGAACTAGCAGCGACAGAAAATGCCGAAGACTTCCGACAAAAAGGGGAGCTTCTCACCACCTTCCTCCATCAAGTCCCAAATGATCAAGATCAGGTCACCTTGGACAACTACTATACCAATCAACCTATCACCATTGCTTTGGATAAGGCTTTGACCCCCAGTCAAAATGCGCAACGCTACTTCAAGCGTTACCAGAAGTTAAAAGAAGCTGTTAAACATTTGACCTCTCTCATCCAGGAAACCAAGGAAACCATCTCCTACCTGGAAACAGTCGAAACCGCTCTGGCCCAAGCAAGCCTTTCTGAAGTCGCCGAGATTCGAGAAGAGCTGATCCAAACAGGCTTCATCAAACGACGCAACCGAGAAAAGATCCACAAACGCAAAAAACCAGAGAAGTATTTAGCTTCTGACGGAAAAACCATTATCTTGGTCGGCCGAAACAATCTTCAAAACGAAGAATTGACCTTTAAGATGGCTAAGAAAGATGAACTCTGGTTCCACGCCAAGGATATTCCAGGTAGTCACGTGGTTATTACTGGTAACCTCAATCCTTCAGATGAGGTCAAGACAGATGCAGCTGAGCTAGCAGCTTATTTCTCTAAGGGACGCCTCTCTAATCTGGTCCAAGTCGACATGATTGAAACCAAGAAACTCAACAAACCGACCGGAGGAAAACCTGGATTTGTAACCTATACTGGTCAGAAAACACTACGGGTCACTCCTGAAGAAGAAAAAATTAAATCCATGCGTATAAATGAATAATAAAAAAGAGGCTGGGACTTTTGTCCCAGCTTTTCTCATATTGATGATAAAAAGTTTCAGTGTATGTTTGAATGAACCTCAAAGTATACCTCATTTTTTAAGCATACTAAGGTTCTTATATGTAAAATAACTTTGTCTACATTTTAAAAGGTTGAGAGACGCTCAACCTTTTATTCTGCTTTATTGATATCCTCTTTGACCTGATCAACATTAAACTTAGCAAAGAGATATTGGCGATCCTGGACAGGGAAACGTTGATCCAATTGATCAATGGCCCCAACTTCAACAATCCCTTCTTTGATAACAAAATCCATGACATGACCTCCGAAGGTATGGTCATCTGAGATAAAGTGAAGGTGATAGCCTGCTACACTGACCCCATGGAAAATCTCTGGTGTCCAAAAACCAACAATAGTTCCTGTAACATTTTCTCGCGTAAATTCAGGCTGATGGGTCGCCACATCTGCAAATTTGGTGTCTGAAGTTGATTTGGGAATCATACGCACATGCATCTTGGCAAAATCACCGTGAATCTTGATGGAACGAAACAAATTTTCGCCATCATAATAAGATTCAATGCGAGCCTCTAATTCCTCATCCGTCATTTCAAAGCGCTGACGAAAAATCACTTCGGCCTGATGGGGAACGATGGCCGCATAAGGGACTGTCGCATCCGGGGCCACTTCCACAATCTCTGGCTCCTCCCCTGATCCCTTAGCTTGGTAGGCCTTGCCATCTAAGACAATCAGTTCGCCATCAATGGAGTCCAGGGTCCCAATTCCAAGATCTCCATGCTCTAGTAATTCTTTAATGGTAAAGGATCCTCCATAGAGACCAGCCATCAAAGCCCCCAAGGTATTGTATTGAAACAATTTCACCGGTTCCATTATCTTCTCCCTCATTCATCTTGTCTTCTTTTCAGCCCTTCCAGTATACCACATTCTTAAGGACAATGACAGAAAGACTGATTAAAAAAGAGCGGGCCAGAACAAGGATGCACACTTGTTCTGATTCCCGCCCTTCAAGGGTCAAGTAGTTAATCTTCTAACAGACTCTCATAGAAAGCTTGCATTTGCCCATCATCTGGGACTAGCTGCAAATAGCCTTCTGCCACTTCCCGGGCTTTTGCGATTTGTCCCAACTCTCTCAAGAGGTAACTATAGCTTTCTAAGTACTCTGGATTTTCTTTCAAATCTGGGTAGAGCTCTTCATAGATCGGAGCCGCTTTTTCAACCTCTTCGAGTGCTACCAAGGCACGAGCGATATTCCAACGGGTGACGACATTTTCCACTTCCACTTCTTGCCATTCAAGGACGTCTTCATAACGTTCCTGTTCCAAATAAAGAGTTGTTAGGCGAAGGGCGATATCTTCAAGATCCTCAGCAACTTCTTTGGCTTCTAACAAATACTTCTCTGCTTTTTCTGGCTGGTGCAACTCGTAGGCCAATTGGGAGGCTAGAAGGAGGAGATAAGCGTCAAAAGGATTCTTTTGGATCCCTTGCTCTGCTATTGCTAACGCTGTTTCTCGGTCATTTTCAGCTTGAAGAGCCAAGGCATAGCCGTATTCATACCCTTCAAAGTCTGGCGACAGTGTATCAATCTGCTTGAAGTAGATCAGAGAACGTTGATACTCTTCTCGGTCAGAGAGAAGGGTTGCCAATTCATAGGCAATCTGGTCATCAAACTCAATTTCCAAGGCCTTTTCTAAAAACTCAATAGCAGACTCAAACCGACCCAGATTCGCATAAGCATAGCCAATCCGCTGGTATGTGGAAATGCCCGTTTCTTCTAAAATGAGACGGTTGTCTAACTGAGCATACTCTTGAATGGCTTCTTGGTAATTTTCAAGTTCTAAATCAATCTCTGCCAAGCCTAGTTGAATAATAGGGTCATCTGAAAGAGTCGCTGCTTCCATCAGTTTTTCTCGAGCCACATCTGCCAAGCCCTCACTTTGGTAGAGGTCTGCCTTGACTAAGAGACTGGCTAGATACCATTCCGAACTTTCCGGGATTTCTTCCAAATAAGCAAAGGCTTCTTCCATTAGTCCATCTTCCGCTACGATAGTGGCTAGACTCAGATAGACCTCTGGATAATCATCTCTCAGATGCAAGTAGGTTTGCTTGGCTTCTGGGTAAAAACCAATACTTTCAAAATATTGTCCCAATTCTAACAAGGTAGCTGGATCATCTTCTAGCAAAGCCTTATCCAAATAAGCTGGCAGACGATCTAGCTCTTGTTTCTCAATTGCTTCTAGAATTTTTTGACTATTCTTCACTTTGAATTTCCTCAACTTCGTCCTTTTCGTACAAACCACTGACCTCTTTATACCATTCAAATAGAGCACTGATGACTACTTTAGCCGAAGCATAAACCGGGATTCCTAAGAAGACTCCCCAGATTCCAAACATAGAGCCAGAAGTAATCAATACAAACAGAATCGTGATTGGGTGGATATTGAGCTGACTCCCCAAGACAAGTGGGGAAACGAAACGTCCCTCGATTGTTTGCTCAACAATAAAGACAATGACGACTTTGACAAACATCTCTGGTCCTGCCACCAACCCCAAGACTAAGGCTGGGAGCATGGCCAAGAAGCTGCCCAAGTATGGTATCAAGTTCAAAAAACCAGCGGTTACACCGAGTGTCACAGCGTAACGAAGCCCAATGATCTTAAGCAGAAGAATAAACATTAAAGCTACGATGATAGCAACAGTAATCTGACCTCTGACATAATTAGCCAATTGTGTATTGACATCAGACAGTACTTTGTCTGCAGATTTACGAATCTTGGTTGGCAAGAAACGGATGATTTGCCCTTTTAAGTTCTTTCCATCTCTCAAAAGATAGAAGACGATAAAAGGCATAATAATCAAAGCGATAATGACCTGAGAGGCGACAGTAATCAGATTGCTGACCCAGTTGACTGCTCGGGCGGAAAAAGAACTCGCCCAACTGGTAATATTCTGCGACAATTGGCTGGTCCATTCATCCAGCTGAGGCTTGATTTCTGGCGACACTTTGTTGTCTAAGACATCATCGATGGTCCTATTGGCCTTTTCCAAGTAATCTGGCAGGTTCTTCATAAAACTAAGAACTTGATGTTGAATAGCTGGAATAGCGACAGCCAAGCCCCATAAAATGAGAAGCGCGATCAAAATAAAGACGATGGAAATTGCAATGATCCGTTTGACTCGGTGCCTTTCCAAAAAGTCCACGATTGGATTTAACAAATAATAGAGGAGCCCTGAAATAATGACTGGTAGCATGACTGCTG
The DNA here is from genome assembly GCF_003603595.1 of Streptococcus sp. AM28-20. Lineage (NCBI taxonomy): Bacteria > Bacillati > Bacillota > Bacilli > Lactobacillales > Streptococcaceae > Streptococcus > Streptococcus sp. AM28-20. Next base: position 876,280 of record NZ_QTNK01000001.1, read on the forward strand.
CTCCAAACTCTAACAGGGGTGTAAAAATAAAACTAATCTTGCTGAGAACTAAAATATTCAATCCCATCAGTAAGGTTACTAGAAAAACAGTAATGGCTTTATTATCTACAAACCATTTAAAAAACCAGGATAAACTAAAATCTTTTTCTTTATGTTCCACGGGAATCTCCTTCGTTTTCAATCTGTCTTTATTTTAGCATTTTTAGTCCATAATTTCACGATATAGCTGAAATGTGAGCTTTTTTTTAATGCTTAGCTTGTCAATCCTTCACCTAATCGTTTTCCATCCCCTTCTTTTCTGATATAATGGAGCTATCAACAAAGTCGAGGTGCATGTGATGCAAGATATTTATTTCGGAACCTATACCAAACGAGACTCTAAAGGAATTTATAAGGCTTCCTTCGATGAAAGAACTGGTCAACTTAGCGACTTAGAACTAGTTGCTCAAGAGCCAAACCCAACCTATCTCGCTTTTTCAAAAGCTGGTTTCTTATACAGTGTGGGTGCGGAGCAAGGTCTTGGCGGCATTGCAAGCTTTAGTCCTGATCACCAGTTAATCAATCATGTGGTCGAGGAAGGGGCGCCCCTCTGTTATGTCTCTGTTGATGAGGCGCGTGGCTTGGTCTATGGAGCTAACTACCACAAGGGACAAGTCCTCTCATATCGCATCCATGAAGATGGTCATTTAACCTTTGTCGACCAAGCGACTCATCAGGGTTCTGGACCTCACGAAAACCAAGCGAGTCCCCATGTACATTATGCAGATCTCACTCCCGATAAGCTACTCATCACTTGTGATTTGGGTACCGATCAAGTAGTGGTCTATCAAGTCGATGATCTTGGTAAACTAACGAAGACTCAAACCTATCAAACAGCTCCAGGTGCTGGTCCACGTCATATCATTTTCCACTCTCATTACAAGACCGCCTACCTCATTAACGAATTAAACGCTACCATCGATGTCCTTTTCTATGACGGACTTGGCTACTTTGAACATTTCCAAACCATCTCAACCCTACCTAAAGAGTATGAAGGTCAAAAATGGGCCGCTGCTATTCGCCTCTCAGAGGATGGGAAATTCCTCTATGCCTCAAATCGTGCCCATAACTCCATTGCAGTTTATGAAATCTTGGCAGATGGTAGCTTAGTGCTTCTGGAAATCGTTCCAACCAATGGACTCAATCCACGTGATTTCATTCTTAGTCCGGACCAAGAATATCTCATTGCAGTTCATCAAGATTCAGACAATGCCACTGTTTTTAAACGCGATAAAACGAGTGGTAGATTGACTGAATTAAGCCATGATTTCCACGTACCAGAGGCGGTTTGTGTCCTCTTCAACTAACAATCAAAACGCTTGCTAGTTTGGTTAAAAAGTGATTAAATAGTGATAATAATAAATAGGTTATAGGAGAAAACTCATGAACCCAATGGATTTATTTAACCAAGTCAAAGAAATGATCGAAAAGAAAGATTTCGATGCTGCTAAAAAATTTATCGATGACAACAAGGATAACCTTGGTGACTACTTAGAACAAGCAAAAGCTCTTGTTGCTGGAAACGATCTAGTGAGCGGTGCTGTTGATAAAATCAAAGGCTTATTCTAATCCCTAAAATTCTCAACTACTTGGTTGAGGATTTTTTGTTTAGCTCGATAGCAAAAAAAATCCTTGAGAAAACTCAAGGATCTTTTTAGTCTAGTAAACTAGCTTATTTTTTCAAGTTGTAGAATGATTTCAATCCACGGTATTCAGCTACTTCACCAAGTTGATCTTCGATACGAAGCAATTGATTGTATTTAGCGATACGGTCTGTACGTGAAAGTGAACCAGTCTTGATTTGTCCTGCGTTTGTTGCAACTGCGATGTCAGCGATTGTTGAATCTTCAGTTTCGCCTGAACGGTGTGATACAACGGCAGTGTAACCAGCTTCTTTAGCCATTTCGATAGCATCGAATGTTTCAGTAAGAGTACCGATTTGGTTAACTTTGATAAGGATTGAGTTAGCTGCTCCTTCTGCGATACCCTTTTCAAGGTATGAAGTGTTTGTTACGAAGAAGTCGTCACCAACCAATTGAACTTTTCCACCAAGACGTTCAGTAAGAGCTTTCCATCCGTCCCAGTCATTTTCATCCATACCATCTTCGATAGTGATGATTGGGTATTTGTTAACCAATTCTTCAAGGTAGTCGATTTGTTCTGCAGCAGTACGTACAGCAGCGCCTTCACCTTCGAATTTAGTGTAGTCGTAGACTTTACGTTCTTTATCGTAGAATTCTGATGATGCACAGTCAAATCCGATGAATACGTCTTTACCTGGTACATATCCAGCAGCTTCGATCGCAGCAAGGATTGTTTCAACACCGTCTTCAGTTCCTTCGAAACGAGGAGCGAATCCACCTTCGTCACCTACGGCTGTTTCAAGACCACGAGATTTAAGGATTTTCTTAAGAGCGTGGAAGATTTCAGCACCCCAACGAAGAGCTTCTTTGAATGTAGGCGCACCAGCAGGTACGATCATGAATTCTTGGAAAGCGATTGGAGCATCTGAGTGAGAACCACCGTTGATGATGTTCATCATTGGAGTTGGAAGAACTTTAGTGTTGAATCCACCAAGGTAGCTGTAAAGTGGGATTTCAAGGTAGTCAGCAGCAGCACGAGCTACAGCGATAGACACACCAAGGATTGCGTTCGCACCCAATTTACCTTTGTTAGGAGTACCGTCAAGAGCGATCATTGCACGGTCAATAGCTTGTTGATCACGAACATCGTAACCGATGATTGCTTCAGCAATGATGTTGTTTACATTGTCAACAGCTTTTTGAGTTCCAAGACCACCGTAACGAGATTTGTCACCGTCGCGAAGTTCAACCGCTTCGTGTTCACCAGTAGAAGCTCCAGATGGAACCATACCACGTCCGAAAGCACCTGATTCAGTATAAACTTCTACTTCAAGTGTTGGGTTACCGCGTGAGTCTAGGACTTCGCGAGCGTAAACATCAGTAATAATTGACATTTCTTACTCTCCTTTGAGTTTAAATTTTTTACACCTCTATGATACCTTAAAAATACGCGTTTTTCAAGAAAAAACGTTATCTTTGTGCAGATTTTCCTTAACTTTAGCAAGAAATCGCTTTCTTTATCTTGAAATCCAGCTCCATTCGTTTGTCATTTTGTAGTTAAAGTATGATATACTATTCTTATGACTGATCTATCTAAAGAAATTATGGAAAAGGCCCACGGTGGCTTAAAATTAAATCCTGATGAACAACGTCGCTTTCTAGGTACTTTTGAAGAGCGCGTCCTAGGGTATGCTGATTTAAGAACAAGCAACAGTCCTCAGCTTCAAAAGGGCTTTTTGAAGGTGCTTAAAAGCTTCAGTGAGCAAGCTGACCCTCTCTTTGTAAAAATCTCCCCAAATGTTGATTCTAGCGTCCAATTGAGCTATCTAAAACAAGCAAAAGAGTTCGGTTGCCAGGCTACCATTGTTTCGGAAGAGCATGACTCCTCTCCTTTTGGGCTCGTGATACATACAGATGCACCAGTGACCACTACTGACAAGGACCTTCGCTCTGCTTTTGCAGATCTCTGGGAGGAAGAAAAGAAACCGAGCAAACCTTCTCTTTGGAAGAAATGGTTTGGTTGATCATGACTGTCCCCTAGGCATTTATATCAATAGCAAAAGATTACATAGAAAAAAGCGGTTTAACCGCTTTTTTCTATGCTTAATAGATTTCCAATATTTCTAGCTGTAAAGAGAAGATTTTCCCTTGCGTTCTTCAGAAGTTGGTCTAAACTATCAGGGTGTTTCGTTATGGAAAAAGCTCCGACTATATTTTCAAATGGGAGACTTGGTAAATCATCTGCAAGACTTCCACAAATAGCTATGACAGGGATTCCCTTTGGGGTTCGTCTCGCAACTCCTATCGGAGCTTTTCCTGATAGACTTTGATGGTCCAGTCGCCCCTCACCGACAATGACCAAGTCTGCATTTGCTACCTTGGAGTCAAAGTCGATTAGCTCTAAACAAGTTTCAATTCCTGAAACAATCCTTGCATGCGCGAAGGCACAGAGACCTGCCGCAAGGCCACCACCAGCTCCCATCCCTGCTTGGGTCAACACACTAGGACAGTTCTTTTCATAAAAGCTGTAAATAGCTTGATCCACTTTATCAAACATAGTGGGGCTAAGCCCCTTTTGTTTTCCAAAAATATAGGTTGCTCCATCTAGTCCACATAGAGGGTTCGACACGTCTGCTAAGATATGTATCTGGACATCCTCTGGAATCTTTATCGCTTTCTCTTTACGGATGGAATCACACTTTAAAAGACTTTGTCCACAGGCCTTCAATTGCTTTCCTTCTCTATCATACAATTGATAGCCTAGACCTACTGCAAGACCAAGCCCACCATCATTGGTGGCTGTTCCTCCAACCCCGATATAAATATCCTTTTTTCCTTTATTGATCAAATAACAGATCAGTTCTCCAATTCCTCGGGTCTCTATGTCAAGTGGATGACGTTGATCAACTGGAATTTTTCCTAAGCCAATCAAGTCGGCTACTTCAAAGAGAGCCAGTGTTTCCTTCTCCACATACCGCATTTCTACCGGCTTTCCAAATGGACCTGTAACAAGGGCAAAGGTTTCCATCAAGTCTAACGAGTATCGGATGGCATCCACTGTCCCTTCCCCTCCATCTCCAATAGGACAAGTAATCGGTTCTACATCGATAATAGACTGTCGCAAGCCTTCCGCAATCATTTCCGCTACTTCTTTCGCGGGTAGGCACTCTTTGAATGAATCTGGAGCAATTAAAATTTTCATGGAGTCACCTCCTTTATCTCTTTCTATGTTGGTATTTCCCATCACATCTTATCTCCATAAAAAAACATCCAGGAATATTCTCCTGGATGTTTTGGATTAGAATCGGATGGATTCTCTTGTTTTTTCATATGAGCTAACAAATCTCTCTGTTACTCCTGGTTCTACTGTTTCCAATGCTTCTGAAATGACTTTGAAGGAAGCAGGATAGTCATACTCTTTTTCAAAAATGTACAAAGCTTCATCAAAAGCTGCTTGGACATGATCATCGAACGAACGATAACGATTTGAGTATTGAAGCAACTGCTCTGTTAGAGTAGCGTATTGTACCAGTTTATAAGTTTCTTCTTCTAACTCTGTCATATCGTTGGTCAAAATATCCAGGAGACGATTGACGTTTTCAATATTGACACGACGACCTTCTAACTCAGCCAAAAGAGCTTCTGTGTTATCACTTGCAGTGAAGAAGATAGTAAGGAAGGATTGAGGAATTCCAGGTAAGTTACGCTTATCCATGTAGCGCTTAATAGCATGTAAACGGTTAGCGTAGATATTTACCTTTTGACGAGCATTCGTATCGTCTTTCTCAATCTTAGACAAGGTTTCGCTCAGTGCAATCTGATCATCTTCAATTTCCTTCAGACGTTCTTCAATCGCTTCTAACTCTTCTTGAAGAATAGAGTAAGCTTTTTGAGTTTCAGATGTATCATTCAAGGCATCCTCTACAACAAGCTCTTGAGCTGTTAATTCAGCTTCTAACTCCTTCAAGTGATTTTCCTTGAGTACTTTGCTTTCAAATATTTTGCTGAGACGTTCAACTTCTTCTGCTAAACTCTTGTTATTTTCCTTAGCATGGGCAAGGTAACCTGGTAATGCTTTGACCAATTTTTCAACCACTTTGTGTGATTCGATTTCACGAGTGAAAATATCATACAAGGCGTTGATTTCTTCTTGAATCTGCTCATTCTCATAGAGTGCATTATCTAATTCAAGAGCAGCAACATTGGCAAGATTGGCTTTCAATGCCGCATGCAGTTGTTGGAAACGTGCTTCCAAGTCGGTCTCTGTAAAATGATAACCAGATTCCAATAGTTTGCGATAACCAGATTCCAAATCTTCCAATTGGTCAGGAAGAGTTGTTTGTAGATCCTTCACAATTGCAGGAACTTTTTCAACAATGTGAGTCAAGGCTACAATATGGTTTTCTGCTGTGTCAAGAATTTCAGCAGCTTCAACAGGGTCACCTGATGAATTCAAGGTTACAAATTTTGAAAACTCAACTTGAATATTTTCAGATTGCTTCTCAATTTCGGGAAGCGCTGGGCCATACGCATCTGGATCAGAAGCCACTTGTTTTTGCAAGTTTTCAAACATATCCAAGGCATGAACAACTCGACCGCTATTCATTTCTTCTTTTTCTTTTAATTCAGATAAAGCTTGACGGATGGCCTTGATATCTTCATCAATTAATTGAACCTGACTCTCAATATTTCCAATTGCTTGCTTGGCTTTTAAAAAGCGGAAAGAATTGTTGTAGCCTTCTGCTTCAAAGAGGTTGTTCTCAATATCAGCAAAAGAATTGAGGGATAGGTCCACCCATTTTTGATTCCATTCACGAAATGCAACTTGACTTTGACCAATCAAATGCATATTCTTCACAGCCTCTACTTCATCATTTACCGGAAGGTTATACAACTCTTCTTTTCGTTCTTCCAGTGCTGCTAGTAAGGCTTCGTTACGCTTTCTCAATAAGACTGCCACTACATATCCTAAAACCAAAAGGACCCCAATGACAATAATGAGAATAATTAGTCCACGAGACATATAAAAACTCCTTCATTAAATTACTTGAAAGTAATCGTAGTTATTATATCATAAATATTCGAATAATTGGCAAATATCGCAGAATTTTATACATCAAGTGTACTATATTCGGCATTTTCTTCGATAAATTCACGGCGAGGTTCTACTCGATCTCCCATGAGCATATCAAAGATTTTATCTGCTTCTGCTGCATCATCCACTGTTACACGAGCCATGAGGCGGTGTTCTGGGTTCATAGTTGTTTCCCAGAGCTGATGATCATCCATCTCACCCAAACCTTTGTATCGTTGAATCGTTGGTTTGGAGCGACCTTCAGAATAGCGTTCTAAAGCCGCAGCCAATTCTGCTTCTTGGTTGACTCCTGGTTGAATGTATTCTTTGATCTCACTACCGACTTTTACACCATAAATTGGTGGTTGGGCGATATAAACATAGCCAGCCTCCAAAACGGGTTTCATATAGCGATAGATCAAGGTTAGGAGGAGGGTTCGAATATGAGCTCCATCGACATCGGCATCCGTCATGATGACTAATTTTTGATAACGGGCTTTTGATACATCAAATTCTGCACCAAAACCGGTTCCCATAGCTGTGAAAAGACTACGAATTTCTTCGTTGGCCAAAATCTTGTCCATGCTAGCCTTTTCCACGTTGAGGATTTTCCCACGAATAGGGAGAATTGCCTGGAACTCCCGGTTCCGACCTGATTTAGCAGATCCTCCGGCAGAATCTCCTTCGACGATGAAGAGTTCTGTCTCAGCTGGATTGTTAGATGAACAGTCTGCTAATTTACCAGGGAGGTTTGAGATTTCTAAACCAGATTTCTTGCGGGTGACTTCTCGGGCTCGCTTAGCAGCAACACGCGCTTTGGCAGCCAGAATTCCCTTTTCAACAATTTTCTTAGCAATCTGCGGATTTTCCAACAAGAAATCAGAGAAAGCATCGCTGAACAAACGGTTGGTAATCTTCACCACTTCAGAGTTTCCAAGTTTGGTCTTGGTTTGTCCTTCAAACTGTGGATTTGGGTGTTTAACAGAAATGACGGCTGTCAATCCTTCCCGAACATCTTCCCCTGTGAGATTCTCTTCATTGTCCTTGAGAAGTTTATTCTTACGAGCATAGTCGTTGATAACACGGGTTAAGGCTGTACGGAAACCTTGCTCATGAGTTCCACCTTCATGGGTATGGATGTTATTGGCAAAGCTCATGACGGTTTCGTGATAACCAGTCGTATACTGCATAGCCACTTCAACCGTGATATCATCCATTTCGCCATCAGTATAAATCGGAGTTTCGAAGATGACATCCTTGTTTTCGTTGATGTATTCTACATAACTAGCAATCCCACCTTCATAGTGGTAATCTTTCGTTTGCTCCTGGCCTTCACGCTTGTCTGTAATCGAGATCCGTAAACCACGGTTCAAGAAAGCCAACTCTTGAATCCGTTTGTTCAATTTCTCAAAATCAAATTCAGTTGTTTCTGTGAAAATTTCTGGGTCTGGAGTAAAGTGGACTGTAGTACCAGTTCGATCTGTTTCACCGATCACTTCAAGATCTGCAACGACTTGACCGCGTTTGTATTCTTGGTAATGAATTTGGCCATTCTTATGGACGTGTACATCTAGCTGAGTCGACAAGGCATTTACGACGGATGACCCAACTCCATGTAGTCCTCCAGAAACCTTGTAACCACCACCGCCAAATTTTCCTCCTGCATGGAGAACGGTAAAGACAGTTTCTACTGCCGGACGGCCTGTTTTTTCTTGAATATCAACCGGAATTCCCCGTCCATCATCGATGACTGTAATCGAATTATCAGCTTCGATAAAGACTTCGATATGGCTAGCAAAGCCAGCAAGGGCCTCATCGATAGAGTTATCGACGATTTCCCAGACCAAATGGTGAAGACCTTCTTTAGAAGTGGATCCGATATACATCCCCGGACGCATCCGAACTGCTTCTAAACCTTCTAAAACCTGGATCTGACTGGCATCATATTCTTGGCCAGTCGTTTCTTGTTTCAATTCTTCTGTCATTCTTTCCCTTTTCTAATTAAAAATATAGGCACTTAATTGATCCATTGAGTCAAACAAATAGGTCGCCATGCCAGCTCTCTGGCCAGCTTCAATATCGATCGGGCGATCTCCAATCACCAAGCCTGACTCAATTGCATACTTGTCTTTTAAATACAACATGGAAGTAGGATCTGGTTTACGTGGAAAACCGTCATCAGCTGTCACTACTTCTGTAAAGTAATGACGAATCCCTGTTTTTTCTAGGATGGTCTCTACATGATGGTCACGGTGAGAAACCAAAAAATGACGGGCTCCGTCTGCTGTCAGACGATCCAATAACTCCTCAGTCCCCTCGAATAAGCAGGGGATTTCAAGAGCTTTCTTCTCTCGCTTTTTATACTCTCCCAAAAAGTCTGGAAAGTCTGAGGCAAATTGCTGAACAGCATAATCCGTTGAAACCTTTAAAGCTGCATAAACAGAATCATGATCAGCCTCCCTTTGGAAATACTGTAAGGTCGCTACAAAAGCTTTTGTAGAGGTCTCATAATTGTCCAATAAAGTCCCACCAAGATCCCATATAAAATCATGATAATCCATAGCTTCAATTATACCATAATTTTCGAAAAATTGCTTGTAAAGTCAATGTTTTCACGGTTTTTTTACAGTCTTCTCCCTCCTATTTTACTTTCATTCAAAAAGCATTTATATTTTAAGAAATCCAGACGATAAAAAATGAAGGCAGGAAATTTCTACCTTCATTTTTCTTCTCACCATCTAAGGTGCCAACGTTCCAAAAACATCTTGATAGAGCATGCCTTCTCTTAATTTTGCTGCATCTCCACCAAAATGGTTGACCAGTGCATAAGAAAAAGCAAGTGCCGTTGCAGGGCCCCGACTGGTCAAGATGTGACCATCCTGAACCACCGCTTCTTTCACATAGTGTCCTGTTCCAATTTCTTTTTCAAAGCCATCATAGCAGGTGTAGTGTTTTTTATCTAGCAGGCCTGCCCGATCCAACACAATCGGAGCTGCACAAATAGCCGCAAGACTTTTTCCTTGTTCATGGGCTTCTTTTAAAGACTGAATCAAGCCTTCATGGTCGCGTAGATTCGCCGCACCAGGCATCCCTCCTGGAAGGACAATGCCATCAAAATGATCCAATGAACCGGACCAGACCTCATCTACCTTCACTGTGATGCCATGAGAACCTGTCACTTCTTGATCAAATCCAACCATCTGACACTCGATTTCTGCTCTTCTCAAGACATCGACAACGGTCAAGGCTTCTATTTCCTCAAACCCACTTGCTAACATAACTGCTACTTTTGCCATATCAAATGATTCCTTTCTCGTGTAGTCGACTGAGTTGTTTTTGCCTCAATAGTCGACTTTCTTTTTTTCGTTCTTCACTTACCCGATTTTGATGGCTCATAGATAACAATAAGCCAATCCCAATGAGGTTACTAACAATAGCTGATCCCCCTTGTGAGATAAAAGGCAAGGGAATTCCAGTTAGAGGCAATATTCCTGTTACAGCCCCAATATTTTCAAATATGTGGAAGACTAACATCATAATAAACCCAGTCGAGATATAAGTATAAAACTGATTATTGGATTTCAGAGTAATCCGCAACATTTTATAGACTAAAAACATGTATAAGAGGAGAAGAACCAAACCTCCTACAAATCCAAAATCTTCCGCAATGACCGTAAAAATCATATCACTCTCCCGGACAGGGATCAACAGGTTGGATACATTAAAGCCTTGCCCCAAAAGACCTCCGCTCGCAATCGCTAGCTGGCCTTGAGCCTGTTGAAAAGTCATAGTTTGAGCATAGTCAAAAGGATTCAACCAGGCTAAAATACGATTCATCTGATAGGTAGGCATCCCCAGAGTTTGATGGAGAAAGGCTCGCCCACCGTTTGATAGAAAGACGGCCAAAAAGAGAGCGATCCCACCTACGAGGGTTAAAAAGACTGGTAAAATGATTTTCCAGGAGACCCCTGAAATGAGGACGACTCCTGAGAAAATCGCCATAAATACCAAGGAAGTTCCAAAATCATGTTGAAAGGCCAAGAGTCCAAGAACTGGTATGGTGTAGGCCGCAATTTGTACAATTAGAAAAAAGTCTTTTTTAAGCGTCCGATCTTCGTCCCTATTGTTTCGTAAAAAATGAACAATCGAACGAGAGACCATCAAGATATAAGAAATTTTCATAAATTCTGATGGTTGAAAGAGGCTAATCCCCTTGTAGGCTACCCAGTTTTTAGAACCAGTCGAAGCAACCAAGTTTGGGTTGTAAAAATAAAGGGGCAAAACCATTAAGACCAAACCAAAGACATACAAATAAGGCGTCACTTTCCATAAAAATTCTGTATTAAAAAGCATGACTACAAAACTAATCATACAGCCCAAAATAATCCAGGCAACCTGTTGCCCTAAAATAGGCCAAACCAGGTCAGGATAATCATTTGAAACTGCAATGTAGACTGCCACCACTCCAAATGCCAATAAGAACAAAACAGTGGTGATCAAGGAGAAATCTCCTCTAAGTTTGAAAGACTGACGTCTCTTCATTTCATCTCCCTTTCATTTAGATTCCTAAAAAGTATTGAAGTAGCAGACTAGAAATGGATACAGCTACCCAGGCAACAAGGCCAATAAGAAGAGGAGCTACCCCCTGCTTGCGAAAGGCTTGAATAGACACTTGACTTCCAATGCCAACCAAGGCCATGGCCATCAAAAATTGCGATAACCATTTACAGAAGGGGATCCATGAGCTTGGAAACCAGCCAAAGGAGGTTACTAAAGAGGCCAAAAGGAAGTAGAAAATAAACCAAGGAACGATTTTACTTAGTTTCACTTGCTTCCCTTCTCGATCCTGTTTTGTCCGTCCTAGAAGCTTTAGCCCCAGCATCCCAAAACAGATTGGAATAATCATTAAGGCCCGTGTTAGCTTGACAACAGTCGCAATTTCACCAGCTTCTTTACTATAGGAAAATGCCGCCGCTACAACAGATGAAGTATCATTAATGGCCGTTCCTGCCCAAAAACCAAATTGCTGATTTGTCATCGCAAGAAGGTGACCAAAGAAAGGAAAAAGGAAGACTGCTAAGATGTTGAAGAAAAAGATGGTCGACATGGACAGAGCGATGTCGTTTTCATCAGCTTCTAGAACAGGGGAAGCCGCCGCGATCGCAGAGCCTCCACAAATTGCTGTCCCCATTCCAACCAAGGCCGTTAAGATCTTTGGAGCTTTTAAGAGGTAGCCCACTGCAAAAGCAGAGAGAAAGGCAATACTGATGGTCGGTAGACTAATGACCAAAGAAGACAGGCCCAATTTGGTCACCTTTTGAAAGGACAAGGTAAAGCCCATTAAGATAATCGAATATTGCAAGAGTTTTTTCCCTGAATAGGATAGACCTGATCTACTCGTTTGAGGCAAGAATTGGCTGGCATTCAACAGGATACCACACAAGATAGCAAAGAGACTAGAGCCAAGGATAGGCACTGCTTTTCCTAATACCATAGATAGTCCTGCTGCAAAAGCTGCAATCATAAGGCCTGGAAGATACTGGCTCCAATTAGATATTTTATTCATTTTAACTCCTAAATTGTTCAACAACTTCTTTTACTTCTCCTGTCTTAGCGATGACAAGAGGAGCGATTTTCTCTAAACTGGCTTGAATCTGCGAGCCATATTGACGGTTTAATAAGCGTTGATCTAATAAAATAACCAGAGATTCTTGCTCGCTTGAACGACTCGAGCGTCCAAGAGCCTGCTTTAAGCGTAAGATAGCTAGTGGCAAACTATAATCATAAAAAGGATTTTTCCCCTCTAGACGCAAGGTTTCATGTAGCTTTTGTACGAAAAAATCACTTGGATTATCAAAAGGAATACGAGGAATGACTTGAATGATTTTTGCTTGCTGGGCAAAATCGACACCCTCCCAAAAGCTACCGGATCCTAATAGAACGGAAGCTTCCCCTCTATCAAATCGCCGTTTAATATTTGCCGCTTCGCCATTTTTATACTGAGCCAGATGACTCACTGTCATCTGATGTGAAGTTGCTAGAAGTAAGTCTTTGGAAGTAAACAAGGCAAAGAGAGGCAAGCCAGTAGCTGCTAGTTCATCCAAATATCGCGCTAAAGAGATTGCTAACTCCTCTTGAGTCAGGTTGGTCAAATCAGGAAATTCTCGATCAATGAAGATGGTTTGACCTTGATGGTAGGACAGTTCTTTCCCGATGAATTGGTAGTTCTCAATTCCTAAAATCGAAGCTAGATTGACCTTTTTACTAATCGATAAGGTAGCTGAGACCAAAAGAAGTCTAGTGGTCGTCGGAATAAAGTCCTGAAGCGAAACCAAGCCCTCTCTTCCAGATTGCAGTCGAATAATCGGATGCTGGTCCTCTTGTGTCCGGTCAATCCAAAAAATTTGAAAACGAGGGTCAAAGACCGTTTTTAATTCCGCTAAAACTGGACTATCTAGTTCAGATAAATCCTGGCGAATCTTTTGAACCTGTTCTGCTCTCAGCTCTATCTTTTTGTTGCCTGATTCAAGATGTTTGAGGATGGCATTTAATTCAAATTGGAGACTTTCAAGGATCCTCCGTTTCAACAAGGATTTTTCTGTTTCTATCTCACGCTGCAGATCTAGCATGAAATCAGATAGTGATAAGGAAGCCCTTGAAAACTGCTCCAATGAAAAATAAAGTTTTTGTGCTTCATCCACCACTAGGGTTCGATTTTCTACCAATGAAGGATCGTCCTCTAAACGAGTCAATAGATAGGCATGATTGGTAAGCACGACTCGGCTCATTTTGGCTTTTTCTTGACCGAGACGCCAAAAATCTTCTGTGTAAAATAAAGATTTTTTTGATAGGTTCCCATCATGACGGATTCGTTGAACAAAATTCCCGTAGCGATGAAGCTGCCCCACTTCGTTTAGATCACCTGTCCTTGTTTGAGCCAACCAGACCAATAATTGCATTTTGAACCGATTCCAGAGGCGATTTTCCTCAGGTTCATGCAAAATTTGATAGAAGGCATCTAGTTTTAAATAATTTTGAGGACTCTTTAAACTATGAAAAGAGGTCTGAAAAACGTCCTCAATCATCTTTGCTTCCTGCTGCATGATTTGGTCTTGTAAGACCTTGGTCGGAACACTAACAACAATCTGGTCCTTTGTATGCGCTAGTAAAGGAAGGAGGTAGCCATAGGTTTTTCCAATCCCAGTAGGACCCTCAACAAAGGTGGCTACATCTCTAGAGGACTGAAGACTTTCTTCGATTGCCTGAGCAAACTCTTTCTGCAAGGGGCGGGCTTCCATCCCCATCAACTGGATATTAATATCAAACTGATCAGAAAAATTCTTAGCATCGCTCCTGATAAGGGGCTTACGAAGAAAAATCCCATGACGGGAGGTCAAGTCCTCACCATGAAAAGCTACCGTATCCTCGAAAGCATCCTCTATCAAGAGTCTCGACTCGTAAATTAGATTATCAGAAAATGGCAGCAAGGTTTCCACCAATTCTCTTGGTAGGGAAGCAATCGTTTCACGAAGCTTAAGAAAGAGCTGGGCGGTTGCTTGGGCATCTGATATAGCTGAATGAGCATGGTCCAAGGGGATCGCTAATTCTTCGCATAAGCTACTTAAATTGTATCTTTCTAAGGTTGGGAAAAAGACTTGAGCCAATTCAACCGTATCGATCCGGGGTGTTGTGAGCTCAAATCCTTCCCAAAACAAAGATTCTGCCAAGAGATTGGCATCAAATTTGACATTATGAGCAACAAAGACAGCATCTTCAATCATTTCGTAAACTTGTCTGGCCACTTGTGAAAAATCAGGAGCCTTTTTTAGTTGCTGATTGGTAATTCCCGTCAGTTGGCGAATATGTTCGTCTAGTTGTTCATGCGGGTTGACGTCTGTCTCATAGGTCTCTACAATCTGCCCATCTTGAATGATGACAATCCCGATTTGAATTATTTTTGCATTGCTGCTTGCACTGGTTGCTTCCAGGTCCACGACAGCATATTTTCTTTTAACATTCGTCGTCATAGCACTTAAAATTATATCATTTTCCGACTCGCTTTGCTTGGGTTTTTATGACATTGAAGGAGCCAAATCCAACCAAGCGATGATTCTTCGGTTTCTAGAGGCGTTTTAGTCAGCTATTTTATCATATTTTTGATAGACTAATAGAGAAAGGAGCTCTTATGAAAATCCACCGTATTGTCAACCCCATCGCTTATGAAAACACCTACCTACTTGAAAACGAGCACGATCTTCTCGTTGTTGACCCTGGCAGTGCTTGGGAAAATATCCGAAAGCGCATTGATCATCTCGCAAAACCAATTGCTGCTATTCTCCTAACCCATACCCACTACGACCATATCATGAGTTTAGAGAAAGTGCGGGAAACTTATGGCCATCCACCTGTTTATGTAGATGCTCATGAAGCGACTTGGCTCCAAAGTCCTGTGGACAATCTTTCCGGACTAGACCGACATTCTGACTTAATGGATGTGATCTGCCAGCCAGCCGAAAAGCATTTTGACTACCGAACAGCTTACCATTTGAAGGACTTCCATTTTTATGTCCTTCACACACCCGGACATTCCATCGGAGGTGTCTCTATTGTTTTTCCTAACGATCATCTCGTCTTGACAGGTGATGCCCTTTTCCGAGAAACCATTGGACGGACCGATTTGCCGACAGGAAGCGGTCCCCAACTCCTAGAAAGCATCGAGACACAATTGCTCACTCTTCCATCCTCTTATGCAGTTTACCCAGGTCATGGCAATGATACCACCATCGGTCATGAAAAAATGTTTAATCCCTTCTTTCGAAATCGTTAAAAAAGAGAGTGGGACAGAAATCGGTCATTCGTTAGAATTCGATTTCGTCGTCCCACCTCCGCACAGTTGAGTAGGGGCTATAAAAGCTGATGAAATTAGCGTAGTAGAGCCCACTCAACCACTGCGTCTTGCTCGACAATCCAAAGACAATTGAGAGGCTAGGACTTTTGTCCCAGCCTCTCTTTTATATTCTTAAATCTTCAAAAAACGTCTCATTGAAATAGATGAGCCAATCGCTCCAATTAAAATACCGAGACCAAACAATCCACCGACCATAATCGGAACAAGAATGTTTGGACTGTATAAGAACAATTTCTGATCTTGTAGGGTATTGTACATGGACTTGTAGACAATATTATAGACATAATAGAGCAAGAGAGCAGGTGGAATTGCACCAATCAAGCCAATCCACGCACCTTCCAAAAGGAAAGGAGCACGAATATAGCCACTCTTAGCACCTACCAGACGCATAATCTTGATTTCTCGACTCCGTGAAATAATGGTAATCCGAATCGTATTGGAAATCAAGAAGACTGCGATAAAGATTAGTAAACCGGCACCAATCAAGCCCCAAATACGGATGAAGTTTCCGAGAGCAAAGAGACGTTGAGTATCAACTCCTCCATCTTTTACTTCAGACACCCCTTCAATTTTCTTAGCGGCCTTGGAAACTTCTTTCACATATTTAGGAGCCGTTGTCTCTACAAAATAGGCATCATAGAGAGGATTGGCATCCCCATCAAAAATTTTCCAGTTGTTACCGGCAGTCTTGATCAAGTTTTCATATTGTTCTTCCTTGCTAGAGAACTCAACCTTATCAACATTCTTCATGGCTGTCAATGCATTATAGACTTTCTTGTAGTCTTCATTATCAACCATCTGCCCTTCTTTTTCTATCTGCGGGCTTTGATCTTGTATATCCTTGCGCATATAGACAACAATTCGTACACTATTTTGAATATCATCTGATAGCTTAATCGTATTCGCAATCACTGAGGCAAAAATCGCTACTAGTCCGAGTGTAATCATCACCGAACTAACCGCAGCAATGGTCATCCAGCCATTCCGTTTTAAACTTTTAAATGATTCAATGAGATGGCGGAAAAATCTTCTAATCATCGTATCCGTACTCTCCTTCCGCTTCATCCCGTACAACACGTCCATTTTCAATGGCGATAACACGGTGACGAAGTGTATTTACAATTTGGCTATTATGAGTCGCCATCAAAACAGTGGTTCCTTGTAAATTAATTCGCTCCAAGAGATTCATAATTTCCCAAGAATTATCTGGGTCCAAGTTCCCTGTCGGTTCGTCCGCGATCAATACTTTAGGATTGTTCACAATAGCACGCGCAATGGCGATCCGTTGTTGCTCACCACCTGAAAGCTCATTTGGAAATGAACGAACCTTGTGTTTCAAACCAACAAGATCTAGCACTTCCATAACGCGTTTCTTAATGTTGCGACGACGCTCTCCAATTACTTCCATTGCGTAGGCAATATTTTCATATACCGTCTTTTTAGGAAGCAATTTGTAGTCTTGGAAGACTACCCCAACATTTCGACGCAACATCGGAATATCGCGTTTTTTAATTTTATCTAGGTCAAAACCAGCTACTTTCAAGGTTCCTTTATCATGTTTCACCTCACGGTAAAGCAAGCGAATAAAGGTTGATTTCCCTGCACCAGAAGGTCCTACAATATAGGCAAATTCTCCTGGTTCAATATGAACGGTCACTCCTCGAAGAGCTGTCGTTCCGTTGTCATACTTTTTGACAACATCTTTCATTTCAATCATTGACATGTATTGAAAATTCCTTTCCACAATTTATATAGAAGGAGGGCTTTAATTGAGACGCCATTTTAAATAGGCATCAATAAAGCCATCAATATCTCCGTCCATTACTTTATCAACTTGGGCTACTTCGTAACTCGTACGATGATCCTTCACCATGGTATATGGTGTAAAGACATAGGAGCGAATCTGACTTCCCCAGGTGATTTCTTTTTTATCACCCTTTAAGGAGTCCACCTCAGCCGCCTTCTTTTCTTGCTCCAATTGATAAAGTTTTGCCTGCAACATTTTCATTGCACGGTCACGGTTTCCGTACTGAGTCCGGTCAACCGTCGAAGCCACTACAATCCCTGTTGGGATGTGGGTCAATCGAACACCTGTTGAAACCTTGTTGACATTTTGTCCACCAGCTCCACCTGAACGGAAGGTATCCATCTTGATATCATCATCTCGGACTTCCACTTCAATCGTATCATCCAATTCTGGCATGACTTCAACTGACGTGAAGGAAGTATGACGACGCTTAGCTGAGTCGAATGGCGAGATCCGTACCAAACGGTGGACACCCATTTCTGATTTCAACAAGCCATAGGCATGCGGTCCTTCGAAGGACAGCGTCACTGATTTAATCCCAGCCTCGTCTCCTGCCTGATAGTCCAAGACTTCCACTTTGAAACCATGAGCATTTCCGAAGCGGGTATACATCCGAAGGAGCATATCTCCCCAGTCCTGAGCCTCAGTACCTCCAGATCCTGGATGGATTTCCAAGATTGCATTATTATTATCATAGGGTTCTGATAAGAGAAGCGTCATTTCATAACTGGTCATCATCTTATCCAACTCTATCAACTTCTCTTCTAGCTCTTCGTGAACGGATTCATCTTCTGAGAGAAACTCAAGAAGGATTTCGGATTCATCAAACAAGTCTGTCATTTGATGGAAATTCTCGTAGGTTTGTTTCAACTCATTTAATTCCTGAGATGTCTTTTGCGCTGCAATATTATCATCCCAAAAATCAGGTTCTGTCATTTTGTTTTCCAAAATGGCAATTTCTTCTTCCAGACCCTCTAAGTCAAAGAGACCCCCTGAAAGAAGCTAATTTTTCACGATTCGCGTCAATTTTCTGACGGATTTCTGAAATATCCATAAGTACCTCTTTCTAAGTATCAGTCTATTATACCACAAACCCCGTCATTTGCACATAGTAAGAGATAGTAGGAATCATTTGTCCTACAAAAATCGCATAAAACCAAGCCGTTGTCACTTCCTTTGTTACATAATTGTTAGATTTGTTACATGTTGGTTAACTTTCTTTTTCTTATCAACTTGTGATACACTAGTGATATGACACGTATTGGTTTTATGAGTGACCTGCACCTGGATTCCAATCAGTTTGGCGAGGCCGAACGCATGCAACTCCTTCAGGTCCTACAAGAAGAACAGATTGATCACCTTCATCTAGCTGGTGACATTTCCAATGACTTTAAGCAGATGAGTCTCCCCTTTATTCAGGACCTCCAAACCCAGCTCCCTGTTTCCTTTAATCTGGGCAATCACGATATGTTATACCTCTCAGAGGAGGAAATCCATCAGTATGATTTTCAAGTCCAGACCTTTGGAGATAGCCATTTAGTCAGTCTTGCTGGTTGGTACGATTATAGCTTTGTCCCTGAAAAGAGCAAGGAGGTCCACCTACGTACCAAAAATACTTTCTGGTTTGATCGAAGATTGGAACGTCCCTTAGACGACCCAACAATCACGCAAGAAGTTCTCTCCCAATTGGATCAGGTACTAGCTTCTTTAGATGGTAGAATCATCGTCGCTCTTCACTTTGTTCCCCACAAGGATTTTCTCGTTAGCCACCCCTACTTTCAGAAATTCAATGCCTTCTTAGGTAGTCAAGCTTTTCATGATCTCTTTGTAAAACATGGGGTAAGAGATGTGATCTTTGGTCACTTGCATCATCGCCATTCTTCCAGAATCATCGATGGTATCCAATACTCCACGAGACCCTTAGGCTATGTCCGTGAGTGGCAATTGACGGAGGATTTTTTCAAGTCCTTCCCTCAGTACAAGATTTCCCAAATGTATCGTCTTCATAAACGCTACAATGCTGTGAAGGACTTACCTGAATTTCATCAATACAAAAGACAACATTTAGCAAATGAATTTCGTCAAGCTTTAACCATCCTTGATTGCTAAACAAAAAGAGGCTGGGACAAAAGTCCTAGCCTCTCAATTGTCTTTAGATTGTCGAGCAAGACGCAGTGGTTGAGTGGGCTCTACTACGCTGATTTCATCAGCTTTTACAGCCCTACTCAACTGTGCGGAGGTGGGACGACGAAATCGAATTCTAACGAATTACCGATTTCTGTCCCACTCTCTTTTTTCGTTAAAATTGCTTATGCTTCTGTTTCAAGGAGATTCTTTGCAACAAGGGCTGCCAAGATACCACCAACGATTGGAGCAAGGATAAAGATCCAAATTTGTTGAAGGGCTGCACCACCTACAAAGAGAGCAGGAGCCAAGCTACGAGCTGGGTTAACAGAAAGACCTGTAATGTTCAAACCTACAAGAATGATCAAGGTCAAGCTCAAACCGATCACAAGTCCAGCAATTTTCCCATTTCCTTTAGAAGCTGATGTCACTGTCATAATGACCAAGATAAAGATAAAGGATGCAATCACTTCGAACAAGAATCCGCCAAGTGGAGTTACTCCTTTAGCCAAGGCATTTTCACCAAGACTAGCTGTTGACATACCAGAATTGGACAACAGGAAGAAAACAGAAGCAGTCGCAAGGAAAGCTCCCACTACTTGCGCTACAATGTAGTTGACCAAGTCTTTAGATGACAAGCGTTTGTTGACAAACATAGCAATAGAAACAGCTGGGTTCAAGTGGGCACCAGAAACAGTCCCAATAGAGTATGCTGCTGCAACAATAGACAAACCAAATGCCAAGGCAATTCCTAAATGACCAAGACCTTCAGTCCCATTTCCAAAAACAACAGCGCCAGTCCCGATAAAGACAAGCATAAATGTGCCGATTACTTCAGCAAAAAACTTTTTCATAATATAGTTTCCTTTCTTCAAACTGTCGTCTAGTTTATCAAAAATCAATTCTGGACTCAAGAAATATGCCCAAACATTTCTGCACACAAAAAAAGCCATCTGAAGATGACTTTTCAATGCTTAAATAGCGTTTTTATCCTTACCGAGTGCACGTTGGACGGCTTTGACAATTTCAACAAGAACCACAATCATAATTGCACCTACAGCAACCACCAACCATTGCGTCAAACTCAAGTTTGAAACGTGGAAGAGTTTATTAAATCCAGGTACCATAATGGTTGCCATTAAGAGAATAAAGGCTACTGGGATAGACCAGTTAAAGGTCTTGTTCTTGAAGAGTCCCACTTTAAAGATCGATTGATAGACCGATTTCACGTTAAAGGCATGGAGCAATTGGATTAAACCGAGAGTTGCAAAGGCCATAGTAAGGGCATCCGCATGGATTTCTGCGTGACTCTGGTGCTCTGGGAAAAGAATTGCCCATCCGTATACGCCAAGTACCAAGATAGTTTGGAAGATTCCTTGATATAGGATGGCTCCAAAGACCCCACCGTCAAAGAAGTTGGACTTACGTCCACGAGGTTTGTGGGTCATGACACCTGGCTCAGCTGGTTCCACACCAAGAGCGATAGCTGGTAGGGTATCTGTTACCAAGTTAATCCATAATAGATGCACTGGTTGAAGAACGTCCCAACCAAAGAGGGTTGCAAAGAAGATAGTGAAGACCTCAGCCATATTAGCAGACAAGAGGTATTGGATGGATTTTTGGATATTGGAGAAGACCTTACGTCCTTCTTCAACTGCTACGATAATGGTTGCGAAGTTATCATCGGCAAGGACCATATCAGAAGCTCCCTTAGAAACCTCTGTACCAGTAATCCCCATACCGATACCAATATCAGCAGTCTTAAGTGATGGCGCATCGTTGACCCCGTCACCAGTCATGGCAACAACCTTGCCTTCTTTTTGCCATGCTTTCACAATCCGAACCTTGTGCTCAGGCGATACACGCGCGTAAACAGAGTATTGCTTGAAGACTTTTTGGAATTCTTCATCAGAGAGCTCATTCAATTCAGCCCCTGTGAAGACATGGTCTTCTGTATCATTTGGATCGATGATACCGAGACGTTTGGCGATAGCTTCCGCTGTATCTTGGTGGTCACCAGTAATCATGATTGGACGGATGCCCGCCTCCTTAGCGACACGAACAGCTTCTGCAGCTTCTGGACGTTCAGGGTCAATCATGCCGACCAAACCAGAGAAGATAAGGTCAGATTCAACAATTTCAGATTCCAAGGTTGGAATTTCATTGCTGGTCTTATAAGCCATCATCAAGACACGAAGGGCTTGTTTGGCCAAGTCTTTGTTGGTAGCAAGGATAGCATTTTTATCTTCTTCTGTGATTGGGCGAACTTCTCCGTTGACTTCGATGCGTGTCACGCGTTTGAGCAATTGGTCAGGGGCACCCTTCACAGCGATAAAGTAAGAGCCATCTGCTTCCTTATGAATGGTAGACATGAGTTTACGGTCTGAGTCAAATGGCAATTCAGCCACACGTGGCTCATCCTTCAAGACTTCACGAACATCAAAGTTGTGGTCCAAACCAAACTGTACAAGAGCTGTCTCCGTTGGATCACCAATCAGCTTGCCAGATGGATCCACCTTGGTGTCATTGGCAAAGTTCATGATACGGAGGGTATTATTGCTAACAGCAATTTCAGATGCCGAGCTTTGCAATTGACCGTTGGTATAAACTTTCTCAACCGTCATTTGGTTCATAGTCAAGGTACCTGTTTTATCAGATGCGATGATTTCTGTTGAACCAAGAGTTTCAACCGCTGGCAATTTGCGGACAATCGAATTACGTTTTGCAAGGGTTGTCGTTCCCAAAGAGAGAACGATGGTGACAATAGCAGGAAGTCCTTCTGGAATAGCCGCAACCGCAAGGGCTACCGCCACCATTAAACCTTCTAATGGATGTTCACCACGAACAAAGACACCAACCAAGAAGGTAATCACTGCAATCACAATGATTAAGTAAGTCAAGGCCTTAGATAATTGTTCCAGGCTTTGCTTCAATGGTGTCTCTGTCTCGTCGGCATTAGCCAACATATCTGCAATCTTACCAACTTCTGTATACATACCAGTGTTAGTCACAACACCAATACCACGACCGTAAGTTACGTTTGAGTTTTGGTAAGCCATGTTAACACGGTCCCCGATACCAGCATCCGCTTCAACAAGTCCTGTCACATCTTTTTCAACTGGGACAGATTCCCCTGTAAGAGCTGCTTCTTCGATTTTAAGGGAAGCCGCTTCAAACAAGCGCATATCTGCAGGCACCACATCTCCAGCTTCAAGCAAGACGATATCTCCAGGTACCAATTCTTTCGAGTCAATCTCAATAACATGACCATCACGACGAACACGGGCCATGGGGCTAGACATATTTTTCAGAGCTTCAATGGCTGCTTCTGCTTGACCTTCTTGGTAAACACCAAAGGCAGCATTCAAGACAACAACGGCCAAGATGATAATAGCATCTGTTAAACCATCCATCCCTTCTGTAATCACAGAAAGTGCCGCTGCCGCAAGCAAGATGATAATCATCAAATCCTTAAATTGATCAAGGAATTTAGCTAGTAGGCTACGTTTCTCGCCCTCTTCCAACTCATTACGACCATAAGTCGCTAAACGTTCTTGAGCTTGAGCAGTTGACAAACCTTCGATAGATGAATCCAATTTCTTTAGGACTTCTTCTGCGGTTTGTGTGTAAAACAAGTCTTTATTTTGTTCTTTTGACAAAACAGTCTCCTCCTTTTTTGGCCTGTTTTTTAAAAAAACAAGTCTCGCTGTTTAATATAGTGCCGGAAATAATTCGTAATGACGACACTATCGCGGTTTCCCGCCAGCTACTCCCTTGAGTGGTTTCATTATACCACAACTCGTAAAAAAATCAAGAAAAACTACTGATAAACTAGTCTTCCCAAGTCAATTCTAAGTGATAGGTAGCGAATTGCTGACTTTCATCTGCCGTCAACAACTGATAGGACAAACCAAGCTTATTTTGCTCTAATGCATATTCCTTGGTATCAATCACAAATTGTTGCATGCCTTGGGGAGTCGGAATAAGTGCATGGCCTTTCTCTGAAGCCATAAATTTCATGATGGATTTTGGAGTTGAGAAGCGAGTCATGGTCAATTCTTGATCATGGAATTTCAAAGCTACTTTTTCTCCTTCTTCGTTGACGTAAAGCAGATAGTGATAGCCACCCTTTTCCTTCCATTCCCCTTCGTAATATTGATCCATCACTTCGAGTTGATCATCAAATTGAATCTGATTTTGTATTCTAATTTTCAAAAGTTCCCATCCTTTCTCTCTTTCCTTTATTTTACCAAAAACTTCTTTCTTTTTCCTATTGCAACCATCTCTCGATACCAATTTAAGCTGTTTTCTGCTATAATAGAGGCATGAATGAAAAAGTATTTCGGGATCCTGTGCACAACTATATCCACGTGGATCACCCAGTCATTTACAAGCTCATTAATACAAAAGAATTTCAACGACTACGTCGCATCAAACAGTTGGGAACCTCTGGGTTTACCTTTCATGGGGGCGAGCATAGTCGTTTTTCGCACTGTCTAGGAGCCTACGAAATTGCTCGTCGTATCTTATCTATCTTTGATGAGAAATATACCGACCAATGGGACTCGAGTGAATCCCTCCTTACCATGGTTGCCGCCTTGCTCCATGACATTGGACACGGGGCCTATTCACATACCTTTGAAGGACTATTTGATACAGATCATGAAAAAATGACCCAGGAAATCATTACCTGTCCTGATACGGAAATCTACCAGATTTTAATTCAAGTAGCTCCAGATTTCCCTCAAAAGGTAGCCAGTGTTATCGACCACACCTACCCTAATAAACAAGTGGTGCAGTTAATTTCTAGTCAGATTGATGTCGATCGCATGGATTACCTTCTACGAGACGCCTACTTCACTGGTGCCTCTTACGGAAACTTTGATTTAACTCGTATTTTGCGTGTTATTCGTCCAGTAGAAAACGGGATTGCCTTTCAGGTCAATGGGATGCATGCGGTTGAAGATTATGTTGTTTCTCGTTACCAAATGTATATGCAGGTCTACTTTCACCCAGCCACTAGAGCAATGGAAGTCCTATTGCAAAACCTACTCAAGCGAGCACGTCATCTCTATGCTACGCACAAGGAGTTCTTTCACGCGACTTCACCTCGCTTGATTCCATTCTTTGAACACCAAGTGAACCTTGCCGATTACTTGGCTTTGGACGACGGCGTCATGAATACCTATTTTCAATCTTGGATGGAGAGTCCTGATTCTGTTCTCTCTGATTTGGCCCAGCGTTTTATCAATCGCAAGGTTTTCAAATCCATTCTCTTTCAAGATAAGGATGAAAAACAATTAGCTGCTCTCAAACAACTGATTCAAGAGGTTGGTTTTGATCCGATCTATTATACAGCTATCCATCGAAACTTTGACCTTCCTTACGACGTTTACCGACCAGATTCAGAAAAACCTCGTACTCAAATTGAGATCATCCAAAAGGATGGTAAATTAGCTGAGCTATCCTTACTCTCTCCTATCGTTGCTTCCTTAGCTGGTAGTAGACAAGGGGATAACCGCTTCTATTTCCCGAAAGAAATGTTGCTTGAAAATAGCTTGTTTACACCTCAACTACAATTATTCCAGTCCTATATTATTAACGATACCTTCACAGGAGAGAAACATGAACATTAAACTTGTTGCCTTGGATATCGATGGAACCCTTTTAACGTCTGACGGCCAAGTAACCCCCGAAGTTTTCCAGGCTATCCAAGATGCCAAAGCTCAAGGGGTTCATGTTGTCTTAGCAACTGGTCGTCCTCGTTCTGGTGTCCTTCGATTGTTGGAGGAACTTCATTTGGATCAACCAGGTGACCTCGTCATCACCTTCAATGGGGGACTGATTCAAGACGCCCACACTGGTGAAACTCTCTATGAAGAACACCTCTCCTACAACGATTATTTGGATATTGAAGCGCTAGCTCGTAAGTTAGCTGTTCCTATGCACGCTAGTACCAAGTCTGGCATTTATACAGCTAATCGTAACATTGGTACCTATACCGTCCATGAAGCCAAATTGGTCCACTCGGATCTTTTCTATCGGACTCCTGAAGAAATGGAGCATCATACGGTTCTCAAGTGTATGTATGTCGACGAACCGGAAGTCTTAGAAACGGTCCTCTCCGCTATTCCGGATAATTTTTACGACCGTTTTACGATTGTGCGTTCCGCACCTTTTTACCTTGAGATTTTACCTAAGACAGTAAATAAAGGTCAAGCTCTCTTACAGTTAGCGTCCAAGTTAAACCTAAGTCCAGACCAAGTGATGGCGGTCGGAGATCAAGAAAACGACCAGGCCATGCTAGAGGTTGCTGGTCTCCCTGTAGCAATGGACAATGCCAGTCCTGAATTAAAAAAGATCGCTAAAGTCATCACTCGCTCCAACGATGAGTCGGGTGTCGCTTACGCCCTTAGAAAGTGGGTACTCCATTAATGTATAGTTATAAAATCGGTATTACAGCCGAAGAACATGATGAATTCGTTAAAAATAGCCCCCAGACCAATTTGCTTCAAAGCTCAGATTGGGCAAAGATCAAAGATAACTGGGGCAATGAACGCCTTGGGATTTACCAAGATCAAAAACTAGTTGCAGTTGCAAGTATTTTAATCCAACCACTCCCACTTGGTTTTACTATGCTCTATATCCCACGTGGACCTATAATGGATTACCAAAATAGCGAATTAGTGGCCTTTATGCTCCAATCCATCAAAACATATGCTAAAAGCAAGCGAGCTGTTTTCGCCAAATTTGATCCCTCTCTTTTCCTTAGAAAAGGGTTAATTGGCCAAGAGGCAAAGGATCAAGAGGCTACTTTAGAGATTATCCAATCTTTAAAAGAATGTGGAGTGGAATGGGTTGGTCGGACGGAAGATATGGGGGAAACCATTCAACCACGTTTCCAGGCCAATATCTACAAGGAATACTTCACAGAGGACCAACTGTCTAAATCCACCAAGCAAGCCATTCGGACCGCCCGAAATAAAGGAGTCGAAGTCATCTTTGGAGGCACTGAACTCTTAGACGAATTTGCAGCTCTAATGAAAAAAACAGAGGCTCGTAAAGGTATCCATCTTCGTGGAAAAGACTATTATGAGAAACTGCTAACAACCTATGCAGGACAATCTTACATCACTCTATCAAGAATTAACTTGGCTCAACGCCTTGCTTCACTCAAAGAGCAACTGGAAAAAAATCAAGCAGAAGCTAGTCGTTTTAACGAAAAAACAAAACCAGGCAAGATTGACAACAACCGTCAAGAAAAAGAACGTTTGGAAGAAGAAATCCAATTTCTCAATCAAGAGCTAAAAGACGGCCAAGAAATCGTTTCTCTTTCTGGAACCTTGACTCTTGAATTTGGAGGCACTTCAGAGAATGTCTATGCAGGGATGGATGAGAACTTCCGCCGTTATCAACCAGCTATTTTGACTTGGTATGAAACAGCCCAGCATGCCTTTGACCGTGGAGCTGATTGGCAAAATATGGGAGGAGTTGAGAACCATTTAGATGGAGGACTCTACCACTTCAAGTCAAAATTTAATCCAATGATCGAAGAATTTGTTGGCGAATTCAACCTCCCAACAAGTATTCTTTATCCCCTTGTTAACAAAGCCTATCAATTACGAAAAAAACTAAGAAATAAACAGTAAGGTGACCTATGACATTCAATATTATTAGTAGGGAAGAATTTTACCAACACTCTCTCACTACTTCCAATCACTCTTTTTTACAGAGTATTGAAATGGCTGATTTGCTTCAAAAAAGAGGCGCAACTATTCAATATATTGGATGGGAAGAGCAAGGAACATTAGCTATCTCTGCCATTTTATATAGCCTACCCATGACGGGAGGCTTGCATTACGAAATCAATAGTGGACCAATCGTGACGGATGCTCGCTACCTACCAGATTTTTACGAAGCATTGCAGGATTATGTAAAAGAAAATGGTGGTATCGAATTTATTTTAAAACCTTATGACCACTATCAAGTTTTCGATAGCAATGGAAACCCGACCGAAGAAGAGCAAAAACAACTTCTCCATTCATTACTGGATCTTGGCTATCAATTTGATGGCTTACAAGTAGGCTATCCAGGAGGAGAACCTGTTTGGCATTATCTGAAAGACCTAACTGATTATGATGCGAAATCTCTCCTAAAATCCTTCAACAAAAACTGTAGCCGTAATATTACGACTGCCCTTAACTATGACATTTCCATCCGAAATATTAGTAGAGATGAGATCCCTCAGTTTAAAAAAATTATTGAAGAAACTGGAAAACGTCAAGGATTTGAAGACAAGAGTCTAGACTACTACTACGATCTCTATGATACCTTTAAGGATAATGCAGAATTTCTCATTGCTGAAATCAATACAACTGATGCACTTGCTTACTTAGACCAGAAGATTTCCTTACTAAATCCTTCATCTAAACAATATGAGCAACAGCTACAAAAATTAGAGAAACAAAAGACAATTGTCCGAGAGACCTTGGCTGATGAAACTGCTGAAACTGTTCCTTTGGCCTGCGCCCTCATCATCTATAATCCATCAGAAGTGACCTATTTATTTGGTGGTTCGTATACCAAATATCAGAAATTTTCTGCCGCCTTCTTGATTCAATACCATGCAATGAAGCGCGCACTAGAAAAAGGAATCACCTTATACAATTTCCTAGGCATTCAAGGAATCTTTGACGGCTCAGACGGTGTTCTTCGTTTCAAACAAAACTTCAACGGATATATTGTCCGTAAGATGGGAACCTTCCGATATTACCCAAATCCTCTGAAATTTAAAACCTTGTCCTTGATCAAACGAATCTTAGGACGTTCATAAAAAAAAACCAGCCTTCTAGCTGGTTTTTTCATATGAAAAAGACGAGAAGTCCCTCGCCTTTTTTATTCTGCATTAGTTTACGAAGTTCAACAATGCCAAGAAGCTTTCTGGATCAAGTGATGCACCACCAACAAGAGCTCCATCAACATCTGGACAAGCCATGTATTCTGCAACGTTTTCAGGTTTCACTGAACCTCCGTATTGAACACGTACTTTATCAGCTACTTCTTGACCAAAGTCAGCTGCTACAACGTCACGAACCACTTTACACATTTTTTGTGCGTCGTCTTGTGAAGCTGATTTACCAGTACCGATAGCCCAGATTGGCTCATAAGCGATTACAGATGCAGCAACTTGCTCAGCTGTCAATCCAGCCAAAGCCGCAGATACTTGAGCACCTACGAATTCAGCAGCTTTTCCTGCTTCGTAAGTTTCAAGGCTCTCACCACAACAGATGATTGGAAGCAAACCATTAGCAAAGATTGCTTTTGCTTTTTTGTTGATATCTTCATCAGTTTCATGGAAGTAGTCACGACGTTCTGAGTGACCGATCACGACGTAATCAGTACCGATTTCTTTCAAAACTTGTGGGCTAGTTTCACCAGTGAAGGCACCAGCGTTTTCAAAGTAACAGTTTTGAGCAGCAACTTTAAGGTTTGAACCTTTAGCCGCAGCAAGAACAGTTGTCAAATCAAGGGCAGGAGCTGCAATCCCAGCTTCAACAAGGTCAGATGAAGGAAGTTTTGATGCTACAGCTTCAACGAATGCTTTTGCTTCTTCTGGGTTTTTGTTCATTTTCCAGTTACCAGCAATAAATGGTTTACGTGACATTTCACACACCTCGTTTTTCTAATTTTATATAACCTATTTTACCATAATTTTCGTCATAATGAAAGGTTGCACAAGATCATTTTGCTTTTTAGCATAATAAAAACCCCGTCTTCACGGGGTTTTTTGTCTGTCTATATAATTGTTAATCTGGGAACTAGATCGAATTAAGCTTCGATTTCAGTAACCATACCTGAACCAACAGTACGTCCACCTTCACGGATAGAGAATGTAGTACCTTTTTCAACGGCAATTGGGTGGATCAACTCAACGTCGATAGTCACGTTATCACCAGGCATTACCATTTCAGTTCCAGCAGGAAGTTCGATAGATCCAGTTACGTCAGTTGTACGGAAGTAGAACTGTGGACGGTAGTTGTTGAAGAATGGAGTGTGACGTCCACCTTCTTCTTTAGTAAGGATATAAACTTCACCTTTGAATTTAGTGTGAGGGTTGATTGAACCTGGTTTAGCAATAACTTGTCCACGTTCGATTTCATCACGTTGGATACCACGAAGAAGCACACCAACGTTGTCCCCTGCAAGACCTTCGTCAAGTTGTTTACGGAACATTTCAACACCAGTAACAACCGCTTTTTGGATTTTTTCTTTAATACCAACGATTTCGATTTCGTCGTTGACTTTAACGATACCACGGTCGATACGTCCTGATGCTACAGTACCACGTCCAGTGATTGAGAATACGTCTTCGACTGGAAGAAGCAATGGTTTGTCAGTATCGCGTTCTGGTTCTGGGATGTACTCATCAACAGTGTTCATCAAGTCCATGATGATGTCTTCGTATTTAGAATCACCTTCAAGAGCTTTAAGAGCTGAACCTTGGATAACTGGAAGGTCATCACCTGGGAAATCGTATTCTGAAAGAAGGTCACGGATTTCCATTTCAACCAATTCAAGCAATTCTTCATCGTCAACCAAGTCAACTTTGTTCATGAAGACGATCAAGTGTTTAACACCAACCTGACGTGAAAGAAGGATGTGCTCACGAGTTTGTGGCATTGGTCCATCTGTAGAAGCTACTACAAGGATAGCTCCGTCCATTTGGGCAGCACCAGTGATCATGTTTTTAACGTAGTCCGCGTGTCCTGGAGCGTCGATGTGAGCATAGTGACGTTTTTCAGTTTCGTACTCAACGTGCGCAGTGTTGATGGTGATACCGCGTTCGCGTTCTTCTGGAGCAGCATCGATAGACGCATAGTCTTTTGGTTGGTTAACTGATGAAGGCAAGCGACGTGCCAAAACAGTTGTGATAGCTGCAGTTAGGGTAGTTTTACCGTGGTCAACGTGTCCGATAGTACCAATGTTAACGTGTGGTTTACTACGATCGTATTTTTCTTTTGCCATTTGAGTAAAAGCCTCCAATAAAATATATTTTATAGATAGACAGTAGGCAATACAGTCTAACTTTCCTTACTATTTTATCAAATTTCGTCTAAATTGCAAGTGTTTTACTAGCTTTTTTTCTTATTTCTTTTTTCTTAAATGAATTTGTCCAAATGGAAGTTTGTGAATTTATACTTCCATTACTTCTTTGAAACAAACAGCTAGTTATTTCATTATTTCTCTCCTATTTTCTGTTTTTTCACAAACATTTCCAATTTATTCCAGTAAAAAACCAATCCCTCTAATTGAGATTGGTTTTTAGGGTTCACGATTAACCAGAATTACGCAATCCTGTCGCGACACCATTGATTGTGATATGAATCAACTTGTCCTGATCTGCAGGCAATTCACCACGTCTTTGGCGTTTAATTAATTCTAATTGGATATAGTTCAGAACATTAAAGTATGGCATACGATAATCTAAACTATCTTTTAGATAAGGGTTCTCAGCTAAGAGTTCATCATGCCCTTCAATTTGTAAAATAACATCCTTGGTCAGTTGCCATTCATCCAGGATAATATTGAAGATATCACGAACTTCCTCTTCTTCACACAGCTTGGCATATTCAAATGCGATGTTCATATTGGCTTTTGAGAGCACCATATCTACGTTTGAAAGAAGAGACTTGAAGAATGGCCATTTTTGGTACATATAACGCAAGGTTTCAATGTTTTCAGGGTCTGCATCAATAAATTCTTTAAAACTAGATCCTACACCGTACCAGCCAGGGAACATCACGCGGCTCTGTGACCATGAGAAGACCCAAGGAATGGCACGCAAGCCACCGATTTCTTTGATGGTCTTACGGGCTGCTGGACGCGAACCAATATTGAAACTAGAAATGGCCTTAATTGGACTGGATTCGAAGAAGTAATCATAGAAATGTTCATTGCCAAAAACCAGTTCACGATAAATATCGTAGCTACGATTGACAATCTGATCCATAATCTCATTGTACTGGTCGGACATGCTCTTTTCACTCTTCTTCTTAGCAATCATCCGGTTAATCGTTGCAGAGACCAACATTTCTAAGTTGTAATAAGCTGCATCCTTATTCCCATATTTGTTGCCAATGACCTCACCTTGCTCAGTCAAACGAATTCGATCATTGATGGATCTCAATGGTTGTGAGGTGATAGCTTCATAGGTTGGGCCACCACCACGACCAACCGTTCCACCACGGCCATGGAAGAAGGTGATCTTGACACCAAATTCGTCGCCAATCGCTGTTAATTGTTGTTGGGCCTTATAAAGAGTCCAACAAGAAGATAGATAACCACCGTCTTTATTACTATCTGAGTATCCAAGCATAATTTCTTGGTAGTTGTTCTTAGAAGCAATCCAGCGTTTAGCAATTGGAAGTGACAGATACTTTCTCATCGTATCTTCTGATTGATCCAAGTCTTCGATCGTCTCAAAGAGAGGAACAATTTGCACACGTGCGCTTTCCTTGTCAATCAGTCCCACTTCTTTCAACATGATGGCCAACTCAAGCATATCCGATACACTGGTTGCATGAGAAATAATGGTTTGACGAATGACATCTTCTCCTAAGCGGTCTTTTAATTCACGCGCTGTTTGGAAAATAGCTAATTCTTTCTCAAGCAATTCTGATTTTTCTGCATGGGTAGCAGATAAAATCCGAGGATCTTCTAACAACTCTTGTAACAGCAACTCGCACTTTTCGTCTTCTGACAAATCACTGTAGTGATCATTAATCCCTGCTTCTTTTAATAGTTCTGCCACACAGGCTTCATGAACACTCGAATCTTGACGCATGTCAATCGAAGCCAAGAAGAAACCAAAGACCTCTACTGCTTCTAATAACTCAGCAAACTCACCTGAGATTAAAGCCTCTGCCTTATTTTCAATCAATGATTCTTGAATCAGGGTCAAATCCTGTTTAAATTCTTCAACTGTTTCGTAATAAGGAGGACGATCTTCTGCCAACTCTTGGATAGCACCACTGATACGGGTACCGATATAATCGGAAACCACTCCTTGTTGATGGGTGTGAGCACCGAGAAGACGTTCAATCGGATGGCGCTCATCTACTGTTGAGCCAACTACTGACCATTCCTTAATATTCAATAAGGTTTGGACCAATTTGGATTGAATATAATGGAAGGCTCGACGGTAGGGTTCCTTCTCTCTAAAGACAGAGGTATCACTCGAACGGGCCGCCATCTCTTCAACCGCTTGACTGGTTTTTGAAAGATTGGTAGAAAGGGAGAAATTCCGATATAGGCTAGATATTTTCTGAATATAGTAGTTTAGAATAACTTCACTTTGAATGGTAGCTGATCGCTTCAAGGTCTCAGCAGTTACAAAAGGATTCCCATCCCGGTCTCCACCAATCCACATTCCCATCGTAATCGGTTTAGGTTGCTGTAACTCGATCCCTTGCTCCTTGGCAAGACGTTTGTATTCCAACATTAAGTTAGGAACAGCCTGAAGGAAGGAACTATTATAGTATTCCATGACATTGGTAATCTCATTGGTTACCTTGAGTTTCTTTTCACGGATCATATCGGTTTGCATCATAATTTCAATATTTCGACGCAAATTATTGTACCATTTGGTCTCGTTCATCAAGCCTGCTTTTACATCCCGGTGTTGGCGCAAAAGGCTGTGAATCTGAGTGGTTAGGTCCAACATGGTTTTCCGTTGCACTTGGGTCGGATGAGCTGTCAATACTGGTACCACGTTGAGGCGTTCCAAAATTTCCTGAGCATTTTCAGTCTCAGCCACCTGGCGGATGGTTGACGATAGTTTCCCTAGATAGTCCTGTCCCACATTATTCTGATGATTGATTTCAAAAGCCAAATCGACATCTTCAGAGATATTAATCAATAAGGGGAGAATGGCAAAGTATCGAGAAATCACGATCATCTCTTCATTTGATAGCTCTCTAACAATTTGATCTAATTTTAAATAGTCTTTTGAGACAGATAGTTTTTTCAATTCAAGAATCTTATCAAAGGTTTCTGGACTCACCAAATTTTTAGCAATGTCTTCTAAAATAGTGGTTAAAATCTCAACTTCTTCTTTGATAATCTCTTTGTTGGTATAGCTCTCTAGTTTTTGTAAAGTCATGATAACTCCTTTCTTTACTCACTCCGGCTTAGTAATAGCTTTGGATCTTCTGAGGCTTCTCGTATGAAGGAGCCTCTTGAATAGCCAGGGCGCGCTTTTCACTCGCATCAATATTTAAGACAAGGGCAATCGCAATAGATAAGACCCACAAACTATTTCCCCCTTGTGATAGGAAGGGGAAGGTCACCCCTGTCGAAGGAATCAACCCAGAAATCCCGCCAATATTAATAAAGGTTTGAGTCAGAAGCATCCCTCCTATACCGATGGCCATCATCGAATTAAATGGATCTCTTGCCCGTATCCCCACAAGAATAATACGCAAAATTAAGAAGAACAACAAGGCTAAGATGAGACTAGCTCCCACAAAACCAAGTTCTTCAATGACGATCGAAAAGACAAAGTCTGTATGTGCTTCTGGCAAATACCCTTGCTTTTCAATCGAATTTCCAAGCCCTAAGCCAAACCAGCCCCCATTACTCATGGCGTAATAGGAATTGGCCAATTGGTGTCCAGAATCTGATAAATCATTAAAGGGATTATAAAAAGCACTGAAACGTTTCGCTACATATCCAAAGACAGGGATTTTAGAAAATCTCTCAACCCCAATTAACTTGATGGAATAAAGGAGAACAGTCGATCCCCCCACTAGCATAGCTAATAGGCTTGAGAACCAGCGGTAGGCTATCCCACTTGCACTAATCATGATTAAAGTTGTTAGTGCGAGAATGGTCGCATTTCCTAAGTCTGGCATGATGACTACAATAGCGATCAAGAAGAGCACCATCCAACGCCAATCTGCCAAATCACGAGGAATCCATTGATTATGGGTAAGTGCCTGGTAATCATATTGCTGAATCTCTTCTTGCTTTTTAGAGAAAACTAAGGCCAAATACCAAACTAGGATAATTTTCAAGTACTCAGCTGGCTGAATAGAGAAACCTCCAAAATTCAACCACCCATGCGCCCCATTCACCGTGTCTGTGATAAAACGCGATAGCAAGAGAAGGATCGTCTCCGCAATGATAACAATCCCAATGAAAGCCTTTTTCTTAAGGTTATTCAATTTCACCTTATAGATAAAGAGAATAGTAACCAAACTCAGAACAAAAAAGATTCCCTGGCTTTTGATCATCCCAAAAGGACTAACTCCTTTTTGGATGGCTAATGCACTCGTTGTCGAGTAGACAATAATCAATCCTAATACTGACAAAAGGAGGTACGGTATCAGGATTGAATAGTTTAAAAAATGACGTTTTTCTAATTTCATGTAACACCCATACTTCTAATTTTCAGTCTTCATTATATCACCTTTCAATAGTAAAAAAAAGGAAATACCAAATAAGATTCGGTTTTCACCTATCATAAAGGGTTAATCAAACCAGTCTAGCCCTGTTTTTATTCCTCCTACTAGCTTAGTCCAAAAAAGTAATCTGCATTTTTACGACAATCGTTTGTTTTGGCGCTTTCAGACCCTTTGTTTTGCCTTTTTCCATCTTTTGCGGTAAAATGATTCTGTATGAGAAAAAGGATTAAACCAATTGTCCTCTTCGTCTTTTTCCTAAGCATCTTTTCCTTTCTGCTCATTTCTAAAACAGTAGCAGATATTCAAAGGAATCAACTTGCTAGAAGCAAGACCACACAAGAGGTAAAGAAAACCAATCAATCAAAAGTCCCATCTAGTTCTTCTTCTGACTCAGTAGAAGAACTAGATCAAGAATTTTTGAATCGACCAATTATCGACATCTCTGGTTGGCAATTACCAAGCGAGATTGATTATGATCTCTTAGCACAGAATGTTTCTGGAGTCATTGTTCGCGTTCATAGTGGCGCTCAAGCTAAAAAAGAAAATGCTGCGACTTATTTAAATGGAATAGACAAATCGTACGAAACTCATATTAAAGAGTTTCAAAAACGAGATATTCCAGTTGCGGTATATGCTTACGTAGCTGCCAAGGACAAGAAAGAAATGGAAAAGGAAGCAGAAGAGTTCTATCAGGCATCCAAAAAATACAAACCAACCTATTATTGGCTGGATGTAGAAGAAAAAACCATGGGTGATATGAACGCTGGAGTGGAAGCCTTCCGTGCCAAGCTAGCATCATTGGGAGCCAAAAATATCGGAATCTATATTGGGACCTATTTCATGGAAGAACATAGTATCTCCACTGATAAATTTACCGCCCTCTGGATTCCAACTTATGGGTATGATGATGGCTATTACAATGCAGCTCCATCTACTGATGATGAGTATGATCTTCACCAGTACACCTCTCAGGGGCAATTGAATGGCTTCACCCACTACTTGGACTTAAACCAGATTGCACTTACACAAGATCAAGAAAAAATCTACCGAAAACTATTTACAGTAGAAAAGAATTAAAAGAGGCAGACGCCTCTTTTTCTCTTAAACTGCAACTCAAAGAGTATGATATAATATTAGAAAATTTAGAGAAAGACAACAGTAAGATGGCGAAAAAACAAAAAGTAAAAAAAACATTGGTGGAACAAATTTTGCAAAAAGCAAAAATCCCCCATATGGGATTACAAATCAATGCCCTTGAAGGAATAATTCCAGAAGGGATTAGGACTGAGCAAATTTATAAGACATTGGCTCTAACTGGCGATAAAACTGGTCCTGTTATCGGAATTGTTCCCATCTCTGCCCACTTGTCAGAGAAAAAATTGGCCAAACTATCTGGCAATAAAAAAGTCAGCATGATTCCACAGAAAGACTTAGAAAAAACAACAGGCTATGTCCACGGGGCCAATAATCCTGTCGGCATTCGACAAAAACACAACTACCCTATTTTCATTGACCAATCTGCCTTGGAACTTGATCAGATGATTGTCTCTGCAGGTGAAGTTGGTCACAGTATTCAAATCAAGGCGCAAGATTTAGCTGATTTGGTCAAGGCAAGCTTCGAGGATTTGGTTGAGTAAAGGATAAAACTACTATGAAACTATATTTTGTCCGTCATGGACGCACTGAGTGGAACGAGGAGGGCCGTATCCAAGGGGCAAACGGCGACTCCCCGCTTTTAGAATCTTCCATACAGCAGTTAGAAGCCTTGGGTCGGCATCTATCTCAAACACGCTTTGATGCAGCTTATTCAAGCGATTTGCCTAGAGCCATCCATACTGCTCAAATCCTCCTCAAGCAAAATCAGCATCCTACCTCCCTCCAAGAGACTCCTGCTCTACGGGAATGGCAGCTTGGTAGGCTAGAAGGTAGAAAAATTGTGGAGTTGAAAACTCTCTATCCTGAGGAAATGAAGGCTTTCCGACACGATCTATCACAATTCCATCACGAACTATTTGAGGCAGAATCCGTTTCTGAAACAACCAAGCGTACCTGTGATTTTGTGAAAAGCCTGAAAGGAAAAGAGTTCGATACCGTTCTTATCGTTGGACATGGGGCGAATTTAACAGCTTCCATTCGGACCCTACTTGGCTATAAACCAGAGGAACTCCGTAAAAACGGTGGCCTCAATAATGCCAGTGTGACCATTTTGACAACAGATGATTTTGAGCACTATCACTTAGAAACTTGGAATGACACCTCTTATTTGGAAGACTAAAAAACACTGATCTTGCGATCAGTGTTTTCTTTTATCTTATTTCATAGTTGGGAAGAGAAGAACATCCCGAATAGTAGTTGTGTCAGTAAGGAGCATGCAGAGACGGTCGATACCGATTCCGAGTCCTCCTGTTGGTGGCATACCATATTCAAGAGCTTCAATATAGTCGTAGTCAATACCAGTCGCTTCATCGTCTCCCAATTCTTTGGCGCGTGCCTGCGCTTTGAAGCGTTCCAATTGGTCGATTGGGTCGTTCAATTCTGTAAAGGCATTGGCATATTCCTTGGTCATGATGAAGAGCTCAAAACGATCCGTGAAACGAGGATCTTCATCATTCTTCTTGGCCAATGGAGATACAGCTACAGGGTGTCCATAGACAAAGGTTGGTTGTGTCAAGGTTTCTTCCACATATTCTTCGAAGAAGGCATTGATGATGTGACCTACTTCAGTGTAGTGTTTTTCAACTGGCACATGTTTTTCTTTGGCAAGGGCTACTGCTTCTTCAAAGCTCATTTCCTTCCAGAAATCAACGCCAGCAATTTCCTTGATGGCATCCACCATGTGAACCCGTTTAAAGGGTTCATTGATCTTGATTTCAGTTCCTTGGTAGTTAACTGGACCATCCCCATGAATGGCTTTAGCAGCGTGTTGGATAATGCCTTCTGTCAAGTCCATAATATCTTGGTAGTCAGCATAGGCTTGGTAGACTTCGATGGAGGTAAATTCAGGGTTGTGGGTAGCATCCATTCCTTCATTACGGAAGATACGTCCGATTTCATAGACGCGTTCCATTCCACCAACGATCAAGCGCTTCAAGTGAAGCTCAGTCGCAATCCGAAGGACCATATCAATGTTTTGGGCATTGTGGTGAGTGATAAATGGACGCGCAGATGCTCCACCAGCTTCGTTGTGAAGGACAGGTGTTTCTACCTCAAGGAAGCCTTGACCATCCAAGTAACGACGGATTTCTGAAATGATTTTTGAACGAGTTACAAAGCGGTTAAAGCTTTCACGGTTAGAAATCAAGTCCAAGTAGCGTTTGCGGTAGATGGTTTCCACATCTGAAAGCCCATGGAATTTTTCAGGCAAGGGACGAAGGGCTTTAGATAAATGAGTGATGTGAGTAGCTTTGATTGAAAGCTCACCCATGTCTGTCCGCATCACTTCTCCTTCTACACCAAGGAAATCTCCAAGGTCGGCCTTTTTGAAAATTTCATAATTTTCTTCGCCAACCGCGTCTTTACGAACGTAAATTTGGATTTGACCTTCACGGTCTTGAAGGTGGGCAAAACCAACCTTCCCTTTTCCACGTTTGGTCACGAGACGGCCTGCAATAATAGCTGTCTCGTTCAAGTCATGAAGTTGTTCTTTATCTAATTCTGAATATTTTTCTTTTAATTGACCAGAATCAGCAGTACGTTCGAATCGCTTTCCAAATGGGTCGATTCCTTGTTCACGAAGGGCCGCCATTTTTTCGCGACGGACAATCTGCTGGTCATTTAATTCTTCCATATGTTCAGTAGTCATTTGGAACCTCCTAAGTTATTCTCCCCTATTTTATCATATTTACCGGGGAAATACACTATTCTTGAGCAGGAAAAATGAAAAAAGGAATGGAAGGAAAGGGAGTTTGCTACCTTTCCTATCACATTCCTAGATTTCAGAAGGGAACACGACGATTGTCCCAATCCATCATTCAAGTCATTCTACCTTATTCATAGCGTAGGGCTTCAATTGGGTCTAGTTTTGATGCCTTGCTAGCTGGTAGGATACCAAAGATAATTCCGACACAAGCTGAGAAGATGATACTTCCAATAGCCACTGACATGGAGACGACTGGAGGCCCTTCTAGAGCACCTGCAGCAGCTGTGGCGATGAGAGCATTGACACCATAGGCCAATCCCAAACCGAGAATTCCTCCCATCATGGTCAAGACCATTGATTCGATGAGGAATTGAATCAAGATTTTGCTACGAGTAGCTCCAAGTGCTTTTCTTAGACCGATTTCACGTGTCCGCTCAGTCACAGAAACCAACATGATATTCATGACCCCAATCCCACCAACGAGAAGGGAAATTCCTGCAATCGCACCAATGACTGTTGTCATAATACTGAGCATTTGATTGGTCTGCTCTAAGAGACTATCCATATTAAAAATTTGGAACTCCCCTTGGCGAACTCCTGATAGCTCGGTTAATTTTTTCGCTGCTTCGATTCCAGTTGATTTAATCTGTTTGACATCAGGAATATGTACCACAATAGTGGAAATTTCTTCTGTTCCAAATTCTGAAGCTACTTGGGTATTAGCCATCAAGGCACTTCCTCCAGAAGAAGCCCCATATAATGCAGATCCAGCATTTGGATCCTTGAAGATTCCTACCACCCGATAGTTATT
This sequence comes from Streptococcus sp. AM28-20, assembly GCF_003603595.1. Taxonomy (NCBI): domain Bacteria; kingdom Bacillati; phylum Bacillota; class Bacilli; order Lactobacillales; family Streptococcaceae; genus Streptococcus; species Streptococcus sp. AM28-20. Next base: position 915,949 of record NZ_QTNK01000001.1, read on the forward strand.
GTCTCCGACAGCAACCACTTGGTTGAGAGCACTTTCCGTTCCAAACAAGGTCGAAGCTAAGCCTTCATCCAGCATGATGACCCGAGAAAAACTCTGGTAATCTGAGGCATTTAGTTTTCTTCCTGAAACCAATTCAAATTTTCTAACAGAGAAATAGGTATCATTGACTCCCATAATATTCACCCCTTCAGATTTTTTCTTCTGAAAGGAGATAGTAGCATTGGCTGTATTACCAACATAGTAGCCATCAACCCCAGGAATCTTGGTCAGTTCTTTGACCCATTCTTCTTGGACAACAGGAGGGGTTTCAAGGATTGGATTATCAACATCTTCGCTAGTTTCCTCTCCATAGCCAGCTGGTGGTGACATTCCTTGGTCTTCTTCACTTGCGACGCCACCTTCCCCACCACCTTCAGCGCCGCCTTCTTCTGAGACAGGTTCTGGGCCAAGATTAAAACCAGTCATGTAGCCACTCTTTCGGGCGGAATAAGAAATCTGAACATACTGTTGATCCTTAGTAAAGGTCTTGGTCACTCCAGCTTTCATCCCATCTCCGAGAGCCATGATGACAACGACTGAGGCAACCCCGATAATAATCCCTACCATGGTTAAGAAAGATCTCATTTTATGTCCCATAATGGAACTAATGGCGAATTTCCAGTTCTGCATCAGGCCCTCCTTTCATTGCGACTATCCGATGATATCACTCCATCTCGAATGACAATCTGACGTTTGGCATAGGCAGCAATCTCCGTTTCGTGGGTTACCATGATGATGGTTTTCCCTTCTTGATTGAGTGCTGTCAAAAGCTCCATAATTTGTTCGCCGGTTTTGGAATCAAGAGCTCCTGTTGGTTCATCCGCTAAGATAATAGAAGGATGATTCACCAAAGCCCGGGCAATGGCCACCCGTTGTTTTTGCCCTCCGGACAATTCAGAAGGAAGGTGGTGCATCCGCGTATCTAGCTCAACTTTCTTTAAAAACTGTTCGGCTAATTCCTTTCGTTTGGAAGGATTCACTCCTGCATAAATTAAGGGGAGCTCGACATTTTGAAAGGCATTAAGTTTTGATAGGAGAAAAAATTGTTGAAAGACAAAGCCAATTTGCTCATTGCGAACCTGAGCCAACTTCTTCTCACTGAGGTTCCCAACCTCTTCCCCTTCTAATCTGTACTCACCACTAGTCGGACGATCGAGAAGGCCAATAATATTCATTAGAGTAGATTTCCCAGAACCAGAAGGTCCCATAATGGCTAGAAATTCTCCCTCTTCTACTTCTAAATGGATATCCTTTAATACCTGTAAGGTTTGATCTCCATTTTTATAACTTTTATTGATATTTTTCAGCTCAATCAATTTTGTCATATTTTCCGACCTCTTTCCCATCTTCCAAATCTCCAGAAGGGTTGATGATCACTTGCGCATCTTTCTTCAAGCCAGATAAGACTTCCTGATTTTCTGCATCTGCATTTCCTAAGGTAACCATAACTTTTTTAGCCTTACCAGCTTCAATGGTCCAAACATAGCTTTGCTCGCCATCCGATAGGACACTTGTCACAGGAACTAAGGGATGGATGGTTGAACTTTTTACTTCAATATTGACAGAGAAACCTTGTTTCAAATCGCCGATCTCACTCGTAATATCTACAGTAAACGGATATTTGGCTCCTCCTGTTCCTTGTCCAGAACCTGCAGCACTTGCACCTGCCTGACCTGCATCCGTCGGATAGTTAGCTACATAGCTAATCTTTCCAGTCCATTTTTTCCCAGGATAGACCTTGGAGGTTAAGGTCACTTCCTGGCCAACTGAAATGTTGGCTAGATTATATTCAGACAACTCTCCTTTTACTTGAAGGTTACCGTTGCTGACGATATGAACAAGGGTTTGGTTGGTTCCGGTTGTTGATTTGGAGACATCTTTATTAACTTCTACAACCGTACCATCTGTACTACTTTTTACAGTTGTGGCATCCAACAAGGCCTTGGCTTTTTCCATATTGGCTACAGCATCCGCACGGGCATCGCGTAAATCACCCACTTGTGTGTCCAAAGATCGTTGGGCTTGAGAGGCTGATTTGCTATCTGCTTCCTCATCCCCTGTTGTATCAATGGTCACTCCATTGGTCATGAGATCGTTCAATTGACGATCTGCCTTATTAACCGCACGAACAGCGGAATCATAGGCAGATTGCGCTTCTGTACTGCTGTATTGAACAATGGCTTGGCCAGCAGTCACTTGATCCCCAACATTCACTAAGATGGATTGCAAGTCTCCTTTGGTTCCGTCAAAGTAGATGTATTGCTCCTGATTGGCAGTGACTTTCCCCGTCAATAATACTGATGAAGCAATAGAACCTTCTTTGACTGTTTGAACCATAGGAGTCATATTCACCAACTCTTCAGGGCCATTGCTAGATTTTCCAAAAGCAAGCCAGCTCCCAATTCCTACGACTGCTAGTGCAGCACCTGTAGCTGTAACGATTTGCCATTTTTTAAATTTTTTCATTTCTTTCCTCCAGTATTCGAAAGCGTTTCAAATTATAAGTTTAGTATATCATATTTCCTCATTTTTCAATTCAAAATCATCTGTTTTGCAAGTTTTTTTTGCTATCTTGTTTCTCCTCCTATTCAACGATGGCAATTTCTTGATTTTTGTAACCTATGTTGTTACAATGAAGGTGTAAATCAACAAAGGAGTACGAACCATGAAAGAATTTGATATTATCTCCATTGGTGGAGGTAGCGGAGGGATTGCTACCATGAACCGTGCTGGAGAACATGGAGCCCGCGCTGCTGTTATTGAAGAAAAGCAACTAGGTGGAACCTGTGTCAACAAAGGATGTGTCCCTAAAAAAATTATGTGGTATGGCGCCCAAATTGCTGAAGCCATTCGTGATTACGGTCCAGATTATGGGTTTACTTCTGAACAGACCAATTTTGATTTTGCGACATTAAGAAAAAATCGCGAAGCCTATATTGATCGGGCTCGTTCGTCTTATGACGGCAGTTTTAAACGAAATGGTGTGGAATATATCCAAGGTCGAGCTCGCTTTATCGACCCCCATACGGTTGAAGTCAACGGGGAAACCATCAAGGCTAAACACATTGTTATCGCTACAGGTGCCCATGCTTACGTCCCAGATCTACCTGGAGCAAACCTAGGAGAAACCTCTGACGATGTCTTTGCTTGGGAAGAACTACCAAAATCAGTTGCCATTATTGGCGCTGGTTACATTGCGGTAGAACTAGCCGGTGTCCTCCATGCCCTTGGTGTTCAGACAGATCTCTTCGTTCGCGGTGATCGTCCCTTAAGAAGGTTTGATTCATACATTGTTGATGGCTTAATGGAGGAGATGGACAAACAAGGATTGCCTCTCCATCTTCACAAGGTTCCTGTTCGACTCACAAAGGAAGAAAATGGTCAAATCCGAGTCTATTTCGAAGACCAAACATCTTTTGTCGCTGATCATATTATCTGGGCGACCGGCCGAAAACCAAACGTTCAGGACCTCCATCTAGAAGCTGCAGGTGTCACCTTAAATGAAAAAGGATTCATTGCAGTAGATGAATACCAAAATACCGTTGTCCCTGGCATCTATGCTCTTGGGGACGTCACAGGAGAAAAAGAATTAACTCCTGTCGCTATCAAGGCAGGGCGTACCCTATCCGAACGTCTCTTTAATGGAAAAACCGATGCTAAAATGGACTATTCAACCATTCCTACCGTTGTCTTTTCCCATCCCGCTATTGGTACAGTCGGTCTCACTCAAGAAGAAGCCGAAAAACAATATGGAAAAGAAGCTATCAAGGTCTACACTTCTAGTTTCGCTTCTATGTATTCAGCTGTAACCCAGCATCGCCAGCTGGCTAAATTTAAACTCATCACTGCAGGACCAGAAGAAACCGTCGTCGGCCTTCATGGACTTGGATATGGTGTAGACGAAATGATTCAAGGTTTCGCTGTGGCCATCAAGATGGGAGCGACTAAAGCCGATTTCGATGCAACCGTCGCCATCCATCCAACCGGTTCCGAAGAATTCGTTACCATGCGTTAATATCAGAAAAGGTTTGTTTAACAAGCCTTTTTCTTATATTTTTATTTTAATGTATCATCATTGGAGCTTCCATAGTCTAATCTTTCATTTTAACTGGATTACCTTACATTTTTGTAAGATAAGGGCTTTCGAAAGAATGAAAGCTAGCTTCACTAGTCATGTTCTTAAACTATCAGATAAAAAAGAGGCTAGGACTTTTGTCCTAGCCTCTCAATTGTCTTTGGATTGTCGAGCAAGACGCAGTGGTTGAGTGGCCTCTACTACGCTGATTTCATCAGCTTTTACAGCCCTACTCAACTGTGCGGAGGTGGGACGACGAAATCGAATTCTAACCAATTACCGATTTCTGTCCCACTCTCTCTGTCTTCTTATGGTAAGATAGCAATAGCACGAACAGGTGAACCAGTTGCCTTGTCCCAATGAGGGAAGGCAATTGAAATCAAGGCACCAACTGCTGGTACTTGATCCAATTGGTTCAAGACTTCTACTTGATAGATATTTTGTTCCAAAAGGTAGTATTCATTGACCAAGCCATGCTCTGCAGCAGGAATACCCGCATCTGTATCGAAGGTCTCATGACCCACCGCCTTAACATGGCGTTCATGGATCAAGAATTCCAAAGCTTCACGACTCCATCCTGGACTTTGTTGAACCCCATTTTCATCTAGGTTGCGCATAGCATCTTGATCTGGCCAACGTTTTGACCAATCACTACGGAAGGCGACAAAAGCTCCTTCTGCAATTTGTCCATGTTCTGCTTCAAAGTCTAAGATATCTTGTTTGCTCAAGATAAAGTTTGGATTGGCCGCAACCTCTTTCGATTTGTCGATGACATAAAGTGGCAAGAGGAGATCTTTGAGATCAATCTCATCCAACCAACGGCCACCTTCTACAAAGTGGATCGGTGCATCGATATGCGTTCCGTATTGACCAACCACCGTAAATTTTTGGACATGGAAGCCATCTTTTAGTGTGAAGAGATCTTCTTGTTGCAAGGCAGGAAGGGCTGGAAAGTGAGGACTTTCTGCATTGATTTGGTGACTCAAGTCCACCCATTTTTTAGCTTGTAATTCTTTGTAAATAGTAAGTAAATCTGACATAAGGGTTCCTTTCCTATAAGTGCGACATTGAATAAACGAATAAGGTTATTATAACAGTCAATGTCAACATCCACAATGATTTGCCTTAATCCTGTTTTCTTGAATAGGATATAGTTTCAAGCTATAATTATAGAAAGCATCAAAAAAGAGGCTAGGACAAAAGTCCTAGCCTCTCAATTGTCTTTGGATTGTCGAGCAAGACGCAGTCGTTGAGTGGGCTCTACTACGCTGATTTCATCAGCTTTTACAGCTCTACTCAACTGTGCGGAGGTGGGACGACGAAATCGAATTCTAACGAATGACCGATTTCTGTCCCACTCTCTTTCTTACTCTGTCCATTACTGTTTAAATGCATCTAACAGAACTTGGAATTCTTCATTGGTGAGCGTAATCCCCTTGCCCATCTTCGTATGGTCTGGACTCCAAGTTCGGATATCATATTTAGCAGGTGCTCCATTAAAGCTAACCCGGTTTAACTCCTTGGTCCATCCTTTTTCATTTTCAGATAACACCAAGAGTTGTTCTTCAATTTCAAAACTAAAATCTGCCATGAATACTCCTTTCAATGTCTTTCACCTTAATAATTCGTAAAAAATTTTACAAAATGAATGAAATTTTCTATAATATATTGTATCAACTTATGGAGAATTATGCTATGAAAAGATTTCTTGAGCTTCTCAAGGACCGAGCGAATGAATTTTTTAACGATAAAACCTCCCAACCAGCCCCACTTGAGGATGATAAAATTATTCAGATTATTGAACTGGCCCTTCGAAAAAAACAAGGAGTCCATGTCATCTTCCAAAATAAAAGCTTTACAGGCGATATCGTGAAATATGATCAGGAACGAAAACAACTCATTGTCAAGAATTTTAAAAAGAGTATGTCAACCATTATTCGAATTTCTGACATTCAAAAGATTAGTCTTGTTCCACATACGATTCGAATCGCACAACAAAAAACACCGTAAGCTTCCAAGCTAGGGAGGCATGCGGTGTTTTTTTCTTGTACTTTTTAGGCACGAACTGTTTGACTCGTTCCATCTTCTTTATAGAGATTGATCAAGCCTTCTTTGAGAGCACGGATCATATCACCTGGTTCAACTGGTGTTGGCATATGAATGGTCAATAGCTCCATTGGATTTGGTGCTCGGTCAATTTTATTGCCCTTGGCATCATGCAAATCTTCGATGACTGTTTCAAAATGACGGAAACCAGGTCCGTAAAATTCCACTTGGTCGCCTTCATTGATGACATTTCGTTGACGAATGGTCGCAATTTGCTGATCCGCATCATAGGCTACCACTTCTCCAACAAACTTGTATTCTGGAATCTTCCGACGAGCTCCAAATAGTTGCTCATTTTCTGAAGGAGTACCATAATAAAAACCGGTTGCTAGCTCACGTTGGGCCACTTTCCACATCTCATCAATCAAATCTTGCTTAATGGCTTCGAACTTCTCAGGACTTTCCAAATAAGCATCAACAGCCGCCTTGTAGCAGTTCGTTACAGTAGAGACATAGTGAATGGACTTCATGCGACCTTCGATTTTAAGACTGTCCACTCCATTTTCAATCATATCAGGGATATGATCAATCATCGACATATCAACTGCTGACATCGAGAATTCTTCAGGGATTTCCCCTTTGAGACTCTTGCGTTCTTGACCGAACGGCATATCGTAGAGATCATACTTCCAACGACAAGATTGGGAACAGCCGCCACGGTTAGCATCCCGCATACTCATATGATTGGACAGGGTACAACGACCAGAGTAGGAAATACACATCGCTCCGTGAACAAAGGCTTCAATCTCAACGTCCGTCCGCTTACGAATCTCAGCTAGTTCTTCCATCGAAACTTCACGAGCCAAAACGACCCGTGTCAAGCCCAAATCTTTCCAAAATTCAAGGGTCTCATAGTTGGTAGCACTAGCTTGTGTAGAAAGGTGAATTTCCAATCCTGGCGCTTCAGTCGCTGCGATGGTAATCAAGGCAGGGTCTGAAACAATGACCGCTGCGATTCCGATATCCCGTAAACGACGGAACCATTCTCCAGCTCCTACTTCATTTCCTTCGTGCATGACCATATTGGCCGCAACATAGACCTTAGCTCCATATTTAGCCGCAAATTGGACTCCTTCTTCCATTTGCTCAAAGGTGAAGTTTCCTGCACGGCTACGAAGACCATAGGCCTGACCACCAATAAAGACAGCATCCGCACCATAGCGAACAGCGACTTTTAGTTTTTCTAAAGTTCCAGCGGGGGATAAAACCTCTGGACGTTTCAATTGTTTTGTCATCATATCTCCTAGTATATTACAAGTATATTAGTTAGATTATCAATCTTGTCTATTTTATAGCAAATCCAGTCGAAAGGCAATGGTTTGGGAATTGTTTTGACAATTCTCATTCTTTACCATCATCAAAAAGGAAGGCCCGCACTCCTGGCAGGCTTTTCTCCTTTATTTAACCATGTCTGGATCGTAGTCATAAAATCCAGTATCGAGGAAGCGATTCTTGGGATGCAATTGGTGAATCTGTTCATCCAATAGGAAGGCCTGGTCCGAAGTGAAGGTTCCAGCTTCCAAGAGCTCCCGTGCTTTCACAAAACACTTGGCAATTTCCACAAAGTTTTGACCAGGTGTATAAATCCCCTCTAACTTCCAATGAGTAAATCCATGTTCAACTAACTCAGACAATTTGGTCATCAAATCCAAATCATTGTTGGCAAAAATATGAGTTCCATGTTTATCTTCAAAAATAGAGTAATGGCTATCTGGATCCCCAGGCTCTGCCAGAAAGAGATCGCGCTCTCTCGTCTTTTCGTCATCGATGTGAGTAAAATTGTAATAATTCTGCAGAAGGGGTCGTTTTGAATGGTGAATTACACTAGCCCCATAGACCAATACTTCAGCAGGAATCTCTAAGATTTCTGGCATCTTGAAAAGCTCTGCAGATGGGATTTCTCGAGCAAGAACAGCTTCAGAAACACCAGCCTTTTGTCCCCAGAAATTGATTTGACGGCTACTTGTCACCATGGTAGAAGCATCATAAATGGTTTTAAAGTTGTAGCCATCCCGCTTCAAGACATAAAAGACACCTGCATCCCCCACCGTGATATAATCGACGTTAATCGATGCAAGGAAATCTAAAAATGGTTTGATATGATCCATCATATCTTGATGCATCAAGGCATTGACAGCCACTGTCAATTCTTTTCCTGCTGCATGGACTAGATCAGAAATTCGACTTAATTCGTCATACGAGAAAGTATGAGGAAGTCGTAATCCATAATCTTTTTCACCAACATAAATACGGTCTACCCCTGCTTCTAGAAGGGCTTGAACCTGTTCAATACTTTCAGCTGTAGCTGTAATAATTATCTTATTCATGAAAACTATTATACCAAAAAAGTATTTTTGCTCTTCAAATTTCTTAATTTTGTAAAAATTGTAACAGTTTTGTAACATTTCTATGCTTGAAAACGTGTTAAAATAATAGAGTACTGTTAGGAGAGAGAAATATGCCCGTAAGAAAACTTAGAGTTGTTGAAGAATACGACTATGTCGAAATTCCCCTTCAACAAGAGAATACAACAACTAATTATGATTTTAACATTGATACTGAACCAGCTCCTCAATTAAGTGAGCTACTATTTTTCCTTAATATTGCTGTGTTTTGTGTCTTAACTGTTTTATTTAGTTTCATCTTTTTATCAATGAAGATGAATACTTTCTTTGCTTTTGCCTCAGCAATCGCTTGTAGTTTGGGAAGTATCCAAGCTTTCCGCATTTTCCAGTTAAAACGGAAAAAGGACTAAGATTAATTTTTTAGCCTCCTTCGGGAGGCTTTTTGGCATTTCTCATTCTAGTTTGCCAGTTCATAAGAGAAATCCCTCACCAAATGGTGAGGGATTATTTTTATTCTTCTTCTACAGCTGTTTCTTTGAGTTCTTCTTCAACTCCTGGAAGAGCTGTTTCTTCTTCTAATTCCAGGACAATCTCTTCACTTTCTTTCTCTTGTGTCGGGTAGAAAGGAGTTGCTTGATTACCGGTCTTTTGCTGGATTTTTTCCTTAATCGTTTGGATGGCATCTTGTGAAAATTCTACCACATCTTGTGTCTTATCTTTGACCGTTTCGATGACAGTGTCTTTGTTGATCTCTCCACTTTCAACTTTTTCCTTAGTTTGTTGTATGGCGTCTGACGCTTGCTTAGATAGTTCCATTGCGGATTGTTTTACCGAATCATGAACTTCTTGTGGATTGTCTTGGTATTCCTTCACAAAATCTTTGACTTTACTAGTCCATTCTTTTCCTCTTTTTGTTGTCAGGAAGTAAGCGGCGGATGCGCCTGTGATTGTTCCAATTAATAATGATGATAAACGTCCCATAGGGTACCTCTTTTCTTATTTAAATAATTTCATAGCCATGCGAGCTGCTTTTAATCCGACAGATGTTTTGACGGTTTTTCCGCCAACTACGACAGCTTTTTTGCTAATCTGACGCGCTTGATCATTCAGATCCGATACAGATACAGACAAATCTGCCACCGCAGTGAAGAGTGGATCGATGGTTGCAACTTTTTGATTCAAATCTTCTGTCAAAACATTCACTTTCGCTAACAACTCATTGGTTTGGTGTAAGGTTACATTCACATCTGAAGTCAAGGTCTTAATCGTTACCTGAGTCTCATCTACAACTTTTCCAATCTTTGAAAATAAGATAATCAAGTAGATGACCAAAACGACTAAAGCTAATCCTAAAAGCCCATAGGCAATTTCAATAAACATTTCATTTCTCCTTAATCTATTTCCGTTCTATAAAACGGTGCATTCTTTTTTCGTTGATAGATCATGATTCCGATTCCAAGTAAGATCAGGAATAGGGACAGCCATTGTGATACTCGAATTCCCAAAAACATCAAGCTATCTGTTCGCATTCCTTCAATAATCATTCGACCAAAGCCATACCAGATGAGATAGAAAGCCGTAATTTCACCCTTTCTCAAAAGCTTGGGACGGCGACGTAAATAAAGAATCAGCACAAAACCGAGTAAGTTCCAGCAGGATTCGTATAAAAATGTCGGTTGACGGTAATGTCCGTCAATAAACATCTGATTCCGAATGAAGGAAGGTAAATAATCTAAATTCTTAACAATTGCTCCGTAAGCTTCTTGGTTAACAAAATTACCCCAACGGCCAATACTTTGAGCAATCATGACACTTGGTGCAGCGATATCTAAAAAATCAACCGGGTCAATCAAACGACTGCGTGAAAATAGGTAGAGGACTAGAGCCCCTGCAAGGAGTCCACCATAGATAGCAATTCCACCGTTCCATACGGCAAAAATCTCTCCTGGATTTTCCCTGTAATATGACCATCGAAAAATAACATAGTAGAGACGGGCACCTATAATCGCTACTGGAAAAGCAATCAGAATAAAATCAATGATATCGTCTGACTCAATCCCTTTACGAGGGGCTTCTTTCATAGACAGGATGACCGCCAAAAGGAGACCTAGAACGATACAAATCGCATACCAACGAATACTAAAGGGGCCAAGTTGAATGGCTACTGGATTCATGCTTTCACCTCATTCTGATCAATCAACTGGGTCAATCGATCTTCAAAGGTTTTAGTAGCATCATATCCCATTTCTTTGGCACGGTAATTCATAGCTGCTGCTTCAATGACAACGGAAATATTGCGACCTGTCTTAACAGGGATGCGAATTCTTGGAATGGTCACTCCACAGAACTCAATTTCTTCCGCATTATTGCCTAGACGATCATAGGTTTGTTCCTTAGTGTAGTTTTCCAAGTAGACAGCGATTTGAACCTGTGAAGAATCTTTCACAGCACTGGCACCATACAAACTCATGACATCAATGATTCCAACTCCACGAATTTCTAGCAGATGACGTAGAATTTCTGCGGGCTCACCCCATAAGGTCATCTCATCTCGGGCAAAGACGTCTACTCGGTCATCTGCGACTAAGCGGTGTCCCCTCTTGACAAGTTCTAAACCAGTCTCACTCTTCCCAATCCCGCTATCTCCTTGGATGAGAACCCCCATCCCATAGATATCCATCAAGACTCCGTGGACACTAGTCCGCTCTGCCAAGAGGGAATCCAAGTAACTAGACAATTCCCCAGACAAGCGACTAGTTGGAACGCGACTGCTTAAAATCGCGATTTGCTTTTCCTCTGCAGCACGGAGCATTTCTTCAGGAACCTCTAGATCCCGCGCGATGATGAGTACCGGTGTTTCCGGCTGGAACATCTTTCTCAAAACTTGGTGACGATTGTGGGAGGTCATCTTGATGAGGTAAGACCACTCTTTCATCCCAACCAATTGAATTCGTTCTGGAGTATAGTAATCAAAATATCCTGTCATTTCAAGTCCAGGACGTGAAATATCTGCCGTTGTGATTTCTTTTTCAAATAGGCTTTCATTGCCGTACACAACCTTCAAACGAAGCTTATCAATTAAATCTCGGACTGTTATTGCCATAGGCTTCTCCCTTTTTGTTTTCTCTTACTATTATAGCAAATTATCCCAGGTAAGACTTGCTCAAGCATCTTTTTTTAGTATCAAAACTGATGCTATTATTCTCACACTCATTCCAGTACTCTTTGATGTTTCTCTTTATCCTTGTTATCCCATATTTCTATCGTTTCTTCATTTGAAAAAAAAGATGAGAGTGGGACAGAAATCGGTAATTCGTTAGAATTCGATTTCGTCGTCCCACCTCCGCACAGTTGAGTAGGGCTGTAAAAGCTGATGAAATCAGCGTAGTAGAGCTCACTCAACCACTGCGTCTTGCTCGATAATCCAAAGACAATTGAGAGGCTAGGACTTTTGTCCCAGCCTCACATTCTTATTCGATTCATGAAAATTCTTTAAAAGAATGGATCATCGTCTTTGATTACTTGTGCATCCTTCCGTTTGCGAGGTCCGAGGCCATACTTTTCTCTTTCAAGATCTTCTTTATACGGCAAGGAGAAGGCACATAGGCAATAAATAGCCAAGCCTACAAGCCCATAAGCATGAAAGATACTAAAGAGCACAAAGAGAAAACGCAATAGGTTTGCATCGAGCCCAAATCGATCCGCTAGTCCAGCAAATACTCCGAAAACGATTCTGCCTCGACGTAATTTATAAAAAGTTGGATTCAAGGGCATACCTCCTATTATTTTAGAACAGTATATCCCGAAATCAAGTCACTGTCATCCGACTCAAGGCCGATTTCCTGGATCAATTGTCCCTTGATACTTAAGTAGTCCTCGACACCGACCACAGCGGTACTTTTGCAGATCAATCTGCCGCTTTCTCCTGAATTCTTGCCCACAGCTCGTACAAACATAAATCTTATAGTTTCCCTTATCAACTGAAGGGGCATACCGCAAGCCGTCTACCTTTTTGAGTAAGGCCTTGAAATCTTGATCCTGGTGGCGATAGCCCTTTTTCATATAGTAGAGATGGTAGTGACACAACTCATGACGGACAATCTTTCGAAAAATCTCCCAGCCAAATCTTTCTAGGATTCTAGGATTGAAATCCAGATGACCATCTTTAGGAAAGAAGAGACCGCCGGTCGAACGCAAGCGAGGGTTCCAGATCGCTTGGTGAAGAAAAGGGTGACCAAAATCTTCCAGCGATACTTCTTGAACGTATTTAGTCAGATTCATGTGGTGCCAAGAGGGAAAGATTCACTTTTTCCCGTTCTAAATCAATCTTGTAGACCCAAACGGTCACTAGGTCGCCAACTGAAACAACTTGACTTGGATGCTTGATAAATTGCTGACTCATCTGTGAAATGTGGATCAAACCATCTTCATGAATCCCAATATCGACAAAGGCTCCAAAGTCAACAACATTGCGGACAACTCCTTCTAGTTTTTGACCAATCTTCAAGTCTTTCAAATCAAGAACATCCTGGCGAAGGACAGGAGCATCAAAAGAATCACGTAAATCGCGACCTGGTTTGAGAAGATCTGCGACAATATCTTTCAAGGTTTCAGGGCCAATTTCAAGTTCCTGGGCCATAGAAACCGTGTCAATTTGTTTCAACTTGGCTTGGGCCTCTTCATCCATCTCCTTGATGCCTAGTAAGGTAAAGAGCTTCTTCACTGCAGGGTAACTTTCTGGATGGACCCCTGTCCGATCGAGGAAATTCTCACTTTCTGGGATCCGTAAGAAACCAGCTGCTTGTTCAAAAGCCTTGGCTCCCAGACGAGGAACCTTTTTAATCTGTGCCCGAGAAGTGATCAACCCTTCTTCTTCCCGGTACTTCACGATGTTCTCAGAAATGGTTTTATTGAGACCAGCCACGTGAGACAAGAGGGCTGGACTAGCAGTGTTAATATTAACTCCGACTTGGTTTACCACGGTATCGACTACGAAATCAAGGCTTTCAGATAATTTCTTCTGGCTGACATCATGCTGGTACTGGCCGACTCCGATAGATTTTGGATCAATCTTAACCAACTCAGCCAGTGGATCCTGCAAACGACGGGCAATGGAGATGGCTGAGCGCTTTTCAACTGTCAGTTCTGGAAACTCATGGCGAGCCAATTCACTAGCTGAATAGACAGATGCCCCGCTCTCGTTCACAATGACATAGCTGACATTTGGAACTTCCTTGAGAACTTCCGCAACAAAGGCTTCGCTCTCTCGACTAGCCGTCCCGTTCCCAATCGCAATGATTTCCACGCCGTATTGACGAATCAGCCGTTTCAGTTCTTCTTTGGCCGCTTCAATTTGTGCTGGTTTAGCCGGCGCAACAGGGTAAATCACCTGGGTGGTCAACATCTTTCCTGTCTGATCGACAACAGCTAATTTAGCTCCTGTCCGAAAAGCTGGGTCAAATCCCAAGACCACGCGCCCCTTGAGGGGAGCAATCAGCAAAAGGTGTCGAAGATTTTCAGAGAAAAGCTGAATGGCTCCATCTTCTGCCACTTCTGTCAGTTCTGTCCGAATTCGACGCTCCATAGCTGGTAGCATTTTCTTTTTCAGAGCCTGGTTAATGACTTCTTCAATGTAGCTATTCTTCGATTTAAATCGGGCTTCAAAGTGACGAATCAAACGGTCTACAGGATGCTCAAATCCAACCTTTAATACCCCTAATTTCTCTCCACGGTTTAAGGCCAGGGTTCGGTAGCCCTGCATGTTTGCAATCTTCTCAGAAAAATCATAATAGATTTGGAAGACTTGCTTCTCGTCTTTGCTTTCATCCTTCAAGCTAGAGGTGATCAAAGAGTGTTTGCGAATCTCCTGGTAGGTAAGGTTGCGCAATTGTGGGTCTTCTGCAATGGCTTCGACTAAAATATCGATTGCTCCAGAAATGGCATCTTTTACAGTTGGAAAAGCTTCTGATAAAAATCCCTCTGCTGCTATTTCCAAATCCTTTTGATCTTGCAAAATCATCCGAGCAAGCGGGAAGAGCCCTGCCTCACGCGCAATCGTAGCCTTGGTCCGGCGTTTTTCCTTGTAGGGAAGATACAACTCTTCCACATCTGCCAATTTTTCAGCTTGCTCAATCGCTTCTTTTAGGGCTGGAGTGAGTTTCCCAAGCTCTTCAATCTTAGCTAGGACAGTTTCTTTCCGATCAGCCAAGGCTGTCAAAGACCTGTCCATATCGATAATAGCCTTGATTGCCACTTCATCTAGATTCCCCGTTGCATCTTTTCGATATCGGGCAATAAAGGGGATGGTGGATCCCTCTGCTGTTAAGGTCAAAACGGTATCAATTTGTTTGAGACTCACGCCCAATTCCTGGGCTATTTTTTCATATTTTTCCATAGCTTCTATTATACCATAGAAAGCTCTCTATTCCGCCCTTCCGTCCTCTTTTTGCACTTGATTTCCCCTCTTTTCTGAGAATTTGATATAATGAGAAAAAAAAGAAAAGGAGACCTATTCATGGCTATTAAATTTTCAAAAACAGACGATTTAGACAAACTCTTTGAGGAATTTGCCGTTTTCCCAGATCCCCCTCAAGCCACTTTCCCAGATGCGAAGAAGGAACCAACTAAAGGGCAAAAAGTGCAGAAGGATTCTGACAAATGAATTTCTTTCAGCAGTTGCCAACTAGTGTCCTTCAAGCTGGAGCAATTTTTCTTTCGATTATGATTGAAGCCCTTCCTTTTGTTCTGATTGGAAGTCTGATTTCAGGGGCAATCGATGTCTACATCACCCCTGAAAAAGTTTATCGAGCTCTCCCTAAAAATAAATGGGGAAGAATTTTGTTTGGGACCTTGATTGGTTTTATTTTCCCTTCCTGTGAGTGTGGCATCGTCCCTATTATCAATCGCTTTTTAGAAAAGAAGGTCCCTAGCTATACAGCTGTGCCCTTTCTAGTAACAGCGCCAGTTATTAACCCCATTGTGCTCTTTGCCACCTATTCCGCCTTTGGCAATTCTTTTCAAATGGCTCTCTTACGAGCTATCGGCTCTATCCTGGTAGCGACTGTTCTGGGTATTTTCCTAGGATTTTTCCAAACCGCTTCTATTCAACGGGCCAACCGCAAGGAAGTCCATATACATGACTTTTCTAAACTATCTGCTGCTCAACGCTTTTTCCAAGTATTTGTGCAGGCCATTGATGAGTTTTTCGACACTGGACGGTATCTGGTCTTTGGTTGTTTGTTTGCCAGCGTGGTTCAGGTCTATGTGCCAACTCGAGTGCTGACTTCTATTTCAGCGACACCACTCTTAGCCATTCTCCTCCTCATGCTTCTTTCCTTCCTGCTCTCATTGTGTAGTGAGGCAGATGCCTTTATTGGCTCCTCCCTCCTCTCTAGTTTTGGCTTAGCTCCTGTCCTAGCCTTCCTGGTTATCGGTCCCATGCTAGATGTCAAGAACCTCTTGATGATGAAGAATTATCTGACCAATCGCTTTATTGTCCAATTTATTAGCATCGTCAGCCTAGTTGTCTTGGTTTATGCTTGGTTTGTGGGGGTGGTCCTATGATTCGATTTCTCATTTTAGCAGGCTATTTCGAACTGACTATGTATTTGCAGCTTTCTGGTAAGCTCAACCAATACATTAATATGCATTATTCCTATTTAGCCTATATCTCTATGATTCTTTCCTTCCTCTTGGCTGTCGTCCAGCTCTATATTTGGATGAAGAATCTGCCCGTTCATAGTCACCTAACCAGTAAAAAAGCCAAAGTCATGAGTATCATTCTACTCCTGATTCCTTTGATCGTTGGAATTGGTTTCCCGACAGTGACCTTGGATTCCCAAACGGTTTCAGCCAAGGGCTATCATTTCCCCATCGCAGCTGGCTCTTCTAAGGATATTCAAAATGACGAAGGAACAACCAACCAATATCTAAAGCCTGACACAAGCAGTTATTTTACCAAGTCTGCTTATGAATCCGAGATGAGAGCTGCAGCTAAGAAGTACCTCAAGCAAGATCATATCCAGATAACGACAGAAAACTACATGGAAGTCATGGAAGTCATCTACGACTATCCAGATGAATTTGCTGGAAAAACCTTTACCCTAACCGGATTTATTTATAAGGATCCTCAAGATCCGGGCAGCCAGTTCCTTTTCCGTTTCGGGATTATCCACTGTATCGCCGACTCAGGAGTCTATGGTCTGTTGACCAAAGGAGCCTCCCAAACCTATGACGATAATACTTGGGTCCAAGCTACTGGAACTCTAAAGATCCAATACCATAAACAGCTTGGCCAAAGTCTTCCGGTCTTAGACATAAGGGAAGCTCATCAGGTAGAAAAACCCGCCAATCCTTATGTTTATCGGGTATTCTAGGCAGTCTATCACTCTGCAGGTTGTGACCTTTTGGTCCAACCTTTTTTTGTGCTTTCTTCTCCTTTTATTTCCTATGAAAGTCAGAATACTTTTACTTTCAAAGAGAAATTTTCTGAATTTTATGGTAGAATATGGTTTATCAAGTTAGAAAATAGGTATGAACATGTCTTCAAAAGTAATTGTAACCATTTTCGGGGCTAGTGGAGATTTAGCTCACCGCAAACTCTACCCTTCCCTTTTTAGACTCTATAAAGCTGGTAATCTTTCAGAGCATTTTGCAGTGATTGGAACAGCTCGTCGTCCTTGGAGCAAAGAATACTTTGAATCAGTTGTCGTTGACTCCATTTCGGATTTAGCAGATAGTCCTGAACAGGCGCAAGAATTCGCTAGCCACTTTTACTACCAAAGCCACGATGTTAATGATACCGAGCACTACATCAAGCTTCGTGAACTCCAAAATCAGCTCAATGACACCTACCAAGCTGACCACAATAAACTCTTCTTCCTATCCATGGCACCCCAGTTCTTTGGAACCATTGCCAAACATTTGAAATCTGAAGGAATTGTGGATGGAAAAGGCTTTGAGCGTCTAATCGTAGAAAAACCATTTGGAACTGACTTAGAAACAGCCAGTCAGCTCAACAAAGAACTGGAAGAAACCTTTGAGGAAGAGCAAATTTTCCGAATTGATCATTACCTTGGTAAAGAAATGATCCAGTCTATTTTTGCCCTCCGTTTTGCCAATCTAATCTTTGAAAACATTTGGAACCGTGACTATATCGACAATGTCCAAATCACCTTTGCAGAACGTCTGGGTGTGGAAGAGCGTGGTGGCTACTATGATGAATCTGGTGCCCTCCGCGACATGGTTCAAAACCATACCCTTCAATTGCTTTCTCTCTTAGCGATGGACAAACCAGCTTCCTTCACCAAGGAAGACATCCGTAAAGAGAAGGTAAAAGTTTTTGAACAATTGGTCAATCCTTCTGAAGAAGAATTAAAGAAATTGTTTATTCGAGGCCAGTATCGTTCTGGAAAAATCCAAGGGAAAAAGGACATCTCTTACCGTAGTGAACCAAATGTCAACCCTGAATCCATGACCGAAACCTTTGCTTCTGGTGCCTTCTTTGTGGATAGTGATCGCTTCCGTGGAGTACCTTTCTTCTTCCGTACAGGAAAACGTCTCACAAAAAAGGGAACCCATGTGAATGTGGTCTTTAAACAGATGGACTCTATTTTTGGTCAAGAAATTGAACCCAATGTGCTGACCATCTACATCCAACCAAACGAAGGCTTCTCTCTCTCTGTCAACGGGAAAGAAGTCGGCGAGCAATTCCAGATCGCTCCGATATCCTTGGACTATGAAACTGATGCGACAGCGACCGGTGCTTCTCCAGAGCCTTACGAAAAGTTAATCTATGATGTCTTAAATAATGACTCTACCAACTTTAGCCACTGGAACGAAGTAAAAGCATCTTGGAACTTGATTGACCGGATTGAGAAATTATGGGCAGAAAATCAAGTCCCTCTTCATGAGTACAAATCTGGAACCATGGGACCTCAAGCATCCTTCGACCTCTTGAAGGATTACAATGCTGAATGGGTCTGGCAACCAACGATTGAAGAATAATCTATCCATCTTACTAAAAAATGTAACTTAAAAACTCATCTCTCTAGAGATGAGTTTTTCGTTTATATCAAGCCTTCTAACAAGCCACGCATAAAGTTCTCAGAATTGAATTCACCGATGTCATCGATTTTTTCACCAAAACCAATTAATTTTACAGGAATGTCCAATTCTTCCCGGATTGCAAGGACCACTCCTCCTCGGGCTGTTCCATCAATTTTAGTGAGGACGATTCCAGTAATAGGCGTGATCTTGGAGAATTCCTTAGCTTGGACCAGAGCATTCTGTCCTGTGGAAGCATCTAAGGCCAAGAAGGTTTCGTGAGGGGCTGTAGGATCCACCCGCTTGATAATGCGACCGATTTTTTCTAATTCAGCCATCAGATTGTCTTTGTTCTGAAGGCGACCAGCCGTATCAATCATCAAAACATCGACTTGCTCTGCCACAGCCCGTTCCATTCCATCAAAGACGACACTTGCAGGATCTGACTTTTCAGGACCAGTGACAACGGGCACATCCACACGGCGTCCCCATTCAGCTAACTGCGCAACGGCACCTGCCCGGAAGGTATCTGCTGCAACCAACATCACCTTTTTCCCTTCCTTCTTGTACTTATGAGCTAGTTTTCCGATAGAGGTTGTTTTACCAACGCCATTCACTCCCACAAAGAGCATGACCGTCAAGCCATCTTTAAAGTTAATTTGCTCATTGTATTGGCCATCTTTTTCGTAGAGATCCACCAATTTTTCAATGATCACGCGACGCAAGGCATCCGGTTTCTTGGCATTTTCCAAACGAGCTTCATAGCGGAGCTCTTCTGTCAGATTCGAAGCAACCTGAACCCCTACGTCACTCATAATCAAGAGTTCTTCTAACTCTTCAAAGAAATCTTCGTCGACGGAACGGAAGTTGGCAAAGAAGGCATTAAGAGCTGCTCCAAAGCCAGTCCGAGTTTTCTTCAAACTCCGATTGTATTTTTCTTGAACCGTTTCTGCAGGTGCAACAATCTCTGGCTCACTTGTACTTTCTTCTACTGAAGACTCTTCCTCAACCTCTTCTGAAATCTCGGATTCGCTAGTAGCTTCCTCTACTGGCGATTCTACTTCAAGCACTTCGGTTCCTTCTTCAGAACTTTCAGGTATTTCCTCTTCAACGATAGGTGCTTCCCTTACCATATCCAATTCTGGCACACCTTCAGACTCTTCTTCAACTAGTTTGTCAGACTCTTGAGAAGGGCTTGAAGTCTCAGAAGTTGTTTCAGCCTTTACAAGAACTTCCTCTTCCAGGGCTTCTTGGACAAGATCTGAAGAAGAGTCTGGGTGCTCCTCATCAACACCCACTTCTTGTAGAGCTTCTGCATCTAAAGTCTGATCTTCAGTCACAGGGGAAGTCTCAGATACTTCCTCAGGAGAGGTTTCCTGCTCTACTTGAGAAGGTGCCTCTTCTTCAACAGCAGTTTCCTGATTTACAGGCTCTTCTAAAGGCACTTTTTCACTAGATGCTTTCGACTCTTGAGATGGTCTCGCTGATTCGGCAGCCATTCGCTCTTTTAATTCAGCATAGTAGGCTTCCATTGCCGAAATCTTAGCCTCATCACTTTGTGAAGGCTTATTTGATACCGGCTCAGCTGGCGAGCTTGCTTCTTCCTCGCTTCCCCCAATCTCTTCTGTAAGATCTTGGGTTTGTGGTTTTGTTTCTTCTTTTCTTCCAAATAGTCGGTCAAATAATCCCATTATTGACCCTCCTTCAATACATATTCTTCAATCACTCTTCCGACTGCATCTTGATCATTGGTGTAGTCCGAGACTAGAGTGGCAATCTCCTTCACCTCATCCACCGCATTGGCCATAGCGATTCCGAGTCCTGCCCATTTTAACATGCTGGCATCATTGGCTTCATCACCGCAAGCCATGACTTGACTAGCATCGATTCCTAAATACCCTACCAAGGCCTCCAAGCCTCTATCCTTTTGAACTCCTTTGGGGCACCATTCCAAGAGCATGTCCCTCGATTTAAAAATCTCAAAACGCTCCCCTAATTCAGGAGAAATCTTTGGAATAGCGCTATCCAAATAGTCCTGATGAAAGGCTGTCACACACTTGTTATAGGGAATCTGGCTGGACAAATCTTCAATAGAAACAGGAATAAAGTTCAAATAAGGATTATAGAGGGGATAAAGAGACTCTTGATCAGATGCAAGTGTATAAACATCCCCTTCACTAATAGCGTCCAAGGGCAAACCAAGGGCCTCCGTCTCTTCATAAATCCGAAGGACATCATCTCGAGAGAAAACTGTTTTGGCAATAATCTCTCCTGTATTCTTTTGTACCAAGCCTCCATTAAAGGTAATGGTGAATTCATCTGACAAACCAGCAGTCCCAATTTCTTGGAGCAGAAAATCCATGCCCTTGAGGGGACGACCCGTCGTCAAAACCACTTTGACCCCTTTTTCTTGTGCTGCACGAATCGCAGCCAGATTCCGAGGGGAAATTTTCTTTTCTGAGTTTAAGAGAGTGCCGTCCAAGTCTAGTGCGATAACTTTAATGTGACTCATAGTTCTTCCTCCATATAGCGAAGGACAGATCCTGTCGAATGGTGGCCTACTACTTTTTCAGCCAACTCCAAAATCTCTGGACGGGCATTTTCTGGCGCAATCGCATGACCAACCACCTGCATCATATGAAGATCATTGAGGTTATCTCCAAAAGCTAGGACTTGGTCCCGACTAATGCCCAACTGATCCATTAGGGCTTGGATGGCCACTCCCTTGTCTACATAATCCAAGACAATATCAATGCACTCATAACCAGTGGTCATAGCCTTAACACCCTCAACATTTTGGGTAACCCAGGCTTCCCCTTCCGCTAATACTTCTTGGTCAAAATTAGTGGTCATCTTGAAGACAAGATCATCAATTTCTGAAAAATCCGATACCTTTTGAATCTTTTCATTGTAATTTTGTGAAGCAGCCAGATACTCTGGATCAACGGTCTTAAGAACATAGCTCCCGCGTTTTCCTGTTAACAAGCACTTATTTTTATCGAAATAAGGACATTCCTGCAACTTGGCAAACATGGCTTGGTAAAAATCAGGACTCATGGTCGCCTCATAGACATCTTCACCATGAAACTCAACAACACTGCCGTTCTCAGCTATAAAAATAATCTGGTCCTGTACCTCTTTAAAGATTGTCTTCAAAGAGAGGAGAGCCCGACCACTTGCTGCAGCAAAGTAGATCCCTTTTTCTTGAAATTTCTTTAGCACCTTTAGGAATAATGCTTGATCAAATTCATGATTTTCATCCAGAAAGGTCCCATCCATGTCTGTTGCGACTAATTTAATTTCCATTATCCATTCCTTCTATATCTTTCAGTTTTACAGATACAATCTTAGAGACTCCTGATTCTTGCATGGTCACTCCGTAGATGGAATCTGCTGCAGCCATGGTTCCCTTACGGTGGGTAACCACAATAAACTGACTTTCCTTATCAAAACGATTGAGGTAATCTCCAAACCGTTTAACATTGGCTTCATCTAGAGCCGCTTCTACTTCATCCAAGATGACAAATGGAATGGTCTTGACACGAATGATCGAAAAGAGAAGGGCTAATGCTGACAAAGCTTTTTCTCCACCACTCATCAAATTCAAGGATTGAATTTTCTTGCCAGGTGGTTGGACAGAAATCTCGACCCCAGCTGATAAGAGATCCCCATCCGTCAGGATGAGATCTGCCGATCCTCCGCCAAACATCTGTTTAAAGGTTACCCGGAAAGATTCACGAATTGCTTCAAATGTCGACTTAAAGCGTTCTTTCACCTCATCATTCATGTCATTAATGGTTTCAAGAAGAAGATTCTTCGCTGCCAAGACATCTTCTCGTTGACCGGAAAGGAAATCAAATCGCGTCTTGACCTCATCGTATTGTTCGATGGCATCGATGTTAACAGGTCCCAAGGCCTTAATGGCTTTTTCCAAGTCTTTTAAGGCTTGCTCAGACTGAGCTAGATTTTCGAGTTCATTGGCCTGTTTAGAAGCCTCTTCAAAACTCATCTTGAATTCGTCTGTCAGAGCCAACATCAGTTTATTCAATTTGTCTGCCAAGCGATCACGATTGGATTCTGCTTTGGCCTGTTGGCGAATCCACTCCTCGTTTTGACGACGAGCTTGCTCCATATGGCCGGCCACATCTTCTGACTGGCCTTCCAAATCCTCCAATTCAAATTGCTTGCGAATCACAGCTTGCTCCAGAGCGGTTTTCTCTTGAAGGGTTTCTTGCAGTTGTTTTTCAAGGACAGAGACGTCGATTTGCTCATGTCGGTCTTCTCCCTGCTCAATCGCGTATTGGAGGGCCTGAATTTCTCGTTCAGTAGAAGCCAACTCTTGCTGCAAGCGTTCGGCATCTGTCTGGTCATAGGTCAATCGACTCTTCAACTCTGTTTTCTGTAATTGGAGCTTGGCAATGGTTGCTCGTAAATTTTCAATTTTCTCAACAACGACATCTTTATTGAGCTTGACTTCTTCAATCTCAGCAGTAACTTGCTCTTTTTCCGCCTCAATTTCTTTCAGTCGCGCTTGCAAGTGATCCCGTTTTTGGAGGAGCTCCTGGTCGCTACCTTCATCCAGCTCTGTACGGATAAGTTCTAACAGTTCTTGGGCATCCAGGAGTTGCTGGTGAGCTTGCTCAAAAGCCAGTTGAAGACGTTGCTCTTCTAATCGAGCTCCTTCTCCTTGGGCTTTCAAAGATTCTAGTTTTTCTTGTGATCTGGTCACTTGTTCCTGTTGCTCTTGAACCTGGCCTTCTACTTCCCGCAAATTCTTCTGAATAGAGGCCAATTCTTGGTGCAAGCGATCCAGTTCTGGTTTGATAAAAATCGAATTATTGGTTCGATTCGCTCCCCCTGCAAAGGAACCACCTGTGCGAAGTTCGGTTCCATCCAGCGTCACCATACGAACCTGGTAGGCGACCTTACGAGCAGCCGCCTTGGCATGGTCAATGGTATCAAAAATAGCCGTAACCCCCAAGAGGTTTTGGAAAATCGACTCTAGGGAAGGATCATAGTCCACCAAACTGCTAGCCATCCCAAGGAAACCGGGACAGGCTTCAATCAGTTCTTGATTCTTTCCAGCTAGGTAGCGTGGTTTAATGGTGGTCAAAGGAAGGAAGGTTGCCCGACCCGAGCGATTCTTCTTCAGATGTTCGATCGCCCGTGTTGCTGCTCCTTCGTCTTCTACGATGATATGCTGACTGCTGGCTCCCAGAGCAATCTCTAAGGCAGTCTGATATTCTGGTGAGAAGGAGAGTTTTTCACTGACAGCTCCTACAATCCCGCCCAGACGAGCCGCTTCTTGCAGGACACTCTTCACACCCGCATAAAAATTGCTATGATTCTTTTGAATCGCCTCCAAACTGTTAATGCGAGCCTGTTTCTCCTTACTTTGATCCAGTAGATCAAACATCTTGGCTTGCCCTGTTTGATAGGCCTGGCGAGCTTCCTCAAACTGTTTCGCTTCTAACTGATAGGTCTCAAGCAAGTGTTTCAGATGCTCTTGAGCGAGTTGATAAGCCTCTTTAGCAACTTGCTCTTTTTCCTGCAATTCTGTCACCAATTGGATTTGATTTTTGTAATCTTCCTTTTTACTTTGTGACAATTGAGCTGAAGCTTCCAATTGATTTTCAATAGTTGTTAATTCATTTGACCGCTCTGCTTCATCCTGCATCAAGGCCACGTATTTTTCACGTAGATACTCGATCACCTGATCTGGATCTTCTGAGAAGCTGGCCAACTCTTTCTCCAGACCTTCAATAGCTTCTTGGCTCTTTTGGAGTTCTTCTTGAAGACTCTTTGTATTGACTTGTTTTTCTTCCAACTGATTCCGAAGAACTTGTAGGCGTTCTTCCAGAGCATTGACCCGCTCTTGATTTTCCTGACGGCTTCGAGCGACCTGTTGCGACTCCAACCGTGCCAATTCGATTTGTTTCTCCAAATCACTTAAGAGGCGAGTTAATTCTATGAGGCTAGCCTGATCATCTGATAATTGGTGTTGAAGGGCCTGACGACTCTGTTTCAATCGGAGGCTTTCTGCCTCGTACTCTTCTCTTTTCTGGTAATAAGCCTTTAATTGCTCCTGGATAGAGGCCTCTTCTTGGACTGCTTGATCATAGTCTTTTTTATTGACTTCGATCTGAGCAATCAAAACATCCAAATAAAGGACTTGGCGTTGTTGATCCAATTCTAAGAAACGTTTGGCTACAAGAGCTTGCTTTTCTAGAGGTTTGATTTGCCCCTCTAACTCAAAAATAATGTCTTCTAAACGGTCCAAATTATCCTGCGTTTGGACCAACTTAGATTCCGTTTCCTTACGACGCGTCTTAAATTTAAGAACCCCAGCGGCTTCCTCAAAAATAGCCCGTCTCTCTTCTGGTTTCGAGTTGAAGATTTCCTCGACCTTCCCTTGGGAAATAATGGAGAAAGAGTCTCTCCCAAGTCCAGTATCCATAAAGAGATCATGGACATCTCTCAAACGGACTTTCTTGCCATCAATCTTGTACTCACTGTCACCCGAGCGATAGATATGACGTTCTACTCGAATTTCCTTAGCAGCATGTTTGATAAAGCCATCCCGATTATCCAGCACTACCGTTACACAGGCGTAATTCAAGGGTTTACGAGTCTCCGTCCCTGCAAAAATCACGTCGGGCATCTTGCCTCCACGTAGGCTCTTGACACTTGATTCCCCTAAGGCCCACCGTAGACTTTCTGTAATGTTTGATTTTCCAGATCCATTAGGGCCAACTACTGCGGTTACCCCTTGGTCAAATATGACCCGAGTCTTATCTGCAAAAGACTTAAATCCTTGAATCTCAATTTCCTTTAAATACATGAGGGATCCACCTTATTTTCCACTGCTTTTTTTGCTGCTTCTTGTTCGGCAGCCTTTTTAGACCGGCCACGTCCTTGACCGATTAGTTTCCCATTGACAGACACTTGAACTTCAAATTCCTTGGCATGAGCTGGACCTGACTCACTCGTCACCTCATAAGTAATCTGTACATCTCCGTGGATTTGAAGGATTTCTTGCAAGCGTGTCTTATAGTCAATCACTTGTTCAAATTGACCTGCCTCGACTTTAGGAATCATGACTTGCTGAATGAAATTCCGAACAGTCTCCACTCCTTTATCCAAGAGCAAGGCCCCTAAAAAAGCTTCAAATAAATCTCCCAAGATGGTATCTCGGTTACGTCCTCCAGATTTTTCCTCTCCCTTGCCAAGTTTGATAAATTGATCGAAACCACAATCACGAGAAAAACCTGCCAGGCTTTCCTCACGAACAATCATGGAACGCATTTTTGACAAATCACCCTCTGGCTTACTTGGGTAGAGAGCAAACAAATATTCGGAAATCACTAGCTGGAGAACAGCGTCTCCTAAAAATTCCAAACGTTCATTATGTGAAATTTTTAAGAGGCGATGCTCATTCGCATATGAGGTATGTGTAAAAGCTGTTTCCAACAATTCTGTATCGTCAAAAGTCAGCCGGAATTTCTCAGCAAGAAGGTTATATAAGGCTTGCATCACGTTACTACTTTCTTTCTTCATTTATGCATCTGGATCAAATCTTATGACTCATTTCGTCCAAAAGATACACCCCTCTATTATACCAAAAAAGAGTGCGTATCGCACTCCTTTCCCTTGTTTTCACGATAGGATTTATAGGCTATTCTTTCCTTATCTCATTCTTCTTTATCCGGAATCACTTTGAACAAATAATAGCTTATAAAAATAGTTAATCCCACTAGACCTACTTTTACAAACAAGAGTGGAGCCAGGTAAATGGAAATCCCCATCAATAGGTAAATTTGTAGGATAATTCGTTTTTTCCGCTTCTTAGAGATCGACTTTGTTTCCCGATAATCTGCTACATAAGTTTGGTACAACTTGGTCCCATGTAACCATTTTTCAAATCGTTGAGAACTTTTTGCAAAACAAGCCATGGCTAATAAAAGAAACGGGGTCGTAGGTAAAATCGGTAAAGGAATCCCAATAATCCCTAATCCTAAGGAAATAAACCCCACTGTCATATATACATATTTCAAACTTACTACTCCTATCTTTCCATTCATTTCCAGTCTACAATACTGACCTAAAAAAGAGATGACTTCATCTCCTTTTTTATTTTAGATATCTACTAAAGGAGTCGCTGTATCCGGAGATGTATCCAACACTTCAAAATCATGACCTACTGCCAAATCCGCTCGAGCCAATTGATTGACCATGGTCATATGGGCCAACTCCTTGATATTGTTTTCCTTGGATAAGTGGCCCAGATAAATTTTCTTGGTCTTATTGCCTAGGGTCCGAATCATGGCATCGGCACCATCTTCATTAGAGAGGTGACCCAAATCGGATAAGATCCGTTGCTTTAATCGCCAGGCGTAAGAGCCTGCCCGTAGGATTTCCACATCATGGTTGGACTCAATCAAATAGCCATCAGCATTTTCAACAATCCCTGCCATCCGATCGCTAACATAACCTGTATCAGTCAGCATGACAAAACTCTTTCCATCCTTCATGAAACGATAGAACTGTGGAGCCGCAGCATCATGGCTGACACCAAAACTTTCCACATCCAAATCCCCAAAGGTTAAGGTCTTGCCCATCTCAAAAAGATGTTTCTGGGAGTCATCGATCTTCCCAAGGTACTTGCTTCCCTCCATGGCCTTCCATGTAGCTTCATTGGCGTATAGGTCCATCCCGTATTTACGCGCTAGTACACCGACGCCATGAATGTGATCCGAATGTTCATGTGTAATCAAAATAGCATCAAGATCTTCGGGTTTGCGATCAATTTCTGCAAGCAAACCTGTAATCTTCTTCCCGGACAAGCCTGCATCTACTAGGATTTTTTTCTTAGGTGTCTCTAGGTAAAATGAGTTACCACTCGATCCTGAAGCCAAAATACTATACTTAAACCCTTTTTCATCCATTTGTTTTCTTATTCATCCTCATTATCCCATCCATCATCCCGGATAGCATCTTTATCATATGGTAGAACAATCGTGAAAGTAGAACCTTTTCCATATTCACTCTTGGCCCAAATAAATCCATTGTGCTGCTTGATAATTTCCTTCGCAATGGCAAGCCCTAAACCAGTCCCACCCTGAGCGCGACTACGGGCTTTATCCACACGATAAAAGCGGTCAAAAATACGAGGGAGGTCCTTTTTAGGAATCCCTAAGCCCTCATCCGAAATCGAAATAATCAACTGGGCATCCGTTGTTTTCATCCCCACACGAATTTCCCCACCATCTGGGGAATATTTAATGGCGTTATTTAAGATATTGTCTAAGACCTGCGTCATCTTATCTGTATCAATTTCAACCCAGACAGGAGAAATGGGATATTCACGAACAATATCATATTTCTTCTCTCCAGCCTGATTCTTCATCTTATCAAAGCGGTTCAAAATGAAGGTAATAAAGGCTGTAAAGTTGGTCAATTCAACATCCAATTGACTGGTTTCATTATCAATCCGTGAAAGACTCAATAAATCCGTCACCATCCGCATCATCCGGTTGGTCTCTGTCAAAGATACTTTAACAAATTCCGGTGCAACTGGATCAAAAATCGCTCCGTCATCCAAGGCTTCCAAGTAGGATTTGACACTGGTCAATGGAGTTCGGAGTTCATGACTAACGTTGGATACGAATAAACGACGTTCCCGTTCTTCCTTGTCCTGTTCAGTTGTGTCATGCAAAACGGCAACCAGACCAGAAATGAAACCAGACTCTCTCCGAATCAAGGCAAAGCGAACCCGTAAAGAGATGTACTCCCCATTTTCATCCTGCGAATCGATCGTCAGTTCCGGAACATTGGTAATCAAGTCACGCAATTCATACTCTTCACTAATGCCAAGCAAATCCAGAATACTAGTATTCATGACCTCTTCGACCACGACATTGAGTTGTTTGGCAGCCATTTCATTAACCAGAATAATCTGTCCTCGACGATTGGTCGCTAAGACCCCATCTGTCATATAGGAAAGAATACTGGTCAAGCGCTTGGTTTCTTGCTCCAAATTTTCATGCGTCAAACGGATAACTTCTGATAAATCATTGATATTGTTGGAAATCTCTGTCAATTCAGGACCTCCTTGTAAATCAATAATATCTGAATATTCTCCGGCAATCAAACTCTTAATTTTATCATTCAACAAGCGTAGCTTCATGTTATCCCGGCGATTTTCTAGGATCAGCAAGGCCACCACGATAATAAATCCAAGAGTGATTAATATAAAAACAAAATTATAAGAGGTCATGACTTCTTTGATGTGATTAATCATTGTTTCTCATATAGTAACCGACACCGCGGCGCGTTAAAATATACTCCGGACGACCTGGTATATCTTCGATTTTTTCACGCAAACGTCGAATCGTTACGTCCACTGTCCGAACATCTCCAAAATAATCGTAGCCCCAGACTGTTTCCAGTAAATGCTCACGGGTCATGACTTGCCCTACATGGGTCGCCAAGTGATAGAGCAACTCAAATTCGCGATGGGTCAGCTCGAGCTCTTTGCCTTTTTTCTGAGCAAGGAAGGCATCCGGAATGATTTTCAAATCACCAATCACAATATCTGAATCTGATATAGACTCTGTCTGTGATTCTACCGTTAGTTCTGTCCGACGCAACAAAGCTTTTACGCGAGCTTGAAGCTCACGATTTGAGAATGGCTTAGTCACATAGTCATCCGCACCAATTTCAAGACCGATGACCTTATCAAATTCGGTATCTTTAGCAGATAGGACAATAATCGGCACATTACTGGTCTTTCGAATGGTACGCGCTACTTCCAAACCATCAATTTCAGGAAGCATGAGGTCCAGGATCAAAATATCTGGGTTCTCAGCTTCGAAAACAGCCAGTGCTTCTTTCCCATCGAAGGCAGTCAAGACTTCATAACCTTCTTTCGCCATATTGAATTTTATAATATCCGAAATCGGCTTTTCATCATCTACAACAAGAATTTTCTTCATACATGTACCTACTTCTATTTTTTCTTTGCTTCTTCAAATCTCTTTCCTTTCATTATAGCAAATTTCTTTTAAAAATGGGAGTTATACTTTGATTTGTAAAGAAAGAGAAAGAAAAAGGTTATGCAATGGAAAAATGATATCTAGATAATAGAAGCTAGTAAAAACACCTCTTAAATTATTATTTTTCATCAATACAAAAGAGAGTGGGACAGAAATCGGTCATTCGTTAGAATTCGATTTCGTCGTCCCACCTCCGCACAGTTGATTAGGGCTGTAAAAGCTGATGAAATCAGCGTAGTAGAGCCCACTCAACCACTGCGTCTTGATCGACAATCCAAAGACAATTGAGAGGCTAGGACTTTTGTCCCAGCCTCTTTCTATCTTTTATTTTTCAACACGAGATTTATTTGCGATATCAGCAAGAATCAAGTCTACAAATGCATCTACCGGCATGGTTTCTGTTTCTTTTTGACCATAACGGCGAACGTTGACGGCTTGCTCTTCCATTTCCTTGTCACCAACGATCAATTGGTAAGGAATCTTTTGCGTTTGTGAAGCCCGGATCTTGAATTGCATTTTCTCATTGCGTTCATCCACATCGGCACGAACCCCACGGTCACGAAGTTTCTTCGCTACTTCCCATGCGTAGTCCACATGTTTTTCATTAGAAACTGGGATAAGGGTTACTTGGTGTGGTGCCAACCAAGTTGGGAAGGCACCCTTGTAGTTTTCAATCAAGATCGCTGTGAAGCGTTCCATAGTTGAGATAACCCCACGGTGGATCATAACTGGGCGGTGTTCTTCACCATCAGCTCCGATGTATTTAAGGTCGAAGCGTTCTGGAAGCAAGAAGTCAAGCTGGATAGTAGAAAGGGTTTCTTCTTTACCAAGGGCAGTCTTAACCTGGATATCCAATTTTGGTCCGTAGAAGGCAGCTTCACCTTCAGCTTCAAAGTAGTCAACGCCCATTTCATCAAGGGCAGCACGAAGCATGGTTTGGGCATTTTCCCACATTTCATCGTTATCAAAGTACTTGTGAGTATCTTGAGGGTCACGAAGAGAGAGGCGGAAACGGTATTCATTCAAGTTGAAATCTTCATAAACATCGATAATCAACTGAAGAGCACGTTGGAATTCTTCTTGGATTTGTTCTGGAGTCACAAAGAGGTGACCGTCGTTGAGAGACATTTCACGTACACGTTGAAGACCTGTAAGGGCTCCAGATTTTTCATAGCGGTGCATCATCCCGATTTCAGCGATACGGATTGGCAATTCACGGTATGAGTGAACATGGTGTTTAAAGACTTGGATGTGGTGTGGACAGTTCATTGGACGAAGAACGAATTCTTCACCATCTCCCATATCCATAGTTGGGAACATGTCCTCTTGGTAGTGATCCCAGTGACCAGAAGTCTTGTAAAGCTCTACAGAAGCAAGTGGTGGAGTGTAAACGTGTTGATAGCCAGAAGCCAACTCTTTATCGACGATGTAGCGTTCTAACTCACGACGGATAGTGGCACCATTTGGCAACCAGAATGGAAGACCTTGACCAACTTCTTGAGAAATCATAAAGAGATCCAATTCTTTACCAAGTTTACGGTGGTCACGTTCTTTGGCTTCTTCACGCATTTGAAGGTAGTTCTTCAAGTCTTTCTTGTCAAACCAGGCAGTACCGTAGATACGTTGCATCATCGCGTTGTCACTATTTCCGCGCCAGTAAGCACCTGCTACATGGAGAAGGTGGAAGATTTGGATACGACCAGTTGATGGGACGTGTGGGCCACGGCAAAGGTCTACGTATTCACCTTGACGGTAGATGGTCAACCCACCTTCGTCTTCTGAGTGCTCTTCAATCAATTCCAATTTGTATGGGTCGTTCTTGAAGATTTCACGCGCCTCGTCTTTAGTCACTTCTTCACGGATAGATGGGAAGTTTTCCTTAACGATTTTTTGCATTTCTTCTTCGATGCGAGGAAGGTCTTCGTTAGAGATTTGACCAGCTTCATTGTCAGTATCGTAGTAGAAACCATCTTCGATAGCTGGACCGACACCCAAGTGGATATCTGGGAAGAGGCGACGAGCTGCTTGGGCAAACAAGTGAGCCGCTGAGTGACGCAAGATTGGAAGGGCGTCTTCGTGATCAGGTGTCACAATTTCGATGCTCCCGTCTTCGGTGATAGCACGAGTGGTATCAATCAATTTGCCGTTGAATTTACCAGCAAGAGCTTTTTTAGCTAGGGAATTGCTGATGGATTGGGCAATGTCAAAAGTAGTCACGCCAGATTCGAATTCACGAACAGCGCCATCTGGGAAAGTAATCTTAATCATAATCTTCTCCTTATAAATTTTTAAATATCTTATGTTATAGTGAAACTCTTTTTTATTTCTTCATCAAAAAAACAAAAAAGCGACCTCCTCGAAAGGACGTCGCAACGTGGTTCCACCTTCATTTATGTTCCTCAAAAAAGAGGAACACCTCTGATTGGCTCTAACGTGGCCACCGTTTTATGTTTGCATAAAAAGTTCACCGAGTAGTCCCAAACCTATCCTCTACGCGATTTCCAGCCCCACGCGCTCTCTATCAGATTTCCTAGATTTGATATGTCTCTGACTAGTATTATAGCACGATTGAAATATTTTGCAAGAGGAAAAAGCCTCTCATCCGTAAGAGGTCCTTCTTTTGATCCTCTTACTGATTTGATTTACTCTAATCCAATAACTTGGTGATATTACGAATCTTTTTCACCTGTTTAAAGGAACCCTTCATGATTCTCACAGACCCATTCACAGGCATAGCGATGACCTTTTGTGGAATTTTCACAATGGACTTGGTCACCCGTTTGGTACGGCTTTCCTCAGGATGGCGTTCATTATAAAAATCTTTCGAAATAATGGCGTCTAGATAGAACTCATAGACCCTGCGACCAAAGTTTGTAGAAGAAATTTCATACAGCTTTTCCTCCCACTTAGCCTCATCCTTCTCTGGGGTGGCTATGGTCGCTTCTAGAATAGCTGCAGCCAAATCTTCTTCCTGGTCATACAAGATTCCGAACATCCGATCATTGATCACATTATCTAAATAAGGATTTCTCTGAGCAATTAAGGGGGTCCCACTAGCGATGCTCTCCAGATAAGTAAGACCTTGCGTCTCACTCGTTGAAGCAGAAATGAAGAAATCTGCCGCCTTATAGTAAAGAGCTGTTTCGTTCGGTGGAATCATCCCTGTGAAGATCACAGCCTGTTCGATGCCTAAATTTTGCACCTGTTTTTTCAAATCCCCTAAATAAGGCCCATCTCCTGCCACAATCAATTTAATATGCGCATTTTCTTCTAAGACTTCAGGCAGGGCAGCAATGACCGCTTGGATATTTTTTTCATAAGAAACCCGTGACAAGCTCAAGAGCATGGTTTCACCCTCTTGAATTCCTAATTTTTTACGAAGGGCTTGCGTTTCTACTTGCGTGATTTCAGGTCGTTCAAACTTTGCCAACTCAATTCCTGTTGGAATAATCCGTTTCTCAGCCTTGACCTTGTATTTTAGCAAGAGGTCATAGACAATCTCACTCGGACAGATCACCCCATCCAAGTCATTCATATACCCACGGACGATGTATTTGACCATACTTGGTCGGATAACCATCCCCTTAGCAATATAACGCACGTAATCTTCATACTGGGTATGATAGGTATGAATCACTGGGATTCGAAGCTCCTTAGCAATCCAAACCCCGAGTAGTCCTAAAGAAAACTCTGTCTGTGTATGGATCATATCCAGTTTGTATTGTTTGGCAATGGCCAAAGCCTTGGTAAAGCCGCGATAAGCAATCCGCCGATCCTTAAAAGCAAAGAAAGGGATACTTGGAATGCGGATAATTTGCCAGTCCTCATAGCGGTTGACATCCTTATCCGTCGTCGTAAAGATAAAAACAGTATGTCCCAACTTCTCCAATTCTGTTTTAAGGGTTCGAATACTGGTCGCAACCCCCGATACCTGCGGAAAATAAGTATCTGTAAATAATCCAATACGCATATTACATCTCCAATACCTGCTGATAGGCTTTGACTAGTTGATCGGCTACCAAATCAATTGAGCGACTTTGAGCGACCCGGTCTCCCGCATCTCGCTTATCCACTTGACCAGACAAGACTTTTTCAAGAGAGTCCACAAATTCATCCACCGAATGACACAATTCTGCCGACTTTTGGTCCACCCAACCATGATAAACTGGAATATCCCGGAGGACGACATGCTGGTGAGCCGCTAAGGCCTCTAGGACAACAATCCCTTCCGTTTCCTCGTAAGATGGGAAGAAGAAGGCATCCGCACCCGTCATGGCCCCTTGGAAAACAGCTCCTTTAAAATAGCCAGGGAATTCCACGTTGCTCGGATGGTCTTTCTCTACCAAACGACGAATAGCGCGAGGGATCAACCATTTATTAATCGATCCCAACCAAATAAAGCGGACATCTGGCATCCGGCGAGCAACTTCTACAAAGTCTTCAATCCCTTTTCGTCTAAAATAGAGACCCGCACATAGAACGACCTTCTCTCCTTCTTGGATATTAAAGTGCTTCCGAAAAACCTCTTCTTTTTTAGGATCTTTTTTATATTTAGACAAATCGATCCCATTGGAAACAGCGACAATTGGAGTCTTGACCCCGTAGGATTGAATCAGCTGCTTAGAATACTCTGAAGGGGTAATAATAAAATCGGCTTTTTTATACATGTGAGCCAAGTATTTGCCAAATAAGGAAGCAAATAAATTGGACCCGATAAAGGAATTTTGGAAATCTTCCCGTGTGGAATGCCCATGCATAATGACCTTTTTCCCCCGACGTTTAGCAGCATGTAAGAGTAACAAACTCCGAGGACCATAGGTATTAATATGGACCACATCATAATCTCCTAAAATATCTGTCGTATAGGGAATCCCAGCCAAATCCAAGGCATGCATCTGATGTTGGAGGGCACGGCCAATCCCTGATTTTTGTAAAACGGATTTTCCTTCAAGATACAGTAAAACTTTCATACCCTCTATTATACCTGATTTGGCAGACCCCTTCAAGTTTTACCGGAGATTCATATAGAGACAAGAAAAAGAGAGTGGGACAGAAATCGGTAATTCGTTAGAATTCGATTTTGTCGTCCCACCTCCTCACAGTTGAGTAGGTCTGTAAAAGCTGATGAAATCAGCGTAGTAGAGCTCACTCAATCACTGAGTCTTGCTCGACAATCCAAAGACAGTTAAGAGGCTAGGACTTTTGTCCCAGCCTCTTGGTCTTTACTTTTTAGTAGTCCCACGATGATTGATGGTATGGGCAAGAAGAACTTCTCTTTCTTCCAATTCTTCCTTATGCATAATTTTTGTCAGCATCCGCATACTGATAGCCCCCAAATCATAAAGTGGTTGGCCAACAGTTGAAAGATTTGGACGAGTGTAGCGTGTAATTTGTGAATCATCACTGGTAATCAACTCAAAATCTTCCGGTACGTTCACACCTTGATCAGCTAGACCATTAAGCAAACCTGCTGCCAATTCATCCCCAGTTACAAAGGCTGCTGTTGCTTTAGATGCAATGATGCGTTCAGCCAAGTTATAGCCTTCTTCATAGCGGTACTTAGACTCAAAGACCAAGCCTTCACTATAAGACAATTTTTTTGCTTTCAAAGCATCTTTGTAGCCAGCCAAGCGAATCTTACCGTTGATATCATCTACTAATGGTCCACTTACAAAAGCAATCTTTTTATTTCGTTTAGCCAATAGTGTAACCGCGTCTACTGTCGCTTGCTTGTAATCGATATTGACACTTGGCAATTGATGTTCGACATCAACTGTCCCAGCAAGGACCACCGGTGTCCGAGAACGAGAGAATTCTGAACGAATCTTTTCTGTCAAGTGATAACCCATGAAGATAATCCCATCGACCTGTTTTGAGAAAAGAGTATTGACAACAGAAACTTCTTTATCATCGTCTTCATCGCTGTTGGCAAGGACGATGTTGTACTTGTACATTTCAGCAATGTCATCGATCCCCTTTGCCAGAGTAGAGAAATAACTATTGGTAATATTTGGAATCACAACACCTACCGTTGTGGTTTTCTTACTCGCAAGTCCACGAGCTACTGCATTCGGACGATAGTCCAAACGTTCAATGACTTCCAATACTTTTTTACGAGTATTTTCCTTAACGTTCTTATTTCCGTTCACGACACGGCTAACAGTCGCCATTGAGACACCCGCCTCTCGGGCAACGTCGTAAATGGTTACAGTATCGTCTGTATTCATATTACTTCCTTTCTTTATTGAAAATTTCGTTTTCAGTCTTCTATAACAACTATTTTATCACTTATTGTAAACACTTTCAAGCATTTTAACATCTTTTTGCAAACTCTTGATTTTTTAGGGAAAATCTGACAAAATATTATCAATAGAAAGAAGGTAGCTTATGTCTAAATTAGATCAAATTGTAGCATTTCTTGAAACTGAAAAAACAGATGTGGCTGTTGTATCCGATCCTGTCACCATCAATTACCTAACTGGATTTTACAGTGATCCTCACGAGCGTCAGCTCTTCTTGTTCGTTTATCCAGACCATGAACCACTTCTTTTTGTCCCTGCTCTTGAGGTAGAACGGGCGACTGCAGTTGTGGATTTCCAAGTGGTAGGGTACGTGGATTCTGAAAATCCTTGGGAAAAAATCAAAGGGGCTAGCGCTAATCCAGAAGCCAAAAAGGTCGCTTTGGAATTTGATAATTTGATTTTGACCAAGTATCATGGGCTTCGTTCAGTCTTTGAACAAGCAACATTTACCAATCTCAGCCCTCGGATTAACCGCATGCGCTTGATTAAATCTGCTGATGAGATCCAAAAGATGTTAGTTGCTGGTCAATATGCGGATAAGGCTGTCAATATGGGATTCGACGCCATCTCACTGGATAAAACAGAAACTGATATCGTCGCAGAAATCGACTTTGGCATCAAACGCTTGGGCTATGAAATGAGCTTTGAAACTATGGTCTTGACTGGTAATAATGCAGCCAACCCACACGGCATTCCTGGAAGCAACAAAATTGAAAAAGATGCTCTTCTTCTCTTTGACTTGGGCTGTATGGTGAATGGCTATGCTTCAGATATGACGCGAACAGTCGCTGTTGGAAAACCCGATGACTTCAAGAAAGAAATCTACCATTTGACTTTAGAAGCTCAACAGGCTGCCCTAGATATGATCAAACCAGGTGTAACAGCACATGACGTAGACCGTGCTGCCCGGAGCGTCATTGAAAAAGCTGGTTATGGTGAATACTTCAACCACCGCCTCGGACACGGTATCGGAATGGATGTGCATGAATTCCCTTCTATCATGGAAGGAAATGACATGGTCATCGAAGAAGGCATGTGCTTCTCAGTCGAACCAGGCATCTACATCCCTGGAAAAGTCGGAGTTCGGATTGAAGACTGTGGCTATGTCACAAAAGATGGCTTTGGTCTCTTTACCGAAACCAGCAAAGACTTGCTCTATTTTGATTAAGTTAGATAATAAGGAGATTGTTGTATGATTGTTTGGCGTGGTAAAGGCTTGCTCGTTCCCCTTGCTCTTATGATTGGAGGAGCTTTGGCGAATATGATTTATTCCTTCCTGCATCTTAATGTAAATAAGAGTACAGATAGTATCATCTTAGGATGTATGTTGGGAATTCTTGCTGCAGCAGTCAATTATTTGCTAACAAAAAAATTTGTTTCCGATCAAGTTCGGTATATGATTGATGAGGAAACAGGGCAACGTATTGCTTTCCGCGATCGTTCTTCTTTCATGTTCATTCCTAATCGTTACTGGACATGGATTTATGCAATTGGATTTATTCTAGTTAGTGTCTTATTTACTAAAAAATAAAAATTAGATAAACTTTAAATCATTTCATTCAACAAAAAAGCCTTTCAGTTTACACTGAGAGGCTCAGATTAAAGAAATAGTATTCCTAGAAACTTTCCTTAGGTGAGTACGGACGTCATGGAACTTCTACGAAGTTCCATGACTTAGTTTTGAACCTAAGGTTTCAAAACTCCCGAGTGCTTGAAACGAAAACGTTTCAAGCATTTTTCTCACGGCGGAAAGTTTCGGATATGCTTTAATGATTCAAAGCAACATGATAGTTTTTTGAAAAATTACCTAGCTATCTTAAGTAAAAAGTAGTTTGTCTACATTCAAAGCCTTTCAGTATATACTGAAAGGCCTTTTTACATCAAGTTTCTTACAGAATCAAATCAAGAAACGGTTGCTAGCTCCATTTGTTTCTTGGTTTGCTCCACTACTTCTTTGAGGCTGGTCTGAGCCATTTCCTTTTCCATGGCCAATTGAATCTCTTCCAGCTTTCCATCTAGGACGCCATGAATGCTATTTCCAATCGGACAAGCTGGATTTGGATGCTCGTGGAAACCAAATAATTGACCGGTCTTTCCAAGGCATTCAACAGCCTGATAGATATCTAACAAACTAATTGCTTCCAATTCTTTGGCCATCTCAGCGCCACCTGTTCCACGCGCTACATGGATCAAGCCTGCTTTTTTTAATTGGGATAAGGTCTTCCGAATAATAACCGGGTTCACCCCAACGCTACCAGCAATCATATCACTGGTCACCTTGGTGCAGTCTCCTTTTAAAGCAATCATCACTAATACATGGGTTCCAATGGTAAAACGACTTGAAATTTGCATCTCTTCACTCCTTTCTGCCTGTTTGGAAGGTCTCATCTACTGGACAATTTTCAGTAGATGATGCTCATTATCCCTATTATACTCTTTTATGTTGTAATGTCAACAGTTACACTATTGAAAGAAATCCTCTAACCATGCATTAATCTCTTGATCATGGCCTTCTCTCCGCTCAATTTCATGAAGCAGCTCATGATTATGGGTATGGTGAATCCCATTGACTAAACTTTCATAGTAAACTTGGAAGTAAGGTAGTTTCAGATCCTTAGCGAGTTTGAGTTCTTTCTCAATGTCATAGGACACCCGCCGAAAGTCAACATCTTTCAAACCCGATTCATCAAACTCTAGAATAGCATACATGGCCCGGAGATCCTTTCGAAGATTGGCTTGCAAAAAGAAGGGCTGGCCGATAGAACCTGGATTCAAGATGAGCTCTCCACCACTTCCATATCGGAAAAATTGTTGGTGAATATGACCATAGACTGCTAGATCACAAGGGGGATTGGTTACGAGGCGATCAAAATCTTTCTGGTCTCCTATATGGATCAATTCTCGTCCCCAGTTTTTGTCTGGCAGATGATGGGTGATGCCCACTATTAAGCCAGAAACTTCCCGATGCACTTGCATGGGCAGACTTTGCATGGCCTCTATTTCTTCTGGACGAATTTCTTCTAAGATATACTGACAATGGCGCATCAAATAACGGTGACTAGCCCTTGATGGATCCAGCATCCCCTTCATCGCTCGCCACAAGCTATCTTCCCAATTTCCTAAAATCTGTACGGTGATAGGCAATTCTTCAAGTAGGTTCAAAAGATGTCGTCTACCAGTCCCCGGCATAAGGACATCCCCTAATAACCAGTATTCTTCTACACCTGCCCGCTTGGCATCTTTAAGCACAGCCTCTAAAGCAGTTGTATTCCCATGTATATCCGAAAGCAAAGCAATTTTTGTCATGTCTCTTCTCCTTCTCTCATTATACCAAAGCTCTTAAAAACTTCCACCCTAGGGTAGAAGTTTCTTTTTTATTCAACAGATTTCAAAGCCTCCAGCATGTCTACCTTACGAAGATGATGATTAACCAAGATTCCTAAGCTAGCTAGGATCAGAATGACGCCAGCGATAGGATAAAGATAGACACCAAGGGCCACCCGCGGATAGAAGAGAATGGCATCTGGGGCGATCATGGCAATCAAAAAGCGATGGAGATAATAGCCTCCTAGCAAGCCCAATCCTATCCCAACAAGAGATAAAAGGATGGTTTCTCGATAAATATAAAGTGTGACTTCTTGATGATGAAAACCTAATACCTTTATGGTTGATAACTCACGGATTCGTTCTGCAACATTGATATTGGTTAAATTGTATAAAATAACAATCGCCAGCAAAATAGATACTAGAACTAAAATCATCATGGTCTTATTCAATGATTGGGCTACGGAATGAAAGAGAGAAATCAAGGAAGTGTTTTGCGTGACAGCAAGCACGGCTCCATCTTCCATCATGTCCCGACTGACCTTCTGGACCGACTGATGCGAAGGTGACTGTAATCGGACCAAATAGGCATTCTTCTTAGCCTTTTTTCCATAGATTTTCTGATAGTTTGCTTGATTCATATAGACGAAATGGCCTACATAATTTTCAGTAATCGTAGCTACCCTAATCTTATGACCATCTAGCCGTAAGTCATCCCCAACTCCCACCTTAGCTAGTTGCGCTAATTTACTACTAATCACCGCCCCATTGGATAGGTCGAGTCCTCCCTTTTCTGAGCGGAGACTGATAAAAGGTTCCAAGCTGTTTTTTGATGATACCATTAATGTAACTGTTTGCTTTCCAAGTCCGGATGGATAAGAAGCCTCCAGTTGTTTTGTAAAAATGGCTTCTGTTTCTTTTATATCTGCCTGCTTCAAGCGCTTCTTCAAGGATTGTTCCTCTTCGTCTGTCAGACTGGATTTGATCGAGAGAATCATATCGTATTTAAGGATTTCCCCAAACTGACGTTGGGGTACTCCACCGACAGATGATTGAATTCCCAGACCCGCAAAGAGAAGGGCTACCGAACCAGCAACACCAAAGATAGTCATAATCATCCGCTGTTTGTAACGAAAAATATTTCTAACGGTCACCTTTTGGGTGAAACTTAGACGTTTCCATAAAAAATGAAAGCGTTCGAGCAAAATACTGGATCCAGAAACTGGTGGCTTGGGGAGTAGGAGCAGACTGGCCTCTTCCTTCAATTCTCTTCTAGCAACCAGATAAGCTGGAAAGACACTAGAAAGGAGAGAAAGTCCTAAGGCTAACAAAGTATAGGACCAATAAAAATATTGTTGGCTTGGTCCTACGACCATCCCCTGAGTGATAATTTGCGAAATGGTCCCCGATAGAACATAATGACCGATAAGAGTTCCTAGGCCTGTCCCAACTGTTCCAGCAA
Organism: Streptococcus sp. AM28-20; assembly: GCF_003603595.1. Taxonomy (NCBI): domain Bacteria; kingdom Bacillati; phylum Bacillota; class Bacilli; order Lactobacillales; family Streptococcaceae; genus Streptococcus; species Streptococcus sp. AM28-20. The sequence goes on from NZ_QTNK01000001.1 coordinate 956,700, forward strand.
CAAAGCCATACAGGAGAAACTTTGCCAAGATATCTTTCGTTCGATAGCCCAAGGCTTTGAACAAGCCAGCATGGCTCCGTTCTTCATCAACAAAACGAGTCATGGTCGTAAAGGTGACCATGGCAGCGACTGCGTAGAGCACCACAGGAAATAGATTGCCTACCTCGGAGATACTGGCACTGGCATTACTATACATGAGGTAACCCTGTCCGCCTGGAATGGTTTTTCGATCGTAAACATGATAGTTTGGTAGAGCTAGATTCTCTAATTCTTCCTTTGTCTTTTCCAGGTCCTTTTGTTTAGTTGCTAGTTCTGATTCACCCGTCTGTATGTTGACCAATTCCTGATCTAGTTGCTTTTGGGCTTCTGCCAACTCGCGTCGTCTCGCTTCTAATTCTTCTTTGGGAAAGAGTGTAGAAAGCTGATTTAGTTTATTGGCTTGCTCCGTCAATTGTGTCTGTGCTTGGCCTGCCTTTTCACGCGCTTCTGCTAACCGTTTGTTTGCACCATCAAGTTCTTCTTGGCCTTTTTTGATCTTTTGTTTCCCATCAGCCTGAAGTTTTCGATAGCGCTCCTGTCCATTTCCAGCTAGGAGTTTTTCCAGCTCCTTTTGATGGGAGACCAGACGGTCTTGGTAGCTAGTTGAGAATGGATTTAGCCCCCTCAAATCATCAAACCGAATCCGAGCAAGGCTATAAACAGGACTAGTAAAGGCTCCTTTTGAGAGGACCCCATAAGCATCTAAGGAACCACTTCCACTCGTAGCTTGTCCCAAGTCTTTTTCGGACCACATCTCAGCAGACTTTATAAAGCCAACAATTCGATAATTTTTTGACTTTAGAACAGATGGACTTCCTGCCTTTGCATGGATACTTATCTGATCCCCAATCTGGTAACTATCTTTCCAAAATGCTGCTAGAGCTACCTCATCTTGTTTCTGCGGAAGTCGCCCTGAAGTCAGCTGAAAGCGCGAGATGGCTTCTGGAGTGGAAAAAAGTCGAATAGCCTTGTCCTTTCCATCTATTGTCACATCCGTCAAGTAGGAAAATTCCAAGCGAGCCCCAGTCAAGCCTCTCAGTTCCTCTTGATCAGTCTTGTCCAAACCAAAATCCCCCATTACTGCTAGGTCCAACATCTCTTGTTGGTCAATAAAGCGTTGGGCAGTCCGATGCATATTTGGGGTCGTTACTTTTAAACCGACGAGGGCTAAGGTTCCTAGCATCATCAGTGTTAAAATGGATAAAAAGCGCCCTTTGGAACTAGTAAAAGAATGGAATAAATCTTTCCAATATACTTTTCGCTTCATGACTACCCCCCCTAATACTCTAGGTTTTCGATATCTAACGGAGATTTATGGATGGTCACGGTTTTTACTTGGGCATCATGCATCTGAATGACGCGATCTGCTATTGGTGCTAAGGAAGCATTATGGGTGACGATGATCACTGTTGCTCCTTTCTTACGAGACATGTCCTGAAGAATTTTTAAAACCTGTTTGCCGGTTTGGTAATCCAAAGCCCCTGTTGGTTCATCACAAAGGAGAATCTTAGGATTCTTTGCCACTGCGCGTGCAATAGCCACCCGTTGTTGTTCCCCACCAGATAACTGGGCTGGGAAGTTGTTCATTCGCTCTCCCAATCCAACCTCTCGCAAGACTTGTTCAGGATCTAGGGCGTCAGAAACAATTTCAGATGCTAGCTCAACATTTTCCTTGGCCGTCAAATTGGGAATGAGATTATAAAACTGAAAAACAAAGCCAACATCATTTCTGCGATAATCCGTTCGTTGGTGTGATGAGAAACTTGAGATGGCTTTCCCATCCACCAGAACCTCTCCTTCATCATTGGTATCCATACCTCCCAAAATATTGAGAAGGGTTGATTTTCCTGCGCCTGATGCTCCCAAAATGATGACCAATTCGCCTTTCTCAATTTCAAAAGTAACATCTTTATTGGCAATGATGTGCGTCTCACCTGTTTGATAGCACTTGTAACTATGTTTCATCTCAATATAAGCCATATTTCTTCTCCCACTTAAACACAAGTTCCTATCTTTATTATAGTCCTTTTTCACGGGAAGACCAAGGATAATCAATCTATGAAAACGACTAAAATTCCTGGAATGAACAAGCTCTTGACAATCATAAACTTATGGAGAAATCTGGACTATAAACTAATACTTTTCTATGCAAAAATAGACAATGAATAGGCTTGATCTTATCTAGTTCAAGAGAGAGAATTCTCCAAGCATCATCTGACCTCCTTTTCTTAGTTTGTGATATAATAACAAATATATTCGAATTATTTAATTGGTTTAGATAACTGATATTTCAAGTTTTTTCTTGTTTTTTTATATAATAGCCCCTTTGAAAGTAGATCTGGGAAAAAATTTTATAATCCTGCCAAAGTGGCTTTCACAGTATAAGAACAAGACCCGATTTTAAGCTATTTAGACTTATAGAATGATACTAAAATTTTATTCTGTTGAGGAATAAATTTGATTTCTGTATAATATGATGATTAGTGAACAATAATTTATACCAAACTACATGATAAAGGAGGAACTATGACCCGAAAAAAGAGAAAAACGAATTCTAAAAATGCTATCCGAAGTGCCCTATCACGCCTACTTCTTGAACAATCACTTGAGAGTCTTACCATTAGCCAATTAACAAAAGAAGCCGGCATTAATCGAGGGACATTCTATCTCCATTATGTAGACAAACAAGATATGTTCAACCAGCTAAAATCTGAACTATTAGGCGAGTTGGGAGAACTATTCGCTACAAGCACTGTCAATCGAGCAAATTTTCTTGCCTCCCTTCAATATATTCAAGATAATTATGATTTTATTTACGCCTTGATGCAGATGGATTACCAAGAGTTTCAGTTTCTAATGAAAAATTTCACCCTGCAACTTCTTGACGATACTCCACACGCCAAAGACCATTTGGTAAATAAATTCCAAGTTCCTTATAAGTATGCTGTTGAAATCTTTGCAGCTACGATTGAAGCAGTGATCACGAAATGGTTGTCAACTGGAGCAAAAGAAGAGCCGATCGAAATCGCAACTGTCGTATTAAGTGTTACTGACTTTACCACTTGGAACCAACCTATAACTGAATAAGAAAATGGAAAGTGGGACAGAAATCGATAATTCGTTAGAATTCGATTTCGTCGTCCCACCTCCGCACAGTTGAGTAGAGCTGTAAAAGCTGATGAAATCAGCGTAGTAGAGTCCACTCAACCACTGCGTCTTGCTCGACAATCCAAAGACAATTAAGAGGCTAGGACTTTTGTCCCACTCTCTTTTTTATTGCTAAGGCCAACTAGATGAAACACCAAAGCTCACACAAGAATTATTTACCCAAGCATCAGAAATCGTTTTCTTTTTCTTCTATTTTTAGCTATAATATTTAGTACGGAATAAAATAGAAAAGAGGACCGTTTATGAAAAAGAAGAAACTTCTTTTACCGATCTTATTGCTTGCTCCTGCCTTCCTAGCTTCTCAGGTAGCTGCAGATGAGCAAACAGCTCCTGAAACTAGCCTTGAAGCAGCTCCTGCTTCAACAAATGCTACGGATGCTGCAACTCCTGCTTCAACAGAAGCTAGTACTGCTACTTCCGAAGGTGCTACAGAGAGTTCAGCTGAGTTGCCTGAAGCAAATATCCTACATACCAACGACGTTCATGGTCGGATTGTCGAAGAAAAGGGTGTGATTGGAGATGCTAAATTAGCCGCCGTCATCGATGAAGAACGGGCGAAAAATCCATCTACATTGGTCGTAGATGCTGGGGATGCCTTCCAAGGACTCCCGATTTCAAATAGTTCGAAAGGGGAAGAACGGGCGAAAATTTTGAACGAAATTGGCTACGATGCTATGGCAGTCGGAAACCATGAGTTCGATTTTGGTTTGGATGAGGCTAAGAAATACAAAGAAATCTTAAACTTTCCACTTCTCAGCTCCAACACCTACATCAACGGTGCTCGCTTATTTGAAGCTTCAACCATTGTCGATAAAGATAAGAATGTAGTTGGGGATGAGTTTGTCGTTATCGGTGTAACAACTCCTGAAACAGCTACTAAAACCCACCCTAAGAATGTCCAAGGTGTCACCTTCACGGATCCTATATCAGAAGTAAACAAGGTCATTGATGAAATTGAAGCACGTGCTACTGCTGAGGGCAAGACTTACAAAAACTATGTTGTCCTTGCTCACTTGGGGGTAGATACTACTACACCAGTCGAATGGCGAGGATCTACCTTAGCTGAAGAACTTTCAAAAAATCCAAAACTGAAAGGTAAACGCGTCACCGTCATTGATGGACATTCCCATACGGTTCAATCAACCACTTATGGAGAAAACGTAACCTATAACCAAACCGGTAGCTACCTGAACAATATCGGCAAAATCACCTATCAAGCCAACCAATTGCTTGGAAATCCTCAACAAATTTCAGCTGCTTCAACAAAAAATGTAGTACCAAATGCAAAAGTAGCTGCCATGGTCCAAAAGATCAAGGAACAATACGATGCCGAGAATGCAAAAATTGTTCGTGACAATAGTCCTGTAGAACTAAATGGTCAACGGGAAAATGTCCGTGTCCGCGAGACCAACCTTGGAAATGTCGTAGCGGATGCCCTCTACGAATATGGTCAAACCGGATTTAGTCATAAGACTAACCTCGCTGTAACTAACGGTGGAGGCTTGCGCGAAACCATTGCCAAAGATAAGCCAATCACTAAAGGAAGCGTCATTGCTGTTCTCCCATTTGGGAATACCATTTCTCAAATTAAAGTAACCGGTCAGAATATTGCTGATATGTTTACGAAATCTCTTGGATCTATTTTACAAGAAAAAGATGGCAAAACAGTTCTTGATGAAAACGGTCAACCCCTCCTTGAACCAAGCGGAGGCTTCCTCCAAGTTTCTGGAGCAAAAGTTTATTACGATACTAGCCTACCAGCTGAAAAACGCGTCCTCTATGTCGAAATTAAAAATCCAGAAACCGGTCAATATGAACCTCTCAACCTTGCTAAAGACTACTACTTGACTACCAATGACTTCTTAGCAGCAGGTGGGGATGGTTACACCATGTTAGGAGGAGCTCGTGAGGAAGGTCCTTCCATGGACGTTGCCTTTGCAGATTACCTTGCTAAGGCAGATCTCACAGCTTATGCAGTGATTAATCCAAATTCTCGTACAATCTCTCTTTCTGCTAGCAAAGATTCAGATGGAGATGGTGTGGCAGATATTGAAGAAATCAAACAGGGAACAGATCCTGCTGATCCAAAGTCCTACCCAGGAAGCAATAACCAACCAGTTATCCCATCTACCGGTAAAAATGAGCAACCAACTAATCCATCTACCGGTAAAAAGGATCAAACATATATTCCAGCTCTAGTTGGTACGAATTCTCCTAATCAACTAACTCACCAAACAAAGAATACTTTACCATCTGCTAAGGATGATAAACAGGTCGATGCCAGCAACTATCACTTGTCAGTGACAGTCGCTAAAACATTCACAGCATGCTCTGCTACCCTGCCAGAAACAGGAACAACTGACTCTCCTGCTATCTATATGCTCGCTCTGTTGACATCCGTCTTAGCCTTCTTTGGTCTAAAGAAAAAAGAAGAAAGCAAATAGAATCTAGAAAAAAAGCTTAGAAACAAAAGTTTCTAAGCTTTTTAATGTATGATAGCTACTGAATCTTTCCTTAGTTTTTCTTTAAAAGGGCTAGATTCGGTTTTTTATAAGCAAAGAGAACCACCTCAATAAAGGTTCCAACTTGGAAGGCAAAGAGCAAGCCTACCAAAATATTGATCCGATGATCTGTTTCATAGAATGGGGAGTTCCATAAGAAGTGATTCGCCACCGTGGAGACCACACACCAGAGACCAAAGAGCTTTTCTTTTTGTTTGGTGCTCTGAGATAAGATGAGAAAGGCTCCAACAGAGACAACAGCCGTGTAGACTGCATGAGATGCTAAGCCACCAGAAATACGGTTCACTGCCTCCGTTACTGCTGAGAGGTCTCCAGATCGTGTTTGACGCGCCACATAACCAAGGTCTTCAATGATTTGGAATCCAAGACCAGATCCAAAACCGGCGATTAAAATCGATTTCAAATCTTTACGACCCAAAATCAAGAGAATCCAGAAGGCCACTAGAGCTTTAAAAAATTCTTCAGCAAATGGGGCTGTCAAAGCATCTGTCCATTTATTAAAGGTACTAACATCCTGAATGAGATGACTATTAAAATGGTCAATTAGGCTGTTCCCTGAAAAACTGAGCCAGCCAGCAACAAAAGCACCGCCAAACATGGTAGCCCACAAAACAAGCAGGGGAACCTCAAATCTTTTTGCAAGTCCTTTAATAAAGAGATAAAGAGGAACGACAATCACTCCTAAAACGAGCAGGTTTAAAACCAAATCTCTCCCTGCTACTTGGCTAAACTCTTGTTGAGAGAGAAAACCTAGCTCAAACTCCATACCAATCCCTGCTAAGACCAGAAATAGGAAGAGCAATATTCGTTGAAACTTATTCATCCTTCTTACCTCCCTTTGCTTTCTTTGTTTTGATGAAGAAAACTCCTACACCGATCACTGTCACAAGGGCTAGGCCAATCGTGATGATGAAGTCATAGTCAAATGGTACCAAATTGATCTCTTCTTCTTGGTTTGCATCTTCTTCATCCGTTAAATCGTCAATGGCGCCTTGTCCATATTGAGCAATCACTTTTTCTTCTGCTTCTTGACGAATTTCTTGTAGACGATCAAAGGTCTTTTGCGCACGAGCCATGCTCGTTTCTGTCGCTTTTAGACTCGCCTGCTCTGGCTGTGAAGCGAGGGCAATTTGTTCTTGGTCACTGATTTCTTGCTCAGCCATCCATTGAGATTCTAAGCGTTCCATTTCGGTACGGATTGCTCCATCTCCAAATAAATCAGGATATTTAGCAACTAAATCATTGATCCGAGACATAGTCCAATACCAAGATTGGGGATTATAGGCTGTTCCTAATTCTTGATAAGCTTGATAAGTATTGGTGATGTTTCCATAGTATGGAAGATATGGGGCATTTCGTGGGCTTCCCATCGCTAACCACATGGTTCCCCCACCAGCACTATCAGGAACATTGTCCTTTAGTTGGAAAATATGGGCTTCCATAACATTCGGATTCGAAATCGGGTATTTATAGACTTCATCAAACTTCCCTTTTTCTGGGATCCCTTTTCCATCTAACTCCATTTGATCTTGTGGTTTGAAGTCTGTTCCTTCTAATCGATTGCGTTGGAGATTCATCGCATCTCGTAGCGTCAATTTCCGATCCGTTGTATGCATCAAGTCAAAATAGTCGTCATCATAGTTCACATCTGCATCTGGATCCAGTGATTTAATACCAGACCAAACACGAGAACGGTCCGCCTCATGCAAAGGGGGATTGTAGGATTGAGATACATGGAATTGGCCATCGATTTCTTTATAGGATCCTGCATCACGGGCAACTTTTTCAACATCCTTGGAGGCAATCGTCCGTTCTGTATTTGTAAAATCTACATGTCCTAAGAAGAAGGTGTTTGGGAAGACAGCATAGCGATCTTCTGGGAAGAGAATCGCTACATACTGGTGACCAGAAAGAATCTCCATGTACCAGATTCCTTCCTTGTCCGCAATCGTCACAATATTACCTTCTGCCGCCCCTTTTTCTTCCACAATTTTTGCAATTAGCTCGACTCCTTCACGAGCCGTTTTTACACTCGGAAGAACAACACTAGTGAGAGCAGACTCAGCCAATCCGTCCTCTACATAAGGATCGACCTTTTGAATCTTGTCATTTGCAGAAGCTGAGACAGTCGCTGAAATGGACACTCCATGCTCATTAAAACCAGCTTCATCAAATACACCCTGTTCTGGTGTCACATCTGGGACAGCTGTATATTTATAACTTACTTCAGGGAGCTCATACTTAAAGCCATTGGTTGCATCTTCAAAGACATCCCCTTTCTTGTTATAAGTTCGTTCTCGCACCACAAAGTTCTTATTGTGGTTCGGTTCTAAGTCCTCTGTACGTCCGTACAAAGCATTCCCATCTGCTGTTAATTTTTTTCCGATGATAAAACCTGTACAGGCCTCTACCGGTTGGGCAAAGAGGAAGAGAGCAGTGATCAAGCCCAAGGCTGATCGAGCATATCGTTTCTTCATATTGAACTCCTTTAACTAAATATTAACCGTATAACCTCTTTTAGTATACCTTTTGGTCCAAGGTTTGGCAAGCGCTTACAACTACTGTAACCAATTAGTAATCTATCTGAAAATTGTTTGAAATTCAAATTATCATACACCTTCTCAATCTACCTGTACAATAAAAAAACTCGGAACTTCTTCCAAGCTTTTTTCTGAACACTATCATCCTTTTTAGGAAAGAATAAGGCTCGCCACAAGGGGACTTACAAAGACGTAGAAAACACCTGTTATCCCAATTGCTAAACCTCCCATAGCCCCGGCTACTTGACCATACTGAAAGGCTGTGCCAGTACCCACCGCATGACCTGTCCCTCCAAGGGCCAACCCAATGGCAACAGGATCCTCTACTTTTAGGAATTTAAGAATAGTCGGCCCCAAGACACTGGTTAGAATCCCTGTTGCCACAACGACGACCAAAGTTATTGTGGTAATCCCCTGCATTTTCTCAGTAATCCCCACTGCCATGGCTGTTGTCACAGACTTAGGAAAGAGGGAAATAGCTAGAAAGTACTTCATCCCATAAATCTTAGCCAAGACAGCTGTGAAAACTGTGTTGACCACTACTGCTAAAAAACTACTAAGAAGAATACTCTTGGCATGGTGCTTCATCAAATGGAAACTCTTATACAAGGGAATACCTAAGACAACCGTTGAGGGGACAATCAAATTGCTGAGGTAAGTCCCCCCAATATTATAAGCCTTATAGGAAATCCCTGTCAGTTTCAAGAAGGCGATGACCAACACCGTAGCAACTAAGAGAGGAGTCGTGATGGGATGAGGGAAGCGACGAAAAATCATCATCCCAATTAGATAGGCAAAGATGGATAAAGATATCCCAAAGAGAGGATTTGACCATAAATTTTCCATCATTTTTCCCCTCCTTCATAATTACCCTCATATCTGGTCTTGATAAATCCAACAACAAGCGCAATGAGACTAATATTGATGATGATAGCTCCCAGAATCATCAACACGATTGGAAATAAATAAGGCTGGATGACATCAAACTTATCCATAATCCCAACCGCTGGAGGTAAAAATAAAATGGTCATATTGGCTAATAGAAAAGACCCTACCAGGTTCACATGACGGAGGCGGAGCCATTTTAATTGCAAACAAAGAAATAGAATCAATAAGCCAATCATACTACCAGGAACTGGTAAATGAAATAATGTCGATATTCCCTCCCCGACTAAAGAGATGGTAAAGATAATCATCAGTTGAACATAGAGCTTCACATGTTTTACCTCAATATTGTTAAAAGATACACTACCAGTCTACTCCTTTTCTGTAAAAAATCAAGTGTTCTCAGAAAGTTTTCAAAAAAGACAAGGTGCCTCCTCAAAGGGAACCTTGTCTAGCTAATTATTTATTTTTTCTTTGCCAACATAGTCGCAAAGCGTAAGGCAATCCGATTGCCCTCTTCATCTCGTCTATGAAGATGACCTGGATTCTCATTGTATTTAATAAGTTCCCAATCTTTGTAGTAATCTGCTAGTTCACCTTCTTTAAAAGTAAAGGAGAAAGGTACCTGACAAGGATAGTCCTCTGTATCCATGGCACAAACAATCAAGTTATAGCCACCAGGATTGGTCTGGTCTTGCATATTTTGGATAATAGCTGGAATGCGATCTGCTTGTAAGAACATGAGGACTACCGTTGAAACAATCAAGTCATAGGTTTGCGTCAGGGCTGCTGAGTTAATATCATAGAGTCCCACCGTCATTTCCAAATCTTCTTGTTCCACAATACTTTGTAGGATTTCCAGAGCCAATTCATTTTGATCGACCGCCGTCACTTCAAAGCCCTGTTGGGCTAAAAATAGGGCATTGCGTCCTTGCCCACATCCCAAGTCCAGGGCCTTCCCTGGAGAAAGGGACTCCATAGCTTCTAGTACTTCTGAATGGACGGGGTTGCTATTATATTTTTTTGGGAAATAATCTTTGGGCTCACAGTAGAATTCTAAAAACCATTCTACATCATCTGTAAGGGCCTCTACACGGTGCCAAGCTTGCGGTTGAACCATAGGATTATCCGCACCTGCTTCAAAAACATGGCTGGCTACTTCTTCCCCATCTTCTGTCAGCTCGACAAACTTCAACTTTCCTTTGAGGACGGTAATCTTTCCCCAGGTTCCTATCTTGGTATTGTGCTTTCTTTGGACTGCTTCTGGCATGGTATCCTTAGTCCACAAAGGCATCCGCTTATAGGCAATCAATTTTTTAGGCATCCGTTTCTTCTCCTTCTTTCTATCTATTCCTATCATACAAAAATTGCAAGCAAATAACAATAAAAAGAGTGGAATTGCAAGCTTCCTTTGTGAAGACTTCTATTCCACTCTCTAAGAATCCATTTGAGACAGGAGGCTTATCTATCAGTCTCTATCTTCTTATTCTTCATTTTCATTCTTTTTTGATTTTTTAAAGTAGAAACCTGCCAAGCCAAATCCTGCAAGGGCTAAAACTCCTAAGATGGCGGTTAAACTGCTATTTGAATCACTTGCCTTCGTAGAAGACTGACTAGAAGCTGTTTCTTCCTTCTTATCCGTTTCTTTTGCTGATGCTTTTTCAGCTTCAGCTGCTGCTACCAGATTGGCCTTGTTATAGCCGTCATAAACAAAGTCTGCTTCCAAACCTTTTTCCGTACGAATCTTATCTTCCATCTCGCTTTCAACTTGCTTGATTTGTTTGAAGATGGTTTCCGCACGTTTGATAGAATCACTTGTTACTTCGTCTGCAGTAGCTTTCGCTTGATCATCAGTGAGTCCACTGTATTTTTGATCCAAAGCTGCTTGTTCCTTAATCCAACCTTTTTCCAATTCTTTCCACTTCTCTTGGATGGTGTTGCCAAAGAGGTCTGGGTACTTCATGACCATTTGGTCAATATGCCAAACAGCCCAGTACCATGAAGTTGGATCGTATTTGGCGGAGCGAACTTTGAATGGTGCATAGGTATCATTGACAATACCATAGAATGGCACATATGGGGTGTTCCGGCTTTGAGCGAGACCCAACCAAACGACACCACCAAACGGAGTTGGCAAGTCCTTCTTAATTTGGTAAACGTGGGCGTTGATGACATTTTCATTTCCCAAAGCGTATTTGTATTTATTGGTATCTACTTCTTTACCTGGTTCCACCAAGTCATCTGGAGTATATTGTTTGAGGTGTTCGAAACGGTTCCGTTGTTCAGCGAAAACATCTTCTAGACTATACTTCTTAGAAGGATCCGTTGGTTTGCGTAAGAGGTCAAAGTGCTTGTCATCATATTTGACATCCGCCTTCGGATCCATCAAGGTAATTCCTGCATAGGTCCGTGAGCGGTTGCGTTCGGTATATTCATCTGGACCATAAGAGTCTGCAATATGGAAGTTGCCATCTTTATCAGTCTTGTAGTGGTCTGCCTTTTTAGCAACTGCTTCCACATCTTTCGAAGCAATGACATTGTCCTTGTCCTTGAAATCCACATTTCCTAGATAGTAGGTATTGGCAAAGATGGCATAGCGGTCTTGAGGGAATTTAATAGCTACATATTGGTGTCCAGATAGGATTTCCATGTACCAGAGTTCATTTTTATCTGCTACGACAATAATGTTTCCTTCGGCAGATCCTTTTTCATCAAGTACCTTGGCAACCAACTCAATTCCTTCACGAGCTGTTTTGGCACGTGGAAGAACCAAGTCTACCATAGCAGCCTCAGCCAATCCATTTTTCACGAGTGGGTCTGCTTTCAAAATTTTATCGTGTGGGGTTGCCGATACTGTAGAGGTCATGGAAACACCAGCTTCGTTAAAGCCGTGTGCTCCGAAGTTCCCGTTGGAACCATCTCCATGCGCCGCATCATAAGTTGCGGTATATTTCATTTCATGACTCAAGTGCGGATAAGCAAAGCCATTGGATTCATCCTCCAACATATCCCCATCCTTATAGTCTTTGGCAGGTACCACTTCGTAAGTTTTATTGTGGCGACCACCATCGGGAGCATAAGGATAGTCTTCAGTCCGCCCGAAGAGCATGGAACCATCTGTCGTGAGCTCCTTCCCAACAATGATGGCTGAGCAAGCCTGAGCAACTTGAACTGGAATCAAGGCAAAGGCCATGAAAGCAATCATTAGTTTGACCAGTAGTTTTCTCATAGTCGATCTCCTTTATGACTACAAAAGAGGCTAGAAAAAATTTTCAAGCCGACGAAAAACAACTATACCAACGCTACCTTCAGTATACCCTTATCCAGATAGAAATGCAAGCGGTTTCAAAAAAGATCATTAAAAATAGGAACAGTTTTAAGCCTTTGCTTCAGCTGTTCCTATTTCTTGTTTTAACGTGTATTGTATTGTTTCATCACACGAGCAATATCGCGATTTTGTTCCCGCCGTTTGATGGATTCACGTTTGTCATAATCGTGCTTCCCTTTTGCTAAGCCCAGCAAGAGCTTGGCATAGCCGTCTTTAATGTAGACTTTAAGTGGGACCAGCGTCATCCCTGTTCCTTTGGTTTCTTGCTCTAATTTCTGGATTTGTTTTTTATGAAGAAGAAGTTTGCGACGGCGCTCTGGATCTTGGTTCCAGATATTGCCTTCTTCATAAGGAGCGATATGAACATTGCTCAACCAAACTTCCCCATTTTTCACTTGGGCAAACCCATCTTTCAAATTGATACGAGCTGCTCGCACACTTTTTATTTCAGTTCCTGTCAGAACCATTCCTGCTTCTAGCGTGTCTACAATTGTATAGTCATGGTGCGCCTTTTTATTTTGTGCGACGACCTTTCCCTCGCCCTTTGCCATGCTTGACTCCTTTCTTTGCTACTTCTTTGTAAAAAGGTTTCTTACTCTTTTTCTTCTTGTCTTTTGGAGAATGCTTGCGCTTGTTATCTCTAAAGCCTCCTTGCTTTCGCTCTCCTTCTTTCTTGGAAGGACGGCGTTTAGAAGATGGACCTCCTTCCTTACGCCCAGAAGCTTTATGGCCTTTTTCAATCAGATCCAGCTCACTTGGGATATAAGAAAAATCGATTTCTCCAGTCATCTTATCCGCTCTTTCAACCCTAATTCGGATCTCTTGACCAACTCGGAAGGTCACGCCTGATTTTTCCCCTCGCAAGGTCAAATCACGCTCATTAAAATGATAAAAACCAGGTAAGGTGGTGATGTGGATCAAACCTTCTACAGTATTTGGAAGTTCAACAAAGAGTCCAAACTTGACGACACTGGATACCAGAGCATCGTACTCTTCGCCAACATAGTCCTCCATATACTCTGCCTTCTTCATGGCTTCTACTTCTCGCTCCGCATCAATAGCGCGGCGTTCCCGACTAGAGGATTGGCTAGCGATATCTGGAATAACCTGTTCAAAATGACTAGCCACTTCAGAATCTTTTCCATACTCTCGCACCATACGGTGGACTAATAAGTCTGGATACCGGCGAATCGGACTGGTAAAGTGAGTATAGAACTCCGCAGCTAGCCCATAGTGACCATGGTTGTGCTCGGAATAGCGCGCCTGCTGCATGGAACGAAGCAACATCATGGACAAGACATCAGCATAAGGTTCCCCTTCTACCTTCTTCATGATATCCTGCAAGGTTTCCTGACTCATCGAACTAGCTGTCCCATAAATAGGTATGCCAAAGCTAGAGGCATAATCGATAAACTTTTGCACCTTCTCTGCTTTAGGTTCTTCGTGAACCCGGTAAATGAAGGGAAGTTTTCGTTTGGCAAAATGCTCAGCTACTGTCTCATTGGCAATTAGCATAAAGGATTCAATCATCCTTTCTGCAATTCCCCGTTGACGCAAGACGATGTCGACCGGTTTTCCTTGAGGATTGACCAGGATTTTAGCTTCACTGGTATCAAAGTTAAGGGCTCCCCGCTTTTCCCGCATTCCTTCTAAGATCTGATGAAGGCCAACCATAGCTTCAATACTTGGAACAATAGCTTGGTATTCCTCACGCTTCTCTTGGTCTCCTGCAATGATCTCATTGACATCACTATAGGTCATCCGGAAGGTCGTTTTAATAACTGTTTGGGTAATCTGGTAACGAAGGACCCGACCACGCTCGTCAATCTCCATAATGGCTGATTGGGTCAAGCGATCCACTTGAGGATTTAGGGAACAAATCCCATTGGAAAGTCGCTCTGGTAACATAGGAACGACTCGGTCTGTCACATAGACTGAGGTGGCGCGATTGAGGGCTTCCTTGTCTAGGGCAGAACCTTCAGTCACATAATATGAGACATCTGCAATGTGAACTCCAAGTTCATAGTTTCCGCCTTCCAAGCGTTTAATGTGAACCGCATCATCCAAGTCCTTGGCATCGGCACCATCAATGGTAAAGATGATTTCATCTCGAAGGTCCAAACGTCCCTCCATATCTTTCTCACTAGGCTTGTCTGGAATGCTTTCTGCTTCTTTGAGGACTGCTTCTGGAAATTCTGAGACGATATCCATGGACTCTAGGACTTCCAAGACATCGATTCCAGGATCTGTGACATGCCCAACCACATCTTGAACAGTGGCCACAAAGTAGTTGTGTTTGCGACTCGGATACTGCTCAATGGCAACCTTGAGAACTTCCGTCCCCTCCAATTGCAGGGCTGGCTTTTTCACGTAGATCCGTTGGCTAATCTTTTGATTCTTTGAAACGATGTAGCCTGCATACTTGGGCTTTTCTTCATCCAAAACAATCTGGCCGACAACTGTTTGGAGACTATGCTCCAAGACATCTATGATTTTCCCCTCTGCCGCTGTCCCCTTTTGCCGATCGGCTACCTTGGTGATCACAACCTCAACTGTATCCCCATCAATGGCGTGGTTGACATCATTTCGTCCAATAAAGAGATCCTCTTCTTCCCCCTCTAAGCTGACAAAACCAAAGCCACTCTTATGAGCATGAAAAATCCCTTTCACAGTAATAGTCCCTTTTGGTTTAGCATCAAGGAGACTTAAAAAGCCATTTTCTTCAAAGGTTAGTTGACGACGTCGCTCCATTAGCGAAATGGTCTTAATCAGTTCACGAAAACCTTTGGCATCTGTACTCCCAATGGCTTGTGCCAATTGATCAACCTGAGCTTTTCCCTCCTGTTTTAAATAATCAATAATTTTACTTTTCATATCTTGCGCTGGATAGCCAGCCTCCTTTATTTTCTTTCTTTTAGAGAGTTTTCTTTACAAGTGACAATCTCCCCATCAAACGACTCATAGATGAAAAAATAGGCAAAGACAATGTCTAAGCCTATCTTATTTACTGGATAATACCATTAAAATCATCGCAATGAGTAACCAAAGGAAAATCATTACTCCTGTTAGTCGTTGCATCACTGCTTCGAATCCACGAGCTTTTGAACGTTCAAACAAATCATTTGAACTTGCATCGAATACGTTGCTAGATTGATTTTTAGTTGGTTGCATGAAGATAGCGATAATAATTAATACAGATAGTACCAATAAAATAGTAATCAACGGTTTAGTCATAATTAAAAAACTCCTTAAAATCTTACCTATTTTACCATAAAAATCATTTCGTTTCAAGATGTAATGTCACTTTTCTCTCTTTGGGACAATACTTCAAAACTTCAATTTTTTCCGGGTGGGTCTTCATATTTTTGCTTGTCAAATAATTCTGACTGCCACAACTCGTGCAGGTTAGTTGTACTTTAATGCGCACTGATTTCTCTCACTTTCAAATACTTTCTAAAGATGAATAAAAGGAAGGCTAAATCTGTAAAAGCTAGAATAGCAGTCCCATAGAATACCCAATGGTAATTGACATGCATGGCGATACTAGAGCCCATCACGGGACCAAGAACTCCCCCTACATAAAAGAAGAGTTGATTGTAACTAAAAATCCGAGAGATCCCTTCTTTGGGAGTCATACGGTTTAAGAGGGCGGTCACACCTGGCATCAAGGCCCCTGTTCCAATACCAAATAAGAATCGAAAAATACCTAATTGAAAAGGGGTCTGCGCAAGGGCGCAGAAGATATAGAGGATCCCACTATAGAGAAGGGCCAAGAGCAAAAGGCGGTGATTGCCAATTCTATCTCCTAGCTTACCCATCCAACCAGAGGTAAGAATACTGGAAATCCCCATCGCTGATACAATCAAGCCGGAGACAAAGATAATATTGTTACTCTGGCCTAACTCCCGCACATACAAAGGAAGAATGGGAGAAATGGACTGGCCAATCATCTGGATGGTCATACTGGTTAAAAAGAGACCCAGTAAAATGTCCTTATGCTGGATAGAAGCCAGTAAAGTCCAGCTTGAAATGTGCTCCTCCTTCGAAATTTGTTGGTAGTCTTCCTCAATACCCCACCAGGTCAAAACAGAGACGAGAAAGAGGAAAAAACCAACGAGGAGAAAGACATTACGCATACCAAATTGCTCTGCAATCAATCCCCCCAACAGGGGTCCCATCAAGGTACCTGCAATGGTTCCTGTCGATAAGGTCCCTAAAGCATACCCAGATTGATTCTTTGGCACCTGACTAGCAATGAGAGCCGTGCTGTTAGGAACAAAGCCTGAAAAGACACCATTTAATAAGCGTAGGAGCAATAACCAAAAGACGGAGGGGACAAAAGCGATTCCTCCCATGGTCAAGGTCATGGCAATCGAGGCTCTCAGCATCATGGGTTTACGACCATAGCGGTCTGCCAAACTCCCCCAGATTGGGGCCATCAGGGCAGATGTCAAGGAGGAGGAGGCAACAGCAATCCCTGCATAAAAAGGAACGGCCGGACCTCTCACTCCCAACTCCTCCACAAATAGGGCCATAAAGGGGACCACTAATGAAAGACTGGCCCCTACAAAAAAACAACCAATCCAGGCAATGAAAAGATTTCTACGCCATTTTATTTCCTGTGAAATAGGATCATCTTCTTTCTATTTGTTCTAAAACCCTATCAATTTGCTGATAGAGGTGATCACGCTTGCTATTGTTATCAATCACGAGATCCACAAGAGCTTTTTTCTCCTCCAGAGACATCTGGGCCGCCAAACGATCGCGCACCTGGTCCTCTGTCAAAGCATTTCTTTCCATCAAACGTTCTAACTGAGTATCCTCCGTCACATAGACCAGCCAGACTTGGTCAAACCAGTCCAGATATCCCTGCTCGATTAACAAGGGGATATCCATGAAAAAGAGGTCTTCTGTTTCTGCCAATCGATCCCGTTCTCGCGCCAGGGCTTTGCGAATCATTTCGCCTTGTACCTGGTTGGACCAGGCGATCTCATTCTGGCTTGAAAAAATGCGTTCAGCCAGAGCAGGACGATTCAAATCTCCAGTATCTAGGAGTATTTCTGTCCCAAAATGCTCTACCAAAGCTTGATAGAGCTCTCCACCTTGTGCCTGTAAGTCATGGACCACACGATCAGCATCAATGACAGCATAGCCTTTTTCTCTCAAATAGGAGGTCACAGTCGACTTACCAGAGGCAATCCCTCCTGTTAATCCAATAATCTTTCCCATTTACTTTACCTTTTGACAATGGGGACAAAAATGAGTCCCCCGTCCCCCAAGTTGGATTTTCTCGATTGGAGAGCCACAACGACTACAAGGCTGACCCGTTTTCCCATAGACTTGGTGTTCTTCCTGCATAGTGCCATCTTCTCCGAAGGCATTGCTGTAGGAGCGAATGGTGGAGCCTCCCTTTTCGACAGCCTGAGCTAATACGGCAATTGTTTCTTTGCGAACGGCTCTGGCTTCTGTAGCAGTCAAACTTTGCCCCAAACGGGCTGGATGAACCTTGGCTCGATAGAGCACCTCGTCCACATAGATATTGCCCAGACCAGCCACCAATTTTTGATCCAAAAGGGCTGATTTAATGGGTTTCTTTGATTTTTTCAGAGCTGCTTGGAAGGCAGGCCATTTAAATTCCGCTTCTGTCGGCTCTGGACCAATTTTTTTATTCACAAAATAGCTGTCTACAAGCTCAGGCACTAGGACTTCCATGGTCCCAAACTTGCGGACATCTTCATAGACCAGGGTGCTACCATCTGTAAAATGAAAGAAGACATGGGCGTGCTTGCGAAAAGGGACTTCGTCTGGATAAAAGGAATACTTGCCTTCCATCCGCAAATGCGAGATCAAAACCAAATCCGTCAGATGAAACAAGAGGTATTTCCCACGACGCCCCATGGATCGAATCTCTTGACCTGGAAGATCTTGACGAAAAGCATCCGGATCTGTCTGAATCATCTTAGGATACTTTACTTCCACGGATTGGATGGTTTTCCCTAGAATTAATTTCTCAAGACCACGTCGGACGGTCTCAACTTCTGGTAACTCGGGCATAGAACTCCTTTCAAAAACAAGAAGCAGGCTTCTGCCCACCTCTTCTTAATATTCTTTTTCGTTGTATCCGAAATCGGCAAGGTCTAATTTCTTATCCCGCCAATTTTTCTTAACCTTGACCCAGGTTTCTAGGAAGACTTTGTCCCCTAGCATCAGTTCAATATCCTTACGCGCAAGGGTTCCAATCTTCTTGA
This sequence comes from Streptococcus sp. AM28-20, assembly GCF_003603595.1. Classification (NCBI taxonomy): domain Bacteria; kingdom Bacillati; phylum Bacillota; class Bacilli; order Lactobacillales; family Streptococcaceae; genus Streptococcus; species Streptococcus sp. AM28-20. Next base: position 975,430 of record NZ_QTNK01000001.1, read on the forward strand.
GCATGGCACCGCCTTTTCCGATGATAATCCCTTTTTGGCTATCACGTTCCACCATGATGGTCGCACGGATATGGACTTTATCGGTCTCCTCATCCCGCTTCATGGAATCCACGACTACTGCAACAGAATGGGGAATTTCTTCCCGCGTCAAGTGCAAGACCTTTTCCCGAATCATTTCAGAAACCAAGAAACGCTCTGGATGGTCCGTAATCTGATCAGCAGGGAAATATTGGAAACCTTCTTCCAAGTTTTCGCTCAAAATATCAATCAAATGCGAAACATTATTTCCTTGCAGGGCTGAAATCGGCACAATTTCCTTGAAGTCCATTTGACTACGGAAATCATCGATTTGTGCCAAAAGTTGGTCTGGGTGTACCTTGTCGATCTTATTCACCACAAGGATAACGGGCACCTTGGCTGCTTTGAGGCGTTCGATAATCATATCGTCACCCTTCCCACGTGGTTCATCTGCCGGCACCATAAAGAGAACCGTATCGACTTCCCGAAGGGTACTATAGGCAGACTCTACCATGAAGTCTCCAAGGGCTGTCTTAGGTTTATGAATCCCTGGCGTATCGATAAAGACAATCTGTTCCTTATCGGTCGTGTAGATTCCCATAATCTTGTTGCGCGTTGTCTGCGCCTTATCACTCATGATGGCAATTTTTTGCCCCATGACGTGGTTCAAAAAAGTTGACTTCCCAACATTGGGACGTCCTAAAATAGCTACAAAGCCTGATTTAAATGTCATAGTTTCCTTTCATGAGGGAAATATCCCCCTTATCCAAATACTAGAGCCCATAATTTGGGCACAAATATCATGAGACCTGTCACCAAGGCAAAGCCTGAAATAACGAGAACTGCTCCTGCCGCCATATCCTTGGCATTTTTAGCCAGCATGGAGAAATGGTAATCACTCGCCAAATCCACTACATTTTCAAGAGCTGAATTCATAATTTCAAAGGCAATGACCAAAGAAACATTTAAGAGTAGAAAGAGCCACTCTGTTGCTGAAATGCCAAAAAGGAAGCCTGCAACAATCGCTAAGATAGCTGAAAGAGCATGCTTACGCATATTTCGTTCTTCTTTAAAGGCTGTGAAAATCCCTGTCAAAGCAAATTCAAGACTGGCAATCAGGTCTCGATTTTTCCATTTTCGTTTATTGTCTTGTGAGTCCATAGGCTGTCAAAATCTCTTCCTGTAAGCCAAACATTTCCTTCTCTTCTTCCGGAGTATAGTGGTCATAACCGTTGATATGAAGGAAGCCATGCACTGCTAAAAAGCCCATCTCGCGCTCAAAGCTATGACCATACTCGGTTGCTTGCTCACGAGCCTTGTCTACAGAAATAAAGAGCTCTCCAATATAGGTATCAAACTCTGCCATCATTTCTGCTAATTCTGGATGGTCTTCTAAATCTTCTTCTGAAAAAGCAATGTCCATCTCTGGTTTGTATTCCAGACTAATCACATCCGTTGGGCGATCCGTATCACGGTATTCCAAGTTCAATTCATGGCTGCGTTCGTTGGTTACAAAGGTCACTGCCATTTCCTTGTCTTCTTTGCCCAATTTTTTTGCAGCAAATTCTAAAATTTCCTGGGTTTGTTTGATCATTTCTTCAGAGACTTGACCTGTCTCATCAACCATTTCAATATACATCTTGGATCACCTCACTATCATTTCAATTATAGCATAAAAATAGCGTATATACTAGAATACACGCTACTTTTACTATTTGAAGAATGCCCTTTTATTCAACCGTCTGTTGGATAGCTTGCATCTGGGCATAGATGCCACCATGGGCAATCAAGTCTGCATGTTGGCCCCGTTCGACAATGCGCCCTTCTGATAGAACCAAGATCTGATCCGCATCTTGAATAGTCGATAAGCGGTGGGCAATGATAAAGGTCGTCCGGCCCTTTTGCAGGACCGCCATAGCTTGTTGGATGACTTCTTCTGTTTCCGTATCGATGTGAGAGGTTGCCTCATCCAAAATCAGAATTTGCGGATTCATATAGAGCGTCCGCGCAAAGGAAATCAACTGGCGCTCGCCACTTGAAAAGGCAGCTCCTTTTTCTATGACTGGATGATCAATTCCCTTTTCAAGGCGTTCTACAAAGGGCCATGCTCCAACTTTTTTCAGCGCATCGATGACCGCATCCCGATCAATGTGATCCTGACTCATAGCCACATTGCTAGCAATGGTTCCTGTAAATAGATAAGGATCCTGCAGGACAATTCCCATCTGGCTTCGCAGGCTCTCACGAGAGACTTGGCGAATATCTTGCCCATCGATCAAAATCGCTCCGTCTTGAGGATCATAGAAACGATAGAGCAGATTCATGATAGAAGACTTACCCGACCCAGTATGGCCCACAAGAGCGATGGTTTCCCCGGGACTTGCCTGAAAGTCAATATCCTGTAAAACTGGCTTGCCTTCTTCATAAGCAAATTGAACATTATCAAACACGACTTGAGCCTTTTCTATCTTCAGTTCCGATACACCATCGGCCTCTAAGGGTTGATCCAAGAAGGCAAGGACGCGACTCCCCGTCTCTAGTGATCGCCGAATATTCGGAAATTGACGACTGAGATTGGCCATGAGATCAAACAGATTGATGACATAGTTAATATTGATAAATAAGAAACCAGCTGTCACACCGATATTGCCCTGTAGGAAAGAAATCCCAGCGATGGTCAATATACCTGCAATCACTAAAAACTTGAGCAATTCTGTCAAGGTCCAAGAAGCGATGGAATCAGCTAAGAGGATCCGATCATTGGCCCCTAGCATCTTCTGGGTAGTGGCTTCAAACTCCTCTACCACACCAGGCTCTTGATGATAGAGCTGAATCATACTGGCACCATGCAAGAGTTCATTGACTTGGGTATTTACCTCGCTTCTCGCATCAAAGAAATCCTTCATAGGCTGGTCCGTCATGACCTTGTAGAGATACTGGATTCCATAGAAAATTGGAAAAACCAGACACAAGAGTAACCCCATCATAGGACTCAGGTAAAAGAGAATCCCTAGGATAAAGAGAAATCGCACCAAATAGATGACTAGTATCATACAAGAATTATAAAACTGGGTCCGCAAGGTCTCCGTATCATTGACAATTCTTGTTGCGATCTTTCCAGCCGGCTTGTCATCAAAATAAGAAATAGGCAGACCTTGCATGACTTGAAAGGCTTGGTCTCTCAGACTAGCGGTTACTTGATTACTTCCATGCAATAAGATCCGATTTCCTAGGTAGCTAATCAGCTGTCCTAGGCTCAAGACTAAGAGATAAAATGCTCCCATCTGAAGCAAGTCCCCTTGTCCTCCACCGTGGGTCAGTACAGTCAAAGGCCCATCGATCATCTTTTGGAGAAGAAAAGGAGACAATTCAGAAAAAATGGTGGCTAGTAAGAGACAAATAAAGCCGGAAAGAAAAACCATCGGATAAAGAGTGATCCGAGATAATAATCGTTTCAATACTTTCATATTATTCTCCTTCCTGTTTTTGTTGCCGTTGGTATTGTTCATAATACCAGCCCTCTTGAGCCAGTAAATCACTAGCTCTACCTTCTTCTACAATCTGTCCTTGATCCAAGACAATGATCCAATCCGCCTGATGAACCGCAGACAGGCGATGGGAAACAATGAGAGTCGTCTTGTTTTTACGCTCTGTTTGAATGGTGTCAATAATGGCCTGTTCGGTCTTCGCATCTACTGCCGAAAGGGAATCATCTAACAGCAAGAGATCCGCATCCCTTAAAAAAGCACGTGCCAACGAGATCCGTTGTTTTTGACCACCTGATACAGAGACCCCTTTCTCACCAATCATGGTGTCCATTCCCTGAGACATCCGCTCAAGATCATCTGCAAAAGCAGCTTGGGCTACAGCTTCCACCAAATCCTCTTCACTGGCACCATTTTTACCCAGAGCAATATTGTCACGAATGGATTTTGAGAATAAAATATGTTCTTGGGAAACATAGCCGATTTTAGCTTCAATGGAGTGTCGGTTGTAGTCCACGATCGGTTGCTGGTTGACCAAGAATTCTCCCTCACCAACTGGGTACTGCCGCAAGAATTGTCGAACCAGACTAGTCTTTCCGGCTCCGGTACGACCAACAATCCCTACTGTTTGGCCTTTCTGAACGGTCCAATCAATACCTGACAGGCTCTTTCGCTCAGCACCAGGATAGCTGAAGGAATAATCCTTAAACTGCACCGAATCAATCTGCTCTAAATCGTTAGGACCATCTGGCTCGAGATCATCCGTTTCATCAATCACTTCTTTTAATTTTTTATAGGACATTTGCCCTGTCTGATAGACCAAGATCAGGTCCGCCATCATCCACATAGGCTCAACCAAAAAGACCAAATACAGTTGCAAAGCCAATAACTTGCCAAGGCTCAATTGCCCGCTTGCTAATGACTGACCTCCAAATACCAAGAGTAGGATCGTCGAAAAACCAATAAACAACAGGGCTAAGGGGCCAAAAGAATATTGGATAGAAGCAATTTTGTCCCCTGTTTTGGATAGACTGGCTGTTTTCTTCTGAAACTGTTTGACCTGCTGGTCCCGTTTACTATAGGCCCTCATGACCCGAATCCCTTCGATGGACTCCAAGACTTCATCATTCAACTGAGCGACTGCTTCCCGGTTTTGCTCAACATACTCCTCCTGCTTTCTACTCAAAAAATAGGTCGAGACGATGAGGAAAATCATCGGAATAAAGGAAATCAAGGTTAATTGCCAAGAAATGAAAAACATGGTCGGAATAATAAAGGCAAACAAGCCACCGCCAAACAGGAGCACCATCATCCCGTAACCAGCCATGTCGGCCATGCCATCGACATCTGTCGTGAAGCGCGTCAATAGATCTCCTGAGCGGAATTTCTCAAAAAAGGGACGCCGCATAGCTACTAGTTTACGAAAAGCTTGTCCCTGAAGGGTCGCCTTGAAATGAACTGACGACTGAAAGAGGCGCAACTGCCAATAAAAAGCCGTCAGGTAATTGAGGATAGCTGATCCTACCAAGAGGACCATATCCCATACAAAATTGGATTGCGTCAGCGTCTGCTGACTCAAATGATCCACTAGACGCTGAATAACCTGCGTCGGTATTAAAATCGTATAATCATAAATCACTAGGACCACAGCGATGCTGAGATACAGCCACTTATGTTCCCAGATGTACTTCCATAAGGCTCCTATCATATTCTCCCCTTTCAAAATGGCACAGAAAAAACCCAAGCAAGGAGCTGAGTACGTGCTCAGTCCACACTTGGGCCTTCTGATGCCTATCACCAATTCAGTTAAGGCAGGCAAAAATGCATACAAAAAACCCAAGACAGACTCCTCCACCTTGGGTTTCATTCATTTTTTAAATCGAACTCAACTGAGATTGGAGAAGTTGTGTATTCAATTGTGTCATCAAAACATCTACTTTGTTCATGACGGTTTTCTCCTTTCTCTTTGTTGCTATAACTTTACCACGTATTTCTATGCTTGTCAACGTTTTTTTGAAAATTGTTGAAAAAGAGTCTGCAAATAGACTCCCAGTTAGAAGATAAAGACAAAAAAGAAGCCTAGATCCTCTCTAAGCTTCTCTCTTCTACTATGCTAGTTGCCGGGATTGAACCGGCGACCTCATCCTTACCATGGATGCGCTCTACCGACTGAGCTAAACCAGCAGTACCTATCTACTATATCATGGAGATAGGCCTTTTGTCAATATCCTGACTCATTTTTCTGCCAAATATTCTTCCTTCGTGAGGACATAATGGACTCTCGTCACCATTCGCCCTTTTTCATGCGGGTCTAGCATCGCATAAGCTTCTTCGTGGGAAAATTGCATCCCTGCTTTGGCCATCACCCGTCCAGAAGTTGGGTTTTCCTTATCATGAACGGCAATGAGCTTGTTCATCCCTAACTGTTCAAAAGCTAGGGCAATCACTGTCTTGGTAGCTTCTGTCGCAAGACCTTGGTTCCAATAGTCTTTATTCAGAACATAGCCGATACTCCCCTTCTTCAGAGAAAGATCCAAATCCAGTAAATCAATCGTCCCGATAAATTTTCCATTTTCTTTGAGCTCGATCCCCCATCTTCCAAGTGGGCTAGCTAGGTAAAAGAGGGCAATGTTATTCCGCGTCTCTTCAAGACTTTGATTGGTTGTAAAAGTATAGCGAGTAACAGTCTCATCAGAAGCGTACTCAAACATAGCCGGTGCATCCTCAAGAGTGACCGGACGCAAACGTAAACGCTCTGTCTCCATTTCACGATAAGCCGCTAACTTCACATATAAATTTTCCATTAGACACTCCTTCTTTAGGGATTAGTTTAGCAGAAAACATAAAGGAAGGCAATCTAAAATTTTTTCTTGATTTTTGACTAGCTTTTATATAAAATAAAATCATTCGATTAAAAAATTGGGATGAGGAGTGAAAAGGTCATTGAGTTAGGAGAGCAATCTCACACCAATGGCCTTTTTACACCTATATTCAAGCAAGGAGAAGAAAACAATGTTAATTGGTATTCCAAAAGAAATAAAAAACAACGAAAATCGGGTCGGTTTGACACCAGCTGGCGTACACAGCTTGGTGGGCAAGGGCCATCAAGTTTTGGTGGAAACCAACGCTGGACTTGGTTCTGGCTTTGCAGATGAAGATTACACAAAACAAGGGGCAACTATCGTTGCCACTGCTGCAGAAGCTTGGGCAGCTGAATTGGTCGTCAAAGTAAAGGAACCCCTCGCCGAAGAATACGGCTTCCTTCGTGAAGACCTCTTGCTCTTCACCTACTTACACATGGCTGCTGCTCCTGAGTTAGCAGATGCCATGGTCGCTGCTAAGACAACTGGGGTAGCTTACGAAACAGTGCGAGACCTTGAAGGACAATTACCACTCTTGGTCCCAATGAGTGAGGTTGCTGGACGGATGGCTGTGCAAATCGGGGCACACTTCTTGACCAAACAAGAAGGAGGATCAGGCGTTCTCTTAGGTGGTGTACCTGGTGTTCCTAAAGGAAAAGTCACCATTATCGGAGGTGGGGTCGTTGGAACCCATGCAGCTCGTATCGCTCTTGGACTCGGTGCCCAAGTCACCATCTTGGATATCAGCGCCAAACGTTTGTCTGTTCTAGAAGATGTCTTCGGTCACCAAATCCAAACCCTCATGTCCAACCCATTTAATATTGAAGCCAGTGTCCGTGATGCTGATGTTGTCATCGGGGCTGTCTTGATTCCTGGTGCAAAAGCTCCAAAATTAGTGACGGACGATATGGTCAAACAAATGCGTCCAGGTTCTGTAATCGTCGACGTTGCAGTTGACCAAGGTGGGGTTATTGAGACAGCAGACCGTGTGACTACTCACACGGAGCCTGTTTACGAAAAACATGGCGTGCTCCACTATGCCGTTGCCAATATTCCAGGTGCTGTCGCTCGCACGTCTACCATCGCCCTTACCAACGTAACTCTTCCTTATGTGGAAGCTTTAGCTGACAAAGGGTTCCATAAGGCTATCGCCCTTGATGAAGGCTTAAGCCAAGGGGTTACTACTTATCAAGGCCACATCACTAGCCAACCGGTTGCAGAAGGCCTAGAGCGCGACTTCACACCAATCGACGAATTAGTATAATTTCTGACATTAAAAAGGCAAAGATCACAAGATCTTTGCCTTTTTATTCTGCTTCTTCTTCCACATCCAGTTTTTCTTTGAGCACTGGATTTGGGATTGGCTCGTAGGCCCGAATGATTTCTGCTACAACAGGATGGCGAACAACATCCTTAGCAGAGAAATGCACAAAGTCGATCTGAGAAATATTTTTTAATTTCTCCTGGGCATCAATCAAGCCGGATTTGACATTTCGAGGTAGGTCAATCTGGCTGGTGTCTCCATTGACAATCATCTTGGAGTTAAAACCAAGACGGGTCAAGAACATCTTCATCTGCATGATGGTTGTATTTTGCGCTTCATCGAGAATGACGAAAGCATCATCCAAGGTCCGACCCCGCATATAAGCTAAAGGAGCAATCTCAATAATCTCCCGTTCCATCATCCGAGTGGTCTGGTCCTTGCCCAAGATTTGGTAGAGGGCATCATAAACTGGACGTAGATAAGGGTCTACCTTTTCCTTGAGATCCCCTGGAAGGAAACCAAGGCTTTCTCCTGCTTCTACAGCTGGACGTGTCAAAATGATCCGCTTGACTTGACCACGCTTGAGGGCGGTCACTGCCAAGGTCACCGCTAGAAAGGTCTTACCAGTCCCCGCTGGTCCAATCCCGAAGGTGACATCATGGTGCTTGACACTATCCACATAAATCTTTTGACCCAGTGTTTTGACCCGAATGGGCTTGCCGTAGCTATCCTTGATGATTTCTTCTTCATACAAGGCAACAAACTTATCCAACTCATCATTACGAACCATTTGAATAGCTGTTACGACATCCGGCGTCCCGATAGTCATGCCACGATTCACCAAGATTAGCAAAGCCTCAATAACTTGTCTAGCTTTTTCACAATCCTCTTCTTGACCGATGACCTGGACAATTTCTGTTCGGGCATGGATCACCACATCCAACTCTTGCTCCATCAAGCGCAAGTGACGTTCATTGGATCCAAATAAATGGAAGAGATCATCTGGATGACTTAATTGAATATCAATTGAATGTTCTTTCAAATAAAGAACCTCTCTATTTCTGTAAGTTTTCTCTATTATAACAAAGAGACCGAGAATTGACCATCCCCGGCCCACTTTGTTTTTCTTGTGCTTAATGACCTAGGTATTCTTCCCAAATTGCATCAAAATCTCCTAGATTAAAGGAGAAACTGGCATGCTCTTCCAGAAAGCGACTCACCTCATCAAAATCATCTGTATGCTTTGGAAAGGCTGTCTCATGAAAGGCCAGATCTGCCAGAAGGGCCTTGGGAGCATTGCTTTTGGGATTGCGCTCAGTCATCAGCCAAGTATAAAATGATTTTCGCATAGAACTCCCTTTATTTTAATTCTGTACCAAAGGCATCCTGTGTGATTTTCCCTGCTTTCATCAAGCCTCCCAGAGCTTTTTTGAACTGCCCCTTGGAAATGCCAAAGATTGCCTTAATTTCTTCTGGGGAGGACTTATCATTCAAGGTCATAAAGCCTCCATTGCTTTCTAAATATGCCAAAATCATCTGTGCATCATTTTCCAGCATTTCAAACGAGCGTGGCTTCAAGGATAAGTTCAAGGTCCGATCCACCTCTCGGAAACCAATAACCCGAGTATCAAGGACTTGTCCCAAACGAGGTTCGGCATAGCGCTCACTTGGATGGATAAAGCCCAACATATTGTTCTCAGGTAGATAAACAAAGGTCCCTGAAAGTTTTAAACGATAGACGATAGCCGGCCAGTTTTGGTTCTGCATGTTATTGTAGGCTGGACGGGCAATCCGTTGGAAGTCTTCTTGGTAAGCCAAGACACCCCAGATCCGGTCTTTTTTATCGACTTCCAGACGAACAAAGAGTTTATCACCTTTTTTCGGCCACAGATCCTTGATTTCTGGCAGGATATCAAGAGAGACGACGATTTCCTTGTCTGGTAAGCCCGTATCGACAAAAACACCCAGGTCCTTACGAACTTCTGTCACTGTCCCCCAGCCAAATTGGTCCTGACGTGCTGTAACTTCTAGAGTGGTCAAACGCAAACGTTGCTTCATATCGGTATAGGCAAAGCCTTTGACGGATTCTCCAAGAGCATGCTCTCCTTCAGCCTTATCTAAGGCATAGGTCTGCCCATCCTTTTGGACAAAGTAAAAGCGGTCATTCTCATCCGTAACAAGGCCCACGATATCATGTGCGAGATTGGTATTCATTTCTTCCTTCTTTCTGGCTAATGATAATCAATAGCCCTTTAATGGAAATAAAACCCAGCCAGCAGTGCCAACTGAGTTCATTTCCTCTGTAAACTGCTGGAAATGTTTAGACTTCAAGCAATTCTTTTTCTTTGTGTGCTGTCATTTCATCGATATGTTTCACAGCATCATCTGTTACTTTTTGGATTTCTTTTTCGAGACCCTTCAATTCATCTTCAGTAATTTCTTTTGCTTTTTCTTGTTTCTTAGCTTCATCCATAGCATCACGACGGATGTTACGGATGGCTACTTTAGCATTTTCACCAACTTTTTTTACTTCTTTGGCCAAGTCACGACGAGTTTCTTCTGTCAAAGCTGGGATGACCAAGCGGATAACAGATCCATCATTAGCCGGAGTAATACCAAGATCAGAAGCATTCAAAGCATGCTCGATGTCTTTCAATGAAGATTTGTCAAAAGGTGTAATCAACATCACACGAGCTTCTGGAATCGTGATAGATGCAATTTGATTCAATGGTGTATCAACTCCGTAATATTGAACATAGATACGATCCAAGAGACTTGCATTTGCACGGCCTGCACGGATACTTCCAAATTCACGTCCCAAACTTTGGTGAGACTGAGTCATTCTTTCTTTTGCTTTTTCTACGATTGGATTTGCCATTTTATTCCTCTAACTTCCTTATTTTTCTACATTATTTGAAACGGTCGTACCAATATTTTCTCCAAAGACAACGCGTTTGATGTTACCTGGCTCATTCATGTTAAAGACTACCAAGTCAATATCATTGTCCATTGAGATGGTTGATGCCGTCGAGTCCATGATACGAAGACCTTTATTGATGACATCACGGTGAGTTAATTCTTCAAACTTCACAGCTGTCTTGTCTTTCTTTGGATCAGCATTATAAACGCCGTCGACACCATTCTTGGCCATTAAGATTGCGTCGGCTTCAATTTCAGCAGCACGAAGAGCAGCCGTTGTATCTGTTGAGAAGTATGGAGAACCAATTCCCGCTCCAAAGATGACGATGCGCTCTTTTTCTAAGTGACGAAGGGCACGGCCACGGATATAAGGCTCAGCAACTTGTTGCATAGCAATCGCTGTTTGAACACGCGTATCCACTCCAACTTGTTGAAGAGAATCTGCCATCACCAAGGCGTTCATAACTGTTCCAAGCATTCCAGTGTAATCTGCTTGAACGCGATCCATACCTGCTTCCGCCGCAGGTTCTCCACGCCAGAGGTTGCCTCCACCAATGACGAGAGCAATTTCAATTCCAAGGTCATGAACTTCTTTGATTTCAAGGGCCATCTTTTGAACCGTTTTGATATCAATTCCGACACCCCGTTCACCGGCTAACGCTTCACCTGATAACTTAATTAAAATACGTTTATACTTAGGTTCTACCATTTTGTCACTCCTTTTATGATCTGTATTATTTTACCACAAAAAGCGTTTTTTATATAGTGATATCTATCAAAAAAATTCTATCTTGTCGTCTTAAAATCGATTATTTTACCTCATACTTTTCTATTGACCATTTCTGAGTATGCCAGCTCGTATGGATAGGTGATTCCCCCAAAAGTAGAACTTCCTTTCCACATTCCAAATTAATGAAGTTGTATAACTTTCTTGCCTATCAAAAAGAGCCTCTTGAGACAAACAGGTTGTAGCTTTTAACCTGTTTAGAACTTGAGGCTCCTATTATAAAAATCTCATTGTGATAACTAAAGTGATTGACTGGTCTAAAAAAGGGGATGCATCATCCCCTTTTTCAAGGCCATAAAACCTTTTCTAGTCATCGAGTAGACCTTGCTATTTGGAATTCAGCAAAATCAATCTTTCACCAAAGAAAGAAGAATTATTTTTCGTCTTCTTTTTTTCGACGACCAAATGCCACGAATCCTACAAGGCCTGCAACTAGTCCGAGCACAGTTGATCCTACAGATGTAGTTTCACCAGTATTTGGAAGTTGTCCTTTACCTGGTGTTGGGTCCACTGGTTTACCTGGTGTTGGATCTACCGGTTTACCTGGTGTTGGATCCACTGGTTTACCTGGTGTTGGATCCACCGGTTTACCTGGTGTTGGGTCCACTGGTTTACCTGGTGTTGGATTCACTGGTTTACCTGGTGTTGGGTCCACTGGTTTATCTGGTGTTGGTTCTACAGGCTTATCTGGAGTTGGTTCTACAGGCTTGTCTGGAGTTGGCTCTACAGGCTTGTCTGGAGTTGGCTCTACAGGCTTGTCTGGTGACTTCACAAGTTTGTAAATGTAAGTAACATTCTTATCGCCTTCAATCACTTTACCTGTTGTAGGGTCGCTAGACTTGAGGTGACCTTGGTCATCCACTTCACCAACAGTGTAGTTACCTGCTGGAACCAATTCATAAGTCTTACCATCTTTTTCGATGGTTTGTGGACGGTTATCTACGACTGTGTTGTAATCCTTATCAACCGGTTGATTTTCTTCATCCGTTACAGAAGGCTTCAACTCATTTCCTTCTGTATCCTTATAGTGAACATAGACGTTACCCTTCACTTCTTTATAAACGTAAGTGATGGTTGATTTTGGTTTGTCAACTTTACCTTTAACTGGATCAGATGATTCCAAGTGTCCATCTTCGTCAACTTTACCTACTGGGTAGTCACCTTTTGGTACGATCTTATAGGTCTTACCATCTGGTGTCTTGATAGTATTCGGTTTTTCACCTTCCTCAGTAGTGTTATATGGTGTATCATACGGTGAGTTTGGTGTATCTTGACGAGGTTTTTCGATTTCCTTACCATTTTCATCTACGTAAGTGATGATGACTTCACCCTTCTTAGGTTCAGCTGGGGTTTCCTTCAGTTTGTATACATAAGTGACATTCTTATCACCTTCGATCACTTTACCAGTTGTTGGGTCTGTTGACTTCAAGTGACCTTGGTCATCCACTTCACCTACTGTGTAGTTACCTGCTGGAACCAATTCATAGGTCTTGCCTTCGAATTCAATCTCTTGTGGACGGTTGTCTACAACTGTGTCGTAGTCCTTGTCCACTGGTTGAGCATCTTCGTCAGTCACATCTGACTTGATGGTCTTACCTTCTGTATCTACATAGTGTACGTAGACGTTACCCTTAGGCTCAGCTGGGGTTTCCTTCACTTCTTTATA